>JAIELF010000003.1 GCA_019753235.1 bacterium
CATCACCCGAGTCCGGGGCGACGCCAACAACGATGCCGTGTGATCCACCGGAGACATCGACCCCTGAGCCAGTGTTGTCGGCGATGATGTTGCCGGCGATGGTGACTTCGTTCGCGCCTTGAATGACAACACCGCCGCTGTCGTTGCCGCCGATGATGTTCCCTTGATCCTCGTCAAAGGCACCCAATAGGGTGAAACCGGCGGGGAAGACTGCCGAGCGGATGAGGGCCCTTCCGATGCCGACGAAGGTGGCTCCACCAGTGACGGAGACGCCGGCTCCGCCGTTGCCGAGATCAGCGGTGAGGTCGGCGTTAGCGCCGATGATGTTGCCAGCAACGTAAATGTTGTTGGTCTGACCGCCGTCGATGGAGATGCCGTCGCCGGCGTTGCCGCTGATAACGTTCCGCTGTTCGTTCGCGTGGGTGATGAAGTTCTGCGATTCGGTGCCGCTGCTGACTGTGCCCGCGAGCAGTCCAATGACGACGTAAGAAGCTCCGTCCTCGACACGGACTCCTGCGCCGCCGTTGGCGAAGACGTTGTTGCCGGTGTCATCGGTGCCGATCTTGTTGCCGGCAATGGCAACCAGTTGGGTGTTTGATCCACGGACGAGCACCCCGTTCGCCGAGTTGCCGCTGATGAGGTTGCCGCCGAGAGCGTCATAGGTTCCATCACCCGAGTCCGGGGCGACGCCAACAACGATGCCGTGTGATCCACCGGAGACATCGACCCCTGAGCCAGTGTTGCCGGCGATGAAGTTGCCGGCGATGGTGACTTCGTTCGCGCCTTGAATGACAACACCGCCGCTGTCGTTGCCGCCAATGATGTTCCCTTGATCCTCGTCAAAGGCACCCTGGATGAGGACATCGGGATCGCCGTTGCTTCCTTGGAACAGGATCGCATTGAAGAGGGATCGGCCGACGCTAACGTTGGTCGCGCCCCCCGTCACCGACACTCCCGCGCCAGTATTCCCCAGGTCTGACGTGCTGTCGGCATTGGTACCGATCCGGTTGTTGGTCACATAGACATCGTGCGTACCCGACCCGTCAATCGACACCCCCGAACCGCTGTTGCCACTGATGATGTTCCGGCTGTCGTCAGGGTAGAGAGGAATGGTGAGGGTCTCGGTTCCATTGCTGATTTCCCCCACCAACATGCCGACCACGACGGAGAAGGCTCCATCCGCGACCCGGACGCCGTCTCCCCCGTTCCCCAGATCGGTGTTCCCATCGGCACTGGTGCCGATCTTATTGCCAGAGACCAACACCAAGTTCGTCTCTGCCCCGTCGATCAACACGCCATGGGAACTGTTGCCGCTGATCACGTTCCCACCCAGCGGATCGTAAGAACCATTCCCAAAATCGATCGGCACCCCGATACTGATTCCGTGCGAACCACCGGTGATGTGCACTCCCACTCCGTTGCCGATCGCCTCGTCGCCGGCCGCATTCAAACCAATAAAATTGGCAACGATCTGGACGTTGGTTGCACCGTCGAGCATTACGCCCGCAGAAGCGTTTCCTGAAATCCAATTCCCGAGACCCTCCGCCGTCTGGCCAATGGTGTTGCCGTCTGTCGCGGCAACGGTAATTCCATAACTATTCGACGCCGCAGCCGATCCCGACGCATTCAATCCGATGTAGTTACCGACAATGATGTTGTTATTGGAATTCAAGACGATCCCGGAACCTGAGAAGTTTCCGATCGCCAACCCACGAATCGTGCTTCCTTCCCCTTGAATCACGAGCCCGTTCGCATTGCTTCCCAAAAGCGATCCGTCAAGAAAAATGGACGGCTGACCGGAATTCGGATCCTGCGAAAAGCCATCGATAGTGACTTGCTCGAGAATGGCAGGTAGCGGTTCGCTTAATTGAATGGACTGGATCCCAGATCCCGGAATATTGAATTCAATTTCGTCTGGCCCAGCGGTATTGTTTGCTGCTTCAATCGCGGCATACAGCGATCCGGGCCCCAGCGGATCGGTATTGAGAACGCTGAAAGCAAGTAACTCACGGTCTTCAAGAACATCGAACATGTATTTTCGTCTGTTGGAATGACAGACCTTCGGTTTCCCTTGTAGGCGCTTAAACATATCCGACTCCTTTTCGAGGACTACCACGACCGTCGAAGTCAACATCATCCGACTATTGCCGCCGAATCACCATTTACGAATGAAAAATCTCAGCCAAGCCGATGAAAACGAGAAGCGACTCGGCCTGCAATGATTTCATAGCACAGCTTGCCCCCGGTTAGGGTTGTGCCAACTGTTGTTTGATTGCGGCTGCCTGGATAGACTTGCGCGACGGCATTCAGACAATGGCCCGGACGGACACTGTCATATCGCTGTAAACTCCGCTTGAGGCTGTTATCCCAAGCTACTCTGCATTGGCCTAGCATCCTTGGCATCGTTTCGACCTGGGCCCTAGCCCAGCTGGCTTCCGCCAAAATCACCACTTTCTCTCTGCTAATCAGCGTATCGCAAGCATGCTTCTCGAAAGCAACAAGACCTGACCGGGCCGGCCGCTCTCCTCTTCCAGATCCTTGAATTCTCCGCGGCTCATCTCGCCTATTTGTTTCCGCTGACAGAGGAACTTTGGCTGCCAGACCTTCAAGGTCTACAGCTCCGCCGCGAAATCCTTGCCAGCGCACAACAGCCAGTGGCCTCATGAGTCGTTTGGGCGACAGGCTCCGGTTGGCCATGCTTGCATTCCTTCTGAATCGAGACCAAGCTCTATCGGCCTGGACCAGACCAGGAACTCTTATCTCGATGCATGATTTCCAGAGCCCATCCCAAGTCGCTCTCGGCACATCAGACGTGGACGATTTGCGCAGCAAATGCAGCTCCTTGGAATGAAGCAAACGCCTATTGCCAGGTGGCACCCAAAGCTACTGACGCTCGAGAAGCAAAAGCTCTGGCGTCAACCATCAATGAAACCCGCCTCGTCGAAGAGCGAATTAGCGAATCGACTTCATACGTCGGCGTCGGACGGCATTTGAATTCTGAACTTCAACGTGCCAGCCGATTCGCGCTGACCAATTGAAGTCGGCAAATCCATACCAACACTCGTTGAGCGATCTAATCCTCTAACCTCCCGGAGAATACGAACCAGACTCTTCTTTTCGTCCGTGATTTCCAGTTTCCTGAGGAAGAAATGATGATTCACATGATCCACTTTGATCGCTAATTATCAATAGGGGATTCTACCCGTTTTGTTTCTGTAAGAGCTTACAGCTCCACTGATCACATTTGAATTCCAAGGAACCCGTTCACGGAACGATCTGTTTCAGATTATGCGAATCGGTAGGTGTTCGAGGCGTGGGTGAGATGCCACGCAAACCGATGCCGCAGGAGCTTTCTGGCGAGATTTCTTTCAAAGCGCAGGCGGCGGTGATGGAGGTCTTTTATGGGCAACGCCGCAAAGTCGAGGCGCTGAGTGTCCGAGCGACCCAACTCAAAGCAGAAGTTGCTGATCTCAAGGCGCGACTGAACCAGATTCCTCGAACTCTTCGAGACCACCCCTCAACGATTCGCCTCGCGCGAAGCTACGACGGGCCGCGAACGACTCTGTTCCTCGGCCATCTTCTTCGTCACCTTCGCGGAAACGTGATCGTGGTTTGGGATCGCGGGAGTCATCATCGGGCCAAGGTCGTCCGCGATCTGCTCGCCAAACATCCTCGCTTCACGATCGACTACCTGTTTCCTTACGCACCTGAACTCAACCCCGTCGAATACCTCTGGAGTCCGCTCAAAGAGCTATTGTCAATTGTTGACGCGGCGGCAAAAAGGGGTGGGTAGCGTGTAGCCGATGATGGCATCGCGGACTTGTAATCGCTGGTTCTTTGCGGCGAGTGGATCGGGCAACAGTTGGCGATCGATGCAGAATTGAGCGAGACCCAGATAAAACCTACCCAGTTTCCGTGACTTACCCGACGGCGGCTCGATAAGCCGCCACGCGTTGGATGTTGAGCCCCAACGCGCGGAGCATGGCCACGTAAGTTACCTTGGCGATGCCTCGCACGCGCAGCTTGGCCATTCCCATCTGATGTTTGAAGCGCGACATAGTGGCTTCAATCCCCGCTCGCCGGCGGTAGTGCTGTCGAAATGTTTCGTCGGCATCGCCGAGTCGCCGGGCGCGTTGACGCAGACGATCGCGTGTGTATCGCCAGCGACGTTCTCGACGTCCAACGGCCGCGGCTGGGCAGTCGTTCTTACGTGGACAGCCCGCACAGATGACGGGATCGAAGACGACTTGAAGACGCGCGTCAGCCACACTTGCTTCTTTGGGTGCTTGGCCCGTGGGACAACGAAGTACGCGTCCTTCGTCATCCAGTTGAAAATCCTCCAGCGCCAATTTACCTTGCCGAGTTCCCTTCGCGGGCATTGATGGTGACACGACTTCCACCCCGAGCGTCGTGCACTTGGAGAGGGATTCGTTCGAACCGTAGTGTGAGTCCGCCAAGAGTTCTCCTGGCATGATGCCTCGTTTGGTCGTTTCTTCAATCGCTGGAAACAAGGCATCTTGATCGTGCTGTGTCAGCGGATGAACGGCGACACGGGTAATCAGGTCGGGCTTGCGAGGTTGAGAATCATCCTGCTCGGCGCCGTCATCTTCGGCGTAGGTTTCCATGAGTTGCACTTGGTAACCGGTCCCGCGATGCTTGTTGTAGCGAGCGTCAGGGTCGGCCGGACTTATCACGCCGTCGCAGTTTTCCTTTTGCGGCGGCCGAATCGCGACTGGCGATTCCGGGTTGCTCGTGACTTCACATTGCTCATAAAAGATCCGTTCCAGCAGCCGAAAACTCTCAAGCGTTGTCGCCGAGGTCTGGCGAGACTGTTCCACCAGTTCGTACACGTCGCGCGCGGCTTCCGTAAGCCGGCGGCGAGACTCGCTGGGACGTGTATCGGCAAAGCAGCCGTCCCCTCGGCGCTCGACGTACTTGCGAACAATCTCGACATCGACCTGGGAGTACCCATCGGGTCGCTTCCGTTTCAGCTCACGAAGGAACTTGCTGACGGCTTCCACCAAAATCCCGAGACGCGTCAGCCGGCGAATCGCCGACTTCACGGTCGTGGAGTCGAGGCGCTGTTTCACGGTGTCGACGCCGACTTCCTGAATGAGCCGGTCGGTGAGCGTCCGGAACAGTATCTCCTCTAATCCCGACGCCAGAATTCGGCGTCGGTAGTTGCGGAGCGTTCGTTCGCACAGATAGGCATCGGACTCGTGATGAATGTCGAGCGCGTAGTGCCATGCCATGTTCAAGGCAATGGCTTCGGTTGTCTGCTGATCGGTGAGATCATGGAGTTGTTGAAGGATGAGGGCACCAAGCGCCACGGACAAATCCTTGCTGGGGCGACCGAAATCGTCGCGAAACCCCGCCGCCAACTCGCTCACCGGAAGTTGGTTCAACAAGTAATCACGAAAAACGCCTGCCCAGCTTCGCTCCAGCAATTTACGCCGCTGCGTGCCGAGATCTGCCCAAGGATCGAATAGTGTTCCGCTTCGATGATCGCGTCGTGTTAGCATCGCGACAGTTTAGCGCCAGCCTCCGCGCCCGCAATCCCAACCCATCGACTTTTTGCCGCCGAGTCAACTTTGGACAATACCTCCTCTTGGAATCCTCTCAGGTGCCTTTGGATTGGTGGAGATCAGTAGTCCCAATTCTGCGACGGCCATCAATATTCGCCGCCGCGTTGTTTTCGTACACGAGCCAGAGTATTGTACAAAACAGCCCAGAGTTCAGGGGGCGCAACGAACGACGGGCTCCGAACGGTGCATCTGCTTTAAAACTCCCTGCGCCATGGTTCCACCCTGAGGAAGCGATGGCGGCAGACGATATCAACCTCTTCGAAAGTGGCTCGCACTGGCGCCGTTGGAACCCAGATCTCCAGCAGCAGGGTTCGTCATCGGGCAGTTGGCTATTTCCCCTCGGTCGACTTCACCGAAGCATGTCGCACAACTAGTCAAGTGATCGGTTCAATCTAGTGGCTGGACTCCGCCTCATGGAGCTTTTCGAAGTCCGGTTGCAACTCGAACCACTATACTCGTTCCGCAAGTCGATACGCGAAAGTGGGGTTCACTAAGGCTTGTCGAGATACAGAAACTGACTCGGCAAATCCCAACGCAGCTGAGAGGTTATACAACCAAGCAGGACAAACGCTGGAAGTTCGGCTAAATTGAAATGAAGTAATGCTTTTGTCGAGGAGGGAGGACGGTTCGAGTCCAAAATTTGGATTCTTTCTAAGGCGAATCAGGGTTGATGGAAAATGGGCTTCGAATCCGGCGACACGCAGTATGGAGACAGGACCGATTAACTCGCCAAGGAGCCAAAAAATGACAACTGGGTTCTTGCTAAGGTTCCAGGAGGAACCCCGCCCGGCCACCCAATGCCCCGAGACAAAGAATAAGAAAACCGCAATCAAAGGGGAGCGGCCAAATGAGCGTCTGATCGTTCCGCTCGCGGGCACCAAGACCTTGACCGAGGTCAAGCGGGAGCAGGCTGACGCCGACCCAAGCACCCAATCGTTCTTTACCCTACCGCGTTGAGCGAGGAAACCTAAGATGCCGATCGCCTTCCTTCTCCGGTTCGAAGAATTCTGTGTCGAAGACACCCACTGCGGGGCGGGGACACAAACAATAACGAGAGCCCGGGGAGAGCAATCGGATGCCGATGCCGTTGCTGCCCACTGTGCCCTGCCTCCTGCGACAGTTGCGGGCGCCACCATGACTAAGACGGGTGTAGGCCGCGAGACTGGCGACAAGGATCGGTGCGAGGGCCTTATGCGAGCCATCACCGGCAGGGACACGAGAACACTAGTGAAGCGGGAGCAGTCCGATCACGTACCGAGCCCAATCGCCAACCTGGGTGTGCCCGTGCCACTGGCCGTCCCGGTTGCTCAAACTAAGACTCTCACCGCTGTCCGGGCCGAAACAGACGACAACGACCCCAAGCAGCGCACTTTACACGCGATCCCGAAATGCTCCTAATCCTATCCAACAGCGAAGACGTGACGGCGGACTACCTCGCGTCCGTTCTGGCACGAAGTGACATCGAGTTCGTGCGGCTCGACACCGACACTGTTCTTCAACGTGCAACCTTCGCTTATGAAGCTGGTAGTCCGATGCTCTGCGTCGACGGGGTCTGGTATCCACCAAGTCGCTTCTCGAACGTCTGGTATCGCAGGCCCGAACGGTTGAAGCACCCTCAGATCGACAACTCCCCCGAGGGGCGGCTGGTGCTGGACGAGTGGGCGGAAGCATTGGAGGGCTTTCTGGCTATCATCGAGGAGCCGAAGTGGATTAACCACCCTTCTCGCAACGTGCGGGCCTCGCACAAAATTGAACAACTCACCAGGGCGGCGTCTTTGGGGCTGACCGTCCCCGACACGCTGGTTACGCAAGAACCTGACCGACTGTCGGCTTTCTTCGCTAGACACGCCGGGCGGGTGATCGTGAAACCAATGGCCAGCGGCTACGTCGAGCGGCCAGAAGGGGAGCGGGACTCGCTCATCTACACAAACCGCGTGAGCGACGCGCACTTAGCGGACTTGGACGACCTTCGGGGTTGTCCGACGATGTTTCAGCGTTTCATCGACAAGCAGTGCGACGTACGGATCACAATCGTTGACGGGAGGCATCACGCGGTCGGACTGACCGCTCAGGAGCCAGACGGTTCTCAGAGGTGTGACATCCGGCGTAACAACATGGACGACGTTATCTATCAGCCGGTCGCGCTCACCGATGAGGTACGTTTGCGGCTAGAATCGCTCGTAGCCTCCTATGGTCTGCGGTTCGCAGCCATCGACATGGCGGTAACGACGGACGGCGAGTGGGTATTCTTTGAAGTGAATCCGAACGGACAGTGGGCCTGGCTTGACCTAGCCGGGGCAGCGAACATTGCGGCGTCTTTTGTGGACGCCTTCTCCCGAAAGTGAAACGGTATGGCAATCCAAAGCCTCATTGACAGCTTCTTCTACTTTCGCAAATTCGTGTTGGATTGCATTACCTTCGCGTCCATCCGTATCTACGGCATCGAATGCACCTTCACGGACGTGACGAAGCGGGCGTACAGCCACTCACACTACAGCGACTTCAACCTGGACAATGCAAAAGATCTCGACACTTTGCTTGCGTCGGCTAAGGACCGCTACAAGGATTCGTTAGACCGTAGGGCGTTCGTTACGGATAAGGCCAAGACGCTCATCACGTTGAACTCGGCTCTACTGGCAATCCTCGCCGCGTTCCTGCCGAAATCGACAGACTTCGGCTCCGTTTACGTGAGCGTCGTGTTCTTCGTCGGGATACTTCTGCTGCTGAACGCTTTAGTCGTGATGTGGGTCTATTTCGACATTAAGGGTGAAACTGTCCCGGTGCTTCAGCAGTCCGAGGTCGCGTTACCCAAGGACGACCTGAAGAAGACGCTGTTCAACTCTTACCTCCAGTGCCAGAGCGGGACGGACAACGTAACAGACTACTTGGCTGACCTTTACAAGACAGCACGCTTCTACTTCCTCTCCGGTTTCCTGGTCGTCTTTACGATCTACTCGGTCAATTACTTTTCGCGGTCGTCGTCTGTGGAAACGGAGCGGATTATTCAGCAGCTTCGGAGTGATCCGAAGCTGATCGAACTGCTTCGCGGCCCGAAAGGTGACAAGGGCGAACAAGGTGCGCAGGGCACGAGAGGCCCACGCGGAGAGAGGGGGCCGAGAGGGGAAGGTGAGAAAGACTCACCTCTTCCAAAACAGGAGTAGAGAGAGTATCCATGTGACGGCATTTGGCACAGATTGTTCGTAGCAGCAGTCGTACCTTCTGTCATTTCGAAGAGTCATTTTCTGTAGGCACGTCTTGGGTGCTGTTTCAATCACATCGACCGATCGACGAACCATAATCGCTTCCATGCCTCGGTGGTCACGACCGAGAGCACTCAAACGGGCAGTGTGTGGTTACATCGCCGTCAGTTGGGTGAACGCACTTGCACCATTGCAAATGTCGTCGTGTCTTGCGCGTGCCGGCGTCCATCGTCAACTTGCTCTGGTCGCGACACCCCGAGGCGACTCCCTCCGTCGGTTTTCGAGGCCATTGTTAGCTCATTCCCTTGTCCAGCATGTACTCTGCGAACGATTGATCCGATCGACGAGTGCGACCTCATCGACTAGCCCAACCGGGCACTTGCTGCCTCGGCGGCGTGGAAGGCTGGCGTAGCTGACATGGCCCGGATTAATTCATCTCGCTTGGTGGTGGCCCGGGTGTGCGTGTAGACGCCGGTCATGCCGAGACCGCCATGCGCGCCTATCGAGTGCCCCATCAATTCGCTGCGGATCAAAGGATCGACGTTGGCATCTTGCAGCAACGTGGCAAACGCATGACGAAAGATTTTCGGTGCCGTGCAGTCGGGCCGACCGATCGCCTTGGCTCGACGGATGAACGATAAGCGAACTCGCTCGGGCCGAATGAGACCGGCCTCCGTCCAAACCTTCTTTAGTAAACGTTGACGCTTTTCACGCGAAAGAGGCTGGCCTGTCGCCTGCTCGTATTCCGTGAGGCGATAACGCGCTCGCTCTCGGAGATCAATCTGGCCCGCATCCGCGCTGTAACGTTCACGACGAAACAACAAGCCCTGTTTTCGGCCCGCTACTAGGCGAACCAGGAGATCTCGGAGCGGCGACACCAGCGGAATGCTCCGTTCGCATCGAGTCTTGACTTGCCAACCCAGATCCGCCTTGTTTCGCACCTTCAGGATTCCCTCGTCCAAGTCGAGATCCTCATCAATCAAGAGGTGAACCAGCTCTCCTGGACGAATGCCCGTCAAAGCTAACGTCAGGAAAATAGATCGCTCCCAATCGTTGCACCCTTCGAAGAAGCGCGTTTCTTCATCGGGAGTCAACAAGCGAATTGGCTTGGCATCTTCGACGGGTATTCGTCCAAGGTCGAGTAGCGAGAATGGATTGTCGGCATAGGGTGCCAAGTTCCGACGCTTGTGAGCGTAGGTGAACATGGCCCGGCAAGTCTCCAGGATGAACAGAACGCCTTTGTCTCGAAGCGGGCGTTTCGGCGAGTTCGGATGACCATTGGGGGCGACCTCGATCGATCGCAAGTACTTCACGAATCGCTCGGCATGCAAAGCAGTCAGCTGGGATGCTTGACCACTCCACCCTTGAGCCGAGGCGTACTTCAAGAGATGGTCGGTAGCGGTTCGGTAACGCCCGATGGTCGCCAGCGAGGAGCGGAGCACGTGCCCATGATGTTCAAGCCAGCGGGCGCGAAGTTCCTCAATCGAGATATCTTCGAAGGAGAAGAATGTCGGCGCTTGGCCCGCGAGCTGGCCGTTGATCTGGGCGGCGACTCGTTCGGCCGCTGACTTGTTAGAGCCGACACGTGGCCGAAGCCGCTTGCCGCTTTCGAAGTAGTAGAGGTACCAGATCTTCCCCCGAAGGTAGCCCTTCACCTTTCCGATTCGGAACTCTGACTTCGAACGGTTCGATCGAGAGGTTGTTTGGGAAGAAACGCCTGCCATGAGATCCTCCTGTCAGAGAATCCCCCCGCTACAAAACGCCACAAACAGCGCCACAAAAGTTCGCCTCGAACGAGGCATGATTGATGCAAGTCATTATCATGATTTCACTTGCATCAACCGCTAAGGCATGCCAGCGGAGAGGGGGGGATTCGAACCCCCGGTCTGGTTTCCCAGACACAGCATTTCCAGTGCTGCACAATCGGCCGCTCTGTCACCTCTCCTCATCGATGAACGGGCCTGCGCCATCACCCTTCGGGCAACGGCGCGGACTCAGGTCAGCGCGATGATCGTTTCTTTGTATGGAACACCGCGGGTCGTTTGAATCGGGTAGATGGAACCCCAAAAGGGTAAAAGCTACTTCGAGAAAAGACGCCCAGGGACCTCGGTTCCGATGAATCGTTGGTCGAAAGATCCGGAGGGGTGGATTTGGCCCCTGATGGGCTCTTGAGCCAAAGAAGTCGTGGACAACTTGATCCAGGTCCGGGACATGGCGATCAGCGACGGTTGAATCGGATGGTCAACAACGTATCTATTGGGAGTCCATAAGGCAAGAGAGGATCGCAAGCACGAATCGAGCCTGCCGGCGAGTGTTCGCCGTAGGCAACCGGCGCGAGCCGCTGTGCAATCCTTTTGGCCGAACACCGAGCAGCTCACGCGAACTCGAAGTGCAGACCTCTTTTGAATGGATCGTCAGATTCCCAGATCGGTATGGTCCTTGGCGAGCTGCTTTATTTCGCCGGCAATCCGATCGTACTCGCGAGAGCGAAACTCAGAATAGTTCCAGTTCTTGAAGAGTCCGATCAGACGAGTGAAGTAGGAGCGGACGTCTTCCTTGCTTGCAAACTTGTAGGTCCGTTCGATGACATCCACGACCAGCGCGAAGGCCTCTTGTTGTCGTTCGAGCGGCATCGAAACATCGACTTTATCGAAGGCATCCTGCTGCAGGTAGACCATGTCGAGCAGGTAAGCTTTTTGAACGATGATGAAGTCATCAACCGAAATTCCCTCTTCGCCTGTGACCTGCATCATCTGTTGCACGCCGTCGCCGGTCCGAAGGAGTTGCAGCATGCTTTCGACCGTGTCGGCCCAGCCGGCTCGGATCTGCGTCTCGTAGTAGTGACGAAGTTGTCCCAAGTAGCGAGACCACGAGATGAGCGGATCGACCGCGGGGTAGAATCGCTTGTAGGCTCTATCGTAAGAAAGCGCTAAGAAGGTCTTGACGGTACCGAGCGTTGATTGCGTGACTGGTTCGTCGAAGTTACCGCCCGCGGGGGAAACGGTACCGATCATGGTCAGCGTACCCTTGCTGCCGTCGGACATTTTGAAGACGCCGGCCCGTTCGTAGACGGCCTTGATCGCGGAGTCGAGATAAGCAGGAAAAGCTTCTTCGCCGGGAATTTCTTCGAGCCTGCCGGAGGTTTCTCGCATGGCTTGGGCCCAGCGAGAAGTGGAATCGGCGAGCAGGAGAACATCGAGCCCCATGTGTCGATAATATTCGCCTAGGGCGATCCCCATATAGATGGACGATTCGCGGGCAGCGACCGGCATCGACGAGGTGTTACAGATGATGATCGTCCGGTTCATGAGAGCGCCCCCGCCCTTGGGGTCTTGCATACGGCCAAACTCATGAAGCGTTTCGACGACTTCGCCGGCTCGCTCGCCGCAGGCGACCACGATCACGACATCGACGGATGAGTATCGCGAGATCAGACTCTGCAAAACGGTCTTGCCGGCCCCGAAAGGACCGGGGATACAAGCGGTCCCTCCTTTGGCGATGGGAAAGAACGTATCGATAAGGCGAATGGTGGTGGTGATGGGCTCGGAGGGATACAGCCTTTCGACCGAACGATTCTTGATGAGGTTCTGTGGGACCGCCTTGCGGACGGGCCAATCTTGCACCATGTTGAGGGTACGCTCCTGGCCGCTGGCATCGCGAATGCGCGCGACCGGTTCATCAACGGTCAAGTTTCCATCATGGACCGCGAGAATCTCGACTTCGCCACGCTCGGCAAAAGGGACACAGATTTTGTGGGTGAATCGGTTCTCTGGCACCGTTCCGATGATGTCGCCTGCCCGGAGTCGATCACCGACTTTGCAGACCGGAGTGAAGGGCCAACGCCGTTCGCGATCAAGCGGATCGACGTATCGACCTCGTTTGAGAAAGAATCCGTCCGCCTGGGCAAGGTTGTGAAGGGGATTTTGCAACCCGTCGTAAACGGTTCCCAAAAGACCCGGGCCGAACTTCGCAGAGAGAAGTTGACCAGTCAGCTCGACGCGGTCGCCAACCCGAACGCCGGCGGTCTCCTCGTAGACCTGCAAGTCGGCGAGATGGCCTTCCACACGGAGGACTTCCGCCTTCAAGCGGTCAGCTCCGGTGCAGACGTAGCCGATCTCGTTTTTGGTGATCTCCAAGCCCTCGGCCGAGATCGAAACAATGTTTCCGTTGACGCCCGTCACGATTGCGTCAGAAGAGACGGCGGTAGTCACCGATAGCCTCCGTCACCAGCAGTTCCATTCGTTGCTCGCCCCGCTGGCGGTCACGAGAAACGAAACGATGAATCACATCCCAACGAGCCACATAGAGCAGAACAGCCTCGAGCGAAGCCGGTCGGCCGGCCGCGAGTCGAGACCATTGTTCATAGATGTTTCCAAGCAAAAGCCGATCCGCGTCATCGACGTTTCCCTCGGCAAGGTAACGGTCGAGAGTCGCGATCCAGGGAAAACGCGTGCCGAGCCCCAGCGATGGTTCGCCGAGGTTTCGTCGGATCGTCGGCATCCAGGGACTGAAGCTTGCCGGCAAAGGCAACCCGCGCCGTCGCGACCGGAGTGCCGCGACGATGGTTCGAACATCCATCCGCAGGGACACAATCTCACGAGCGACCCCGTTGCGGGCAGTATTGAGGAAAGTCTTCCATCGACCGAGAACTTCTTCGTCGGTGGCGGCCAGATCCATTCGATCCCAGAAGAGAAGGTCCCGCATCTGCTCGACCAGACGCAAATCTTGCTCGGCCAAGCGCGAGAGCCGCTCTTCGAGTGCCGCCGCCGAGATCGGCAATCGCGCGACATCGAATCGCGGCGGCATGGGGGGCAAGCTGCTCATCAGAAAAGTGTACGACCATTGTTCGGTCGAGCCGGGCGTCACGAAGCCATCCCTTCCATCAATGCTCGGAATCGGGGAGTCAGGTGTTTGAGCAGCAACTGCGTGATGGCTTGATCGGTTGCTTCGACACGGACGTCGCTCCCTGCCAATTCAATCCGAAGGCCGGATCGGCGATCGTCGCTGGTGGCGATCTCGATTCCTTTGGAAAGAACATCCTTGGCGAGCTTCGAAGCAAACTGCGACAACGAGCCGTTCTCAAGTTCGTCGGGGTTCTTGCGAAGATCGTCATTGGAAACCGCGCCTGCGGGCAAAATGACCTTCATCTGATGAGCGTCGGCCGGGACTGATTGACGCGTTACTTCGAGAAGAGCCTGACGCAGAAAATCGGGCTGATTCAGTTCATGAGAAACGAGCTGTTGAAGCTCTTTGGCAAAACGATCGACGACCTCTTCGCGGAGCTTAATGGTCGTATCTCGCAGCGCGAGTTTCAACGATGCCTCGGCCGATTGGCGAAGGCGGGTTGATTCCTTTTCTGCCTCGGCCGTGAGCTGCTTGGCCTTTTCACTGGCCTGTTCAAGAATGTGGGTCGCTCGCGAGCGGGCCTCATTCAAGAGGGAATCGGCCTGCTTCTGGCCGGCATCAACCCCTTCTCCCTTGAGTCGATCGATAAGCTGCTGCACGCCGTGAGATGCATTCTTGTCCATGGTTTCGCCTTCATTGATGATCGTTAGAAGCTCGTCAGGACGAAAAGCTCGGTCCTGATCACTAGGGACTGGGAGGCGCCGCCGGCGCGCCCACGGTGTTTGCGGCAACGATCGCAAAGATCATCGCAAAGACAGCGAAGCCTTCGATGAATGCCGCGGGTGCGATCGAGAGCCCGAAGACCTCTGCCTTGCTTTTGAATGCGGAGATGGCGGCGGCACACGCGAGGCCCTGTCCAATCGCGCTTCCCATGATGGCGATGCCCGCCAGCACACCGATGCCGAACACCGCGGCGCCGGCCCCGGATGTTTTCATTACCGGCAAAAGGGCGAACATGACCACGATGCCGTAAATCGTCTGCGACGCGGGGAAAGCCGAGACGCCGACGAATCGACCGTAGCCGCTCTCGGCATCGAGCATTGCTCCGCAGGCAGCCTGGCCGGCGCGAAGGCAACCGATCGTGCTTCCCACGGCGCCTAATGCCATCGGAGCAAAGACTCCGATCCAACCTAACAACATCAAGACATTGTCCGGCATCTTACTCACGCTTTCTTACTAAAGGCCCGGAAGGGGTATCCTTCTTCCGTGGCACACCAATTGAAGAACTCGATACAGTTCAAACGCAAACCGTGAATCACGCCGCCCATGATTCCCAGAACGAAGTTTAGGGAATGGCCCACCAGAATAATCACGATCGCCAGGATCAATCCCAAAGCGCCGAAGGCCTGGACCGAATCGACGGCAAGCTTATTGAACGTTGAAGCAAGCTGCGCCCCCGATAATCCCAGGGCAAACAGACGCAAGTAACTGAGTGTGTCGCCAAAAGCGGCAGAAACCGCCATCAGGTTTTTCACTCCGTCACCCAGACGACCCAATACATGCCAGATCGAACGCGGGGGGAGCGGTTGATCACTGTTCATGAATATCGCGAGGGGAATACCGATCGTCAGCAACCAGCTTCCGATGGTGCCAAACCCCTTGCCGAGCTGGTCGTAGCTGGCCATTCCGAATAAGAGTCCACCGACGATCGCCATGATCCAGCCGACCGGCACCAGCACTTTGATCGACGACTTAGTCCGCCAAGCCGTGATGGCATTGGCAATGACCAAATGGCTTGCACCCACGATGATCGAAAGGAGCATCATCTGATTCAGATTGGTCGTATCGATGAGGACCAGCTTGCCTAAGAAGCTGTCTTTGGGGGGGGCGATGCCGAAATAGCTGCCGACGATCACACCCCAAACCAAAGAGAATCCGACCAGAATAAGCGTCAGATTTCGAAGTCGGCGACCGTCGACGGTTTTGCCCAGCGACTTCCAAAGAAAGCCTAGAACGATGGCCAAGAGCGCGGAGTAGCCAAAGTCGGAGATGATCATTGCGAAGAAGACGGCAAACGAAAACAACACTACCAGCGATGGATCCCACCAGCGATAGCCCGGCGTCAGATAAAACGTGACCGCAGACTGTCCGCCGGCCAAGAATTCGGGATTGCGAAGAAGCGTGGGGGGATTCTCGTCGTCGGTGGGCTGAGCAACTTCCAAAGCGATTCGATGTTGGTCAGCAATTTTCTGAATCGCCGGGACGCCGTCCCATGGGGCCCAAGCCTGGGCGACGAAGTAATGATTCGTATCGAGGGTTTGCGATCCTGCCAGGTGCAAATGAGCCAGATCGTCGGCCGCGTTGATTTCTCGTTTGATCAGTGTAATCCACCGCGTCAGCGCGGCCCGGTCCAGCAAGAGTCGTTCTAACTGCGCCTCGATGTGATCCTTTCGCTGGGAAAGCTCCGTCAGCGAGCGAGGATCAAGATCAATCCTTGTCCCCGGAACTCCGGCCGGCTCTGTCGGAGAGATCACCACCACGCGGGCGTGACGCTGATCAGACTGAACGACGCTGTAAATGAGATTCGACGACGCGAGCTTCTCCAAGGCGTTGGGGGGAAGCTGATAAAACCAAAGCCGCTGACCTGCGAGTTCCTCGGCCGACGGGACCCGGAAATTTCCCCAGGGGCCGACAACTTGAATGGCATTCGAAAGCGAATCCCGTTCGTCGGATAGCTCACGCTGCTTGGCCTGCAAGCCGACGGCCTCTTCTACCACGGTGGAGAATTGAAAATCCGTCGGGTGGGTGGTCTCGGGCCGTTTCACCGGGGAAGACTCTAGATACTTAAGCGCCTCGTGGGCTTGCAGCGTCCCTTCCCCGAGCGTGGGTTTTTGCTTGCCATCATCGGTCATCGAAATCAAATGCAAACAGCCGGCCTGTTGCAACGAATGCAGAACGGCCGGCTTATCGGTCGGCAGCCCTACAAGAGTCAACTTTGCCAGCGGAACGATGGCCATCCCTAGAAACTCGCTTTCTTAAATCGCCTGGGCTGAGAGTGAATCGTCCTGTTGATCGGCCCGGCGAGCAACGGTCTTGGCCTTGGCGATCTTCGACCGGACGACAGCAACTCGCTGACTGTCGGCCAGGAAGATGTTGATCTTGCGAATGTTGTCCTGAGCCTGCGGAATGAGAACCTTCTCAAAGAGGTTGACTCGTTGGGTTACCTTGCGAAGCGCGTCCGCCAGGACATGCGTTCGCCGCTGCTGAACTTCTCTCCGCAGACGAAGCTCGGCCAGACTCTTTGATCCGTCGACCAGATGATCGACCCAGAACGGCTTGGCCAATAGCGAATAGTCGGCAACCACGAACGAGACCTTTCCGAGTTCCGGAACTCGCACGCCCACGACGTTGATCTCTTTGATCTCGACCCCCGTCACCCGAAGAAGCCCCGCGAGAGGAACCTCCGCGGAACCCAGCAAGTCCAGCAGTTCGGGCATCCGCTCGCCGATCCGGCTCAGTTCACTGTCCAGCCTTTCGAGTTCGCGCTGACTGCTTCGCCATTCGATCATGAGTTGTTGACGTTTCAGATCCAATGAGGGCAAAAACTTCTTGTACGTTTTGAGTTGGTCTCGTTGCTTTTTGAGTGAGCTTTTGTTGAGTGCCAACCGAGCCATCGATGATCCTGCCTGCGAATAGACTTCGCCCACACCAACCCAAGCGAACCTACTTTGTGCTCTCGGCCAAGGTCGGGAAGTACTTGTCCACCAGTTGCTGCTTCATCAACAGTTCTTGTGGT
Source organism: bacterium (assembly GCA_019753235.1). Taxonomy (GTDB): domain Bacteria; phylum Planctomycetota; class Planctomycetia; order Kolteriales; family Kolteriaceae; genus JAIELF01. The sequence goes on from JAIELF010000003.1 coordinate 17,427, forward strand.
TCGAAGCACTCGGCCAATGTTTGCCAACAGACATCCAGAGCGTCATTGAGCGGCATGGATGCGTCGATATCCATGAACCGCTTCTTGAACAAAGAACCGAACCGAAGGCATTTGTGGTCGAAGGGAGAAAGCTCGAAGGCCATCGCCTTTTTCTTCTCCGCATCCTTCGCGTTCGAATAAAAGCGAATCATCGTGTTCATGATCTGCGAATGATCTTCGCGCGTCACCTCGCCAATCACCATCTGCTTCAGTCGCGAAAGCGAGCCGAACGGATCAATCACGCCGTCATGAAGATAAAACTGACCTTCGGTGATGTACCCCGTGTTGTCAGGAACCGGATGCGTGACGTCATCGCCTGGCATCGTCGTCACCGTCAAGATGGTGACCGAGCCAGCCCCTTCGTAGTCACAAGCCCGTTCGTACCGCTGCGCGAGTTGGGTATAGAGATCCCCCATGTATCCTCGATTACTGGGAATCTTTTCCATCGCGATGCCGATCTCTTTGAGAGCGTCTGCGTACGCCGTCATATCGGTCAACAGAACCAACACACGTTTCTTCTCTTCGACCGCGAATCGCTCCGCGACCTTCAGGGCCATATCGGGGACGAGCAGCCGTTCGACGATCGGATCGGAGGCGAGATTGACAAACATCACCGTCCGATGAAAAACGCCGGCCTCTTCAAACATGGTTCGGAAAAAATGATAGTCGTCGAAGATAAGTCCCAGGCCGCCGAAGATGACGATGTCGGCATTGGCTTGAATCCCGATCCGAGCCAAGAGTTGGTTGTAAGGCTCGCCGGCAATTGAGAAGATCGGAATCTTTTGGCTTTCGACCAGGCAGTTAAAGACGTCGATCATCGGGACGTCGGTCATGATCATTTTCTTAGGGACCAAGCGGGTGGTCGGATTAACGCTGGGCCCGCCGATCTCGATTTTCGGCTCGTGGGTCAGTTCGGGTCCATCATCCAACCGCTGCCCCGATCCGCCGAAGATCCGCCCGAGAATGCTCGGCGAATAAGCGACCTGCATCGAATGGCCAAGGAATTGAACGCTGGCGCCGGTCGAGATCCCTTTGCTGCCGGCAAAAACTTGCAGGCTGACTTCGTCCCCTTCGAGACGAACGACCTGCGCGAGCGACTGCTGACCGTCACTGTTTTCAACGAGAGCTAACTCGTTGAAGGCGGCATCGCTGGCGCGGATTTTCAAAATATCGCCAACAATTCCCAAAACGCGAGTATGGCGGACCAGATCGGAATGCATGAACAGACCACCCCCGAGAACCGGTGGAACCATGGCTTGCTACTGCCCGACGTGCCCATAGGTCCCAAGGCGGCCGGCGGATCTGCCGCCCCTTGGTCATCATCCCACGGATATAGCCTGAAAAGCCCTCACCGCCTCTAAACATCGCATCTTAGTGAAAATATTCACGATGTCGTCTCAATTATTATGGATGTCGCTAAACCATACACCACATGATCTTACGGCATTCATAGACAAACGAGGCCGGATCAAATAGATCGACCACCGGGGTTCGGCCACGGGCCCACTGACCTGAATCGCTTCGAGAAACAGATCTCCGAACAAGCGATGAGCCGGCGACTTTCGGCTCAAAAGAAGAATGGATAGACCCAACAGGGTTGGGGAAGGACGCATCATGAATTCGTGGATGTTGGCCAGCTTGGTAGTGGCTTTCGTTGGGGCCAGTTCGGACGAACCCGCGACGGTCGAGCAGGCTCGAGGGGTCATCGATCTATCGCAACTGAAACTTCCTGCGGAGATGGGCACCGGACAGGGCACGGTCTCGAGCTTCGTTGCCAACGGAAAAGGGAAAGTAACGTCCGTGGCAGACGAAATCATCGGGCAACTTAAAACGATGGGCTGCAAACAAATCAATGATGGATCACCGCCGCAACGGACCGACTCCTACGTCAACATGGAATTGGAGAAGGAAGGATTTCGCCTTTTCCTTTCTGCGTCGGATTCAGGTGGGAATGTTTTCATCAATGTCCAGAACTTAGGAAACATTGATGTTTCGAAATTAGTGGTTCCCGCCGGCTCGAAATCGATTTTTAAAAACATCGGGAGTCACATTTTCACCACCGACAAAAAGGTGGCCGAGTCCGCCAATGACGTCGACCAGATCCTGACAAAAACCGGTTGGAGGCGAATTCGAAACCTTGATGGCTCCGAACCAAAGGAAGAAGAGTTTCGGCAGTGGGAGTACCTCAAAAACGGAGTCAAACTCTCGGTCTATGTCAGCATGGCGCCGGCGATGGGAAACAAGACGGCCGTGCAGTACGGCGCTACGCTCATGGAGAATGATTTCCTGGTCCCTTCCGATGTTGGACCGTTCTCGCTCCGTGACAATCCCGTCCTAGAGTTTCGCTGCGCGACGAGTATGCCCCAGGATAAGGCGATCGCCTTCTATCTGTCGGAACTTCCGAAACTCGGCTGGAAGCATCGGTCTGACCGGGGATACCAAAAGCCCGAAGGGACGATGGTGGTCTTCGATCGTCCAAAACGTGCCCTGTTCGTCTTTGTCCATGATAAAGATGGGAAGACGCAGATTCATGCAGAAGAGGTCCCGCCATCCTTACTCGAAGAGAAGAAGGATGAACCTAAACCAGAGATGAAGAAAGAAGAACTCCCGATCGTGGAGTTGAAACTCCCCTCGGACGCGCGCGACCTCGACGTCAACGAGAAACAGGAGGAGATCAAGTTTAAATCGAAGATGGATGTCAAGAAATTGGCGAAATCATTTTCGACACAACTCATTGCCGACGGATGGAAGGAAGAGAAGATCGGAAAAGTGTTAACCGAATTTGGTGGCAGCGTGGAATTCGAGAAGGATAAGGTGAGCATCACCGTTACCTTCTTTAAAGACGTCTTCGCCGGTGTCACCGAAGTCACCATCACCGGGTATGGCTGTAAGGTGAGTCCCGAGAAAAAGACCCCCTGATGTTCGATCCGCTCTTGTGATCCCATTGATTTGCAAACTCTTCGCCCGCAGGCTTATCCGTCCCGCCGTTTGCGAATCTCCTCGATCACCTTGGCTTCGGGGCGAGACTTGAAATAGGGATCGAGAGGGTAACACCCTGAAACCATCCCTTGTCGCGGGGCTGTCGTGCAGTCGCTAAAAGTTCGGCAAATCCGTTTGCGTTCGATCGGTCTGCCGGCGAGTACGTCGGCGGGAAGTTCTGGATAGGACAGGACCATTCGTCCCAACCCAATCGCGTCGGCGTTGCCTTGTCGCAACACCCCCTGCCCCACGGCCGGCAACCATTCTTGCAGATACGAGTAACCCGAACCGACCACGATCATCGAGGGGAACGCCTTCTTGATTTGGGCCGTCACTTGGATTTGGCGATCCACCCCCACAAGCGGATCTTCAGGAGGAAGATAACCGTCCGATGGAGGGAAAAGGGCCGGCCGCTGAATGTGCGGCACGTAATACGGGCTTCCCGCGGTGACACAGAGGAGTCGCACGCCCCACTCTTCCAGCCATCGGACCAGCATCATCACCTCCACCAGATCGATCCCCGTCCCCGTGCCGTCGCCGCCGAACGCATATTTGTAAGGGAAGTCCCCCTCTTCCCTTTGACCAACACCCTCTTCGCCCGCGACGAACGGCACAAAGTCAAATGCGCTTAATCGTACACCGACATCGAGTCCAGGAGCTTCAGCACGAATACCTTCGATGATCTCGCGAAGGAAACGGGCACGATTTTCGAGCGAGCCCCCAAAGAGGCCAGGCCGATCGACCGCGCTTAAGAGTTCGTGACCCAGGTAGCCATGACAATGCTTGATGTCCACGAAATCAAAACCGAGACGATGGGATCGCCGGCCGGCCAAAACGAAATCATCGATCAACCTTTTGATCTCGTCGTCCGAGAGAATCGGAACGTCTGCCGAGAGCCTTAAACGTTTGTCAAGCCACGGATGCCGATACGCGATCATCGGCTCGGGATGAAACTTGCCATGAGGACGACAGTACCTTCCCGAATGCGTGAGTTGTAACCCCACCACCAGATCATCCGCATGGCCGAAACGATCGTCGTGCTCCTTGATCAGTGCCTGTCGCAGGTCGGCAATTCCGTTTGCCGTGCTCTCCCCCAGACAAAGTTGATTTGGATTAGCGCGACCATCGGGACGAACGGCGACGGCTTCACCGCCCCAAATCAACTTCGCGCCGGATCGCCCGAAGTTTTTCCATCGACGAAGCGTCAATTCACTGGGGCCACCCTGCTCGGTCCCGTCCCAACCCTCCATCGGAAGAATGCAGAATCGGTTGCCGATCGGCTTGCGGCTCTCGATGGGCCGAGTCCAGACGGAGGGATCGATCGATTCGTCGATGGGCCATTCAATCCCAAGCGAGGCAAGATGCTCGCGAAACTGCTCGGCTGACTTGAGCTGGGCAACTCGCTTGATCGTCATGATGCCTCCATTCTTCATCTCCCGCCGGGAGAGAGAATCCCCAAACGATCCGCCAGTTGCCTCAAGACGTCCCGATCTGACTCCGGTCGCGTGGGGCTGGCACGATGCGTTCGTGACGTTTTGATCCAACCCCGTTCGAATAGAAACTGAGCGGCCGAGTGTTTGTATGCCGGCACCGGCTCTCGGAAGGTGAATGCCCCCAGCGCTTGAAGGCCGTCATTCAGTTCAAAAAACCGCGCGTCTTGATCCTGCCAATATCGATCGCGACGAGCGAACAGATCGGGAGCCATTGTCGAGAGCCCCAGTAAATAATCGCTGCCGAACATCACCATATCGATCGCCAAATCGTTCCCGGTCAAAACCATAAACTCAGGCCGAACACGATCTCGGCAACGAAGCCGATCCCACTCCAGTTCCCGCGAAAGAGATGAATGCTTGGCCCCGATGCATTTGCGAATCGACAGCAGACCTGCGTACGTATCGAGGTCGAGTATTTTCCCGAACGGTGCAAACATCAACCCAAGCTCAAATGCAAGAAACTCATCTACGTCCGAAGCCAGCGATTCGTAAGCGCGCAGCAGATCGGGCCCCAAAAGACTCGTCAGACCAAAGGAAGGAAAAATGATGGGCGTGCCGCCGTGATCGACAATCTGCCGGATCCGCCGTCGATAGGTGTCGAGATCGAACCCGCTTCCAGGCGAATCAACGACGATCGCCCCCGCCACGAACGATCCGCCCCCTAAGACCTGCTCCGCCCGAGCGAGAATCTCTTGCCGATGAGCGTCGGAAATAAGATTGACGTATCCAGTGTCCATATTGATAGCGGGGGTTAGGCCGGCGTCGGCTGTTCGAAGCAGGTGGGCTTCCCACGAGGGCCAATCGATCTGGTCTTCATCAAGCCAGGGCAAAAGAATAGCGGACATCCCGCGAATCGGGCGACCAGGCTTGCAGAGATCCCACGGAGGCGACGTCATTGTTGACTCCATGCCGGGGACGATTCCCATCCTTCAACATCGCTAATTTACGTAATCGCCCGTCCAACCGAGCGTTAACATCGGGAAGTACCGTCGGTTGGTGCTGCGAGGGAGGCGGTTTTGGTCGGTGGGTGGAGGCTGACGACTATGCTGCAAGCGCAGGTGGTTGTTGCGGTTAAAGATAAGCCAAAAGCCTCCTCCCCTTGAAAGCCCCCCCTGGTCGTTAATAAAACCTTATCGGTTCCCATGGCGATGTTGTCGACCCAAAACTCTCCCGGAAGATTCTCCGATCGGGGGGGCAATCAATGGTTCGCCCTTCGTCCGCTTTGGGAACGTCATTCGGATCGAGCCTATCGGCAGTGCCGGGGGAAAGGCCAGGACGCGTCCGTGTCCGGGCAGCGGGGGGAATCGGCGCTCAACGCGCCATTAAGGCGCTGATCCGTTAAGGATTCGCGTGAATCGCCAAGGGAGCGGACCCACACAGGTTGGGTTGGCTCCGCCCACGGCTCGTTGCCCCGAGGTAAACGAGTCCTGACAACGACGCCGACTCGGCACCGGAAGTTCCTCCCGTTCGCGGGATGATCATTGCTCCGTATCGAGTCGATTGCGTTGCTGCCCGATGGTCGTTCCCTGGTCGAGAATGGTCTCGCTGGGATTGGCCATTGGACGGCTCTTCGGAGACCTGCGCTCGGCAGGGTTTGCGTACCCACTCGCGGGTGGGGGGGGTAGCGCGAACCTTTACCCGATGGTGGGACTCCTGGGTGCTCGAAGGATGTCGGCCGTCTCCAGACGAACGAGGTAAAGATTCGATGGCTTCCTATGGCTTGCCTGAAAAGCATGGTCTGTACGATCCAGCGTTTGAAAAAGACAGCTGCGGGGTCGGTTTTGTAGCAGACATCAACGGCACTCGGTCTCATCAAATCATTCAGGATGCCGATCAAGTTCTGCAGCGAATGACCCATCGCGGAGCTTGCGGATGTGAAGACAACACGGGCGACGGCGCGGGAATCTTGACCGCTCTTCCGCACGAGTTCCTTCGCAAAGTCGCACTCGAGGACCTTCGCGCCGACCTGCCCGAACCGGGCCGATTCGCCGCCGGCTTGGTCTTCTTGCCGCAGATCAAAGCCGAGCGTGATCTCTGCAAAAGAGTCGTCGAGGAGGTCATCTCGCAACAGAAGCAGCGATTGGTCGGTTGGCGTCGTGTTCCCACATTGGCGAAGGAAGCCGACATCGGCCCGACGGCCAAAGATACAGAGCCGGTCATCGAGCAGTTGTTTATCCTGGCCAATGACGCTTTGGACGAAGCCGCCTTCGAGCGACAGCTCTATGTCATTCGCAAACGAGCCAGCCATCGACTCCGGACCGATGCATCGTTGAAGCAAGGCACGATGTTTTACGTCTGCAGCCTGTCGACGCGTGTCATTGTTTACAAGGGAATGTTGATGGCCGAGCAGGTCATCCCGTATTTCCCCGATCTGCGAGATCCCGATTATCGCAGTCATCTGGCCATGGTTCACTCCCGATTCAGCACCAACACTTTCCCTTCGTGGGATCGGGCGCAGCCTTGCCGATTCATGAGCCATAACGGCGAAATCAACACCGTCCGCGGAAACCAGAACTGGATGTTCGCTCGTCAGGGAGCACTCAAAAGTTCGCTCTTTGGGGACGACCTTAAAAAGACCTTCCCGGTCTGCGAGCCTGATTGCTCCGATTCCGGCTCCTTCGACAACGTTCTCGAATTCTTGCTGATGACCGGGCGCACGCTTCAGGAATCGATCATGATGATGATCCCCGAAGCATGGCAAAAGCACCCCAACATGCCGGTCCCCAAGCAGAACTTTTACAAGTACCATTCCGCGATGATGGAACCCTGGGACGGCCCCGCGTCAATCGTCTTTACCGATGGAAACTACATCGGTGCGGTGCTCGACCGAAACGGTCTGCGTCCAAGCCGATACTATTTGACCACCGACAACAAGGTGATCATGGCATCGGAGGTCGGCGTCTTGCCGGTCGACCCCAAAAAGATCCGTGCGAAAGGTCGGCTACAACCGGGAAGACTCTTCCTTGTCGATTTCGAACAAGGCCGGCTCATTCCCGATGACGAGCTCAAGACCAGCATTGCTGATCAACGTCCGTACGGCGACTGGATCGCCAGTGCCCAAATTGAATTGCATGATCTCGACACGACGCGTGAGCCGCACGGCTTCGAGCCTGCGACCCTTTTGCCTCGCATGCAAGCGTTCGGGTATACCAGCGAAACGATGCAGTTCATGCTTCAGCCCCTCGTGCTCGAGGAGCGAGACCCGATCGGCTCGATGGGGAACGATTCGGCCTTGGCTTGTTTGTCGGATCAACCTCGGCTCATCTACGATTACTTCCGCCAACTTTTCGCCCAGGTGACCAACCCCGCGATCGATTCGATCCGCGAAGAGGTCATCATGTCGCTCGAGTGCTTCATCGGCCCCGAGGCAAATCTGCTGGAGACTTCGCCCGCCAACGCGCATCGTCTCTACCTGCCGGAACCAATTCTCAGCAACGAGCAATTGGCCGCCATCAAACACATCAATCACCGGGGCTGGAAAGCCAAAACGATCGACATGACCTTCCCGCGTAGCGATCAACAAGCGGGTCTAGGCAAAGCGATCGATCGGATTTGCCAAGAGACGGAATCCGCCATTGATGAAGGGTTCCAAATCGTCATTCTCTCTGACCGCGCCATCGGACCTGATCGAGTCCCCGTCAGCACGCTTCTCGCCTGCGGTGCGTTGCATCATCACCTTGTGAGTCAATCGAAGCGGACGCGAATTGGGATTGTGCTCGAGACAGGCGAAGCTCGCGAGGTTCATCATCTCTGCCTGCTCGTCGGTTATGGTGCCGACGGCATCAATCCTTATTTGGCGTTTGAAGCACTTTGGCAATCCCGACAGGATGGACTGCTGGGAGATAAGCTCAAAACGGATGAGCTCGTCGTGACGGCCTACCGCAAGGGAGTGGCCAAGGGTATCTACAAGGTCATGGCCAAGATGGGGATCTCGACGCTCCAGTCTTATAAGGGAGCGCAGATTTTCGAGGCCGTCGGTCTGCACGAGGAAGTGATTAAGAAATGCTTCGTCGGCACCTCGAGCCGAATTCAAGGAGTCGGCTTTGACGTGTTGGCCAAGGAGGCTCTCCGTCGGCACGAATTGGGTTTCCCATCGCGGGCCGAGAGCCGACTTCCGGTCCTTCCCAATCACGGGGAGTATCATTGGCGAGCCGAGGGGGAACGCCACATGTGGGATCCCCAAGCGATCAAGGATATTCAGATCGCTGCCCGAGCCGGCGACAAAAACGCCTACTATCGTTTTGCCGAGCACGCCAACGCCGACGCCCGGACCCGCTGTACCTTGCGGGGCTTGCTGCAATTCAAAGATGCAGGCACAGAGACTTCGATCCCGATCGATGAAGTCGAACCCGCCAGCGAAATCGTCAAGCGATTCTGCACCGGCGCGATGAGTTTCGGCTCGGTCTCTGCCGAGGCCCACGAGACGCTCGCGATCGCCATGAACCGTTTGGGGGGTAAATCGAACACTGGCGAAGGGGGCGAAGACCCCGAACGATTCAAAACCTTGCCCAACGGCGATTCGAAAAGATCGGCCATCAAGCAGGTCGCCTCGGGCCGGTTCGGCGTCACCATTTGGTACTTGGCCAATGCCGACGAACTGCAAATCAAAATCTCGCAGGGGGCCAAGCCGGGCGAAGGGGGTGAACTCCCCGCGAAGAAGGTCGATTCCAACATCGCCAGGATCCGCTACTCGACTCCTGGTGTCGGCCTGATCAGTCCTCCGCCTCACCACGACATCTACTCGATCGAAGACTTGAAGCAGTTGATCCACGACCTGAAAAACGCCAACCGGTACGCGCGGGTCAGCGTCAAACTTGTCTCCGAAGTCGGCGTCGGCACGGTGGCCGCGGGCGTTGCGAAGGCCCATGCGGACCATATTCTCATCTCGGGCGATTCCGGCGGCACCGGCGCGAGCCCGCTCACGAGCATCAAGCATGCCGGCTTGCCTTGGGAACTTGGCCTCGCCGAGACGCACCAAACGCTGGTCTTGAATGATCTCCGTTCGCGCGTCGTTCTGCAGACTGATGGTCAAATCAAGACCGGCCGCGATGTCGTGATCGCCGCTCTGCTCGGTGCCGAGGAGTTTGGTTTCGCCACCGCTCCCTTGATCACGCTCGGCTGCATTATGATGCGAAAGTGTCACCTCAACACCTGCCCGGTCGGTATCGCTACGCAAGACCCCGAGTTGCGTCGACGGTTCACGGGTAAGCCCGAGCATGTGATCAATTATCTGTTCATGGTTGCCGAGGAAGCTCGCACGATCATGGCCAAGCTCGGCTTCCGAAAGATCGAAGACATGATCGGACGGGTCGATTGCCTGACGATTGATCATGCGGTCAATCACTGGAAAGCGGGCGGCTTAGATCTCACGCCCATCCTCTCGCCCGCGCGAAAGCTTCGGCCCAACGTCCAGGTTCGCTGCATGCAGCAGCAAGATCATGGGCTCGATAAGGCTCTCGATAACAAGCTGATCGATCTGGCCAAGGCATCGATCCAGGAGGGAAAGAACTCTGGAATCGAGCTGAACATTCAGAACACCAACCGAACGGTTGGCACCATGCTCAGCTACGAAATCGCCAAAAAGTGGGGCGAAAACTGCCTTCCCGAAGACACGATCCACATTCGTTTCCGTGGTTCGGCAGGACAGAGCTTGGGGGCCTTCCTGGCCAAAGGTGTCACCATCGAACTCGAAGGTGATGCCAATGACTTCGTCGGTAAAGGTCTCTCTGGGGGTAAGATCATCATCTATCCTCCCAGCGAAAGCCCCTTCCGTCCGGAAGACAACATCATCGTCGGCAACGTCTGTCTCTATGGCGCCACTTCAGGCCAAGCCTTTTTCCGAGGTCGGGCCGCCGAGCGGTTCGGCGTGCGGAACTCGGGCGCCTCGGCGGTCATCGAAGGGGTCGGCGATCACGGCTGTGAATATATGACCGGTGGACGCGTGGTTATCCTAGGGCCGACCGGTCGAAATTTTGCCGCCGGGATGAGCGGGGGCATCGCGTATGTCTTCGATCCGGCTGGCCAGTTTCGACGAAACTGTAACACCGCAATGGTCTATCTCGAACGGATCGAAACCGATGCCGACGTTCGCGAGGTTCGCAATCTGATCGAACTGCACGAACGATACACAGGCTCGACCGTCGCGAAGGAAGTTCTCGGCGACTGGGACCATTTCGTCGACAATGTCGTCAAGGTAATGCCCCAAGACTATAAGAGGGTGCTCGAAGATCGCATGAGGCACGACGAAGAACGCGAAGCGAAGGTACGGGGGGTGTTCACCAATGGGTAAGCCCACCGGGTTTATGGAGTTCGAAAGGCAAGACGTTCCGTACGGCGACGCCAGCAAACGAATCTCCCACTTCAATGAGTTCCTCGAAATCGTTCCCGAGGAGCATCTCCGCTCGCAGGGGGCTCGCTGCATGGATTGCGGCGTTCCTTTTTGTCAGTCGGACACCGGCTGTCCGGTCGACAACCTCATTCCCGAATGGAACGACCTGGTCTATAACGGCCGCTGGCGAGAGGCTCTCGATCGGCTGCATAAAACCAACAACTTCCCCGAGTTCACCGGCCGAGTCTGCCCCGCCCCGTGCGAAGGAGCTTGCGTTCTCGGTATCACCAGCCCGCCGGTAACCATTAAGAACATCGAAAACGCCATCATCGATCGGGGCTTTCTCGAAGGTTGGGTCACTCCCACCGTTCCTCCGACTCGCACGGGCAAAAAGATTGCCGTCATCGGTTCGGGTCCAGCGGGATTGGCGGCGGCGGCCCAACTCAACAGTGTCGGCCACTACGTCAAAGTATTCGAACGAGATGACCGCATCGGCGGGCTCTTGATGTACGGCATCCCCAACATGAAACTCGACAAGGGAACGGTCCAGCGTCGACTCGATTTGTTGATGGCCGAGGGAATCGAGTTCCAAACCAATGCCCATGTCGGCGTCAATGTGAACGTTGCCGACCTTCGTCGAGAGTTCGACGTCTTGCTGCTCGCCTGCGGCGCCACCAAACCTCGCGATCTACCGATTCCGAATCGACAACTTCAAGGGATCCATTTCGCGATGGATTTCCTCCGCAAGAACACGCAAAGCTTGCTCGATTCCAAACTCGCCAACGGCCAATACATCACCGCGAAGGATAAACGCGTGATTGTGATCGGTGGCGGCGACACCGGTACCGACTGCATCGGCACGTCGATAAGGCATGGCTGTAAGAGTTTGGTCAATTTCGAATTGATGCCCAAGCCGCCAGCAACGCGAGCCGACGATAACCCTTGGCCCGAGTGGCCGAGAATCTTCCGCGTCGATTACGGCCACAAGGAAGTCGCCACCCGCTTCGGCAAGGATCCGCGCGAATTTGCGATCGGCTCGAAAGAGTTCCTCGATGACGGAAAAGGAAACGTCGCCGGCATCAAGACGGTTCGCTTGGAATGGGTCAAAGAGCCCAATGGCCGAATGATCATGAAGGAAGTTCTCGGCTCCGAACAGGTCTTCGATGCAGACCTGATTCTGCTGGCGATGGGATTCCTGGGGCCGGAAGAAACGGTTGGTCAACAGATCGGTCTCGAATTCGATCCACGTAGCAACTTCAAGGCCGAGTACGGCCAGTTCGCGACGAGTATCCCCGGCGTCTTCGCTGCCGGCGATTGTCGACGTGGTCAGTCCCTGGTCGTCTGGGCCATCAATGAAGGTCGCGCCGCCGCCCGCGAGATCGACCGCCATTTGATGGGTTCAACCGACCTACCCTGATGGCCGACGCTGAGATTGATTTTCTGAATCCGTCTCTCATTGCCGACAATGTCATCGAGTTTTCTAAGCACTCCTCATTCCGCTTGGTGTTTCTGCCAAGGGCTCCGATTCGGTCGCGCGTTGTCTCCTTCGTTTCTCGCGAAAGGACATCGAGTTATTCCGTCGCGGCGTCGCTGGCGATTTTGGTGTTTACAGATGTACCTGGTCTGCTAGAATTGATTTCTCTGCTATTTAACGCTGCATGAACTTCCAATTGCGTCGGCGGAATCAGCCATGCTTGTTTCTGTTGACACAATCATCGCCTTCTTCGAATGGATGAATGCGTATGGGACATGAGGACAATCGACACTGCTCCGGCGTGACGGCTTTTCTGGGCTCGCTGTCGAACCTGATGGCTAGTCCAATGATGCTTCAGCGGGATTGCACGGCAGCCAATCGTTTGTCCCGTTCAATCGGTCTTTTGGGATTCATCTCAAGGCCAACTTTTGAATGGAATAACTTCTGTTTCGTTGAGGATGTTACCGATGATTTGCTCGCGTGCCCTTTTGACTTCGACATTGTTGGCTTTGCCCATGGCATGGTCTTGGTCAGCTCCCGTTCCCATCACCATGACGATCGATCCAACGCGAAGTGCCGTCACCGCCAATCTGCTTTTTCGTCTAGGAGGCCTTGCCCTTCCGGTAACGGAGGTTTCGCCAGGATCGCTCACATCGCCCGTCGTCGGAACCCTCAGTGGGTTCTTTGATCCCGTTGCCAACACATTAGGTCTCACAGACCCCCTTCGAACAGTTCGCCTGCCGGACACGAAGTCTTACTCCCCAAGCATCAGCTTGGGCGAACTCTCCAGCCTCGGGGGTTCCTTTGGCGTACCAGGGATCATCAACGGAATTCTGTCGTTTCGCCGGGTCAGCTTCTCCGATTTTTTTCTGGGAGGTCCAACCATTCTTCTCAGCGACTTTGACCCAGAGAACCAGTCCATCGGTAGTGGCTACTTTGTTCCAAGCTCGTCCGGTACACTCAGCACTGGAATTGATGCCGGTGTCGATTACTCCGTATCAGGACTTATTTCGTCGTCGGGAACGATTCCTATTCAACTAAGTAGAACTACAGAGCCACAGTCGGCCTTTGTTTTGCGAACAGGCCGAAACAATTTTGAAGTGACTCTCCTTAACCTTGATCGCAACGTCAGTATCGGAACCTTTACGGTCGGCGGCGTCCCGGTCGAAGGGACACTTCGATTCTCCGGACAGATTGTGTTGACCGGGACGTCGGTTCCCGAGGTGAACTCGACCATCATGTTGGGCATCGGTCTTTTGTCGATCCTGGGAATTCAACTCCTTCGGCGGCGCAACACGCCCTATGGCGTCTAATTCGACGAGTCCTCGCATCAAGGATGCCACGGTACGAGAATCTGTCCGTGGCTATGACCCTGACTCAGCAGGGCGACCCCGCCCTCGGCGAATCGTCGGCTTCTGATAGCCGGGGGGCATTTCTCTTCACTTCTGGCCGGCTGGCGGGCGACATCTCGATTTGAGTCGCGCTTTGCCTCCTTCCGTCGAGTAAAAAAGGAGAGAGACGCGGAGAGGTGAGCCGCGGGGGAAAGAACGGGAGAACGCTCGACATGCGCGCTAAAGGATCGCTGGACTTGCAAAGCTCAATCATCGCAGGGGTCTGTCTTCTTATCGTCACCTCGACCGGGCGAAGCCAAGAGACCTCCATCTTTCCGGATAAGGCTCTCGAAGCCGTCGTCCGCAAGAGCGTCTTCGAGAAGCGAAACACGGACCAGCCGATACTCGCCAAAGATGTCGAGAAAATCTCGACCATCAAGGCCCCCAAGGCGGGCATCAAAAGCATTGCCGGCCTCGAGCACTGTAAAGAACTGCGTGAGCTGAACCTCTCGGACAACGAGATCGAAGACATCGCTCCGCTGTCAGGCCTTAAATATTTGCAGTCGCTGGATCTCTCGAATAACCGAGTGGCGTCGCTGGAAGCGGTTCGTCCGTTGCAGATGCTGCAGTACCTCAACATGGGAGGTAACCAGATTGCCGACTTAGCGCCGCTGGCCGGCCATGGGACGATCTGGGCCCTTTATCTGGAGAAGAACAAGATTGCCGACATCAACGTTTTGGCAGACCTACCCAAGTTGGTCGCGCTCTATCTCGACGACAATCAGGTCAGTGATATTGCGGTCCTCGCGAAATTGCCAAAACTGGAGAGAGTCGGCCTGACGCGAAACAAGATCACGAATATTTCCCCCCTAGCAGCTTCGATCTACTGGAAGTTCCTCTTCCTTGAAGAGAACCAGATTGCCGACGTTGGTCCTTTGGTGGAGATGTGCCAAAAGGATTTGGCCGACCGCAAGCGATTTGCCCCCTTTGTGCGGGTCTACCTCGAAGGAAACCCACTTTCCGATGCAGGCAAGGGACAGCTCGAAACGCTGAAAACCATGGGAATTCGACTTCGCTCGACCAAGGTGAAAGAAGAGAACTGATCGGCCTCTCTTCAAGAGACCATGCCGATCTATTTCTGAAACGGAAAGTGCTCATCGACAGGGCTGGTGGAAAGTTCCACCAGGAACGGCACGAGTTTATCGGCAATTCTTTCGAGCCAAGCTTTCCCCTTCTCGGCCGTCGCTTGGCGGGGGTCTCCGCTACCACTGTTGGTGGTCAGTAATCGCCAATCTCGGGTAATCTCGACCCAACCTTTTTGAACGGCTTCAAAACGAAGGGGACGATTTGAACCCTCATCCGCCTGGCCAAGATCGACCAAGTCGGGCCGAGCATAAAGAATCAGGCTCGTCTCCATTTCGCCGGCATGATCCTCTTGGGCGGCGAAGATCTCTGAGTATCCCTCTTTGATGGCGTACCAGTTGATCAGAAAAAGATGGACGCGGGTTTGGCCGAAGAGTTCGCGAAGCATCCCTTTGAACGCGTTGCCGCCGTGACTGTTCAGGATGACGCATTTCTGAATGCCTGTTTTCTCAAGCGACAAGACCAGATCGCGAAGAACCGCGAGCACGGTGGAAGGCTGCAGATTCATCGCGAACGGAAAGCCTTGCTGATTGGTTTCGGTGCCGTAGGGTATCGTCGGCAAACAAACGATCGATGCCCCGCGCTCGTGTGCCCGCTGACAAAGCAATCCCGCGATAAGGTCGGCTTCGATCGTGTCGGTCGCGTAAGGCAAATGAAGATTGTGTGGCTCGGTCGCGCCAAAGGGCAGCATCGCCACTTGAGGCAATCCTTCTTTGACATCGCGGTAAGAAAGATCGCTCAATAGCCAAGGAGACTTCGTCACGCGCGAACTCCTCGGTCTGATTCTTGGTTAGAGAGCCTCGTAACAACCTCGACTGGCGATGCAGCGAGAGAGAATCACGAGAGATTTATCTGGTCCCAGGACCGTTTGTGTTTTGGTGCACCAGAAGTCATTCGTCCGTGCATCCTCATCGATCGGCGTTTGGTAATTGTCGCCGAAAATGCGGAGTCCCTTGCTGGTGATGTGCCGACAACGTTCGGTTGGGATCGGCTGCATGGGTGACTTGTAAGTCATGGTGTCCCCCTCCAGTAATCATTTCCCATCGCACTTAATAGAGCCCGTTTGATCGCGACGCGAACGAGTTGAACTTTGTACTCATTGGTGGCGTGAGGCTGAGCACCTTCGGCCCCTTGCTTCCCTGCTTCGGTCGCGAGAGACTCATCGAGCTTCTTACCAACGAGAAACTTTTCCGCATCAGTTGCGCGCCGAGGAACCGGTCCGACGTGGCCGAGGATGATGTTCGCTTTCTGCACCATGCCGGTATTATCGACAAGCAGGGCAACTGCCGCTTGCACCAGAGGCCAATCGTGGCTTTGGCGTTCGCGGACTTGAATCTCGGCAGACTTGGCTTCGGTGATGGGGATGGTCACGTTGGTGATGATCTCATTGGGGGCGAGCGTCACTTCCCGTTTGTTCTTAAGATCAGAAACTTGAAATAGCTTTTCGATCGGGACATCCTTTGCCCCGTTAGGACCGACCACTTGGGCGGTTGCCGACAAAGCGATCAACACCGGTGCCAATGTCGACGGATGAACGTACGACTGTCCATCGGCCGGGAAAATCGCGCCATAGGCGAGGTTCTCTTTCACCTCCGGGCCTAGCTGATTGCGATAGTACCAATCCCGATTTCGCTGACAAAGATTCCCCCCCAGGGTAGCGACATTCCGGATCTGGATGGAACCAAGATCCTTTGCCGCCTTGGCCAGTGCGGGGAAGTGCTTGTTCACGGGGGCCAGCTCGGCCAGCTCCGCGAGGGTGACATTGGCCCCGAGGACAAGCTTGCCACCGACAATGTTGCTAGTGGAGAGGTCCTTCAGTCCTTTGATGTTGACGACGGTCTTGGGAGCGACGAGTTGGTCTTTCATCGCGGCCAAGAGATCGCTGCCGCCCGCAAGGACTTCGGCCTCTCCCCATGTCGGCGCTAAGAGAGCGACAGCTTCAGGAACCGTTTGGGGATTCTTGTAAGTGAATGCAGGTATCACGCGTGTCCTCCTTTGATCAGGGCCGGCAGCACATGGCGTGGCGTAAACGGAGCCCGCGATACGCGAACGCCGGTCGCGTTAAAAATCGCGTTGCCGATCGCCGCGAGCGTGCTGATGGTGGGGGGTTCGCCGATTCCGATCACACCTCGGCTTGTCGAGATAGGATCATCGAACATATGGACCTTGATGCGGGGCATATCTTCGATCATTCCGAGCTTGTAAAACTCCATGTCTGGATTCAGCATTCGGCCGGTCGCCTGGTCCATGAATCGCTCTTCGAGCACCGCGGCATTCACCGCCATCACGACGCCGCCGGCAACTTGGCTTTCGCAGGCGAGCTTGTTGATGATCAGACCACAATCCTGGACGGCAACGACTTCGATCACGCGAACTTCGCCGGTCTCGATGTCGACCTGGACCTCCGCAAACTGACAGCCGCCCGCCCCTTGATCGGAGAGAGCTTTCAATAGCCCGAGATTGAGCTTGCCCAGTTCCGATATTTTGTTGTCGCCGAGCTTTTGACAAGCCTCTTGCCAAGAGAGACTTTTATCGGTTCCATTGATCTTCACGCGGCCCGCTTCACAGGCTAGATCCTCGGGCTTGCATTCGAGAGATTTGGCCAATCGTTCGAAGAAAGCTGATCTCGCCTGGGTTGCTGCCACCAGCGACGCCGGCGCCGTCGAAGGACAAGTGGTGCTTCCGCCCGAGCCGTGCGACCGAGCCCATTCACTTTCGCCGACTTCGGATTTGATCTGATCAGGCGAAAGGCCAAAGACCTCGGCCGCCACAATGGCGAGCACCGTTCGATTACCCGTGCCTAGATCTTGCGTGGAACTCTGCATAAGGACGGTCCCGTCGCTGTAGATCTCGCAGAGCATCTGATCGATCGGAACACCACCCCCGCCCCATTTGTGGCACGCCATCCCGACGCCGGTCCGGAGAGAACCCTTGGCAGGTCCCTTGCCCGGAGGATGATACTTCTTCGCCCACCCGAACATCTCCATCGCGATGTCGAGTTCTTTGTTGTAGATCTCGCCGATCTGCCCTTCGGGAAGGTTGATCCGTCGAAAGGCAACGGGATCCATTTGAAGCTTGGCCGCCAAGTCGTCCATGACCGACTCCATGACAAAGCATCCTTGCGGATGTCCCGGAGCGCGGTAGGCGCGGGTCATGTGGAAGTTGCAGCGGACACTATCCATCCGCGTATCGACATTGGGAATGTTTTCGTAAACGTAGGGCAGCGGGAAGTTAGCCGACGAGCCTAGCCCCGGCGAGCCCTTCTGTTCGGAACGGAATGCGATCAATTTGCCCGAGGCATCCGCCCCAGCCGCGACGATCGCGTGGGCACTGGGCCTGATCCCCGCAGAGTGTTCTTCGCGACGATCGAGCATCAACCGGACAGCTCGACCCGCGATTTTGGCCAGATGAGCACAGGCAAGCCCTTCGACGCCGGCGTTGAATTTCGAGCCGAAACCTCCGCCCATGTGATGCGTGATGCACTTGACATTCGCAGGAGAGATTTTGAACTCTTTGGCGAGGTCGGCCGCGACGTTCTGGGTCGCCTGTGTCGAGCACCAAACGCGAAGTTTTCCGTCGTTCCACTCGGCGAGCAATCCATGCGATTCGAGACAAGAATGACTGATCTCGGGGAGGCTGTAGACTCCCTCGATCTTGGCGGCACTGGCCTCGAGAGCTTTATCGACGTCCCCCGCCTTGCGTCCCTTTCCCTTGAGGACGTTGTCATCCTTCTCGGAAACTTTGCCCGCGCCTTCTTTCTCGGAAGCCTGCATGGTGACGCTGTGAGGCAGGATTTCGTACTCGACCTTGATGGCACGCAGCGCATCGTACGCGTGAGCTTCCGTGTCGGCAGCGATGCCGAGAACCGGGTCGCCCGCATAGGTCAATTCGTCGCCGTCCTTGGCCATGCGATGAATCGCCGAGACACCCGGCATTGCCTTGGCGGCGGAATCATCCACCGTCTTCACTCGGGCATGCGCGTGGGGCGAACCCAAAAGCACGGCAAAGTGCATGCCAGGGCGAGTGATGTCGTAACTATAAGCGGCCCGGCCGGTTGTTTTGAAGGGACCATCCAGACGTTTGATTCTGGTGCCGACCACGCGAGGTTCTTTTGGCCAATTGACTGCCATGGCTTACTTTCCTCTCTGCGTGAGCAATTCGAAGACTTGGAACATCTGCTCGTAGGTTCCGCACCGACAGATGTTCCCGTCGACGGACTTCTTCAGATCTTCGAAAGTTGACTTGGGATTCTTGGCCAGCACCGCACTGCAAGCCACCACAAACCCGGGAGTACAAAAGCCACACTGGGAAGCATCCTTTTCCCAGAAAGCCGCCTGCACCGGGTGGAGTTCGTCCCCATTCATCAACCCCCGCGCGGTGGTGATCTTTTTGCCAACCGCTTCGACGGCGAGCATGCTGCACGCATAAATGATCTTGCCATCGATCAACACCGTACAAGCCCCGCAGGTACCTCGGTCGCATACCCGCTTGGCGGCGGTGATTTGCAAGTAGTCTCGAAGAGCATCCAGAAGTGTGACGCGCGGCTCGACGGAAGTTTTGACCTGTTTGCCGTCGACATCGAGAGCGATCTCGACGGGGCCGGGCCCCATCGCGACGAGAGCTGCCTGAGCAGTCCCTGCTGGGATCGCTGCCGTCCCGACACCCGCCGCCATGGCGGCCAGTCCGCTCCCTTTCAGAAAGGAACGCCGACCGAAGCCGTTCGAATCGTCGGTCGATAGGGCACCGGAGATCTTCTCGGCCTCTTCGTCCGGCACGGTTGAGCCCTGGCTCTGATCCGACATGATTTGTTGACTCCCCCCCTCGATGCCTGTCCTAGCGAGGAAGCGTCCTCGCCGAACCCTTCATCTTCCCTGGATCAATAGCCCCTAGGGTCCCCTGGTCGACGACAAACGCCGCCGTCCACCAGAATCCTAGACCCGTGCCACCCGTCAAACAGGGAACTCCGACACACGATAGTACGGCCCACGCGGAGCGACGACAAAACAAAATTCGATGAGGTCGAGGACTCTTATCCAGGATGAAGCAGGGCATTGGAAATAAAGAGGGAACTTCCGACGAAGACCCGGAGGACCGTTTGAACGATCATCGATCGGACGCTGCCTCGAAACAGAACGTTGAACCAGACCATCGTTTGCGCGGTGAGATTGTCGGCATAGTTCCGGATGGGATTCCATCGACCCAACATGTCGAGCACCGAATAAACCTTCCCACCCAGCCAACGCTCGGCAAAAGCGAGATCTTGGATGATCCGATTCTTGTCGACCACACTGGTTTGCGACACCAGCACCCAGTCGGTTGCAATCATCAACCCAAACAGCCCCACCTGTCCCACCAGCAACGCGGGGTCGGCATCCGCGAGGTCGCGAACGCTGACGGAAGCGGCAGGCCAAACCAACCGACTGACAAGCAGATACGCCACCAAGATGCCGCCATACAGACCGACAAGGGTCAGAAATCGGTCGCGCACACACAGGAACCAATGTTCGTGCACCAATCGGAAAACGCTGGGACAAGCCTCCGCGACGTAGCGAGCGATGCTGTAGATCGACAAGTAGAACCGAATGCGCAGCGTCAGCGAAATCAGGAACAAAATGGCGACGTACCAAATGAAAACACGCAAAAGGTTCAGGTCGAGGATCGCGTCTGGCAACCAGGCGGGGGCAGGCTTCGTCAGGATTTCCGTGCCAGGCCAACTCGATGGCATTGACGCTCTTTCTGATGGATGAACCAAACGCCGGCGTCGAAAAGACGATCATCCCAGTCCGTTCGATCCCTTGACTGATTCTTTTATTATCGCCAGAGGAGCGACATCGGCTAGATGTTACAGATGTTCCGATCGGAAAAGGGAACGATCATTCAAACCAGGTCGATTCGGCCGGGCGTGCCGGGTAATCGGGATGTTCCAGAGCCCTCGGTGAGTCTGGTGAATTGGTGAGCGAAGCTCTGTCGAGCCGACGACCGGACTCGGCCGACCTTGTTGAGGGGGATCATGGCCGGCCCACCGGCATCGCCCTTCAGGTTTGATGGGGTTGCGGTCAAGGATGGCCACCCATTCCGCGGAATAATCAACGACGCGGCGTTAGAATGGGTTCGTAACAGGGAGGGTGATCTGTGAATCGTCGCACCTTGGGACGGGGGCTTTCCGCACTGCTGGGCAACTTCGACGAGCCAGAACAGGACGAAAACGGGGCGGCAGACCCCCAGGCGGGCCCGTCGGCAGGCGTTAGTCTGCCCCAGAACGAATTGCCGATCTCGCTGATCGACCCCAATCCGTATCAACCCCGTCAGGAGTTCGACCCGGCTGAACTCGAGGGCTTGGCCGACAGCGTCAAGACCCACGGCGTCTTACAGCCCGTCGTTGTTCGGCAAGTCGGTCAGCGATATCAGCTTGTCGCCGGCGAACGTCGACTCCGGGCGGTGCAGATTCTCGGTTGGCACCGCATTCCCGTGCGAGTGATCGAAATCGACGATCAGCAGACATGCGAACTTGCCTTGGTGGAGAACCTTCAACGCAAGGATCTCAATGCGATTGAAAAGGCGCAGGCTTTCGAGCGTTACCTTTCGCAGTATCAAACGACGCACGACAAACTTGCCAAACAGCTTGGGATCGATCGATCGACCGTCACGAATCTGATTCGCCTGCTTGAACTCCCCGATGCCGTCCAGCAGATGGTGGCGAAGAACCAAATCTCGGCCGGGCACGCGCGGGCGATCCTGTCCGTTGAAGATCCTCTTGCCCAGTTGACACTGGCGCAAGAGGTCGTCGATAAAGGCCTCTCGGTCCGCGAGACCGAGCGACTCACCCGTGAGTCGCGGACGGCGTCGGCCCTGGTCAGCGAGCCGGCACCGAGCGCTGAAGAAGTCCCGGCCGAGATCCCCGAACGAAGCAACCACATTGTTTCGATCGAAAACGAGCTGAAGCAAAAGCTGGGTTTAAAGGTCGAGATTCGCGCGAAGGGGGAAGCAGGTCAAATGGTCTTGCATTTTGCATCCCATGACGACTTCGATCGTCTCTTAGAACAACTTCGTCGATAGGGAGCCGAACGATCCTCAGAGCATCAAGGTGACAATGCAGTATTGCACCACGATGAGCACCAGTGCAGAGATGGGAAAACACAATGCCATCCAGTAGGCAGTCTCCCAGACGATCGAACGCTGCTTTGCTTTAGCCATGAAAAGACTCCTGTGGACGAGTACGTACGCTGCCGTTCCTCTTGTTCGATAGCGTCCTTAACGCCGAACCGGTAGCCTGGCGGCTCGATTCGGAATTGCGGGCGCGGGCATGTTCGGTCGCTTGACAACTCGATCGCGAAGTGTGGGCAGTTTCTCAGGGAGTTTCATCGACGCATACCAGCAGGTCAGATAGTAGAAGGGCAACACCAACAACAGCGTCCGCCAAGCGTGCAGAAATCCCGCATAAACAAGTGACGGAGCAAGCCAACCTACCATGATGCTCAATAGTGCATGACGAATCGAGCGATCTCGAATCGCGCGATCGTAAAGGTGTTTACTCATCGCTCCGGCGATGAGGAACAAAATACAGCCGCCAAAACTAAACTCCCAGAAACTGTCGACGATCCCCTGCTCGGCCAGATAATTTCGCCCCGAGTGTGCTTGTCCATAAACGATGGAGGCCGACTCTTGAGGCTCGGCCCCTGGGGCGAACATCGCGTTCTTGCGTTCGCGACTCACGAACATGGCCGGGACGAAGCCTTTGATGATCGAGTTATAAAAGTCAACGCCCCATCCATATCGGCCCGTATGGTAAATGCCGCCCACGGTGTGCATTTGAAAGGGAAGTTCCAGAGTCTCTTTCCCTTCCAGGTTCTGCTGAATGACCTTGATCGGATTGATCTTCAGAATCTGCGATTTGTCGGCATCGTAGGCGAAGTATCGACGGTACGCCGGCAGCAAGAACACCAGGAGCGCCATGACGATCGCCCCGATGAGAAAGACGTACCCCTTTGGAATGAACTTACGAACATAAAAGAGAGGAAGTGCGAACACCCCTGCGACCAGCATGACCGATGCCCGTCGACCGAGAAGAACCACCGAGAAGACAGGGTACACCAGTCCGACCGAGAGCGTCAACCAATGGTAAAGTCGAGGCCGACCCATCGATAAGATCGCGAAGTAAACCATGATCGCGCCGGGAAAAACAAACTTGCAAGCGAACTCGAACGCCACGGGCAAGCCGGTCCATTCGGTGGCGTATTGCCCCGACTTTGCGAAGAGACCAAAAGGCTTTTTGTAAACGTAAATGTCCATCAGGATGTAACCGATTAGACCGATCACAATCTGAAACAGGCCGATGTGATAGATCCGTTCGGGGTTCAATGGGAGAGGTCGCTTGATGAGCGGGGGCGTGCGGTAGTTGTAGTAGCCTATGTAACCCATGATGTGACAGATAATGCCGTAAACCATTGTGATGAAGTAGGCATCGTCGGCGACCAACTCTCGCTTGAAGCAGCAGGTAAGCGACTGCGGAAGGATGAAGCCGATCGTCGAAGCGCTCATGAGAAAGGGGAACTCGTACACGGTTCCTTTCTTGCGCGCGACGGCAATGATGGCGATCATGCAGACGATGAAATAGACCGTCCACACGATCAGACGTTCGATCATGGTGTTGGGCCTTTCCTACAGTTGTTCCGAATACGATCGCCGATTGCCGTGGAGTTTAGGTGCCAAGATTCGCGCACGAGTCGGTTCCGTTACTCGGATCGCTCTCGGCTTTTTCTTCGCGAACATCGGCAACTTCCAGCATCAAGACGTGACGGATCGCAATTTACGAACAAGTCCCATCCCCACGCCGGCCACTTGTCGGGCCAAGTCTGGTTTGATCAACGCCAAGACGAGCGCGTAGACCAATCCACCCAAAAGGATCGGCACAAAGACCGACCACTCGGGCCGATGGAAGGCCCGGAGATAATTCATTGCCGGCAACACGACCGGAGCCATCGCGACCGACGCCACCAGCGGGCTGGCCAGTCGGCGGAGATACTCTCCCAGCGAAATCGGAACGCTTCGGCCAATCAGCCAAAGCGAGATCGGCACCGAGAGCAACGCCGACACCGCCGTCGAAGCGGCCACCTCGACCAGGCCCCCGCCGGCCCAGGCCGTCGCCACAAAGCCCACGAGTTGCACCGTGCTGAATAATACGTTCAACAAGAGCGTTCGTGATGGTCGCCCCACTCCCATGAGCACATTCGCGCACAAATCGAGCGTTGTGGCCTGCACCATCGCTGTGACCGTAAGCCATTGCGCCACCGGGACAATGGCCGACCATTTTTCGCCAAAAAGGTACGGCAAGGCCACCGGCGCGACCAGCGCCATCCCAACAAAGACGGGGGCGGTCAGGACACTGATCATTTCGGCCCCCGAGTAGAAGCCTCGGCTCACGCGCTGGGGGTCCCCCTGTATCCGGCTTGTGGCCGCGAATGCGACAGGAGCCATCACGGCCGTGATCGACTGGCTCAGCGACATCAACAGTCGGCTGGCGACGGAATAGAGTCCGAGAGCATCGGTCCCGAAAAACGCTTTGACGAGAATGTCGGGAAGCCTTTGATTGACAAAGTCAAGCGTCCGAATCCCCATGATTTTGATGCCGAAAGAGTAGAGATCGACCGCCGCTTGGATGGACATCTTTCGACCTGGTCGCCAGGGCGTCCAGATCGTGAACAGAACCGCTTGAGAGACTCGCGTCGCCGTGAATTGCCCGACCAGGGCCCAAACGCCGAAACCCGCCAACGCCATTCCGATACCGATCGCGCCCCCCACCACATCACTGGACAGCATTAGGATGCTGGGGAGTGAAAAATCGAGATTGCGAAGCATCATCGTCCGTTCGATGCTGCTGATACCGTAGAGGACGAAGGAAATCGACAGCCAGCGAATGATGGATCCCAATTCCGGCTCATTCCACATCCATGCGATCGTGTCGGCAAAGATCATGGTGAGGACCGTCAGTAACCCACCCACCAGCAAATTCAGCCAAAATGCGGTGTTGATATGTTCCTGGGTCACCTTTTCCCGTTGGATAAGGGCATCGGAAAAGCCTTGCACGGCGAACGCCTGAATGAAGGCGACCACAATCGTGCCGAGTTGCAAAAGCCCCAACGAATGCTTGTCAAGCAAGCCCGTCAAGATCATGAAAACGATCAAGGAGATGATTCGTGCCCCGACCGCGTTGATGGTGCTCCAACCGACCGCGGCCATGGTCTTCGACCGAATCGGCGCGGAAGCAGTGTCCGGCTCGGCCAGCGCGTCGCTCGGACGTGTGTCACTGACTTCCACCATCCGACCGTTCCTAACTCTTCGCCGAGCCCGGGGCCCAAACCGATCACCCGCGCGGTCGCTTCGCCGGCGCCCGGGTTCGGTCCGGTTCACGCTTCATCGATCGAAACAACTTTTCGTGCCGCCATCACACCCCTGAGTCCAGGGAAGCAGCAACGACCAAAACGAATCCAACAAGGGAGTCAATGGATGGTATCATATGAGGCCTTCTGGACCGCATGAAACTTCTGCCCAGCGGGAGAAAACGGCCCCATCCCACGCCTAGAAACAGGGTGACCTGACTCGACTTTGCGGATTGTAGCGATCGTACCGATAACGCCGCCGACGAGGGATCCAATACCTGCGACAGAGCCCCGGGGGGTCAGCCGAAGAGCTTCGGCACTTTGGTCCGCCTGCGCCTTGGTTTGGTAGGAGTCGACGGGGCGCTGGTGCGGGGATTGGCCGGCCCGGCCGGGGGATCTCCCTCGATGATTGCTTCGAGCCGAGCTTCGATGGCCTCGACGTAATCGGGCGAGAGCTCGAACCCCAAATAGGATCGATACAACTTCTTTGCGACCGCCAGCGTCGTCCCAGAGCCGGCGAATGGATCGAGGACAATCTCCCCTTCGTTCGAAGAGACTCTGACGATTCGTTCGAGCAGTCTTTCAGGCATTTGGCAACCGTGAAAACCCTGTCGTTCTTTGAAAGTCCCCGCGACCCGAGGGTAGTACCAAGTATCTTCCTCGGCATTCCAACCCGCGGTCAGGTCCTGTGGCCGAAGAACCCATGTGTCGTCTGGCAGACGCCCCTTCGGATTGGCTCGGCTATCAGCATAGGTGGTCATTCGAGCCGAGGGAACGCGTATTTCATCCGCGTTGAAGGTGAAGTTCTTCGCATCTTTGACGAAATGAAACAGATGGGCATGGCTTCGAGAGAACTTCCGCTTGCAATTGACGCCGAAGGTGTAGTACCACACGACCCAGCTTCGGCAGGTCAACCCGAGGGATTCCTGAGCCAAGATCTTTAGTTCGGCGGCATATTCGTCACCGATCGCGAGCCAAAACGTTCCGGTCGGCTTTAGGACGCGGACGACGGCCGACATCCATTGCTGACTCCAATCGAGGTAACTCGCCCGATCCTGCTTGTCGTGATAAACGTCGTAGTCGTAACCGATGTTGAAGGGAGGATCCGCGAAGGCCAAGTCGACCGATTCCAAGGGAAGATCGGCTAGATGCTTTAGACAATCCCCTACGAGAACCTTGTCGCAATCCATGCCCCGCCTCCTTCATTCCTGTGAGGGAGTAGTCTAGCGCGATCGCCCGCGCGAGGAAAGGGGGAAGTCGAGGCATTCGTTCCGTCGCATGTCCGCTCATTCCAGGCGGAGTCTTTTTCAAGGCATTTGCCGAGGCAACGCCTACCCCCTTTTTTAGGGAAGACTCTCTACGTTCGCCGTTTCATCAGTGCCCCATCGAGACGCCGCCACGCACTTCGCGTTCGCCGCCATAGCTGTAGAGAACCGGAACGAGGTTGATCATGAACAGGCTCATCAACATCCCCCCGACGACGACAATCGCCAAAGGTCGTTGCGATTGAGAGCCGATCGCTGTCGAGAAGGCGGCGGGCAATAGTCCCAGTGTTGCCGCCAGACTCGTCATCACCAAGGGACGTACAACCTTCCCGACACCGTTCTCGATCGCTTCCAATAATGCCATTCCTGCCACGCGATTGGCTTTGATCCGACTGACCGTGAGCAGCCCTGCCATGATACCGACACCGAGGATGGATATGAAACCGACCCCCGCCGATATGTTCAGGTTCTCCCCTGTGAGTAAAAGTGCCCACAGCCCGCCGATGACCGTCACGACCACGCTCGACATCACCAGTATCATGTCTAGCACTGACTGCAAGGCAACATAAAGGATGATCATGATGAGGATGAGCGACAGTCCTGCCACGGCGCGCAGCCGGCCGATGGCCGCTTGCATCTGCTCGAACTCTCCGCTCCAATCTGTCCTGTAGGACGGAGGAATGAGAGGTTCACAAACCCGCTGCGCTTCTTCCACGGTGCTGGCCAAGTCTCTCCCTCGCACACTGAACTTGATGGCAATCAACCGTTCACCCTGCTCGCGAGCGATCGTCGAAGCACCTTCATGCAGAAATTGACCATGCGGATCGGGCTCGCCACTCTCCGAGAGAGGGGTCAACAAATCTCGCAAGCGCCGTCGAGGCAAAAGGGCGTTGGAATCACCCGCAATCGTACCTTTCGACGAACCAAGATAATTCGGTTCGGGCATACTCGAACCGGTAGGGGAGACTGGCTGCGATCGGGCGGAACCTTCAACGGCGGTCACCCGATTGTTGGAAACTTCCACGGGAAGTTCGAGGATCGATTCTACATCGTCACGGCGACTGTGCGGAAAGCGAAGAGTCACGTCGAACTTCTTCTCTCCTTGAACCATTCGCGTAAATGCTTTGCCTCCGACGGCCGTCTGAATCAAGTCCTGTACGTCCCCCACATCGACCCCCCACTGGGCACACTTCTCTCGATCGATAAAGAACTCGATGTTCGACTGACCCTTGATCGCGAAAATCCCCGCTTCGGCCACACCGGGAACGTGGACGAGTTTCCGTTTCACCTGATCGGCGATCTCCTCGAGCTTGTCCAAATTCGAGCCAAAAATCTTAATCGAATTCTCACCCTTCACGCCTGACAGCGTCTCCATCACATTGTCTCGAATGCACTGAGAAAAATTCCACGAGACACCAGGAACCGATTGTTGAAGCGCCGTACTCATCGCGGCAACCAGTTCCTCTTTCGTTCTCGAGCGGGAAGGACCGTAAAGAAAACTTGCCAGCCACCCCTTCTCCTTCTCTGATTTCGGCCAATCATCACGCAGCTTAAGAGGGACGAAGAACTCGGAGTTGTAAAAGCCGGTCGGGTCAGTCCCGTCGTCAGGCCTCCCTGCCTGGCATAAAATCGCCTTCGCTTCGTCAAACCTCTTTAGTACCTCCATCGCCCGCCGCGATTTGTCGGTCGATTCATCAAGGGAGATGTTTACCGGAAAAGTCCCCCGGACATAAACGTTTCCTTCCTCTAAAGCGGGCATGAACTCCATCCCCATGAACGGAAGGACGATCGCCGTCAAAAGAACGAGCAAGCTGAAAAAGCCGGTTGCCAACCACCGATGTCGAAGAACTAGTCGCAACTGCCAAAGATAAAAATGATTGATCGCTCGGACTAACCAGTTCTCTTTCTCAGGCTTTAGATTCGTAAAGAAAACTCGACAGAGCATCGGCGAAAGCGTCACCGCTAACAGCAGCGCCCCCGCCAGCGCAAAGGCATAAGTGTCGGCCATCGGACCAAAGATCTGACCCTCGGGACCCTGCATCGTAAAGAGGGGCAAGAGCGCCACCACCATGATGACCGTCGAATAGAAAAGGCTCGATTCGACCTGGCTGCACGCCTTCACCACGCGCTGCGCGGTCGGTAATTCCGCGTTCTCCCCTGCCGATAACGATCGATAGACCGCTTCGACAATGATCACCGAAGAATCGACAATGATCCCAAAATCGACCGCCCCCAGCGACAGAAGATTGGCCGACTTTCCACGAAGGTAAAGCATCGCGAACGCAAACAGCAGAGCTAGGGGAATGTTGATTGCCACGATGATCGCACTGGGCACATGATTCAAAAACACCAACAGAACCGCCGTCACCAAACAAAGGCCGATCAGTAAGTTCTCCTGCACCGTCTCGGTCGTTAGATGAATGAGATTGGTCCGATCGTCGAACTTCTGAATCTTCATCCCAGGAGGAAGCTTGCCGGGCCGATTGAGTTCTTCCACTTTGTCGTGCACCGCATGCAATGCCGGCAGCGACATCTCTCCCTTGCGGAGCAGAACGATCCCCTCCACAACATCGGGTTTGTCTTGCCAGGTTCGACCTTCTTTCTCCGACGAAGCGGCTGGTCCGTCGGGATGATCGGAAGGCAAGCTCACCATCACGTGACCCATGCGCGTGTGATTGCCCACCACCACGCCGGGCAAATCGCATGGACGAGCCTGCGAACAGAATTCGGATCGTCCTTCGACGACGTCAGAAACACGAATCGGAACGTTGTTGGTCGACGCAAGAACGATGCGACGAATCTCCTCTAGTCGGCGAGTATCCTCCGCCTGCAGCCGTTTACTGGCAAGGAGCGGATCCTTAGAGCCGAGAACCGTTGCAAAAGGGTCCTTTCCCGCCCCCAACAAACCCAGGCCGCGAATTGCAAGCACTTCGTGCGGCAACAAAAGATAGTCGGCCCCTGCATTCTGATTGTTGCCGCTGATGGCCTCCTCAAGCCGAGCCAGTGTGATGCCGAACTGCTTCATCCGATCGGGGTCGGGCTGAACTTCGTATCGCTTCACCGCTCCGCCGAAACTCACGACGTCTGCGATCCCAGGCACCCGACGAAACTCGCGTTCCAGAACATAATCTTGCACCGACTTCAAATCGCGAATGTCGTAGACCGATTCTCCATTCGGAAGAGTCGGGTTGGTGATAAAGTATCGATAGATTTCCCCGGTCGGTGAAGTCGGCGCGAGTTCGGGCGTCACCCCGTCGGGTAGATCGAGGCCATGCAAACGATTCAAGACTTCGATCTTGGCCTTGTTGAAATCGACGCCGTAATGAAACTGATTGCGCAAATGTGAGAGGCCGAAGAGCGATTTCGATCGCGTGTACTCGAGGCCCGGCATGCCCGCCAACGCGATTTCCAACGGGACAGTCACTTGGCGTTCGACTTCCTCGGCCGACGCGCCAGGATACTGTGTAATCACTTCAACAATGGCCGGCGCGGGATCCGGGTACGCCTCCACATTCACGTTGATGAAAGCGTAGGTGCCGAACCCGATCAGCGCGATCGTGAGCAGAAAGACCACCAGACGGTTGGAAACTGACCAACGTATGAGTCGAAGAATCACTTCGCCACCCCCTCCGAAGAATGAGGATCGACCGAGGCGTTGGCTTGAAGATTCTGGAGCGTGCCATCCAGCGTGAGCGCCCCCGCCGAGACCACCCACTCGTTCTCGTGCAAGGGTTGGGCCCCCGCCTTGATCTCTGCCGCATCAGGCTCTGACCGGATCCACACCTCCCCGAACGATCGACGCACAACCGCGACGATTCGTCGAGTGAACTCCGGCGAACCGTTCTGCGGGGAAACGAAAATGATTCCTGTCATTCCCTGATCAATCACCGATGCGGAGGGCACAACAACCAGTCCGGTCGGCGGTGCTGAGTCGATCGTGGCGGTCACGAACTGTCCCGAGCGAAGCGTCCCCGCACTGTTATCAATCCAACCCTGCACCGCGACGGTATGTTGATTGGGATCGACCACGTCGCCGATCCGTTCGATTGGAACGCGAGTCTCTGTCCCCGTCGGATCATTGGCGAGACGCACGGCCATGACACGTTTATCGACGGGAATCTGCAGCAACAGCGGCAGGTCATCCTCATAGAGATTCGCCACGATCCCGACTCGCCGAAGATCGGCCACCTTGAACAGGACGTCGCCGGCATCCACAACATCGCCGACCGGCGAATTGTGCTCGATGATGATGCCATCGATCGGCGAAACGATGTTTACCTCCGCCCAATTTCGTTCGACACCTGGGTTCTTTGTTTCTGGATTGGCATGCAAACGCTCGGCTTCGGCCCGGATCACAGCAATTTCCTCTTCCGAGAATCGCCACGATCGCAGCGTTCGCTCGGCCCGAGTGGAGTCGACAAGGTCGGCTTCGAAGTTTCGCTGTGCCTCGCGAACTGAACGCTCGGTGACGGCACCCGAGGGCTCGATCTCTCGCAGCTTCGCGAGGGTTCGTTCATCGAGTCGCAATCGTGAGATCGCATCGACCAGATCACTTTTTTCATCACCGACTTCTTTACTCCAGAGAACCGCCAGGAGTTGCCCCTTGGTCACCCGGTCGCCAAACCGAAGTCGACGGTCGTCCTCCCCGTCGGCGATCTCGCGAACCCCCAGGCGGACCACTTCCCCCGCAAAGCGAGCATGGACATTCACCAGACGATTGGGGTCGAGAAAAAGCTTGCCCGAGAGAGAGACTTGAATCGGCCGCTCCACTTTTCGGACCTGCTGCCAATCGACGCCGACACTCTCGACCGTTTCCGGCAGGAGGAGAAAACTCGCCCCGGCCCCTTCGAGAAGCCGAGCCACGGGCTTTCCCTTGGCCTCCTGCTCGGCAGGCGGCCGAAGAAAACCGACGATCGCGACGCGTTCCTGATACACCCAAAAGCCCATCGCGATCACGAAGCCATAGCCGATTAATCGGACCGCACGATTGACGAGCGAATTGCCCGGCTGCATTCTTCTTTCACTCCCTCAGGAACATCTCGCCGTCAGAGGGACGCCTGCTGACGGAAGACGACATCATTCAACCATTTGCCGGCCGAACCATAAACGAAGGCGGGTAGTTCGTCGGGTTTCTCACCGACCCAGAGAGGCTCTCCTAACGACGAACGCTCTCATCTTTTCTATCGTACGCCAAGAGCAATCGTTGGTGAGTATTGTGTGACGATGTGTTAATCCAGCCCCGTGACAAGGCGAGTTTCAAACGCCGCTCCTGCATTGATGACAGCTTCTTCAGGAAAGCTGCGTAGATTAAAACCAAGGTACTCGCAAGGTATTCGGTTTCGATGCCGACGGGGATGTACCAGGAGGCAAGCAGGCGTGTCGATGGATCGAACGACTGATCGAGCTTCCGCCGCTCCGACGGAGACGGGCGTCAATGAACCACTTTCGAACGATTCAATTCTTGTCCGCTGGGCGCCGGCGCTGCGTCATGATTACTTTCGTTGGTACTTGATCGGCCATTTGTTGAGCGTTATCGGCGGCTGGATGCAGGACGCGGGCCTTCGCTGGTATGTGCAGGTACTCACCAAAGAAGTCGGCTCGGAGCAATGGCTAGGCATCACGGGCGCGATGGCAGCCTTGCCGATCATCATCTTTTCGCCGCTCGGAGGGGCCCTTGCCGACCGCCTACCCAAAAGGCTTCTCATCGCTGCCACCCAGTCGGCCGACATGGCCCTGGCGTTCTCGCTCGGACTATTGGTTTGGTTTGATGTTCTTCCGATGGCGTGGGTGTTGGTGTTCGCGGTTCTGCACGGCTCGTTCTTAGCTTTTGACATTCCTGCCCGGCAATCGTTCGCGATCGAAATGGTGGGCAGGAGCGATCTCATGAGCGCGATCGGGCTCAACTCAACGATCTTCAATCTTGGTCGCTTGATCGGACCGATGTCGGCGGGCATCGCGATGTTTGCCGGCGGCGTCATCGCGCGTCAAGCGATGGATTGGGGGGTCACCCCGCCGGGCACGATGGACCCGACCCGCGCAGGAGTTGCCGCCTGTTTCTTCCTCAATGGATTCAGTTTTTTAGGACTCATTCTTCTGCTGATTTTTTTGCCGACCCCTGCTAAAGAAGGGAATGGTCCACCTGCCGTCGTGCCCCGCGGCCGAAGCTTGAATCTGATGGAGGGGTTTCAAACGGTGATGGCTCGCCGGCAGTCGCTGGGTCTGCTGGCATGCTTGCTTCTTTTTCTTCTCGCCGGCGGAAGCTACACGACCCTATTGCCGGCCCTGGCCGACTACGTTCTTCAAACCAACGAGCGAGGCTACAGTTTGCTCCTCACCGCCAACGGCCTTGGTTCGGTCGCTGGCGCCCTGATCGTCGCCAGCGCCCATCATCTGCGCAATCGACGCGTCTTGATCATGGCTGGCTTGGCGTCGGTCGCGCTGGGAGTGGTGGCGACGGCGGCATCAAACAACTTGTTCCTGGCGTGTCTGTCACTCTTCATCACCGGTGCCGGCGTCATTTTGTTCCTGGCCAGCGCGAACTCAACGATTCAATTGAGCGTCCCCGACCGCGTGCGGGGTCGAGTCATGAGCGTCTGGGTCGCGGTGTTCGGTATTGGGATGCCCTTGGGGAGTTTGCTCTCTGGGTACATCGCTGTCTGGATCGGCACCTCGCAGACGCTTTGGTATCAAGGCTGGGCCACCTGGTTGGCGGTCGTCTTAGCCTATTTCGTTCTGGGGAACGAAAGCCAGGAAGTCGCCCTTCCCGCGTCCCCCCCTTCCGACACAGAAGAGATTCCGTGATGCCTTCCAACTCATCCCCCCGCTCGGCCATGTCGCCCGCACCACTTATTTCCGCCATCATTGTGAATCATGACCAATCGAACGCGACGCTCGAACAATTGCAAACGCACATGCGACTCGAACCCGATCTCTTCGCCCGAGTGGAATGGATCGTCGTCTCCAACGGCACCACTCATCCCTCGCCGATTCCGGGCGTGACGATCTTCATCACTCCCAACGCCGGCTACGGAGCGGCGATCAATGGGGTGGCTTCATCGGCACAAGGCGAAACGCTGCTGGCAATGAATGCTGACATCCTCCCGGAACCAGGCTTCCTCAAGGAGGCGTGGGATGCCGCGAAT
Organism: bacterium; assembly: GCA_019753235.1. Lineage (GTDB taxonomy): Bacteria > Planctomycetota > Planctomycetia > Kolteriales > Kolteriaceae > JAIELF01. Next base: position 50,997 of record JAIELF010000003.1, read on the forward strand.
GCGTTGGTGCAGAGTCGATCCACGCACTCACCCATCGGACTGGTGGGATTTCGGCTTCTCGATGCCGACGGTTCGCGGCAAGGATCTGCCGGCAGGTTTCCGACACTCGGGCGGTTTCTTCTCGGGCTGGGTCGCTCGCGCCGATCCCGAAAGTATTCACCGACCCACGACGATAAACAAACAGAGGTCGACTGGGTCACAGGTGCATGCGTCTTGATCGATCGCCCATGCTTCGAATCCCTCGCCGGTTTTGACGAGTCCTTTTTTCTCTATTACGAAGATGTCGATCTCTGCTGGCGAGCTCATCGGAAGGGGTTTCGAGTTCAAGTCAACCCCCGAGCGAAATGTCGGCACCTCTTCCCTTATCACGCTCGACGATTGACACTTCGCATGGTCTACGTCGCCCGGCGAGCGCTGTTGCTCTATTTCCAAAAGCATCGACCGAAGTGGGAATCGTCTGTCGTGGCGCGGATCGCCCGACTGGAGAGCTGGGCCCGCGCGAAACAACATCCCGATTGGAAACGTGTCGGCCAAATGATCGATCGGCTCGAGTCCCCATCCGAACAAGCCGCCATCGATCTGACCGACTGGTTGGCCATCGACGACACGCACGACGAGCGAGGGACCCGTGGCCAAACTTGAAATCACACTCGACACGCCCCGCTGGTGGCAGTTGCGAACGGTTGTTTTCAGTCATGGTTGGTATAACCTGCCCCCGTTTTTATGGGACGACGAAAAAGAGATTCTTTTCACTGCGGCGGTCGTCGGCGATCGAGCCGTCGACATTTCGATTCTTCAACCGAAACGGGGCTCCGCGAATTTGAAAGCGGACTTTCTCGGACGGTCGAGCACCGCCATGCGAGAGCAAATCCAGAAGATCGGATCAAGTATGTTGGGGCTGTCCCTCTCGTTCGACGATTTTTACAAGCTCGTCGGACCTGAGTATGCATGGGCAAAGAAACGCGGCGCGGGCCCGTTTCTTCGCGGCGCCAGCGTTTTCGAAGATGCCGTCAAAATGCTTGCCACGACCAATTGCAGTTGGTCGTTGACGCGACAGATGATGACGCGATTAACGGACTCGATCGGTTTGGAAGCACCCAGCGGCCGGCGTGCCTTTCCTACCCCCGCTGCTATGGCGCGTGAACCGAGCAGTTTCTACCGCGATGTTGTGCGTGCCGGATATCGGTCGGCCTTTTTCCCGAAATTCGCGCAGGCGGTTGCCGAGCAGTCGATCGATGTCGAATCGTGGTGCAACTATCTCGGCAGCTCGGCCGAGCTCGTCAAAACAATTCGGTCGCAACCTGGCTTTGGTCCTTATGCGGCCGAGAATCTTTGCAAGCTTCTGGGTCGGTTTGATGGCTTGGGGCTGGATAGCTGGTGCATGAAGAAGTACCCGCAGATAGCTGGCCCGGTGCGAGGGGATGTGGGCAAGGCCATTGAAAATCGCTATGCCCGGTACAAGGAGTGGAAGGGGTTGGCTCTTTGGTTGGACCTCACGCGCGATTGGCACGAAGAGAATCCGCTGACCCTTTCGGGGGACTCTTTCAAAAAAAGGTGATGTGACAACGCCTTGACACCAGCGGTTCGCGGGGACTAGGCGATGACGAACTTGAAGACGAATCCGCTTAAATGCGATCCGAGGATAATGACATCACCGTCGTGCAGAGGAACCGATCCGCCCGTTCTCTTACCGCCGACAAGCTGTCCTTCGACCCAGGTACCCAGTGCACTATTTTTGTCGAAGAGATAGAACTCGCCATCTTTTTTATCGATCGTGAAGTGCTCGCGAGAAATGTAGAGTTCTCGCGATTGTTCCCAAATATAGAGATCGTTGTTGGGGGCCGACATCCCGGATCGACGGTCCTGATTGGCCTTCTTCCAACCTTCATTAGGTCCCCGGCTTTCTCGGCCGACGCGAAATGGGACTTCTTCGATAGGAAACGTGTGCCCGTGCAAGGCGCTTTGCGCTTCGAGCGTCAATGCTTTCAAAAAGGCAATCGGCTGAGCCATGGGGGGCATTCCTTTTTTGAGTTGCCAACAAACCGACTTGCCGGCGTCTATCCGGGTTGAGAGGCAGGCGCGCTTCGAGAATATCGTGCGGGCCCTGATCGACCTCCGCTCCGCGCGAGGATCGTGTTCTAATCTTTAGCGATCATAGCACACGCGCCGGGGCAAACAGTCCTTTAGATCGAGACAACCCAGCCATGAGCAAGCTCGAATTGTTGGAGTCGATGGCCAGGCATCCGGATGCGCCGGTTTTTCCGTCGGTAGCGATCAAAATTCTCGATCTCGCCTCGCAGGCGAACTACGACGCCGGCCAACTTCGGTCGCTGATCGAAAGCGAACCGGTTCTCGCCAGTCGGGTGCTCAAGATCATCAACTCTCCGTTCTTCGGCCTGTCGAGTCCCATCGTGGCCATCGGCCGAGCGATTCAATTGCTCGGGGCTCGCCCACTTCGATCGCTGGTCCTGGGTTATGTTTTGGCATCGCTGCAACGAGAGAAACGACAAAACAGATTCGTTCAAGAGTACTGGGCCTCGTCGATAACCGGGGGGGTGATCGCCCGAGAGCTCTCCATTCGGCTCGGCCGACCCGAGCCCGAAGACGATTTCGCTGCCGCCTTGATGCGCGATATCGGCATGCTGTTTCTAGATCGCGTTCACGGATCGGCATACCTGTCGCTTCGCGAGCATTCAGGCGAAAGGTGGTGGTCCGAACAAATCCAGCAAGAAGAGACCACGCTGGAGGTTCACCATGCCGAGGCAAGCGGGTTCTATTTGGAGAAACTTCATCTCTCGCCGGCCATGGTCGAAGCCGTTCGACTTCATCATGCTCCTCCGGAAGAGGTCTTTGACCAATCCCAACTCAACGATGCCGAGGGTGTGGCGATCGTGCAAGCGGCCACGCAAGCGACGATTGCACTTCTGTCCAAAGATCCTGATCGCCTTAAACAAATGATTGAACAGTTCAAGCGAACGTTCGGCTTCAGCAGCGTCGAATGCGACGAATTCCTCGAAATTGTCCAAACGAAAGTCGAGACCATGGCAGAGGAACTCGGCTCGCCTATCTCGGATCTCTGTTTTCATCAAGTCTCTCGACGGGCAACGGATGCATTGGCGGAGATCGCCATTCAATCGAGCGTCGAGAGCGAGCGTACCGAACTGAAGGCGAACCAATCTCGCGAGGAAGCGATTCGATGGAGGCGGACGGCGTATCGGCTTCGTCGGCAGACAACGCGCGATCCGCTGACGGGTGTTTTTAATCGCTCGCATTTCGAAGAGATGCTCGTCACGGAATTCAAAAGAGCTCAGCGAAGAGCAAGCGCGATCGGTCTACTATTTCTCGATGTCGATCAGTTCAAACGAATCAACGACACGCACGGGCACGCGTTCGGCGATCGGGTCTTGCAGGCGATCTCGCGACGACTTCGTCAGAGCACCAGACCATCCGATCTGGTCGCTCGGTACGGCGGGGATGAGTTCTGCGTGATTGTCGTCGATATTCCAAGTGACGGGATGGAATCGCTGGCGAATCGGCTGCTCGAAGACCTTAGGCAGTTAACTGTTTCCCATGGCCGGGCTTCCACGAACGTCGCGGTTTCGATCGGCGCTGTTTGCTGTCTTCCCAAGCGAAACGAAATGACGTTTGAAAGATTTCTGGTCGCGTCCGATGAAGCGATGTACGCCGCCAAGACCCAGGGGAAGAACCAAGTTCACTTTGCTTCGCTCTTGTCGCCCGAGGACAAGGCGACCATGGAAGGGATTCAAGCTCGCCTGTTCAGTCGGTTCCTCGAACATCAAGGGGTCGCGTCGCGTCAGACACTTGCCCAGGCGTCGCGGGAATCGTCGGGCAACGCGTTCTTTATGGGTCGTTTGGCCCGGCGATTGGGGTGGATCGGACCGCGTCGGCTGCGTCGGATCCTCTTTGAACAGAGAAAAACGCACGAGATGTTCGGCGAGGCAGCCCATCGCTTGGGGTATCTCTCCCTGCCTCAGGTCTATTCCCTGCTGGCGATCCAACAGGAAAGCCCCGAGGAGATGATTGATTTCCTGGTTTCGGAGGGGGTCCTGGAGACAATCCGGGGTCGGCAATGGGTCGTAGAATACTACCGATTCCTAAAGAGTGGATCGCTGCCGCCCGAGCCAGCCCAGCAGGCTCCTAGATCGGCTTGAATTCCGCCTTGCACAGCGTAGCATGATTGATCACCAGCCGCTTTTTTAAGAGCGGATTGGGTGGGGGGTCGGCGTGACCGAGCCGGCCTAACGCGGGCAGCCAGCTTGCGTTGTGGCCGATTAAACGCAGTCCTCTGAAGAAATGCGGGTGTAGCTCAGTGGTAGAGCACCACGTTGCCAACGTGGGTGTCGTGGGTTCAAGTCCCATCACCCGCTCTTTCGGTAAATGCCGATGAGCGCTCCATAGCAGCCAGCCGGGACGGCGGGATTAATGCCCGCCGTTATTCACTTGTAGGAACGGTACATCTGCCGGCGGGTGATCTGCCGGCGGGTGAATGGCCGCGGAGCATCTCCCCAAGAGACTTTTCGCCCGGGGGACAGGGCGGCAAGCTCTCTCGGCAAAGGAACCCGATAAGAGGAAATGGAAATGGCCGACGAGACGGCAGTGACCGAAGGCGAAGTCGCCGACGAACAAAAGAGAATCGAGCTATCGGTTGAAATGACCGATGCCGGCCCGTGCAAGAAGCATGTACGGGTGGAGATCCCCCAAGTCGAAGTCGACAAGTTCTTCGATCGCGAATTCACCGACCTGGTTCGAAAGTCGGCCGTCCCGGGCTTTCGGCCCGGCAAGGCTCCTCGTCGGCTGATCGAGAAGCGATTCCGCGAGGATGTCTCCGACAAAGTCAAAAGCATGATCCTCATGCAGAGCATGGAACAAGTCGGCGAGGATCAGAAGCTCGATGTCTTGACCGAGCCGAACCTCGACGTGAACTCGATCAACCTGCCGACCGAAGGCCCGTTCGTCTATGAATTCGAGGTCGAAGTTCGGCCAGCGTTCGATCTGCCCAGTTACGACGGGCTCCAGATCGAACGGCCCGCCAAAGAGTTCAAAGATGCTGATATCGATACCGCGATGACAAACTTCCTTCGCCGGGAAGGAGAGATGAAACCCAAGGCCGGCGCTGTTGCCGACGACGACTATATCGACGTCGATATCCGTTTCGTCACCGACGGCGTCGTGGTCCGCGAATTCGAGCAGATCACGGTTCGGGTCGATGATGAACTCACCTTCCGCGATGGGTTAATCGAGAAGTTCGCGAAGGGAATCATCGGTGCCAAAGAGGGAGAGACTCGCGATTTCAAGGTCAAGATGGCCGACGGCGTCGCCCGAAAGGAACTCGCCGGCAAAGAGATCGATGCTCAGTTCGTGGTGAAGGAAGTCAAAGAACTCATTCCCGCCACGCTGGGACCCGGGCTCTTCTCGACCGCGGGCGTCAGCGATGAAGGGGAGCTTCGCGACGAAATTCGCGTCTCTCTCGAGCGAAGACTCGAACATGCCCAAAGGCAGGCATGCAGCGACCAGATCATGAACCAGCTCATCGGTAAGACCAAGATCGATCTGCCACAAGATCTGCTCAAACGTCAGACCGAGCGAGCGTTGGCACGGCGACTTGTCGAACTCGAGCGAGCAGGCTACGGCGAAGAAGAGGTCAAGGCCCACATCAATCGGCTTCGCCAGGATAGCATGAGCTCCACCGCTCGCGCTCTGCGGGAGCAGTTCATTCTGCAAGCGATTGCCGAGGCAGAAAGCATCAAGATTGACGAGCCTGATCTCGACGAAGAGATCGAAGAGATCGCTCGTCGATCGGGGGAGAGTGTGCGTCGCGTCCGATCTCGCGTCGAGAAGGACGGCCTCTGGGAAGCGCTCGCCTCGCAGGTCCTCGAACGCAAAACGATCGCGGCCATCGTCGCCAAGGCAAAGGTCAAGAATGTCCCCTGGAAGGACGAAGTTCTATCGTCATCTGCCGTGGACGAGGCTGCCGTCCCTGAACTCCCAGAAAGTGCCAGCAGCGAAGAACCCGCCGACGACCAGGCGTAAGTTTCTCGTATGAGCATGATGATCCAAAGGGCCGTTCCCAACTAAGGGACGGCCCTTTTTCATGGGTCACAGAATGATGCGCCCTCGGCATTCATCGCGATTGAAGGATCCGACGAGCCTCACGAACTCCCGATAGATACGCTCCGTGCACGGTGGCCGGGTGATCGGAATGGGTTGCCTCGCCGGCAAAGAATATTTTGCCATCGATCGGCAGTGCCAAATCATCCCGTTGCAGCGGCGTCGATCCCACCTTGACATAAGAGTACGCGCCTCGCGAAAAGGGATCGGTTGACCAATTCGTTGCGTGATGATCGACAGGCTCGATCAACTCCGTCGGGAATGCCCGCCGGAGCGTCGCGACGATTCGCTTGATTCGCTCGTCGTCGCTGGATTTCTCTTCCAGAAGCGCTTCCGTACCTGCCTGATAAGTCTGCAACACCGGCTGATTGTTCCAGAGGCCGAGGTGATATGCTTCGAGTGACATACCCATGTCGCGAGCGAAGAGCAGAATCTCTCTCTTAGGCCAAAAGAGTCGCGAGAAGCGAATCGCGATTTTGCTGACATGCCCCATCCCGAGCGAACGGATCGCTGTTCTTTTCTCCGGGGGAAGGCCCGGCTTAAACTGTATTTGGCCCTGTTGCAAAACCCCCAGAGGAACCGTCACGACAACTTGATGGGCCCGCCGCGAGCCGACCTTGGTCCGCACCACGATCGGCTCGGCTGTCGAATCGATCTCCTCGACCACGACGCCTCGATCGATGGTTAACCCCGACGCCAAATGCTCGACAATCCGGTCGTAACCCTGCTCGATCGTGAGATCCCTTCCCGGAAACGGACGATCATGATCGAAGCCAGGCCAAGCAAGCTGATCGAGGTCCGCCCCGTAATCGAGCGTCAATTCACTCCGCAGCGCTAAACGAAACAGTTCCGCTCGCTGTTCGGACATCTCCAGGAGTAAGGGCCAATGGGCAAGAACGTCGGCAACCGACTTCTGGTCCTGCGGTCGAAATCGGCCGCCGGCATTCTTCTCGAGATGCTTTTCGAAACGCTGCTCGTCGAGAAAGCCATCCGCGATCTGGTTCAGCGTGTATCGCTTTCCGTGAGGATCAAATCCCTCGAGCGAATCGAAGTCGGTCGGAATGGTCTTCAGGCCAAGTTTCTCGGCAAGGTGAGCAATAGGGTTGTTTTTCTCGCCGTGAATCCAACGAGCCCCCATCTCGATCGGAAAACCGTTCCATGGCCGATCTGTCCAAATCCGACCGCCAAGCCGAGTTCGAGCCTCGACCACGCGAACACGCCGGCCCGCGTCACGAAGGGTTTTCGCACAGGCTAGCCCGGCAAGGCCCGCCCCGATCACGAGAACATCGTCGGTCAGAACGGTCTCAGAAGAGTGCGCGAGATGCGCGGCAGCGATGGAAAGCCCGCCCGCCACGAACTGTCGGCGAGTCGGTCTCATCAGATTGCCGACTCGCTGGCTCACGCGACCTTCATCCCCTTCAGATTGCAAATAGACGAGTACCCAAGGCCCCTTTTCACGGTGGGGAAGGTTCGTGCCAGCGCGATCCCCATCGCCAGTTCCACCAATCCACGTTCGCCGTAGCGGTGCCTCATTTTGGCCCGAAGCGGCTCGACATCACCAGAGTTCTGCACCACGCACTCGGCAAAGAGATAGACATCCCCCAACTCTTCCGGAAGATCCGACGGACGCATCGCCAGAATCGATTGCAGCACGTCGGCGGGAACGCCGGCTTGGCGAGCAAGATTGATTTCGATCTGCACGCACTCGCCACATTCCTCGGCCATGACCGAAACTAACCGGGCAACGTGAAAAGGAGCGGGAGGCAAAGCGACACGATGGTTCAGGAGCATTCCCAGTCGGCGAAGGCGAAAGAAATCGGGCAGGCTGACCCGCATCACGTGTCGAAGGTAGTGCAGGGACGCCCCCAGGGATTTCTCCGCTTTGTCGATCTGCTTTCCCAGCAAGTACCCGATCATCGGTTCACTCCATTCGCTCGCTATTCTGCCTGCGGAGAAACAAAAACATCGCCGGGAAGGAGTTCGTGGATGATTGGCGACCGGAATCGCTTTCTGCTCGGCGATGCTCCTTGATTCCCCATTCTACGGAAGTCGTCCGCAGGCCACGGGTCGACAGGAAGACCGATTGCCGAAAGAGGATTGCTTGAAATCCTTAGGAGGCTCCGGATAATCCGGACAAGGAGGAACTGCAGTTTGGAAAGTCGCATCGCTTATGAAGGGCTCACTTTCGATGACGTCCTTCTTGAACCGGCCCAAAGCAATGTCCTGCCCAAGGATATCGACGTCCGGACGCGTCTGACTCGCCATATCAACCTTAATATCCCCGTCCTGTCGGCCCCGATGGACACGGTCACCACGGCCGAGCTCGCCATCGCGCTGGCTCAGGAAGGTGGACTTGGCATCATCCACAAGAATTTCAGCATCGAGGAACAAGTCGATCAAGTCGACCGCGTCAAACGGAGTGCCAACGGCGTCATCCTCGATCCCAAAACGCTCTCGCCGACGGCGAAAGTTGGGCAAGCTAAGGAGCTTATGGAACGTAGCAACATCAGCGGCGTTCCGATCGTTCAGGAAGACGGCGTCCTTTGCGGCATCATCACCCGCCGCGATCTTCGCTTCATCACGGATTGGGACGTACCTATTCGCGACGTGATGACCAAAGAGCATCTCGTGTGGGCAGCGGAAGATACAACGCTTGAGCAAGCAGAACGGATTTTAACGAAAAATCGGGTAGAGAAACTTCTCCTGGTGGACGATCAAAAACGATTGAAGGGATTAATTACGATCAAGGACATCGACAAGCTCCTTTCGTTCCCGAATTCGTCCAGGGATACGCGAGGTCGGCTTCGAGCCGGGGCGGCGGTGGGTGTTCTCGAGTACGATCGCGTGGAGGCCTTGATTAAAGCGGGTGTTGATGTCATTGGCGTCGACAGCGCTCACGGCCACAGCAAGAACGTTCTCGAAACGGTCAAGGAAATCAAAAGGCGTTTCTCGATCGATGTCATTGCCGGGAACGTGGCGACGGCAGCGGGAGCGAAAGATCTGATTCAAGCGGGTGCGGATGCGATCAAGGTCGGTATAGGGCCCGGATCGATCTGCACGACTCGTGTGATTTCCGGAGTAGGCGTTCCGCAGGTGACGGCGGTGTACCATGCGGCCTTAGCCGCCCAAGAGGCGGGCGTGCCGATCATCGCCGACGGAGGAATTCGATACAGCGGCGACATCACGAAGGCGATTGCCGCCGGTGCCCACTGTGTAATGATGGGGAGTTTGTTTGCCGGCTTGGCCGAGAGCCCCGGACAAACAATTCTCTTCAAAGGTCGAACGTTCAAGGTTTATCGCGGCATGGGATCCATGGGCGCGATGATGGCCGGCTCGAAGGACCGTTATGGTCAAGCCGGCAGCGACAAACTCGTTCCGGAAGGCGTGGAAGGCCGCGTTCCATTCCGGGGCAAATTGGCTGACTTTGTCTATCAGCTCGTGGGCGGCCTGAAGGCTGGCATGGGCTACTGCGGGACTCCCACCATTGAGGATCTCCGAACGAAGACCCGCTTCATCCGGATCACGGCCGCAGCCGTGCAGGAGAACCATCCTCATGATATCGCGATTACGCAAGAAGCGCCGAACTACTACACGCAAACCGAGAACGCCGGCTAACGCGGCAGGCGCTCCGGGAACATTTTCGGGATTCACCTTTCTCTGGCTCTTGGCCGGCATCGGGTGGACTGCCGCCTGCTTGCCCTCAACGGCGACGGCGGCAGAGCAGATCGAAGCCCCCCCCATGAAGGGTTTCTCCGCGCAGCATCAGGCGCTCGTTCGTGAGGTGCAAGAATCCAATAAGCAACTAAATGTCGTGGAGATCGCTCAGGGACGAGAAAACTCGCTCGAAGCGATCCAGGCACAGGACTTTGTCTACAAGGTCAATACCAAGCCCCCTTCGCGGGAACGGCTCTTCCGAGTCCTGTCAGGAGAGGCGTACCTCGCCCAACTCGAAGCAGAGTACCGAAAGGCTGGCCAAACCGGTTCCTTCTTTTTGCCCGCTCCCCTTGACAGCTTCAATCAGCCCAACAGCGGCGTCCTCTCGGCACTCTGGTTTCAAAATCAAGCGACTGGCCCCGAAGATCCTGTCGAACAGCGGCGTGGGTTAATGGGCGTCGTCGATGGCAAGGCCCAACAGAATGTTAATGCCGAGCCGGAAGCAGCCATCATCAACGAAACCGTCGGGGCTTCGGACATGATGGTTAATCTCGAAATCGAACTCGGCAGCGCCACCAGCACGTTCGGCGTGGTGCTGCGTGCCCGCGAGCCGAGAGATTGGAACGAAGCGGTCGACCAGATCAAGGTCAACGAGTTCTTCTTCGTGCTGTTCAGCGAATCGAGTGTGGCTCTCTACTATCACGAGCCGGGCAAAGAAGATCTTCTCATCAAGTCCGCCGAGCTTTCGAGCAAAAGGGCATTCCAAGCCCAGGCCACCGTGTTCGGCGATCAGTTCCGAGTCTTTCGTGATAATGAAGAAGTTCTCTCTGCCGTCGACACCACCGAACGTCAGACCGACAACGGTCAATACTGTGGCATGATCGCGGGGATCACCGAGGGAGAGCCAACCCGTGTCGACAACTTCCGCGGGCTCCGTTACGGGGGTGAGTTCGCGACTCGAAACTTCGCACCATCGGCGATCTTGTACCGCGGGGCAAACGTTCATTATCACCCGCTTTATTTCGAACAGATCGCTCTAGAGCGATACGGCCAACACTTTGGCAACCTGGTCGCCCCTTGGCTATCGCACGGACTCTTCTTCGCGGATGCGGCCCTGCTCCCTTATAGCCTTGGCAAAAATCCTCCTTGGGTTTGCCATGACGATGTTTGCCTGGCCCAGCCCGGCGATATCGTGCCGTTCCGCTTGTACTTGCCGGTCAAGGATCCCAAGGGAATGCTGCTGCAAGCGACGGCGATGGCTCTCGCATGGACAGTGATTCCGTAAGCAAACGAAAACTCGATTCGCGGGGCCGGGCCAAACGGTCTTGCCCCGTTCGTTTTTCCCTCGCCAGCGATACGATAATCGGCGCGTCGTAAGCACCTTTCTTTCGTTCGAGCCAAAAGACGCCGGCTCCTTCTGCGCCGATCGTTTTTTGAAGATCCTCGAGGACAACGGGTGCCGACGTGTCGAGGATTCGTCGTGCAACACCGGCATCATCACTCGCTGACCCGTATCGTCGGGCAACGGGCCCTGCATTCCCCAGGAAGACATCGACTTCTGCTCGGCGCGGGGGTTGGGCTTGTCCTGTTGATGTCTCATTCGATCGCAATGGCGCAGAATGAGCCCGCCCAGCCATCGGCAGCCATCGAAGAGACGGGATCTTTGCGCGATCGATTCGGGCAGAAGCGAACGCAGCAAGAATGGGGAAACGATCGCTGGACGGCCATCGCCATCGTCGATCCTCTTCTGTCCCCCAACGACGAACTCTTTAAGGAAATGAACCTACTCGAGCAGAAGCTTCGCGGGCAAGCGGTGAATTTGATCGCCCTCTACGAAGACGCGCAGACCGATACTCGGGCGATGGCCCAGCATGCCATGGAGGCCAACCTCGCCTGGCTCGCGCTGAAAGACTTAGATGGATCGCTGACGGAATCGCTTGATATCAAGCAAGTCCCGACGTTCCTGTTGCTGGATCCGAATCGGCGCGTCGTGTACCGCGGCGCGATGGGAACCGTCGACGGATCTAAACCAGGCTTGACCACCGCGATCGAGGCTAGCCTTTCGGGGAAGCAAATCGAACCGGCAGAGGTTCCCTATCCAGGTCGCGACCGAAGCACCCCTCCCGAACAGACCATCAGCTATCGGACCTTTTCCGATCATGTCGCCGGCCTGCTGGCAAGTCGATGTCAATCGTGCCACGTTACCGGCGGGATGGCCCCGTTTCCGCTGGTCAGTTTCCAGGACACCATCGCTCACGCCGACGCTATTCGCGACGCGATTCTTTCTGAAAGGATGCCGCCGACGTCGCTTGATGCTCGCTTCGGTCGCTTCAGTAACGTCGAAGAGCTCACCCCGCAAGAGGCGAAGGTCATCCTGGATTGGATTGATTCGGGACGCAACGTTGGCCAATTAAATGCCAACCCACGAGCGGCCAAGCCCATCACTTGGCACATCGATCAACCGAGCGCGGTCATCACTTCAAAAGATGGAATCAAAATCCCGGCCGGCAAAGGACGACGTTCCTTTTATCATCTCGTCCCGGAATCAGTGTCGTCGATCGTCTTCGCCCAAGAGACATTCGCCAATCAACTCGAAGTTCTTCCGACGAATGCGTCGGCGGTGCGTCATTTGCAAGCGTACCTCTTCGCGCCGGGCGTTGACCCGACGGCCGAGAATCGCGGACAAGCTTTTGCGACGGTGACGAGAACCCCCAGCGGTCGGGAATTCTACTTCCCAGAGGGGACTGCCCTGCCCATCCCCGCGAAAAGCCGAGTCCTTTTTGAGATGATCGTCGCCTCGACGAGCAAGCCTCTTGTCGAGAAACCAACCCTGGGAATTGTCTTCTCCGCCGGCAACGTCGATCGAGAAATCCGCATGGAGGCACTTCGCGCGGATGATTTTTCGATCGAGCCCAACGATCCCGCCTCCATCCGAATCGAGGATCGGCGACTGGCGAGCAATGTCGAACTCTGGGGTATTCTCCCCGCCATGAATTCGCTTGGCAAAGAGTTTCGCCTGAGCCGACAAACCTCCACCGAAGATCCTGAAACGCTTCTGCAAATTGATCGCTACGACCCGGCGTATCGAGTCGCCTATTGGCTTTACGAGCCAATTACTTTGAATCACGGCGATCGACTGATTGTTGAAGCTCGTTGGGACAACTCTCGGCTCGCGAGTCGGCCAGCTTCACAAGCGGGAGCGATTAAAGTTGGTCCACTCCCCACGGGAGAGAGTCTCGATGTTTGGCTTATCACGCGGGTGCCGACATCCATGCCACGAGCTGATCGATTCTTGACCAATGCCTCGGCGTTGGCTCTTTCCGCAACCACCCGTGTCTTGCCAGAAGATCCGTTCCAAGTCCCTGCGTCGATGGCCGGGCGGACTCAGTTGAAACCAGTGGCCGGCACAAACGAGAGTTGGCTTGCCAGCAGCACGAAGCCGAAAGAGAAAGAGCCCTGGACCTCGCAGGTCGCCTCGAAGACCTTCGACGTCAAGGCTGATCATCTTTATGTTGCTCGGGTCCGCGTGAAGTGTGATCAAAAGCGCCGACTCTCCGCGATTCTCGATGACCCCACCAAACCGTTTCAACCTTGCTCGGATCACCAGTTGTTCGATGTCGGACCAGAACCGACCGAAACGCGAATCAAGTTCGTGGCGAAGAAATCCCACCCTGCCGCGGCAGTCCATTTCTACATCGGCGAGAACGACTCGAAGGTCGAGTTTTCATCACTGATTGTCGAAGACTACGGCAACCCGAAGGAGATCCCCTTTCGGATCAGGAACTCAGGCAAACAAGGAATCACGCTTCGCCCTAGCGAAGGGGTCAATGGAAGATTTCAGGTCGCGGTTCCTACCGATGTTGGCCCGACACCGTGGGGCGATTCGATCGTGGGAGTCCCCTTCGAAGCGAAGAAGGGGGATTCCTACACCATCACATTTCGCGCGAAGGGGGATCGTCTCCGAAAGATCAACGTTTCGCTTGCCCAGGAGCATCCCCCCCATCAATACGTCGGAGTCGGTCGACAGGTGACATTGGTGAGACAGTGGGAACGCTATTCGATCAGTGGAAGCGTTGACCGAGACGACAAGATTCAACTGGTCATCTTTGTCGGCGGCGATGAAACGGACTTTGAATTGGCCGACGTCGAAGTCGTCAAGAAGTAGCGAGTTTGCTAGACGCCGATCCTCGGGGGTTCGCGCAAACTACTTGCCGGGAAGCGTGGGGAAATAGTTCCGTTCCAGGAACGTAGTGTCCACTTTTCCATCGAGGAAAGCCTGATCGCGAAAGATTCGGCGATGGATCGGGATCGTCGTGTGAACACCGGTGATCAGAAACTCATCGAGAGCCCGGCGCATCGTCGCGATCGCCTCGTCTCGCGTCGATTGATAGACGAGCAATTTGGCGACGAGAGAATCGTAATTGGGCGGAATACGGTAGCCTGCCGTCGCATGGGTATCGACACGGACGCCGAACCCGCCTGGGACGATGAACTGCTCGATCTTGCCCGGCGACGGGCGAAAATTGTTGTCGGGATCCTCGGCATTGATTCGGCATTCGATCGCAGCCCCGCGAATCTTGACGTCCGCCTGCGTGAATGACAAAGGCAGCCCTGCCGCTATCCGAATTTGCTCACGAACGATGTCGATACCGGTCACCAACTCGGTGACGGGGTGCTCGACCTGGACCCGCGTGTTGGCCTCGATGAAGTAGAAATTGAAATCTTTATCGAGCAGAAACTCGCATGTGGCGGCATTGACATAATTGCTTGCCTTGAGGAGCCGAACCGCCGCCTCGCACATCTTGCGTCGAACCTCGACGGGCAGACCTGGCGCGGGGCTCTCTTCCACCAATTTTTGGTAGCGTCGCTGCAATGAGCAGTCTCGCTCGAAAAGGTATACAACCTCGCCGTGCGAGTCGGCCATCACCTGCACTTCGATATGGCGTGGCTGCTCAACCAGTTTTTCGATGTAAACGGTGCCATCCTTAAAGGCTGCTTCCGCCTCCGCGCGAGCCTGCTGCAGTGCGGTCCGAAGCGAAATATCGTTCCTCGCGACTCGCATGCCGCGCCCACCGCCGCCGGCCGCCGCCTTGATCAGCACGGGGAAACCAATCTGATGAGCCACTTCAATCGCACGCGCGTCGTCACTGATGGGGCCATCACTTCCAGGAACGACCGGCACTTTATTGGCAATCGCCAAGCCGCGCGCTTGCGACTTATTCCCGAGCATCCTCATCGACTCGTGCGAAGGACCAATAAATTGGATGTTACACGATCGACAGATCTCGGCAAAGTGAGGATTCTCGGAGAGAAAACCGTACCCCGGGTGAATCGCTTCGACGTCGGCGATCTCGGCAGCGGCAATGATCCGCGGAATGTTCAAGTAACTTTCAGAAGCAATGCCGGGGCCAATGCAAATCGACTCGTCCGCCAGCCGAAGATAGGGAGCCTCGCGATCCGCCTCGCTATAAACCGCAACGGATTGGATCCCCAGATCCTTGCAAGCACGGATGACACGAAGGGCAATCTCGCCCCGATTAGCAATCAGGATGCGCTGAAACACGAGACTCTTCACCCTCCGATGCCCGGCTCCAGGCAGCCAATCAAAAAGACTTCCGTGGATACCAGTGGTCACACGATAAGCAGTACCGACCGGCGCGGACAACCAAACGCCGATCCATGTCACACCCGCAAGTCGATCTCGTGAAAACGAAAACGACTTGCCCTGGGCTCGCGCCTATCAACCGTTGGGATCGACGCGGAAGATTACCTGGCCGTACTCAAGGGGAGCACCATTTTCGACGGCGATCTCGCGAATCACGCCGGCGACGCCCGACTGGATCTCGTTGAAGACTTTCATTGCTTCAATGATGCAAACGGCCGTGTCCGGAGCGACTCGGCTGCCGATCCTGACGAAGGGATCCGCATCCGGCGAACTGGCCGAGTAATAAGTGCCGACCATCGGGCTCTTGATTTCCAGAAGATTGCTGCTGGCTGCCGATTTGCCAGCCTGTCCCTCGCCGGAACTGGGAGCCGGGGCAGCGACGGGCGCGGGGGCGTACGCCATCGGCGGTGCCGACGCAACAACCGTTGTCCCTCGGCGAAGTTTAATGCGAGAGGTTTCCCACTCTAGGTCGATCTCGGAAAGATCATTGTCCTTCATCAACCGCACCAGTTGCTTGATGCGGCCCATATCGAACCAAGCGGCAGCAGAGTCGGCCTGGTTATCCATCGTGCGATTTTCCTTTCCGAGAATCCGTAATCGATATCGTTCGCTTGCTCTTTTCCATCGATACCCCGCGCGACGAGGGGCTCGACCGAAGCATTTCGGAGACTCGATCAACTTATCAAGCGATCGAAACGAAAGCCTGTTCGAAATTCTTCGGGATCGATGTCAAGACTTCGTGCCCCGATTTGGTCACGAGGACGTCGTCTTCGATACGAACCCCGCCCCATCCAGGCAGATAGATGCCCGGTTCCACCGTGACAATCATTCCTTCCACCAAGGGGACCTGGGCTCCTTGCCTTAGCCCCGGTGCCTCATGAACCCGCAAACCGAGGCCATGGCCGAGACTGTGGCCAAAGTAGCGACCGAAACCGGCATCTTCAATCGTCTGTCGGGCGATTCGGTCAATCTCCCCAGCCATGGCGCCAGGCTTGATCGCCAAGATCGCTCTCTGTTGAGCGAGCAAAACCGTCTTGTAGACCTTTTCGAGCTTGTTGGTTGCGGGCCCCGTGACCAGCACCCTCGTCAGATCGCTATTGTACGAACACCACCGCGCCCCCCAGTCGACGAGCAGAATCGGACTTTCCTGCACACGCACCGACGTTGGCCGAGCATGGGGAAGAGCCGACTGGGAGCCGACGGCACAAATCGGCGGAAACGACGAACCCTCTCCCCCTAGACTCCGAATCGTCGCCTCGAGGCGGTCGGCCAAATCCTTCTCGCGGTCTTCGCCCCGCAGCGATGCTCGAAGGACCGTAAAAGCTCGCTCGGCCAGCGAAATCGCCTCGCGGACCCGTTGGATTTCGAGCCTATCCTTCACCACACGAAGGCTTTCAACCAGGTCCTCGCTCGGGAGCAGGTCGGCTCGTTGGACCGATTCGATCAGACTCTGAGCATCCCCGTAGGTCAGCCCACGCTTTTCGAACGCGACCTGTTTTCCGCCCAGCGAATCCATCAACTTGCAGGCCATCGAGAGAAGCGTCTGCCCGGAACCAGGTTGCCGGATCTCGGCCTCCAGGTCGGGACACTCCTCTTCTATTTGCGTCGTAAATCGAGCATCAGAAAGGATTACTGACTTCTTTTCAGAGACCAAAAGCCAGCTATCCTCGCCCCGAAAGCCGGTCAGGTAATGGACGTTCGCAGGATCCGAAACAAGCATCGACCCCAGCTTCTTGGTCTTGAGCAGCCGAGCCAGACGCTCGCGCCGGGGGGCGTACGGGCTCTTCGGATGGGCGGAGTGCTTCGATGGACTCAACTCCCTGTTCTCCCTAACAATGACGTCTCGCGAGGCCTACCTTTGAACGTCCCATTCGGGGCGGATCGGTCGGCTGTCGAGGGGGGTTCCTCGATCGGTTCCAAGGATTCTGGAGAAGCTCGACGGTGGTCGACGAGCATCCGGAATTCCCGGTCGATTTTCTACGGACCTACCCCCGAGATCGCACCGTGTACGGAGACTCTTTGTGGCAATCGTTCATGTCGACGAGTTAATTGAAGCAGGCGTCCATTACGGCCATCGGTCGAGCCGGTGGGATCCAAGGATGCGCAGCTTCATCTACGGCAAGCGCAACCTCATTCACATCATCGATCTGCGGGAAACCGTTCGCGGATTGATTCGGGCGTACCGGTTCCTTTCGAAGGTCTCCGCGCAGGGCTCGCTGATTTTGTTTGTCGGAACCAAAAGACAAGCTCAGGAATCGATCCAACGAGAAGCGGCGTCGTGCTCGATGCCGTACGTCTCGGAACGCTGGATCGGCGGAATGTTCACGAACTTTCGGACCATCCGGAGTCGGCTTCGTCGACTAGAAGAGCTCGAAGATCTCCTCCGGACCGGCGAAATCCACGCGTACAGCAAGAAACGTAAATCGACCCTGATGCGCGAACTCCGGAAGATTCGCCGAAACCTCTCGGGAATTCGGACTCTCAACCGAATGCCCGGAGCGATGGTGGTCATTGACGCCCATAAAGAAGCGACGGCGATTCGCGAGGCCCGCAAGATGGGGGTTCCCGTGATCGCGCTGGTCGATACCGACAGCAATCCGTCGCCGATCGATCTGGTCATTCCGGGCAACGACGACAGCGTCCGAGCCATTGACCTGATCTTGGCGCGCTTGAGCCAAGCGGTGAAGGAAGGCCTCTCGCAATTGCCCAAGGATCAAGTCGAGAAGTTCCAAAGCGATTTCATCAAGGCTCATGAACCGGTGGTGATGAAGGAAGCGATGGGTTCCTCAACACCTGTCGTTGCCGACACTGCCAAAGTTGTCGAGGCATCGCCGGTCGAGGCAGCGCCGGTCGAGGCAGCGCCGGTCGAAAAGGCGCCCGTTGCGGAAGTCCCGGCGGAGCCTGCCCCCTCGTCAGAGTAATCGAACAGTGATTTCGCCACGATGGCGAGCTCGATCGACACAAGGGCCAGGCCGATGAGTCGATCGAGTTCGTAGCTTGGCAAGTTCGAGCGGGAAGGCGAAAGAGTTAACTTCCGCCCGATCCTGCGTCCCCATTTTGAATTCAGCAATAAAGGAAGAATGACATGGCCATGTCCAGTGCCGAGGCGGTTAAGGAGCTACGCGAGCTGACCGGCTTGGGAATGATGGAATGCAAAAAGATCCTGACAGAAGTCGGCAACGATTTCGAAAAGGCAAAGCTCGAAGCACAGAAGCGAGGCCTGGCAAAGGTGAGCAAGCTCGCCGGCCGAGCGGCCAGCGAAGGGATCATCGAGACCTACATCCATCACGACGGCAAGCTTGGTGTCATGGTGGAGCTGAACTGCAACACCGATTTCGTGGCGAGGAACGATGACTTCCGCAGTCTCGCGAAGGGAATCGCCCTCCATGTTGCCGCTCTTAACCCCGAAGTCCTCAAACGAGAAGAACTCGATCAGCAGTTGATCGAAGGGGTCAAAGAGCATCATCGCGCGGAAGTGAAGGGGAAGCCTCCCGAGATCACCGAGAAGATCGTGGAAGGCAAGATGAAGACCTGGTACGAAGAGCGAGTTCTCCTCGATCAGATCTACGTCAAGGACGAATCGAAGAGCAAGACTGTTCGGCAAGTGCTCGAAGAAGCCTCGGCAAAGACGGGCGAGAATGTCAACATCTCTCGCTATTGCCGATTCAAGGTAGGCGAATCTGCCGCGCCTCCCGCGGCCGCCGAGTAGTTTTCCGCTTAACTGCCGACATTCCAAGAGCCCCGCCTTCACGGCCGGGGCTCTTCCTATTTCTAAGTCCAAAACATCCAAGGGTGTGTTTAGTTCGCGCTATAGGTCGTCCCGTTGGTCGTCGTGCCGACAATGATCGGGCCGAATGTGACTCTACGAGTCTTCCCTTCCGCAGTGACATCACACGTGATGAAGATCGTGCTCCCCGGTGCGGCCCCTGCCGACACATCGACGTTGATATCCGAGCTCTGGTCGGTCTGCACCGTCGCTCCCGGCGGGACATTGGCGAAGTTTCCTCCGCTGATGCCTTGTGTGGACGAGCCCGCGGTCCCCGAGGTAGTCGGGTTCTGCCCGATTCCCACCGAAACAATGTTCACGCTCGTCGTGTTGGTCGCGATGATATCGAGCTCGAAGGTCTGTCCCGCCTTCACGATGCCGCTTCCGTCGGCGATGCCGATGGCTTGTCGGGGGGGCGAGACCACTCTCGCTTGCACGGCCAGACGATCGACGACGTTGAACTCGCGCGTTCGAAGCTGCAGCGCGACGTCTCGATTGACAGGCTGCAACAGCCACGACTTGCCATCGACGCGACATTCGCCGCGACAATCGCCGCACGACTGATTCCGCATGGGGCTAGGCCCGAAGAGATACGAAAGCAGCGCGAAGCCGCGAAGGCCTTCATCGCCCGCCGACATATCCAAACGAACGAACGTTCTGTTGAAGACGAGAAAGTTCGTGAACCCACCGACGCTCCAGCTTCGATTGTCGCCGGGCCCCGTGAAGTCCGCAATCATCGTCGTGATGCCGACCTGCATCGTCGGCGACAGAAATGTACCGACGCGAATTTGATAGTCGCGGTTGGCAACGTCGACCGTCTCGCGAAAGCTCGGCAGTCGATCGATGGGGTTGCCATAACCAAAGCCGACGGCGGCATCCACTGTGACGGGGAAGGCTTCATTGGCAAAGAGCAATGCCCCGACCATGGGGCCCGCTTTGCCAAACTGGTTCTGATCGTCGACGAAACCACCGAACTTGACCCAGTGCTCACCCCCGCCGTAGCTCCGAACCCGGGTGCCAAAATACGAATCAATGGAGTAGGTGAAGCTGGTGTCGCTAATCGCGTAGTTATCAACGAAGCCGAACAATCCGCGGGTCATGAATGCCCACGATTCTCCTTCGAGGAGTTTGAGCGTGGTGCCACCGTTGTAGACCGTTTGGCTTGGATTACTGAAGATGCCGCTCGAAACCGAATTGAATAGACCGCTCGATTGCGTGGTAAGATTCCCGCCGAACCCCTGCGGGCCCGCGAATACCGATCCGGAACCGAGCCCACCTGCTTGTATCGATGTCGCTGCGGTATTCGAGCCTTGCTGCATCATGCTGGCGCCGGCCGTGGGATCGACGACTTCGCCCGCGAATGTTTGAGGTTGAAGAGACGTTGGCTCGACCAGTCTGGTCGACTTGCTGGCAGTAGGAACGGCGGGCGCTGCCGAGGATATCTCGTCCGCTAAGACCGACGACACTTCTGTCCGGTCGATCGTCGAGATCGCGTCGGGCTCCGACTGAATCCAAATGGTTCGGTCGGCAGCATGCATCAGCGCTGGTGTCATCACCATGACAACGGCACCAATCAATCGACGCCATCGCGCCTTGGGAGTTCGAAATCCCGTTCGTCCCATGGGTCGGCCCCTTGGTTGAGATCCTGCCGGCGAGGAGGCTGACTTGACCGAGGCAGAAGCTTCCAGAGAAGCGTTGCCTGGACTATGGATCCGCCCATCACCGAGAAGCCCGCGCTCTACGCGAGTCTTGTCGCCGTGCTTGTCTATGGTGATCGGCCGGCAAGATGGTCAGTCTGCAACAATAAATCGGGTTCTGCCGGGAATGCCTGGCCTGCGGGCTTTAGTGAAGATGCGGAATAAGCGGTGGTATCGCCTGGAACCGCTCCTATCGAAGCGGCTTTCGGGCAAGAAGGAGCAAGCTGTCTCCCTGGCCGTTCCATTGGCCCCAACGGGCGGCAAGTGACGCGCCCAAGCGGGACTTGGAAAGATAGGTCGATCCCTTGCCCACACATTGCCGAGCCGATCGACGAATCCAACCCGCATGTATCAGCGTCTGAACTCGCACATCCACGAGACCCGACGCTCGTCCCCACTGTGCCAACGAGTGGGGAGTAAAGTGGATTCGATGTCGGGGGACATCCCAGCCAGCCCAATGCGGGCCAAACTTCTGAGCCGCCCAGCTCTGACAATTGGGAACCGAGATTTGCACGACGCCGCCAGGCCGAAGAAGCTTTGCGATTTCCCTGCCAGCTTGAACCGGCGAAGGCAAATGCTCCAACACCTGCTGAGCCAAAATGAAATCAAAACTGCTTGGCAACAGTTCGCGAGTGGGGAATCGCTTGACCAGAACAGTCGCTCCGCTCCATTGGCGAGCTCGCTTGGCCGCCTCTTCGTGCGGTTCAAGCCCCGTGGCATCCCAGCCTAAATCGACCAATCGTCGCAGGTCGGCCCCAGACCCGCAGCCGATCTCTAGGCTTCTTTTCGAACCGAAGGCAACCGGAAACGACGGTCGCAGCGGCGCAGGCAGCAACCAGGCAAGACGATGTTTGGATAGCCAGGCGAAACGAGCTTCGCGATGACGATGCTTCAGTTTCTTCCGATACGGAGAATAGTTCGCGTGGTACAGATCGTCCCAGTGGTCGTCTTCACTCATCGATGAAGAGTAGGGAACCGAAAACCAGATGCCGCACGAGGAGCATTCTAGAACGCCGTGCACCCATCCTTCGAATGCAGGAGAACTTGAAACCGGCAGGACCTTCCCCACGCAGCCCCAAGGACAGACCGTTTTCTGCTCGATCGCCGTCGGGCGTTGTGAACAAGTAATCACGTAATGATTTCTCCCTTGCTCGGCCCGCCGCCGACAAGATGTTGTCCCACAGCCCATAAAACGTGGGAAGAGATTTCCACCTCCTCGAAGAGCCGTTTCTACGCCGCTTCGCGAACACGCTTCATGTCAAGCAATCGCTGGGCATAGCGGATCGAAGCGCCTCGCTGACGTGCGATGAAGTCGGCTGCTTGAACTCCCTGAAGTCGACCTGCTTCGGGATCAAGCAAGAGTCGGCGGATCTTTTCCATCAACTCTGCTGCCGAGGCGACGATCTCGATTCCGCCGCTCTTTCGCATGTTGGAAACGACGTCACGAAAGTTGAAAAACGAGGGGCCCATGAAGATGGGCTTGCCCCAAACGGCCGGCTCGATCGGGTTGTGCCCCCCCATCGGAACAAGCGATCCCCCCATGAACACGACGTCTGCTGCCGCCAACAATGCAGGGAGCTCACCCAAAGTATCAAGCACCATCACGTCTGCCGAGCTTTCGTCGATCTGACCAATCTCGGTCTTGCAAAAGGCCGACATCCCTTTCTCCTTCACCATCCCCTTGATCAATTCACCTCGTGAAGGATCACGCGGCGCGATGATCATACGCAGCGACGGAATCTCCTTCTGAAGGGAGTGCATCATCGCGAGGATTTGTCCCTCTTCACCAGGGTGCGTACTGGCCAGAACCACAAGCCCCCCCGACGAATTCTTAACCCACATGGGCAAAGTCCGTTCCGGTGGCGCGCTCGGCAAGCGGTCGTACTTCGAGTTTCCCTCCACCCATACTCGCCCCGGAGAGACGCCGAGCGAGAGAAACCGTTCCCGGTCTAGGGCCGACTGGGCGTAGATCTCGTCCACACCATTTAAGATGGGCTTGAAGAGGAACCGAGCTAAGTGGTAACCCGCAAAATCCTTCTCATAGATCCGAGCATTCATCATGATCAGTCGGCATGACCGCTTCTTTGCTTCCAAGATGAAGTTCGGCCAAATCTCGCATTCGATGATGCCGACAGAGTCCGGATTCACTCGATCAAACGCTCGGATGATCGACCGGTGACTATCCCATGGCATCCAAGCGATGACGTCGGCAGCGGGTTCTCCTTTTGTCGCCATCGCGTGAGCTTGCGGATTCGAGATCGTCACTAGCACCCATATTTTCGGATCGCGACGTTTCACCTGGTCAATGATCGGCAGGGCCGAGAGATACTCGCCCACGGACACCGCATGAATCCAGAGAGATCCCGAGGCCTCGATCGGCCGAGAGGGAAGATAGCCCGCTCGCTCGGCCAGTTCTTCGCGAGCACCCGGTCGTCTCATGACGGCGATGGTCCAGACGATGGACACCACCCACCATGCCAACTCGTACAGAGGTCGACAAAGAGAAATCATGATGGGGAGTCGAGACGGCAACGATGCTTCGGATGGCATCGACGATTGCGGTTTGTCTAGATTAAGCGACACGAGAAGCACCTCGCGACGGTCGATCGCCCAATTGCATCAGCACGGCACGGTAGACTTCATCCACCGAAAGTTCGCGCATGCAACGGTGGTGCCCCTGCGGACAGACTCGCTTCTGGCAGGGCCCGCATGGAACGACCTTTTGGAGATGGATCTCGTCGATCGAATAGGTCTCGGTCCATTCGATGCGAGTCGGACCGAAGAGCGATACAACCGGGATACCGAAGGCGGGCCCGAAATGCCTGGGTCCCGAATCTGTGCTGACGAGCAGATGACTCTGCGCGACGATCGCCTTGCTGAGGCCGATGGAAACATCCTCATGGGCAAGCGAATGGACGGACCGAGATCGCTCACTGGCCAGTTCGATCGCTCGAGCTAATTCTCGCTCTGCCGGCCCACAGAGAATGATGACATGTGCTTGTCTCTCATCCACCAAGCGACGCGCGAGCTCGGCAAACGATTCGGTGGGCCAATGTTTTGCCGGCCCGAATGCCGCCCCAGGATGAATCGTCACGAGCGGACGATGGTCCGTCATGCCGAACTTCTGATAGAGCCGATCCCTCCGCGCGATATCAACCGTCGAGAGAAAGAGTTCCATGGATCGGCGAGCACCCGTGACACCCCAAGGCTCCAACAAGCGAAGGTAGTAATCGATTAACGGCGTCGGACGAAATCCCCGCAGGCTCCACGGAGCCCATAGTCGATCGTGCAGCAGCAAACCCCGACCATCGCGCGCATAACCGACCACTCGCTTCACCCGTCCAGCCCGACATACAAGGGCCGACAGAAAACTGTTCGGAAACAGAATCGCGACGTCGAATCGCTCGTGCCGAAGTTGACCGATGACGGCCAACCAACGACGACCTGCCAAACGTGGAGAATCAGGGAGAGACAAAGTCCGATCGAGCCAAGGATTCCCCGCGAGCGTGTCGGCAATGGTCGTCGACATCAGCCCCACGATCTCGGCCTCGGGGAATCGGCCGCGAAGGGCGCGCAGCGTCGGCGTCGCCATCACCGCATCACCGACCCAGTTGGGGCAGACCACCAGAATCTTCATCGCACCCTCGCCGTGAGCCGGCCCATCGGCCGACCATCGTAACCAACGGGGAAGATGCGACAAGCCAGCTTTGCGCCGTGCTCCCTGTCGATCGGCGACATGTCTCCAGGAAGAGCGAAATCCCGAGCAGATCAATCAATTGACAGATTCCGAGTGCTGGGCCAGACTCCGTGGCGATGTCGAAACAACCGCAGCGAATCCTCATCGTGAAGCTGAGCAGCATGGGGGATATCCTGCATGCACTTCCCGCCGTCTGCGCCTTGCGGCAACGGTTCCCCTCCGCAAGAATCGATTGGTTGGTCGATAGTCGATTCGCTGAGATTCTCGTCGATCACCCGGCCATCGATCAATTGTTCATCGCCCCCAGCCCTGCTTGGATCCGACGAATTCGCTGGGGACAGGATGCGTTCCGAGGTATCAGCCAATTTCGTTTCGCGTGCGATCTCCGGGCCGAGAAGTTTGATACCATCATCGATCTCCAGGGACTGCTTCGCTCGGCCCTACTGTCCAGAACGATCGGCGCGTCTCGACTCGTCGGCGCGACATCAGCGCGCGAAGGTGCTCGCTGGTTCTATGACGATCTCCTGCCAACCACACCTTCCAAGCATGTGATCGAGCAACACCTTGAAATGGTGGAAGCCATCCGCAGCAACAGTCTTGGTGATGATGGCCTATACGATGGTCGGATCCGATTCGACTTGAACGTTCGCGCGGTCGATCGTGATCGCGCGCGACAGGCGCTTCTCGATCGGCGGTGGTCGCTAAGCGAACCCTACATCATCATCGCGCCGCAGAGTTCACAGTCGTTCAAGGATTGGGAGCCGGCAAAATTTCGTCAACTGATGGAGATGATCCAGCGGCGATATCATCTTCCGATCCTTCTTATCGGCGGCCGATCGGAGATGGATCGCTGCCGATCACTCTCCGAGGGGATGGGGCCTAAAGTCCGCGTCGCCGTCGGTCACTCGCTCGGGATGATCATGGCGCTGTTGTCGATGTCGACGCTCACCATCGGTCCTGACACCGGCCCGGTTCATCTGGCCAGCGCGCTCGGCATCCCGACGATTTCGATCTTCGGCCCGACCGATCCCTGCCGAGTCTATCCTTGGGGATCAAAAGACCTAGTCGTTCAAAGAAAAATGAGCTGCCTAGCTTGCCAGCAATCGATCACTGGTTGGAATGCGAACGGGCGAAGACACTCGTGCCTAGAGGCGATCACTCCACGCGACGTTATGGAGAAGATCGAGATCGCCTTCCATAAGCCATCTCGGCGAATCGCGTAGCATCGATATCAGCGATCCAAGGATGCGTCGTGCAAACGGGCGGTCTCCTCCACAGGAGGCGGGCCCAGCACCGTCGATGTCGCTCGAAAGAGACGGACTCGGCGTTGATCATCCGGACGTTTCGAGATTCGCTCGGAGTGAATCTCGTCGAGATGCCAATCGCGTAAATCGGTCGGCCAATGTTCCTGTCCCAGGGCCTCGGCTGCCTGACGATCGGAGAGAACAACGTAACGAGCCTCGGGGAAAGCATCCAACACGTCGGCAAGGTTCTCCGGCGAGAGATTCCCCACGTACGGCCAACGATTCTGCCCGTCCATGCCCGCGTAAAATGCGGTCACATACGATGGATCAATCACCAGCGATTTCGGCGAAATCTGTTCTCGCATCCAAAATCCCAGCGTCCGAAGACCAGCAAGCTGCTCATTCGACCGAAGACTAATCGAGATAGTCCCTACGATCATGAGTGTGAACCCCAGCAGCAAACCTGTCGCATGCTCGGCCGTCATGGGCCAACGAATCGGCCGACCGGCTATTTGAATCGAGATCCAAGAGAGCCCCGCGCGAACGCCGCGACACAAGGCCAATCCGCCCGGCCAGAGCAACGGGGCCGTCAGCGAGAACGTCGGGACAATGTGACGAACATCGAGATATCCGCACGCGCAGTAGAGGAGTGCCGGAAGAAAAAGGAAATTGCAAAGAACCGTTCCGACGACAAGCCATGACTCGGCGCGCGGCCTATCAACGATCAGCATAAGTCCGCCGATCGGCAACAAGCCGATCAACGAGTGAGCCAACAACGATGACCACAACAGTAAGAAGAGCCCCACTCCATCAACATACGTTCGCCAACGGAGATCAATGGCCGGGATGTATTTCGGCAACGACGCCGCCTCGGCTGATCGATCCTCTTTCGGAAGAGCCTGTTCTTCTGAATCCGATTCAGAAGCGGAAACCAATTGAACGACCTCGTCGATATCTTGCCGGCAAACCCGAACCAACGATGATTGCTGGTTCGGAAACAGCGATTCATGAGAGATCGTTTCCGACGATGTGTGCATCGACCGGAGGACGGCTGGGTCCAGCAGGTACGACTTCTTCGTCAGAGGAGAACCCTTGATCGCCATGTAGGGGAGAACAAAGATCGCGAGCGTCGCCGCCAATGCCGACAAGTGCGCGAGACGATTCCATCGCGACGGCCGACCGATCCATCCGATCAACAATACGACGAGCATCGCTAAAGCGACCTGAATGGCCTCGGGACGAAAAAGGTAGCCGATCCCAGCAAGCCCCCCCCCTTTGAGGAGATCTCCGATCATGCCCTGCCGAAGATACCTCATCATCCAAACAAGCGACCAAACCAGAAACGCTGCCGACGGTGCATCCGACAGTGCGTCGCCGGCAATTCGTACGAGCGGAGGACTGACCAAAACCGCCAAGGCGCCTATCACGCCCGCGGCTTCGCCGAGCCATTCCTCTCCGAAGCGATAGATGCCCACCACTAGAAAGCCGAATCCAAGGAGCGACACCGTGTGTACCGAGACGATCCACAACAGCTCTTCACTTCCTCGAATCCAAGGGCGAAGGGTATTCCGAACACTCGCCACCGAAATCGCAAACGCGGGATGCTGGGCATGATGATCGAGCACGGCAATCGCGGGGGATCGATTCAGAAGCCAACCCCGCCACGATTCGCTTTCCACGGGCGTCGAGCGCGACCAGGGTGCTTGGGACCATTGCGATGCGAAGCGAATGAAAACCGACGTATCGAGCGTGATGGTACGCGACCGGCACGCCGCCACACTGCCGATGACAATAGCTGCAAGAAAAAGAATGGAGATCCAAACTCTCGGGGGGGCCGTTCGAGACCCGGCGGATTCCAAGAGAGTCGCTGGTGTCATGTCAGTTCAGCGACCTCCTGTTTAGCATGCGCGCAGCGTTGGCGCCCATGAGAGCATGCGAGGCTAGACCCCCGTAAGAAAACTGTCAACAGAGGGTCTCCAGGCGAACGCGGAAAAACTGGAATATTCGATCGGTGTTCGGGAAGGACAAAATGCCGACCGGTTTGATCAAAAGAGCCCGCTTATCCTCGATTCCCGGTCCCTGGCGTCCCCGGCGACAGAGCTTGATCAACGACACCGAGAATGCCTTTCGCTCCGTCGGCGACAGGGGGGATTTTGTTTGTTATCTGGCGGCCTTTAGGAATGGGCTCGTGGGCAGGATGTTCTGTTGACAGTTAAGCGAGGATATCTTTCATCACCTCGCCGTGAACATCCGTTAGGCGCATATCTCTGCTCGAAAATCGGTACGTCAATTGTTTGTGATCGACGCCGAGCAAGTGAAGCATGGTTGCGTGCATGTCATGAATGGTCGATTTCTTTTCGATGGCAAAGTAGCCGTAGTCGTCGGTCGCCCCATAGATCGTTCCCCCTTTGATGCCGCCGCCCGCCATCCAGATGGTAAAGCCGAAGGGATTGTGATCCCGGCCATTGGATCCCTGCGCCATCGGCGTTCGGCCGAACTCGCCCGCCCAGACAACAAGCGTTTCGTCCAGCAGTCCTCGTCGATGGAGATCTTCCAACAAGAACGCGATCGGCTGATCGATCGCTCGCGCGTTGCGTTCGTGGCCATCCTTCAAGTTGGCGTGCTGATCCCAACGATCGGCATCGAGCCTGGGGCACGTTAGTTCGATGAACCGAACGCCCCGTTCCACGAGCCGACGGGCGATTAAACAGATTCGACCATAAACGCGAGTAGGTTCGAACTCATGCTCGAGCCCATAACCACGCAGCGTTTCTTTGGTCTCGCCTTGAATATCGACGAGATCGGGAACCTCGGCCTGCATGCGATACGCCAATTCATAGTTGGCAATGGCGGCTTCGACTTCGTTCTCGTGCGGATGCCGGGCAACAAAGGAAGCATCCAGTGACTTGATTAAGGAAAGCTGTCGATTCTGTCGAGATCGGTCGGCATGGGGCGAAGAAAGGTGCGGCACCGGTGCGGGGCCGGTCTTGAAGATGGAGCCTTGATAATCGGCCGGCAGGAATCCACTGTGAAAGTTGTCCACGCCGCCGCGAGGAACAAGTCCTCCATCCAGAACAACATAGCCCGGCAAGTTCTGGCACCGAGTCCCAAGGCCGTACGTCGTCCAGGCCCCCATGCTTGGCCGGCCCTGTAAACCTGAACCGGTATGCAGAAAATAGTTCGCGCTTGTGTGTTCGGAGAAGTTCGACGTCATCGAACGGATAATCGCAAGCCGATCGACATGCAGGGCGATGTTCGGGAATAGCGAACTGACGGGAATCCCCGATTCGCCGTGCGAAGAAAACTTCCAGGGGGAAGCGAGTACGGTCCCGACGTTATCGAACTGCGTGGCGGGGATCTTGTCGAGCTTAATCGGTTGGCCGTGCTCGCGCTCCAGCCGAGGTTTGGGATCGAACGTATCGAGCTGCGATGGCCCTCCATCCATGTAGAGAAAGATCACGCTCTTCGCTTTTGCTGGATGATGCAGACTCGAGAGTGAACCGCCGAGCGATGCATGTTCCGCCGGCTTATCCGCGCGCACTTGCTCCGCCAGGAACGCCGCCATCGCGACCGACCCGAAGCCGCACGCCGCCTCGCGCAGCATTTGTCGACGCGACATCGGGCACGAACGGTAGCCCGAACAGCTCATCAGTTCATCCTCTCGTTCACTTGGACCATCTCTACGGGACGAAAATAAACTCTTTGGCATTCATGATCGAATGGCAAACCAGCGACCATCGCTGCTGTGGACTCTCTGTTGAGTCATTTGAATCGAGAAACGACACCACGGTGCGGACCTCTTCCGAGGTCGGCTCTCGACCGAACGCCTTTAAGTAGAGCTCGACAATTCGATCGGGCGTGGTCGACGTACTCTTCATGATCTCGGCGGCACACAGGTCGGCTTGTTCGAACATCATGGGATCGTTCAACAGCGACAACGCTTGTGCAGGAACGTTCGAGACGTTTCGCCGACCGATGGTCGTTTGTGGAAGCGGATAATCGAAGGCCAGCAACATCGGCGTTAGAAAGTTTCGCCGAACGGCCAAATAGATGCTTCGGCGGCCGGCACCATCGAGGGGGCCCGAAACGCTGGGTCGCCCCAGGGGCGGCATGAAGTCCGTCAGCATCGGCTGAATACTGGGGCCTTCCATGCGGACATCAAGCCTACCCGATGTTGACAGTATCGCATCGCGGATCGACTCTCCTTCGAGTCGGCGAATCTCCTGCCAGCAGAGCAGCTCGTTGTTGGGGTCTCGCTCGCGGAGTTCAAGAGGAACATCACTTGAAAGCTGAGCCGCATCGCTGGCGAGGATCAACCGATGCATCTCCTTGAGAGACCATCCTCGCTCGACAAACTCACAAGCCAACCAATCAAGCAACTCCGGATGCGTCGGGGACTGCCCCATCTTTCCAAAATCATCGGGGCTTCGGACAATCCCCTCGCCGAGATGATGCTTCCAAAGTCGATTGACCATCACCCGTGCGGTGAGCGGATTCGCTTCGTCGGCGATTTGCGAAGCCAACTCGAGTCGGCCACTGCCCAGCGAACGAACCGACGATGACGATGGAGAGAAAACCTCCAAAAACCGCCGGGGTACCGGGTCAGCCGGCGTCTTAGGATTCCCTCGAACCAGGAGCATTTCGTCTTCGCCCGTGCCATCGGTCATGGCGGGCGTCCGTCGATCAGTCGGCAATTTATGTGACTGTTGATGCTGCGCGACGCGCTCCAACTTTGTCGCGAGCATGGGATTCGACACAGGTGACAGATCGATCGGCAGCCAACCGGCTTGGATCACTCCTTCCCACAACTCGGCTTTGGTCGCCGAGTCATCATTGGAATCCAGAATGGATTGATACGCGCGAGCCAAATCCTCTTTCGACGTGATCGACTCCTTTAGGAGATCGCTCACCATCGCATGGCAGGGATGCTGTGGGGCTGCGCGGTTACTCGACAGAACGACTTCCTCTAAGACGAAGAAAGCGTCACTTTCTTTCGGAGCCGATGCCGGGTCGAAACTGTCCGTCGGATTCGGAGTGATCGAATCGATGACCTCAATGTAGGCTCGCTGACCGACCCATTTGCGAAGATCAAACGTCTTCCAATGGAGATCTGACTTGTCGATTCGCTGCATCAAGCTTCCATAAATAGGATCGCGAATGATGGTGAAGCCATCAACGATGACATTGACTCGACAACCTTTGCCCCCGGCCTTCACATGCAGATAGTCGGCATCGATCGTGATCGTCGGCGAACGAACAGCACCCTCCCAGTAGGGCGAGTATTGATCGGAACGAATCTGACGAGCGGGAACCGCCGACAACCGCGCGGGCTTTTCAGTGGTGACGTGCCATCGTGATCGAGGGAGATCAGGCAGAACGAACGAATCCCCCGTCCGTCGCCAATTCGATTGCAGAGGATCCGCGTCCGGCCCAAAGATCCATCGACCCTCGCTGGCCCGTTTCTTCTCGTGAATCTGCTGACGTTTTCGTTCGATGGCCGTGGCAAAGTTCTCCGCGGACTCGGCCGCGAATTCTTTCCATAGCGCGAGCGGGTGATCGAGAGAAGCCGGGATTCGATCAGTTGGCAACGTCGACCAATCGGCAGGTGACCGAATTCTCTCTTTCCAGAGCGAAGCAAGATAAGCATCGATCGCTTGATCTCGGTCGGCAACAAGGATGGCAAGAGCCCGAGCCTTCTCATTCGCCTGCTCGGTCGGCAGAATACTCGATTGATCGTAGCGAGAGCTCTTTAAGTAACCGGCCAGGGCGTAATAGTCGGCCTGCGAGATTGCATCAAACTTATGATCGTGACAACGGGCGCATGCGACCGACTGCGCGAGAAATGTTTTGGTGAGAACATCGATCTGGTTGTCGATGCGATCCATTTGATTTTGCCGAACGTCGACCGGCGAATGGGTCGCCTCTCCGAACCAGAAAAATGCCGTCCCCATGACGGACTCGATGTCCCCGGAATTCGGATCGAGTCTGGGGAGGTCTACCAGATCGCCTGCCACGTGTTCAACGACCCATTGGTTGTAAGGAAGATCACTATTGAACGCGCGGATGGTGTAGTCACGATAGCGCCAAGCGTTGAGGATCTCGTAATCGAATTCGTGCCCCAGCGTTTCTGAGAATCGAACAAGATCTAGCCAGTGTCGCGCCCACCGTTCTCCATACCGAGGTGACGCCAACAATCGATCGATCGTTCGATCTTTGGCATCGGGGGAATGTTGTTGCTGAAAATCGCGAACTTCGGTGGGCGTGGGAGGCAATCCGGTGAGATCGAAACTCACCCGTCGAAGCCAGGCGCTGGCCCCTGCCCTGTTTGTGGGAGAGAGACCCTTCTTTTCTCGTTTGGACTGAAGGAACAAGTCGATGGGATTTTCCCATCGATCGTTCGAGGCGACCGTGGGAGGTGCAACGCGACGGACCGGTTGATATGCCCAATGATGTCGGCGATCTTCGATCGAGAACGAGGGTTTAGCAGGTGCCGGGACGGATTCGCCGACGGGCATGGCTCCCCCCAGGCGAACCCATTCTTCTAAGAGCCGAATCTCCTCGTCGGCAATCTTCCCCTTGGGGGGCATCTGAAAATCTTGATCGGAGTAACGAACCGCTTTGATCAACAAGCTCTCGTCCGGATTGCCCGGTTCGATCGGCGAGCCCTGATCTCCACCGGCACGAATCGCTGAAACGGAATCGAGCCGCAGCCCACCGCTTTGCTTGTCGGCACCATGGCAGGAGGAACATCGTTCGATCAAGAGCGGGCGGATCTTCTTTTCAAAGAACTCGATGCCGGCAGGGGTAACAGGCTGGTCACCCCAAACAACGATCGGCCAGGCAATCACCCCGACCATTACATTTCTCAGCCAATTCACGTCCGTATCGACCTCGTCACCCTTCGATGAAGAACCCTTCAAGGCATGGTAACACGCAGGACGTAAAGGATCGAATCGAATTGTGCCGGCCTGCCTCCATTCGACGGGTTGGTGCGACGCCGATCAGTCAACTCGCGGATAGATTGCCGACACAGCCTCCGTTTGCTTCCTTTTGCTTACAGGTTGATCATCAGGTCGATGATGTCGTCGGCCGTCGTTTGGCTCACGGAATCCTCGGTCCGAGTGGCGACGATCCAGTCGCCATCTTGATCGTTGCCAGCGAAGACCTGATCCACAGAGTTATCGTCCAAGATGGTCGATCCAGGCACAACGATGTTGAATCCATTGAGTCCGCCTGTCTTGTTCAGCGTGATGTAGTCACGCTTCAGGCCGACCGTGTTGCCGGAGTTCCACTCCTTCTGAATTTCAAACATGGTCGCCGGGGTGATGAATCGGGAGAGCACGTCGGCAATGATGAAGTCGCTGCCGGTCCCGCCGTAGAGCGAGTCTGCCCCACCGCCGCCGTAGACGATGTCACTTCCGGCGCCGCCGTCGATGAAGTCTGGCCCGCCGCTGCTGGCCAATGCCGAGGGATGGTCGCCAAAGAGGATATCATTGCCGTCGCCGCCGAAAATCGTGTCGCTGGCAGCAAAGTATCCCGAGGACCCGTCGCCGTAGACCGTGTCGTTCCCGTCGCCGGCATCAATCCAGTCGTTGGCTCCTTCTCCACCGTCGCTGTCGCCGTAGATCTCGTCGTTGCCGGCCCCACCCCGAATGGTGTCTTGGCCGAGCGTCGATCGGGAGTTGATGAATCCTTGGCCCGCCTGAACGTCGCCGAAGATCCGGTCGTTGCCGACACCGCCATCGATGTTGTCGCTGCCGGACATCCCCCAGATCGTGTCGTTTCCATCGCCCCCGAGGATCGTGTCGTTGGCCATGCCCCCACGCAGCGAGTCGTTGCCGACCCCACCATCGATCGAGATCCGAACGTTCGAGAGTTGATCCGCCAAGACGGTATCGTTGCCCGCCCCCATCACAGCTTGGACAAAGCCGGTGATGTTGTCAAACCGCTGCACGGTGTTGACCACCTGTCCATTGAGGCGAGTCGTGTAGACGTTGACTGAATTGGTCCCTGCGATCTGCTCGAAGCGAACATTGTCATCGCCGTCGGTCCCCACGAAGGTGAGATTCCGTTGCGACGGATTGGCAGGGTTGGGTTCAACAAAGACACCGCCAATGAAGACGGACGCGACGGTTGTCGCACTTGTTCCACCATCCTTATCGGTGGCTCGCACGGCAAAGCTCTGCCGACCGACCCCCGCGAAGGACCGCTGAACGGTGGAGCCTGATCGGCCGATGATCGTTTCATCGAAGACGCCGTCATTGTTCCAATCGACATCGAACCGGAAGTTCGAATTAGAATCGACAAGACCAGGATCGTTCGCCTGGAGCGTGACGGGAACGAGTTGTCCACCGGTAACGATCGGCGCGGTGGATACTGCCGCCGTCGGGGCGGCATTGTTGACTTGAACCAGGAAGGTTCGCGTCGATCGAAGCCGAGAGGCACTCTGCTCGAAAGCCTCCACCGTGATCGGGACCAAGCCACGATAGTCGTCGGTCGGTGCCCATGTAAACTGGCCGGTCACCGGGTCGATCGTCGCCCCCGACGGAGCCGCGACAATTCGGTAAGCAATTGGATCGCTATTGGGATCGATCGCCCGCACGCTCGCGGAGACGGCAGATCCTTCGACTCCGCCGATCTGTGCCACAGCCCCGATAACCGGCGTCGCATTGCCAGAACTCTGCAGCGGGCCGGTCTGCGCGATGCCACGATTGTTGAGGACGACATCGGGATTGGCAAGCAACAGAAGGGCATACGCCTCGCGTCCCGCGTTGGTGTCGCCGCCATTGCTACCGACGAACCCGACACCGGCCGTGATCTCGCTCGGCGTGGGAACACGAAGCAGAACTTGTCGGAACGCGTTTTCGACGAAGCCTTCGAGCGTCCCACCCGCGTTGGCCTTGAATTCATCGGAACCGATCACGCGTGCTCGCGCCTGCGATTCGGTTGCTCCCGAGCGGAGATAGTTGACCAGGGAGTTGATCTCGGCTGGCGTGGTTTCGCCGCGACCACGCTGCAAGAATTCTCGATAGATCGAATCCGCCAGTCGAGGCAAGTAGAAGTCCGCCGAGGTGATCACGCTTCGCAACAGGTCTCGATCGGATAGGCCACCCAGCGAAGCGATCTCCGCGGGCGTGGCATTTCTGCCGAGACAATCCTGGAAGGCACGGTTGGCACGCGCGGTTCGATAGGCCGACGATGCTAAGACGCCGCCATCGGTCGGACTGGTGTTGGTCAGGATCCAGCGCCGGCCAGCCTCGAAGACATCCCGCACTCGCTTGTCGAGCTCCGCCGCCGACAGCGTGTAGCCTGGGATCAGCTTCGCGTAAACGCGTTGAACGTAATCGGTCACTTGAGCTCGCTGCCCAGCGTCGTTGAAGTTCAAGCTGCGATCGGCGGGAATCCGGGCGAATTCATCGCTGGTAAGCATCGTGATGCGAGCTTGATCAAACGAACCGGTCGTTCGAAACTGTGTGCCGTAGGTGGCCAACTCGCTGGGCCGAGGTGCTCTACCCAGAAGATCTTGCACGAGCGCCGTGACGGCCGAGACGATGAACTCGTCCGTGTTGAGCATGGCCCCCGCGATGGCATTGTTGTTGCCAAGAGATTCGAGTGGCGTGAACTCGTCGATCGATTGAGTGAGCCTTCCATCGCGATTGAGAAGTTTGTTGAAGAGCGAACTGGTGTAGGCCCGCAGTGAAGTGGCCCGCGGTCCGATCAACGTCGCATTCGTGATGGTAGCGCCGAATTCGCTTCGAACCGTGACCGACAACGTTTCGCCGTTCGCGCTTCGAGGAAGCGATCGGCTGAAATCGAAGACGCCGTTCTGATCGAGAACAACACTGGTCGAAACCAGATTCCGAATCGTTCCGGTCGGGTCGGTGCGAGAATCGATCGACACGGTCACACGAGTAAGAGCATCCCCCTCGATCCGGAATCCCACGAACGCATTGCCGCCGATATCCGACAGACCCACGTTCGAGAAGAAGATCCCACTGGGGACTTGGATCGGACCCGGAGCGGCAAACGAGACCGAAAGAACCGTGTTGCCGTTGGGTCGATTAGGCCGAAGCGTGTTCCCCTCGGTATCGCGGATGCCCGTCGCAGCAGAGTTATCAAGCTGTATCTCGTAAAGGCCCGGGGTGAACTCGGCCGCAACACTCGACAGGCGAATCGTGTCGGTGCTCGGCGTATAGAGGAAGTTGTAATCGACACCCTGGACTTGGGCGACACCATTGCGACGGAGGGTGATCTTCGTGGCATCGACGGTGCCGTCGTTGATGGCGAAACCAAACTGACGCAGGAGAACGTCAAAGTTGGCGATCGGCACAAGCGTGTAAATCTGCACTTCGTCCGCTTCAGGATCTTTGTCTGCCGGCCCACCGTCAAGTGGGCTGATCAAGCGTGCCACAGGGCCCGGAGGAACCACACTGACGACGAACTGCGTGGTGCCATCGGCTCGGTTCGGCGACAACCGTCCGCCACCGACATCGAGAATGCCTGTGGCAGTGTTGTCAAGTTGGACGCGGTACTCGGCAGGCACCGGCTGGTTCGGAGCAAGGATGAACGAAATCGTGTTCGTCCCCGCCGTGTACACAAAAGTGTAATCGACCCCCGCGACCAATTGAGTGGCCCCACGGAACAACCGTGCCTTCGCCGAGGTCACCGACGTGGGATCAATGCCCGCCGTCGGAGCAAACGGAACAAGCAGGACATCAATGCGCGGCAAGCCCGTTCTGCTCACGACTTCCACCCGGTTCAGCGCGGGGTCGCCGTCACCTGGGACATTGTCGGCGGGCGTGAGAAGATTCGCGGACGGCCCATTGAGAAGAAGCGTGATCTGAAACCGCGTCGAACCGTCGTTCTGGTTCGGCTGAAGCGGGTTACCGGTGTTGTCGAGAACACCCGCGTCGGTGTTATCGACCGTGAGGGCGTAGACGCCGGGGATAAACAAGCTTCCCAGCGATTGCAGGATCACCTTGCCGGTCGCGGGGTCATAGTTAAATTGATAATCGACCCCCTGCGTCAGTTGCGAACCATCCCGCGTGAGAACGAACTTGGTCCCATTGACCGAAGTAGGATTGATCCCACCCTGCCCACCTTGCAGCGTCAGCTCAAGCTGACTCAGACCGGTCGCGGTCCGAACCGTCAATTGGTTCGGGGCGTTGTCCGTGTCTTGTGGCCCGTTGTCGAGCGGCGTCGTGATCTGACCGGTCGGCCCGACAAGATCGATCGACACGAGGAACGCCGTCGGACGATTGGTCCCTTCGATGCGGTTAGAAAGAACCGGGTTGCCGGCCAAGTCGCGGATGCCGTTGGCCGAGTTGTTAAGATCGATGCGATAGGTTCCCTCGGGGAACTGGGCCCCGCGTGAGATGACGGAGATAACATCACGTTCGGCATCGTAGACGAAGTCATAATCGCGTCCGGCGACGAGTGGGTTTCCGTTGTTTCGGCGAATCGTCACGGCCGCGGGCAAGACGCTGGCATCGTCGACGCCGACCCCAACGAACTCGCGAAGTTGAATTTCGAACCTCTTCACCACGAGTCCGCCCGCAACAGCGACTTCGTTGAAGAGAGGGTTGGTATCGCCTGCCTGATTGTCAGCCGGGGTGATCAAGATCGCCAGTGGCCCGAAGAAGTCGGTTCTCTCGAGTGCTCCACGATCCTTGACGAAGTTACCTCCCAATCCCGGGGGCGTCGGCGAGTTGGGATCGTCTTGTCGAACAAGCCCCAGCTGATCCACATCGGGAACCACGATTGGCGAGGGGGCCCAGCCAATTCCTTGTCGGAAAGCAGCCAACCCCGATCGATCATCGACCGAGTTGTTCGCGCTATCGACCGCAAGGTTGATAACCGTCTGCGTTCCCAGTCGGAGTTGGAAATTGCCCGACGCAATGTCGATGAAGAGGGGCAGCGTGGGGGACTGATTCAAACCAATTGGATCCACACTCGTCAGCGACGACACCGGGGTATCGTTGAACGACACATTGGCGGCATTCCCCTGGAAGACGTTCCCTGTGAGGACCGTCCCCGCGCGAGAATCGCCCGCGGTGGCATCGGGATCATCTTGAATCCGAACCCCTTGCAACGTGTTGGAAAGAATATTGTTCATCAGCGTCGGTGCTGTCGCCGCGGTGACAAATGAGGTCAACGTGTCAGACTGTCGGCCGACATCGATCCCAATCCCTCTCGGTTGGACGCCGCCAACAATCGTGTTGTTGACGACGCGCGTCAGTGCGAAGGCCGCCTGCGGACTATCGGACAAGTTTGCGTCACCGGCCAGCCGAATACCGGCACTGACGAAGTTGGAGATGATGTTGTTGACCAGCACCACGCCCGGCACTTGATTGTCGACGCTTCGGACCGGAAGATTTCGCGTTGAGACCGTCGTTGTTGAAGCGGAAGTCTCGCCGGCCGCCACCAGAATCCCGACGGGAGAATTACTGATGCGGTTCGAGTCGATGATGATCTGACCCTGATCGCGAACGCGGTTTTCATCCCCCAGATTCGTGAACGTGCCGTCGCCGTTGGCTCGTCCGAACTGAGTGATGCTCAGTTGAGTGAAGAGTGGATCCCGGTCGATAATCGTTGCCCCCAGAAGCGAAACCCTCGCCGTCATGGGATTGGGAGATGTCTCGTCCTTTTCGAGATTCAGGGTCGTCGCCGAGACATCGAGCCGACTGCCGATCGTGGTGGCATTGCGAATCGACTGCGCGATCTTGTCGGCAACCTGGGCGGCAGTATCCCCCACGGTCAAGTTGATGACCACGGTCGGAATCGTGCTAGTCCCGTTGGGGCTCCGTCCGTTGCTCCAGCCGGTCAGTGTCGTGAGGACCGGTTGAGTGCTTGGGAACTGATCATCGAAGACGTTCGTGAAATTGAATCCACCCACCACGAAGACCGAGTCACCCACCGCGCGAGCCGAACTGCTCTGGATGCTGTTGATGGCCGAGACAATTCGGCGAGCAAGCTCTTGTCGAGTGGTCAGGTTGTTCTGCGTCAGGTCGGCAATATTAACCCGGCGTGTCGCGGCCGTCCCGTTGTTGACGCCATCGGTATCAAGCTCGATCGTGATCGGCGTCGTGGGATTGGCAGCATTGTTGAACGACAGAACCAGATCCGGCGGCGTGTTGAGCGAGCGGTTGGGAATGCGTGCCACCTGGAAGCCGAGATCCTTATTGAACTCGAAGCGAACCTGTCGATAACCATCGTTCACCGTGAAATTCGTCCCATCGACGATATCGGCAGCGGCCCTGGCTTCGATGACGTAACCGGTCGCCTGGCGGTCGTTGGTATCGAATGACCGGTCGAGCCGAAGGTTCGGCGCGGGGAACGGATCGATCCCTTCGGGCGTCGGTGCCGGCGAAGGGAGATCGTACTGATAGGTGAGCGATCCGTAGTTGACGCCGTTGCGAATCTCCAGCTGATACGCTCCCGTGGTCGTTGGCCGAGTCGCAAACGTATTCGGATCGATCGGCGGCGTGACGAAGGCGGGCGTATCGGGGAAGACCCCCGCGGGTATCGTGGTCGAACCCGTCCCCGTGTTGACGGTAACCGTCGGGTTGGGCGCTCGTGTCACCATTTCGCCGCGCTCGGCAAAGCCAATGACGAGGTCGTCGATGTATGCCCCTTCGAAACCATTCGCTTGACCGCGACCGTACTCCCGGCCACTGACGCGAATGGTGTCTTCGTAATCGCCGAGCACATCACCCGGAAGGAGTTCACCGTTGGCGCCGACATCCCAGCGGGCAGGCCCTGTACTCGTATTGAAAGTGATCAAACCTGCCTGATAGTTGCTGGAAACGATCGGCCTTTCCGATTGACGTGGACTATGGAACTGAACCGTGTCTTCGAATCGGAAGAGAGTCTGTCTGGCGAGACCTGTCCGGGTGAAGGCACCTGTGTTGTTCACCTGCGAGAGCAAGCCCGAGGTTCGCGCTCCGAAGTCGGTCAAGCCGGTGGTGACGCTGTAGTAGTTAACCGTATCGCGGATTCGGGCCGCGATATCCGTCTCGTCGATCGAGCCATCAAAGTTGGCATCACCCACAAAGACAACCGCCAAGCTGACCGCATCGTTGTTGAAGATGGAGGGATTCAGGCTGGTGGTGATGTTGGCGTCGCTCTTAAAGATGACGCTCGTCTGTCCCGAAATGCCTCGCTGCTGGACAACGTCGAGAAGATTCTCGTTGTCCAGAGCTTGTCCGAATGCCTGCAAGATTCCCAGCACGGTTCCGTTGACGGCGGGGGAAGTAATATCGACCTCGATGTTTCCGAGCGTGACGCCACCCGTACGGTTGAACTCAAAAGTTCGGCCCGCGATACGGATCGTTGCTCCGTCGAAGAAGTCGGTCGGCAGCGCGGTGGACAAGAAGTTCAGACGCTGCTTAAAGAACACGCCGAACGGTGTCGATGTCGCCACACCATTGGTGTCGACTTCGAACTGCGCACTTCCCAATGCATTGACAACGTTGATGGTGCGACCATCGAGGAGGTTCAGTTCTTTCACGCCCAGGTCGTTGGTCGGAATCACCACGCGCAGCTTGGCCGGCTCGAACATATCCCCCGCGGTGCTGAAATCGAAACGGAGGCGGAGGTTCTTCTTGCCCGCAAAGTCCCCCAGATCAACGCGGACCTGACGGAAATTCCGCGCGGTGGTGTCGAGGCTTGGGTTGATGAAGGTCGGGTTCCGCTGATCGAAGGTCTGTTGCACTCGGCGCTGCGCATCCTGGGCCGCCGTCAGGTGCGGGTTGTCGAGGTACTCACCACCTTGCGGATAGTACGTTTGCGAGATGCCGTTGGTCGTATCGTAGGGCCCCTCGGGGAGTTCGGCTGTACGTCGACCGAAGGGGGGAATCTGCGCCGTTGGATCGAAGTAGTTGGAGGCTTGGCTGTTGTTGGTGGTCAACTGATGCCAATTGATTCCATCATCGGAGATAAAGGTACGGAAGCTGTCGCGCATCGCATCATCGGGAAAGCCGGCGAGGCTTTGATCGTGACTACGGGCGTTCTCCGTCTGCAGGTAGTAGTTGAAGTAGAGCGTGGGACGATCCAATGCCGAGTAACCAGAGAGGCTAAACTCGTTGGAAATCAAACTACCCGCGGCGCCGCCCGGGACGTTGTAGGTGTCCGTCACGTCGTTGCGGAATCCATAGGGGAAGATACCGTCGTCTGGGAAATCAGAAACTCGACGGTTAGCAGTACCCGGGACATTGAGCGGCCCGTCATAAGCAAAACGGTACGACAACGTGCCGAGCCCCTGATTGCTGGGACTGGTGGGATTTCCGCCAATGTTGTCTCGAGTGCGACTGTCGTCGAAAGTTTCGCTGAGGCCGTGCCCGGGACTGAGCGCGCGTTCGAGAGACGCATGCCAAAGATTGTAGTCGGCCGTCGAGAACGCCAATCCCGAGTAGAGGAAGTTACTGTCAAGCTGAATCGAGGATTCGCCGTTGTAGAAGATCTGTCGGCGATCTCCGTTGATATCGATGCCAAACCGGACAGGCTGGCCTAGTTCGTTGAGCGCGAACAACCGACCATCAAGCGTCACCGCCATGAAGAGGTCTTCGAAAGCTCGACCTTCAACGTTGCGAGGCATGTTCGTCAACGCATTAAAACCGGTATCGCCTGACACGCCGGGCACGTCGATAATGTCGATGATTTCGCCCGAGTTCGCATCGGCGACGATGAATCGCCCTTGGTTGGTAACGAAGTAGACATTCTCGGGATCGACGAGTTGCCGAAACGCCATGCCGGTGATTTGCTCGTCGGAACGAAGCTGATCCGTTCGAAGGAGCGTCACCGCCGTTCCCAGCGACGGGCCACCGACGCTACTGACAGGTAAACGGGGGAAATCGACGCCAAACGGCGAGTTGAGCGGTCGGGCCAAGTTCGTGCCACCAAAGGCAGTATTGACAGCGGCAATGATCCGAGTTTGCATTTCTGTCGCATCGAGGAACTGAAGTGTCCCGTTCGGAAGCGTCCGGAAGGTATTGATGCCGTTGACATTCTGAATGCGAAGCGTTGCATCTGCTTGATTGTTGATCAACGCCAAGTTAGACCCGGTCTGTTGCACGATGTCCAAGGCATTGACATCGGTGAAGTAGACATTGGAAGGAATCGCCTGGCCGGTGAAGCCTTGCAGCGTCGTGGCAATCAAGCTTGCCAAGATGTTTCGGTTCGCCGTTGTATTGGTGCCGGCAATCGTGGTGATGTCAATCGTTCGATTGGTCCCCCCGTTGCCGATGTTGGCCGTATTCGTGTTGAGTTCGACAATAAGTGTGGTCGATCCGCGTGTGATCCGGAATCGAACGTCTTGGTCAGCGCCGGCGTTGGGCGCCACATTCGGAACTTGGTTCACCACGATCGTCGCGGGATTATTGAATTCGAATACCTGTGGCTGACTCCCCACCTGTGCTGGATTGATCAGCGAGAATGCGGAACCGTCCGTGAACTGATCGCCGGTCGTCGTCGGTAAGAATTGCAGTTCGGATCGAAAGCCAATTTGCCGAATGACACCAAGGCCGGGGCCAGTGGCGAGACCTGTATTTCGTTCGTGCCGAATGTACTGATTCGCGAAATTGACTGAATAGAGATCGTTCAGAGCCTCTTCGTTGTTCACCGTTAAGGTGCGGAACGCTAGCGCGGGATAGCCGTTCGGTTCCTGTGTAAGACCGTCATCGCCGCGATTTCGTCCCGCGCCCGACCCAGGGTTAATTTCGATCAAATTCCCAATGGTCTGATCGTTCGTTCCGCTGGTGAGTCCCATCAGTCGGCCGTCGACTCGCATGGTGATGTCGGCAAACCCTCGGTCGTTGTCGCCCGTCGTCTCGCCAACCCTGGTCTCCAATGCCCCGGTGAAAGGATTGAAGGTCCTCAATACGCGGCCCGTCACGGCGAAAAGAACCACATCCCCCAGCGTGAGCGGTGTC
Organism: bacterium; assembly: GCA_019753235.1. Lineage (GTDB taxonomy): Bacteria > Planctomycetota > Planctomycetia > Kolteriales > Kolteriaceae > JAIELF01. Next base: position 93,777 of record JAIELF010000003.1, read on the forward strand.
CCTTGCGCACCGAGAGATTCTGGTGTTCGACCGATTCCGTTGGTCGGACCAAAGAGCGGATTGCGCGAAGCTTGATCGACATGAGGCGGCGAACCGGTGGGGCTACTCGGATAGAGAAGTTCACCTGTCGCCGGGTTCATCGGCGCGTAGCCGGCATAGTCGATGTGATCTTCGGCGATACGATTGATCGAGTTGACAGGCTCCAAGCGAATCAAGGGATTGGTTGGGGTCTCGAGGTAAAACTGATCTAGTGACTGCGCCACCTGCGCGGCCGACGAGACGGCAACGTAGTAGGTGCGGGTCGATTGCGCGCCCGTCACACCGCTCGCGCCATTGAGCGTACCGGTCGGCAATTGCACCGGGCCGATGTAGGGATCGTTCTTTCCAAAGGAACCGCGGATGGTCGCTTCCGACTTGGGAGCGTTGGGGTCGGACTTTCGCTGTTGATCATCTTCGACGTTCGAATCGCGCCCGACAAGAATCAGCCGACCAAACGCATCGAAGATCGAAATCTGCGTGTCGGGTCTCGGCAAGCCGTCGGCATAGTCGATATCGAAGATCGCCGACCAACTCTTCCCAGCGTTGTTGAGCCCGACGACCGACTGAATAAAGTCGTAATCGACGTTGAATCGATACCAATCGATATCGGTGGCGCCGGCTAAGAACCCGCCCACGCTGATCGTGTTGCGATCCGACTTGAGGATGTTCCCGATGTTCTGGGCCGTCGCAAGCGTATCGTTGTTATTGGTGGTCGTCCCTGCGGAGTCCCCCTCGCGATCGGAGGCTTCTCCCGTCAAAGGTGAATGCTTCGGTAGGCCGAGAATCTCCACACCCGTGGCGGCATAGCGAATGTCCGCATAACGGACCGTCGCACCGGGCTTCTCATCGAGCTGCCGAAGTCGAACATCCAGTTGGTAATGGCCTCGACTGATCCCACCCTTGACAGCATCAACGCCCGTCAGGGTCGAGGTCGGCTGCGGGCTCGATCGAACGCGAAGGAAGTAATTGGTTCGCGACCCTTCTTGGCCCGGAAGGATGAGTCTCATCCCGGGGTCGCGCGGATTGATCGAATAGAAGTCGCCGAAGTTGCGAGGATCGCCTCCGAGCGTCGTGTCCTTGTTCAACGGCAGCGGGCCCCGATTGGGCGCCAATTGTGTATTGACCATGCCGAGCCCTTGGCCCGCGTTGGTCTGGGCTCGGGCCAACACCGCGCCCGACTGATCCACTAATTCCACGATCGCGTCGAGCGCGTAGCGGGTTTGATCGATGTCGATCCAAACCTCACTGCCTGCCACGCCACTGAACGAGTAGACATCGACATCGGTCGGATCGTCGAGTGCGATCGTTCCTTCGACCTGGAATCCGAGCCGAGCGGTGTCGTTGCTCGACTGCTCATTGGCGGCGAGAATTCCAAGCGATTCGGGAACGAGGGGCGTCCCATTGACATCGGTCGATACGCCGCTTGTGTTCTTGATGTAGGGGCGTTCCTTCTCCAGATAGATCGCGACGTTCCGGTCGTTGGCGAACTCGGTGAACCGAATCCCGCGCCAGTCTCCGGTCGGATTGGCACCAGGCTGACTGGAGGACAGATCGTTGTTGGTATCCGTCAGCGTTCGACCGAACACATCCCTTCCCGCGCCCACCGTGTCATCGGCATACGAGGTCAAAATCACCGGGCGGTCGGCCCGGCCGACAATGTGGACGGTTCCACCGATCCGGTCATCAATATCTGCCGCACTTCCTCCCGCGGTGATGCCGGCCGTTTGTCCGCTGAGAACTCCGGAAGCGAGCTTCACCACCAGGCTGGCATCTTGACTCGATTGCAATCGAAGCCCGCCAAAAGTGTGGAAGTTCGGCACCACAATCTCATTGAGCAGGACATGAACGATATCGGTATCGTCCCAAATCGACTCGGTGTCGAGCGTCTCTCCTCGGATAAGCATGCCGTTGATGCCGTTGTTGGTGAGAGTGTTTCCTCGAACCAGCGGGCCAGCATTGGCGTCGAGCGTCGTGACGGCCGCAAGATAGCCCGACTCGCGACCCTGGTCGCCGGCAATCTGTGTCGTGAGCGAGTTCGCATTGATGCTGATGGCAGGGCCGACGTTGTCTTGAAGTGTGTTATTGATCAGCGTGGGCTGCGCGCCACGAACAAGGATGGTGGCAGGCGAGGTGAAACCCTTACCTGCTCGGGTCTGCGGAGCGGCAGAAAGAGAGGTTCCAAGGAACCCGCTGGCGTTGAACCGAAGCACGCTGTTGGCAACGCGAACATCCGCCTGGACGATCTCGATCGTGTTGAAGGCGGCGGAGCCCCCCTGCAGATCTGCCTGTCCACCGCTGTACGTCAAGCGAGCGTAGTCCACCGATCCCTTCGATGTCGGCCCGAAGTAGAGACCCGCCCAGTCTCCCGGCCGAGGCGAGGTCGCGCTTCGGTCGTTGTTGGAATCTCGTGAGCCGCCTGCACCGTACGTATCATCTGCAAACGATGTCATCACGACCGGCCGAGCGGCCGAGCCTTCAGCAATGAACTGGGCGCCAACTTCGGTTTCGATGCGGGCGTTTCGGCTCTTCAAAATGACGCCACCATCGATCGCCAATCGCCCCGACGGTCGGGCTTGACGACCGCTGATCGTGAAGCTTCGATTGACAATCACGGCCGGATCAAGCGGAGCATCCACGAGAGCGCTCTTGGTCAATCCGTCGTACGCCACGATGTTTCGGCGAACCTGCTGAATCAGCGAACCGACCTGCACGTTGAAGACGATTTCAAGGCCGTTGTACGCTCCGTTCTGGCTCGACGCCAAATCGTCAAGCTGAACATAATTGGGAGCAATCAGCCGAGCCGTCGCCGTCCGCGTGATGTCGATCGGACCACCCGGATTGCCACCCACGATGATGTCTTCGGGGATGATGTGAACGATGTCGCTATCGTTGAAACGGGCGGAGCTCTTCCATCGTTCGAGCTGGTCGGCGACCGGGGTGTCAATGTTGATCACCATCCCGTTGAACGAGTTGTCGACGACCGTGTTGCCGTGAACTTCGAGACCGACGCGGTCGTAGTCGACGGTGAAGTTGACAAAACGTCCGTAGTCGGATTCCGTGAACGAATCTGGATCGGCCGTGATCGCTGAGTAAGAGTTGAGTTGGAAGACGCTGTTGGAGATCGTTGGGCGAGCCCCTCGGACATCGATCGCGCCCCGCAGCGCGGGCGTGCCACCGCCATACATGAACTCCGCTTGATTGATGTTGTTGAGAAAGATCCCTTGCTCTTCGTAGTCGGCATCGGCACCGATGATGATGGAGCCCCAGTCGCCTGGGAACGGGTTGCGAACCAGATTGGGAGGATCGGTGTTGCCGCCGCGAGTGTCGTCGAATCGGGAGGTGAAGCTGACGACGGCGTCGGGCGTTCCCAAAACCTGAATGGCCGCGCCGAGTCGGCTAATATTCTGGAGCGAATTTCCGACTTCCAGATCACTTCCTTGCAGCTTGATGACCGTGCCCCGATCGATCATCACCGTAACGCCTTGAGGGACGACGAAACGATCGCCGTCAGCGCTGCCGGGCGCGAGGATGTAAGGAGTCGCATCGGACGTGGTGCCGATCTGCCCATCGGTCCCACCGTTGCCGACGATTCGGACGATATTGGGTGTCTGCAGTAGAGCTGCTGATCCCGCAAGATTAATGATCGGATCAGTTCCGGTCACAGTCGGCGTGAGCGATACCACCGCGCCTGCGTTGCTGGCCGAGACGTTGAGAGCTTGGCCATTGACCAGCGCGCCCGCGATCGCCTGACGAATTCTTTGTGCCAGTGTCGCGGCCGAGTCGGCAGCGGTGAAGTTGATCGCGAAAGCGTTGGGCTGATTAGGAATCACAAAGCCCGGCGTGGCCACCGAATCGACAAAGTAGAAGCGTGCGAAACCAGCCCCGCCGTCGGCCACCGAGAAGTTGTCGCCCGTCCGCAAGGCCGCTCCACCAGCGGTCGGCACTACGATACGTCGACCCGCGGCGACGAGCCCCTGAGCGATCGTGTTGAATGGATTAGCCAGTGAGCCGTTTCCACCACTAGCGGGAGACGTCTTGTTGACGAAGATGGTTGAACCGACTTCGAACCAGAAGTTGTAATCGCCGCCTGCTCGGCCATCGTTGTCGCCGTCGAGCACCAACGATTGATCATCCGTGATGACCACTTGTTTGGTCGCGGGATCGAAGTCAACGCGTAGATCGTAGGCCCCCTCGGTCGTACCACCCATGCCGCTGTCTTCGATTCGACCATCGAAGTCCGTGTTGCCGGTACTGGTGATCGCGATGAAGTAAGTTCCTTGGGCCAGATTCTCGAGCTTGACCAGCGAATCCTTCCCGAAGTAGTTGTCGTTGCGAGCAATCAGCTTGAAGTTGGAATCGTAGACGCTGATGACCGTATCGAGCAGGCTCGCTTGTGGGACTCTTCGCTCGGCCAGCGTTTCGAGCTTGAGTGTTCCGGTGCCCGTGGTTTGAATGCGATAGAAATCGATATCTCGGCTTTCAGGGCGATAGAGAAGCTGACCGTGAATAATGTCGGCAGCGCTCGGGAACATTCGCTCGATAACCGGGCCGACCTGAGCCGCACGAAGAGGATCTTCGTTGGTCCCATTCATGACCGCGCTCAGCGGGAGATCGCCGGCTCGCTCGAGCCCCAGCAACTCACCCACTTCGTGCATCGCCGCCAAGAAGAACGCGCCGCCATATTCGCTGGCGCCCCAGTCCGCGTTTCCATTGAGAACAGCCAAGCCGTCCGGGTTTCCGTCGCCGTCGATGTCGCGAGTCCGGTATGTTTGGCCGGCGATGGCCGGGGGAATCGGAATGATTTGATTGGCGGGCGTCGGTTCGAGTAGCTCGTTCGTGCCGCGAGCGCGGACATCACCGACGGCGATGGCCCAACCGTCCCTGTTGGTCTCGACAAACTGAATGCCGAGATAATGACCGTACAGAGAGAATATCTCTCGAATACGCTGCTTTTGCGTTTCCGAGATGTTGTTGATGAGAGCCTGCCCGGTTTGGCTGACGCCGTAATCGGAGCGGAAGTTGTATCGCTGAACTTGGATGCCGGGCCCGTCCAGTCGAAGATCATCCAGGAGCAAATTCCCGTTTTCGTCGCGACCCACATGGTTTTCGCCTGGGACCGCAATGTGACGATGACCGGGCTCGTCGTTATTGCCCGGAAAACGAAGGAGGTACGCAGGAACATCGGCGCGATCGATCCGCTGATTCGAAATGACGAAACTGTTCTGCGTGCCGGGCTGACCGCCGATCGACGCACTTGCCGCTGTCCGGATATCTGCCGCACTCGCGAAGGTTTCGCCAGGATCGCCGGTGATCACGGGCGAAACGGGCGGGGAATTCGGCACGGCAAAGATAGGATCGTTGTTACCGATCCGCAAACGGTACTGACCCTCGGCAAGAGGATTGGTAAAGGTGATCGTCGCGCGGAAGGTGCGCGTGGCGGGATCGGCCAAGTAGGTAACGCCGGTAATTGGATTCACGCCGCCAGCTTGGCTGACAAGAACATCATCGCGAGAATCGAGCGTCCCGCGGGTGTTGATGAGTTGGTAGACTCGCGGATCGGTGGCGAGATTCTGCGGGATGTTTTCGCTGAAGAAAACCTGAATCTGATTGCCCGCTTGCGAAACGCTGGCCCCCGCCGACGCCGTCGGTTGCGGCACAATAGCAAGCACCCGTGGGGCGACGTTGACATTGAAATCGAACGAGCGATCAGTCTGGTTATTGAAGACCTCTTGTCGCTGATTGCGAAGCGCTGTTGGCCCCTGTCCAACGATGGTGAGGCGATACCGGTCCTGGACGGGGGGCGTCGCAAAGCGGGCGACGATCTCGTTCGGAGTAGCCCCCGGTGTGAAAATCGGATCGAGTCGTCGGTCGTTATCGTTGCCGAAAACGCCGTCACCACCTGAGCCGACAAATTGAATGCCTCCTGCCACCACGGACGAAAGTTCGATCGGCTGCGTCTGATCAAAGCGGAAGATGAATTCGCGTGGGGCTTCATTCAAATCAGTCAGTGCGACGCCGTCGGCAAAGATTTGCGGGATGCTCGGCCCCGCCATGACAAGGCGTTCTTCAAGCGATTCGAGGCTGGGCGCGCCAGTCGACCGCAACTTTCGCCGAACCTTGCGGGACGGCTGGTTTGGGCGCGGATGCTTGGAGTCGGAGCGAAACCTAAAATTCCAAGACGAACTCATCCTAAACCTCCAGGATGCATTACCGAGGGCGTTTGATCGCAACCATCTGTACGTTCGGGCTCATGAGACACCGCGAAACCGAACTTGAAGACCTACCCGATTGACCGAGCAGAAACCGAATCTCGGCTTTCTTCTGTTGCCAATTCCACCAGCATCGACGAGTCCCGTTGATCGACAAGAACTCGGACCAATCCTTTTTTCTCGCAGGCTTTCGGCACGGATTCCTTCGCTTGCACGCCGTCGTTGCCAGCCTCTGGAAACAACGTCAACACTGTCCGAAGAGCGCGCAGGAACGAATCATTGGACTCCGGCAGGCGCGATTTCTCTCCCAACGAATCTCGCTTTTTCTCAGAGAACATTTGTCAGGTGACCCAGCAGGAACACTGGGAACTGTCTCGCGCAGGGGAGTTTCAAGCAGACACGGAGATTGAACACCTCTCTCGACGAATCCGTTAGGAATGACGCGAGAGAAGAGTTCGGGACTCTTATCGGTCCATGAAGATCGCGCGACGGTGGTCCCACCGATCGAAAGGAAGAGTCATCAACGCATGCTGATGCTTCCTCGATGTCGCGAGAAAAAAGGGAAGGGGTTTCGCCCCGAGCCCTCGTCAAGGGAGAGTCACAGGTTAAAGACACATCATCAAAACGTCAAGATAATGCTGGCTTATTATCGAAGTGGCGGTTCGCGATTCAGAACGATGCCGACCGGGTTGATTCGGGGCATAAGCAGCCGGCATCTCCACATTCGAACGATACCAATATGACAATCTAACTTTTACGGAACTCTCTTTCCTACTTCCTTCTTGACGCTGACCGAGATCAGTTGTTACAACAATGTTGGAAACCGTACCCGCACGGCATCCTACCAGTGTGTTTTTACTCCTTGCAAAAGCTTACCTAAAGATCTTGTTTTGCTGCGAATTGTTGCTCATACCCTCCGGCGAGAATCAACCTCGTTCGACAGTTGAGGAATGAATTCTTTGTAGAGATCGGGTCGGCCCTTCGTAATGTCGAGGCCAACCGATCCACCAGAAATCATCCCCCCAACCCGTATCGGTCGCCAGGCCGAATGACGAACAGGGAACCGCTTGCCGACGGCTCGAAGGAACCCTCGACCATGCGTACCTCTTCCCGTCTGATGGCTTTGGGATTACTCTGCTGGGCATCAGTCGGATGGGGACAGATTCTTCCCAATCCCGCACTGTCGAATTATGTTCATCACGACGATGGCGCCTTCAATTACAGCATCGTCAATGTCATTCGAAACCCGATCGTGACCATTGGCGGGTCCCGACAGCGAGTTGCTGCCGACGTCTATTTCATGAACATGACTTCGCAAGAGTGGGATCCCACGAAGACCGAATCGACGGGATTCCAAGAGAGCCGTAAGCTTTGGCAACACGAAGTCGCCGTCATCGTCCCGAACGTGATCCGCTCGACTACCGCTCAGCTCCAGATCAGCGGAGGAGGTAACTCTGCGGACAATCGCTTTAGCTACTTTGGCACCATGGGACCCAACGGAACCACCGACTTTTCCAACGACAGCGAACTCGGCGCATTCGCCTCGTTTGCTGTAGCCACCGGATCGGTCTTTACCATCCTGAACCAAGCACCCAATCAATCGATCCAGTTCACCAATGACATCGTTGGATCTCGCTCGGAAGATGGCATCATTGCCAAAACAGTTCGAAACTTCATCGACGGAGGTGCTCAAGAAACCGATTGGCCACTTCTTTTGCCCATGACGAAGGCGGCCGTCAAGGCCATGGATCTGACGCAAGACTTCATGCGAACGAATCCCTCGGCCGGGTTCTCCTTCGGAGGATTCTCCGTGGGAAGGGAATCTCCCCCCATTCAAGACTTTGTGGTCTCGGGAGGATCGAAGCGAGGATGGACGACCTGGCTGACGGCAGCGGTGGATGACCGCGTGAAAGCGATCGTCCCCATCGTTTTCGATGCCCTGAATCTCGGCAACCAGCTCAACAATCAGAAGGCGATCTACTCGCGTGTTGAGAACGATCTCACGGTCGCAGACTCTTCAGGAGCAAAATATTCAGGGGCACTTAACCCTTACATTTCCAGTCGCTCTCCTAGCGATCCCAACGCAACGGCGGACATCAACTTGACCGTTGATTTTGCCACGAAGGAAGGCCAAAAAGCCCTCAGCATCATCGATCCTTATAGCTACCGAGACGCATACACGATGCCCAAGTACATCGTGAACTCGGCCGGTGACGAGTTCTTCGCGATCAACTCGTCGACGAATTACTTCAGCGGCCTACCCGGCGAGAAGTACCTTTGGTACATCCCCAATACCACGCACCCCATCGCCGTTAATCCTGATGGAACAAGCAACGACGAAGCTATTGCCCAATTCCTTGAAAGCTACGTGGCGTTTTATGGCTCGCTCAAGTCCGGCGAAGATCTTCCAGAGTACCAATACTCGATCCTGAACGAAGGGAAAACCGTCCGGGTCGAGTTCCTCAACGGTCTTTTGCCCGACGAAGTTTCGATCTGGTACAACGACGGCTTCGAGGGACAACCCGACTTCCGACGAAGCGGGATTCAAAACGTCGGCGCTGACGGCATTCGAAGCACCTGGTATCAATGGGATCCCTCGCAAAGCTTCTACTCGCTGAGCTATCTCGGAAACGGCATTTTCGAGGCAACCGCCAACGACATCACGCATTGGCAAGCCTTCATGATGCAGTTCTCTTACCGAGTGCAATCGGTTCCCTTCATCGATCCCAACAATCTGCAAGCCGGCTGGAACGGCGCTCGGTTCCGCTTCTCGTCGGGCGTCAGCATCGTCGGCCCCGAAGCATTGACGTACAACCCGCCGACCAAACCCACGGCAACAACAGTGAACATCGAGTCGGCCAGTCTACTATTGGCCCGCACGACGGCCGTCCCGGAAGCATCGAGCATGTGTGCGACGGGCTTGGCCCTCTCGGCAGCGGCGATCGTCGCCCTTCGGCGACAACGAGCGAGACGCTTTGCTGACTCTGTCTGAAATGGATTCGCCGATCGCGGAATAATCTCGCCCCCGCGCACGCTGGCGGGTTTGTCAAGGAAGAGTCACCAGCGCGAACCGGGGGGGCGTTCTGGCCGACGAGTTCGGTACTCTTCGCGAGCGGACGTGAAGAATGCGTGGACCTCGGGTCGGCGATAGTCAGGATACGTCCAAGGCCAACCTGCCCAGGATCCCTCGCATAGATACAGCGTCACTTCGACAAAGATTCCGTTGCCGACATAGATCCGATGGGCATGATTTTTCGTCGAAGCGAGCATCACCTTTCCCAGATCAATCATGCCAGGATCAATGTTGATCGGTCTAGAAACATCCATGGGCAACTCAGCACCAATCGACGTTTCTAGGGACTGCGTCGCAATCTTGATCGAAGCCAACGACGATTGATCAATGATTCGATCGACGGCGTACCATTCCTTGATCAGGTCAGGCCCCATCGATCGACGATAGTATTCGGTATCTGTAAACGGCACGCGCGGACCCACTAGAATCAGCGGGCCGAACTCTCGCGTGAGACGATCCTTCGCAAGATCAAGCAGCTCTGCCGATCGGCTGAAGACGGCAAAAAAGAGGAGGGCATCGGTCGGCGATGGACGGATCGAACCCACGCCTAGCCCCTTAATTCTTTAAGGTGTCGAGGACTTTTTCATCATGCGCTGAAAGGCTTCTTCCTGCGCGCCGATCGTCTTGGCGGGGCCGACCATGCGAAAAAAGTAAGGCCCATCGTTGGGGGTCTCGACCACCGAGGCCAGCATTCGCCAGTCCTTCATCAGCTCCCCCTTTGGCGCGGCAGGAAACGGTTTGAAATCGTACGTACCCTTCGCATCGAGCAGCGTCACTTTCAATTCGCCCACGTTTAACGTTTCGATCTTTTCCTTCCCGTCAAGAGGCTTGAACTGCCCCAGCCAACGCTTGATGTTGTCTTCGACCGAGCCTCCCTGATCGGGCCCGAAATAGAAAACCGTCATCTCGACTTTGCCCGAATCACCCTCGGCCAAAGGGATCCCAAACTGTGCTACCCGCATCGCGTTCGAGGGGGCTTGTCGCTTCCAATTCTTCGGAACTTCGTACTGAACGGGACCTATCTTGATCATCTCGGTGGCGGGCTCGTCCGCTTGAACCAGCGGCATCACCAAACAAAGCCCTGCCCAAACAAACCAACGTCGACTCGTCATGACATTCATCCTCAACATGATTCTTTTCCTGCTCCCTTAGATTGTACGGAGCCCGCTGGCCGGGGACGCCATCACACAATCTGCTCAGATTCTTCGTCCGGAATCGCCCCACCGGGCCCGGCAAACCGAAGGATAGCTGCTCCATCGGCCGTCAATCGATAGCACGAAACCAGCTTGCCCGCATCGCGGAACGAGTCTCCGTGAACCCGCGTTTCGACCCAACCACTGGCTAGAAGAAGTCCGTGCAGCCGATGAAGCTCCGTCGGCTCGCAGCCGGGAAGATCCATCACGCGGTCATGCCATTCCGCATCCGGACGATTTCGCTTCAGGGCCGCGTACGCGGACAGCAGCGCGTGCAGTTTCGGATCCGCCCGCAACGATTCGATACTGTTGATCACATCGTCCTCCTCCTCCTCCGGGCCGAGGATCTTTCTGTATCAACCGGTGATAATCGGGCTTCGTCCCTGGGCTGCTTCTTCCATAAACGCTTGAATTCCCTGCGCGAGATTCTCTGGCTCTAGCAGCATTCCTTCGAGAAGAAGCGAGCTTAGAAAGAGCTGTTCGCCGACTTTGCCGATGAACTCTTCATGACTGGGATTTGCTGACAAGTCCGCCAGACGTTTGATGAGTTTGGCTCGCGGATTGATTTCGAAAATCCGCTTGGGCATGTCAAACTCTTTGTTCGCAAGCATCATCATCTTTTGCAACTGTGGACTGAAATTGCCATCGGCACTGACCAGACAACAGGGACTATCAATGAGCCGATCGCTTCGTCGAATCTCGGCCACCTTCTCCCCGAGACGGCGTTTGAAGATCTCAATCACTCGGCCAAACCCTGTCGCGTCGGCCTCCGACGAGGAAGAGGTCTCCTTTGCCTCCTCCGTTTTCGGAGGTAGATCGATGTTCGAGGCATCGACCGACTGGAACTCGTGCTCGCGGTACTTTGCCAGATGCAGGACGGCCCATTCGTCGATCGGCTCGGGCAGGAGAAGAACTTCGGTCCCTCGCTGGCGGAAGATTTCTAGATGCGGATGGCGGGCTAGACTTTTCAAACTCGAGCCGGCCAGAAAAAAGATCTTTTGCTGATCAGGCTTCATCCTTTCGATGTACGCATCCAGCGAGGTCGGCTCGGCATGGTCGTCGCGGGTCGATGGGAATCGCCAAAGCGCCGCCAGTTTCTCGCGATTCTCAAAGTCACTTCCGACCCCCTCCTTCATGCTGTTGCCGAACTGTTGGGTGAACTCGGCAAAGTGGGCCGGCTGTTCCTTGGAAAGGTCCGACAAGCGATCGAGGATCTTTCGAACCAGAACCCGCCGAATCTTTTGAAAGACCGAGTTATCTTGAAGAGTCTCGCGAGAAACATTCAGCGGAAGATCCTCCGAATCGACCACGCCGTGAAGAAACCGCAGATACTCGGGCAATAAGTCACGACAGTCGTTTTGCACGAGGATTCGCTTCGCACAGAGATTCAACCCGTGCTCGGCCCGTCCGAAACCAAGACGCTCGGGATTGCTTGCCGGGCAGTAAAGGAGCGCGTGGAACTGGATCGGCGAATCGGTGGAATAGTGCAAATGCCAAATCGGTTTCTCACCCGTTTGGTGCGTCAGATGCTCGAAAAAGCCGGCATATTGTTCCTCGGAGAGTTGGCTTTTCGGCTCGACCCAGATGGGCTTGACGTCGTTGATGATGACATCGTTGAGCCGAATCGGGTGAGGCACGAACCTCGAATAAGTCTGGACGATCGATTTCAGTCGGTGTTCGAATGTGAACTCTTTCAGGTCATCCTTCAAGTGGAGAACGATCTGCGTCCCACGATCGAGCCCGTCGATCGGCTCGACGGTGAACTTGCCCGATCCATCCGATGTCCACCGGTATGCTTGGTCGCTTTGGTAGCTTCTCGACCGGACCTCCACCGTGTGAGCGAGCATGAAAGCGGAGTAAAAGCCGACGCCGAACTGACCAATCAAGTTGACGGCTTTCTTCGCGTCTGCTTGAAGGCTGCTGAGAAAATCGCGAGAACCACTTTTCGCAATCGTTCCCAGATGCGCAATGAGTTCTTCCTCGGTCATGCCGATACCGTTGTCGGCAATCGTCAGCGTATTGGCGGTCGGATCGGGGATCAGCGTGATCGATAGATCCCCCGGATCCTTGACAGGCTCCTCCACCAGGCAGACGTGCCGATACTTATCGAGCGCATCAGATGCGTTGGAGATCAACTCGCGCAAGGCGATCTCTTTGCTCTGATACAGGGAATGGGCCAATAGATGCAGTACTTGTTGAATTTCAGCTTGAAACGCAAACTCGCGAGGAGCGGCTTGGGTCGTCATGATTCCTCCCTTGGTCTGTCTTTTCTTCGCCGCGACACTTCGCCCGGCGTGGGGCGAAATCCAACGAGCGACGTCAAAGCCTAAATACTCATGAACGCGGTGGTTCCTGGTGATCCTTTGATCGAAGGACCGGCGCCGGATGTATCAGGCGTTGCTGATCGATACGATGTCTGGACGAACCGACCGAGGAACTCTCATCAAGGAAGAGAGCCGACGGCGGGTGAGCCCATCGTGAAATTATAGAGAGCCCGTCTCGTCGTCGAGGATTTGATGACTAGCCAGCCTGTTCCCAAAGAGCCCGTCACGTTAGCAATCTCTCGCTTGCGCAAAAGTTATCCCTCGGCCGACGGCGAACTCGTCGTTCTGGCGGGGATCGACCTGGAAATGAAAAGCGGACAGGCGCTGGCCATCACCGGCCCGTCTGGCTCGGGAAAATCGACCCTGCTGCATATTGTCGGGGGGCTCGATGTCGCGACCAGTGGGCAAGTGCTGCTGGGAGATCGTTCGATTGCCGACCTCGCACCGGCCGCGCTGGCCGAGTACCGCAATCGCTTTGTCGGGTTCGTGTTTCAAGATCATCATCTGCTGCCTCAGTGCACGGTCCTTGAGAACGTTCTGATCCCGACGTTGCCGGCGGGGGGGGCGAACGAAGAGACGATCGAACGAGCCCGCGGTCTGGTTGATCGGGTCGGTCTTTCGAGTCGCATCGGACATCGGCCGGCTCAGCTTTCTGGCGGCGAACGACAACGCGTGGCGATCGCTCGGGCGCTGATCAATTCACCCCCATTGCTGCTTTGTGATGAGCCGACCGGCAATCTCGACCGCCCCAACGCTTTGCGGATTGGGCAGCTTTTGATCTCGTTAGCACAAGATTTCAACGCAATCTTGATGATCGTCACCCACAGTGCCGAGTTGGCCGAGTCGCTCCCTCAACAGGGGGAACTTCGAGACGGGTTTCTCGTTCCGATGACAACGATCTCGAGCCAGGGGGGACCATGAACTTCTGGCGACTGCTCCTCGAAACTCTTTGGCACTACCGCATGACCAACTTGGCGGTGGTGCTCGGTTCGCTCGTCGGGTCAGCGATCTTGACCGGGTCACTGCTCGTGGGTGATTCGATGCGCGGCACACTGCGCGACATGACACTCGAACGGTTGGGGAAGGTCGATCTCGTTCATGTCGGGCCCAAGTTTTTCGCAAGAGACTTGGCGACTCGTTGGCAACAGGACCCCGCTCTGGCAGATTCGATCTCGGCCGCGGTTCTCTTTGTTCGAGCTGCCGTCAGCGGTCCGACGAAGTCGCTGGCCAGCGATGTCCAAATCGTCGGTACGACACCAGCATTCTGGAAGCTTGTTGCATCGGAGGGCCTGGACCCAGCAACGGCGGGCCAAGAGATCATCATCAATCAAGAACTGGCGGACGAGTTGGCCGCGAAAGATGGCTCGCGTCTGTCTGTTCTATTGGAGAAGGCCAACGACATTCCCAGCGAGGGCTTGCTCGGTAAGCGAGAAGAGACGATCAAGCCGCTCTCGGTTCGGGTTGATCGCGTGATCTCCAACCGTGGCGCGGGGCGATTCTCGCTCTCGATGACGCAGCGATTGCCGATGACGCTTTTCGTTCCGCTTGAACGGCTTTCCGAAGCGATCGGTCAGGCAGGTCGAGCGAATGCTCTTCTTGTCTCCCTTGCCCCCAACGTCTCTGCGGCACAAGCGAATCATCGGCTAGATTCGATTCTTTCGCTCGATGACATGGGTTTGTCACTGATACCATCAGATGCGTGGGTCAGCATTGAAAGTCGAGAGAGAATCATTGCCCCCGTTGTCGAATCAGCCATCGAACAGGTCATCAAAGAGAACGGCTACCGTGCGCAGCGATTGCTGACATACCTGGCCAATACGATTTCGCTGGGTGGAACTGAGATCCCCTACAGTGTGGTGGTTGGAATTGACAATCTTTCTCCCCCATTTGGACCTTGGGAGATGGAGCCGCCCCTCACTTCGCTTCTGAATGGACAAGCGGTCATCAATCGCTGGACCGCTTCGCGACTCCATGCACAGGTAGGTTCGCTGCTTGACATGAAGTATTTCGCGGTTCTGCCCGATAGCTCGCTCGAGGAGAGAAAGACATCGGTTCGAGTCTCGGCCGTGACGGCCATGGAAGGAAAGGCGATCGACCGGACCTTCACTCCTAGTTTTCCAGGCATCACCGATGCCGATACTTTTGCGGACTGGAATGCTCCGTTTCCTGTGAATCTCGACCGCGTAAAAAATGAAGACGAAGAGTATTGGAAGACCTATCGAACCGCACCAAAAGTCTTTCTTGATCTGGCCAGCGCCCAGAAGATTTGGTCGACGCGATTTGGCAGGCTGACGACCGTTCGATTGGCCCGAGCGGATGGATCGATGATCGCTTTGGACGATCTGTCCCGACATTTGCGATCGGTGATCAATCCCCTTCGGCTGGGATTTCGATTGGAGGAAGTGCGCGAGCGAGACTTAAAGGCCAGTTCCGGAAGCACCGATTTCGGCATGTTGTTTCTCTCGATGAGTTTTTTCCTGATCGTGAGTTCGACAATCCTTGTTGGCCTGCTCTTTCGCTTAAACACCGAGCGTCGCGCAAGCTCGATTGGGGTAATGCTGGCAACTGGTTCGCCTACTCGCTTGGTTCGCCGTTGGCTTGGCGCCGAGGGACTCCTCCTTTCGTCCGTCGGCGCGCTGCTCGGTTTACTGGGCGCGGTCATTTATGCTCGTTGGCTATTGAGTCTTCTCTCGACATGGTGGCGCGATGCGGTGGGAACATCGTTCATCGAGTATCACTCTTCGCACGGGAGTTTCATCATTGGCTTGCTGGCGTCCGTGGGAGTGGCGATGTTAGCCATCGTTTGGGGAACAGGCCGGCTCGGCCGGGCACCGGTGCCACAACTTCTGTCGGCTGGTTTCAGTTTCGCCCCGGCTCCACGAAAGAACTCCTCGCTGATTTCGCTGATCGTCGCCATCACATCGCTTGCCGGTGGTGGAGTGATGATCGCGTCGGGCTGGTTGGGAATCATGCCCGAGTTGGGAGCATTCTTTGGTGGCGGCGCTCTGGTTTTGGTCGGACTCCTCGCCGGTTGGGCACATCAACTTTCCCGCCCCTTGCCGACGGATCCGGCATCGTTGGTTCGAGGCGCGGGTTGGAGTTCCATTGCCCGGCTTGGGATCCGAAACACTTCCCGATATCCATCCCGAAGTTTGCTCACGACCACGTTGATCGCACTGGCGGTCTTTCTCGTCGTCGCCGTCGGAACCATGCGGCACGGCAAGCCTGCGAACATGCCGGACCGGCAGTCTGGCAATGGAGGCTTTTCGCTGATCGCTCGGTCGACGCACCCGCTTCCCCAAAATCTCGCTACCGCCGAAGGTCGATTCGCGATGAATGTTTCGGATGATGCCGAGAAGATTCTCGCTCGATCAGAAGTCATCAGCCTGCGGGTTCGACCAGGTGATGATGCGAGTTGTTTAAATGTCTTTCAGCCGAAGGATCCGACTATCCTCGGAGCGCCGGCCGGCTTAATCGAGCGCGGCGGCTTTGCCTTTGCGTCGATGTTGGATCCAACCGAAGAGGATCGAGCGAATCCTTGGCGGATGCTTGATCGTCGATTGGAAGCTGATGTTGTTCCCGCGATCGGCGATGCCGCCACGCTGCAATGGATCCTCAAGATTCCGCTCGGCGGCGAACTCGCCACCACGGCCGAGGATGGTCGACCTATCAAGCTCAAGATTGTTGGCACGATGTCGGAGAGTCTTTTCCAAGGCCAACTGATCATTGCCGAGTCTGCCTTCGTCAAGCTGTTCCCGTCGCGAGGGGGGACTCGCTTTTTCCTCTTAGCTCCGCCGACGGCCGAGGTTGGTCCGCTGGCCGAGAAGTTGGAGAAGGATCTTTCGGATTTTGGTTTTGATATCGAGACAACCGCCAAAGTGATTCAAGGATATCTGGCTGTTCAAGATACTTACATGGCCGCATTCCAGACGCTGGGCGGACTGGGACTCGCGCTAGGAACGTTGGGGTTGGGGGCTGTTGTTCTGCGGAACGTGCTGGAACGTCGGGGAGAGTTAGCGATCTTACGGGCGATCGGCTTCTCTCCGTCGGCGGTGGGTGGCTTGGTGGTATCGGAAACGGCTTGGCTTTTGATCGCCGGGCTGACGATTGGCACGCTAGCCGCGGCGCTGGCGGTTCTCCCCGCGCTATTGCGTTTGCGCGATGTGGCCGTCCTTTGGCCTCTGGTGGGAACCTTACTCTTTATCTTGATCGCGGGGCTCGCCACCAGTTGGTTCGCCGTGCGATCGGCGCTCATGAGTCCGATCATTGAATCGCTTCGCTCCGAACGAGCGTGAAGGCGACCTTGCGTGAACACTTGGGAGATCTGGTATCGATGGCAGAAATCGACCCGGGTTTTCGGCGAACTCGTCGTGAGTCTCTTTTTCTCATCGTGCCGTGGTTGGTTTGTTGTCTATGGAGTGTCACTTACTGCTATCTCTTTGGCTATCGCGATCATGCTCGAAAGCCTGGGGATGTTTCGTCTCTTCTGCCGGACCTCTCGGGGTACGATCCATTCGGCGCACCTCTGCTCGATCCTCTCGGATGGGGGATGCCGACCTGGATCTTCTGGGGAGTCTTTGTTCCGTGGATGGTTTCCATCGTGTTTTCGATCGTCTATGCGTTGTTCGTCATGAACGATGCGGGGGACGATGACGCCCCTGCGGGGGAAGAGTCATGATGGATACCCCCCGCGGGATCGGGGCCGGGCTCGCGTTTCTGGCATACATGGCCAGTGTGGCGGGGCTGGCATGGTGGTCAGGTCGATATCTCTCCAAGCCACGCTCGTTTGTGAACGAGTATTTTCTCGGTAGCCGAAACATGTCGAGTTGGGCCTTGGCCCTTTCGTTTGCTGCCACGTGCATCAGCGGCGGCACGTTCGCTGGCTTTCCCGCACTCATCTACACTCATGGCTGGGTGATGTTTCTTTGGATCGGCAGCTACATGGTTTTTCCATTGGTCGCGATGGGACTGATGGGTAAACGCCTGAATCAACTTTCTCATCGAACCGGCGCGATCACCATTCCCGATATACTTCGAGATCGCTTCGATTCCTCTGGGATCAGCCTGTTCGCGAGCCTGGCCATCATTTTCTTTTTGACTGTCAATCTCGTGGCTCAGTTTAAATCCGGGGCCATCATTCTCGATGTTCTGCTGCGCGATACGCCGGGCTATCAAAACGCGATACTCCCCGCGTTCGGGAAGATCCTCGATCAGCTTCCTTTCTTGGGACTAACTGGGAGCAGCGACCGGACAGGTTACATCTTGAGCCTGTTTATTTTTGCGTTCACGGTGGTTGTCTACACGATGTATGGCGGCTTTCGGGCTGTCGTCTGGACCGATGTCTTGCAGGGAATCGTGATGCTTGTCGGCGTCTTGATCTTGTTGCCGACGGTGCTGATCAAAGCCGGGGGAATGCCCGCCGTCAGTGAGAAGCTTGCCCGTGAAAGCCCTCGTGCGACCATCGGCACCACCCAATGGGATCAGGCCATTCGCTACACGGCCAACGCGACTTCGGCGGGGCCCGTTTGGGTGGAACATCAACTGGTCGGCCCCAATCGCCCGGCCATCGCCATCGAGATTGTTCCCCATCCCCAACAAGGTCAACTGCTCCGGGTGGAACTGCGGGCCGATCGAGAGAATCGACCGATGGCCTCCGCTCGAGAAGTCGTCGAGGCGATTCAACAACACCCCGAAGCTCAGACTCTGCTGCAGGCGTCGCTGATGAAAAACATCGGCGAAGGGAAGCCCGCCATTACTTCCGCCCCGGTACGCTTGGTGGATGGGCTCGATCAGCTTTATGGACCATCGATCACGTCGAGTGGGCAGGCGTTCCATCCGTTGGGCCTGGCGATTTCGTTTTTCATCTTCTGGTCATTCTCAGGGGCAGGTCACCCCGGCTTTTTAGTTCGACTGCTCGCCTTTCGAAATAGCCGAGACATCAGATACTCGATCATCACCGTGACGATCTACTTCGCGCTCATCTACATACCGCTTGTCTTTATCTTCCTGGCCGCGCGGACGCTGATCGATCCTGGCGAGCTTCCCTCGGGAGCCGACTCGATCATGCCGACGGTCGCAACACGGCTGGTGCATCCACTGCTCGCGGGGATCTTGATCGCGGCACCGTACTCAGCCGTGATGTCGACGGTAAGTTCATTTCTGCTGGTGATCAGTTCGAGTTTGGTACGAGATCTCTATCAACGGCCTTTGGGCCGATCCGCCGACGAGAGAATGGTGACGCTGCTGTCGTATCTGGGGACAGGACTGGTTGGATTGGTGGTAACTTGGATGGCGCTGGATCCGCCCCCTTTTTTGCAGGATGTGGTGGTCTTCGCGAGCAGTGGGATCTCGGCAACATTTCTGGCGGTAACGTTGCTGGGGATTTATTGGCCTGCCATGACCAAGGCGGGCGCTTGGGCGTCGATGTTTTCGGGATTCGCCATCGTGGTGGGGGCGCATTTTCCTATTTTGGCCAAGCGGTGGGGCTGGCCCGGAGCTGGGGCTCCTCTCATTCCGTTGGGACTCGATCCCTTTGTCTGGGCGTGCGCCGTATCCTTGATGTTGGGTCTCTTGGTCAGTCGGTGGACTCGGCCCGGGTCGCCTGCGGTGACGGCGTTGTTTTTTGGCCCGCCCGCCGCGCCGCCATCCACCAGTTCTCATCGCGAAGAAAGGTGAGCCGATGTCAGTGAAAGGACGACGAGCCGTCTATCCCGGATCGTTCGATCCATTCCATCGTGGGCACGAGAACATCGTTCGCCGGGCCGCGAAACTCTTCGACGAATTGATTGTCGGGGTCGGCTTCAATCCCACCAAGATACCCGCGTTTTCCATGGAAGAACGGCTGCTGGCGATTCGCGAAACCGTCCAGGATCTCACCCATGTCCAGGTGATGACATTCTCGGGACTCGCGGTCAACTTCGTGCGAGGTCAGAAGGCCCAGTTCATGGTGCGAGGCATCCGCGCTCTCTCTGATATGGAGTACGAAGCAACGATGTCGCTGACGAATGCGACCATGGCCCCCGAGATCGAAACTGTCTTTCTCATGGCCGGCAAAGAATACACCAATCTCAGCAGCACGCTGATTCGCCAAATCGCCACGCATGGCGGGGATCTGCTTCCGTTCGTCCCCACCCCGATCATCAGCCATGTGGAAAGACGGTTCGGGAAGGCCGCGGAACCTCAGGAGGAGGGATGACGGCAAAGCTCGGTATTCTCGGCGGCACGTTCGACCCGATCCATGTGGGGCATCTGGTCCTGGCAGAACAGGCGCGTCAACAACAAGGGCTAGATCGCGTTCTCTTCATGCCAGCATCCATCCCGCCGCACAAAACCGAACTCTCGATCACCGATCCCAAGCACCGGCTCGAGATGGTTCGTATCGCGATCGGCGGTCACCCTCATTTCTCGGTTTCGACGGTCGAACTCGATCGCCCCGGGCTCAGCTACACAATCGACACGCTTCAATCTCTTCACCAGGCGAATCGGGATACCGAACTCTGTTTGATCGTTGGCGCGGATACTGTCGCGGACGTTCCTCATTGGCGGCAACCCGCCGATGTTGTTCGCTTGGCATCGTTCGCGGCTGCGGGGCGACCGGGGTATTCGCTCTCCATCCCAAGTTCCCTTCCGCAGATGCAACTTTCGCTGATCGAAATGCCTCTTCTGGAAATCTCCAGCAGCGACCTTCGACGACGAGTCCAAGAGGGTAGATCGATTCGCTACCTCGTGCCGGCCGGCGTCGAAGCCTACATTCAGGCAAAAAAACTGTACCAAGCCTGATTCTGTCGAGTTGGATGTTGAATCGGGAGACGAGAACCAACAGGCCGTTGAAAAAGGGGACTGGCTCCGAACTCAGACACCATTTCCCCTGGCAAAACGATCGTCGCGAGGTGCCTGTCCCCCGTTTTCAACACTGCTAGCTCGGTGAGGAGGGAGATTTCTTCTCCAGCAAGCGAGTCAATTCTTCGATCTGCGCGGAAGCTTCGCTGCTTTGAATGGTCGAGGCGATTCGCTGGGCGGATTGAAGGATTTCGCGAGCTTGGTCCCCTTGATTGAGTCGAAGTCCCAGAACACCCGCCCGAAGGATCATCGACTGAGTGACCCCGGGCAAGTCGCCTATCTGTCGGCAAAGTTTTTCTTTTGCCGCCAGTAGATGCGCCGCCAAAGGCGATTCGCCCCGGCGATCGGCCAACGAGGCCAGCATTCCCAACGCGAGCCCGACGTTCTCGGCACTGGCCACGACGACTGCCGACCGATGAAGTTCCGTTGCCAGAACCTGGGCAGTCGGTTCGTCCTTCTGTTCGAGCTTGCGTTTGGCTTCTCTTGCCAACGCATTGACGAAAGGCAAGCCGACCGGCGCGGTGCGCCCGAGGATGAGAATCTGCGCATCAATGTTGGCCGCTGCCGTCACATCATTTTGTTCTTCCGCTAGCGTCGCTTGTCGAGATAGAGATTCGATTTGGTGCCAAGCGGAGTTCGCTTCGAAGCTCTGCTTCTCCAGATCGGAAAGAATCTCCCATGCTTCCTTCGTGCGACCCAAAGCCGCCATCGCCTCTGCTCGAAGAATCATGGCCGATCCCCGTTGCCGAAGATCTCCTTGCGGCAATGGAGGAGGAGTGAAATCGAGTGCCCCCTCGTAGTCGTGCAATCGAAGGGAACAGTCGGCCGCCCTTCGGCGAGCAGACATCTCATGAAAGACCGCTCCGCTGGCGCGGGCACGCTCGGCGGACTCGGCATAGAACTCGCGGCCCGCTTCGAGATCGCCCAGTGCCTCAAAGACATCGCCGTACGCGACCAAATGGTGCGCCTCGACGCCCGACGCCGTCCGCGCCGACTCGGCCAAATGTTGCCAAGCCCCCGGAGAAGTTTTCTCCCAAGTGCGAGCCATCTCGTAGAGATCCGCGCGATCGCGAGACCAGAGATGTCCGATCAAGGGATGCGATTGAAGATACCTTCGCGCTGCCTGCCGATGGGCGGGATCACCCGACCGAACCAACAGCCCGAGAACCTCTGCTTCCATCGACCGATCCTTCTTCGCCAGAGGCGTTAAAAAATCGACCGTTTGTCGAAGTGCCAGGCCAGCGTCAATCGACGTCTTCGCAGGATGCTCAAGACGAGCAAGGATAAGCCGATCCTCTTCCGTCGAAACCAACCAGGGACGAAGCTCGTCGAGCGCTGCCGAGACCTCGTGCTCTTTGGTGGCCAAGATCGTTGTCAACTCTACTTCGCTTCGACCGTCGACCGCGAGCGACAGCACGCCGGCCACCTCGCGAGCCCGCTTGGACCATGGCCCATCAGGAAGCTTCTCTTGATCTAAAGGAGAAACATCGTTCAACACCGAGACATCGCATCGAGACCAAAGGTCGGCCAATTCATCCCCCGCCTTGGACGGCGAAATTGTTGCCACCAAACGGACGTTCGGCGGCCAGGGAGAAGTGAACCAAAACCATGAGCCCGCCTCTTCTTGCGATTCTGCTAAATCAATTCCATCCCAGATGATCACGACCGGCTTTTCGCTAGCGATCAACGTTGCTCGCAACCAATCGAAACACTCCTCGAGTCGATCCGGCACCGGTGAAGAGCCGCCAATGATGGGGCGAAGTTCGAGGACGGTCTTTCGGACCAGCAGCGGAAGCCTCGCCAGGCGAGGTTGCCGAGCCAAGCTTGTCCACGATGTCGCCCATCCTTCCTTCGCTCGGCAATGCCGAGCCAGTCTGGAACCAAGTGTCTGGCACGGGCCGACATCCCGCACCACTTTTGAACGAACAGGGACGTTCGTCAGGTCGGTGGATGAGTCGGCCGTCGGGTCCACCGATTCCACGAAGTCGAGGAGTCGTTGGTCGACCGGTCCATCAGGCAGTCCGGCAAGGATTTGGTCGGCCTGTTTCGACCAGGCCTGCCGACGTCCCAAAAAGGGATCCAGCAGTGCTAGACCCTCACCCTTCTTTCGGGGACTCGTGGACATGAAGGGAAATCCTTCGCGATATTTTTAGGACGCAGCGGTCAGCGAATATGCTCTGTCGTTACTTATCACTTTGACGTGTGGGTTGTGGAGATAGCTTAATCAGAAATGACGAAACCGGATAGGTCCGTTGTCAGGAAGTGGGCGAAAGGGACGGTTTTCGGGAGGCAGGAAATGCACCTGTTGCCGTATTCCGCTTAGGGTGGAAATGGGGAGCGAAGAAATCGCCTGGGAGTTTGACTAGGACTGAATTTTTCGGCTGTTTCTATGGAAGACCTTTCCGGGACGGTGTACAACTGAGTGGAAGATCGGGAGTCTTCTTCCTTCCCCAGCCACCCGAATTCTTAATGACGGATGTTCGCTTTCAAGGGGTTTCATTTTTTTTTCATCCCTTTTCAAGGAGTGTCGCAATGCGACTGAAGAGACGAGGGTTTACCCTCATCGAGCTGTTGGTGGTGATCGCCATCATCGGCTTATTGATAGCGCTGCTACTGCCAGCGCTCACGATGGTCATGGAGGCGGCTCGGCGAATGCGTTGCCAAGCCAACCTCAAGCAGTTCGGCGTGGCCCTCAAGGGGTATCACGCGCAAAACGAGTGCTTCCCCCCCGGGTTCATCGTCGGCTTGCCGCCGACCAATGATTTGGCTGGTTTGGTCGCACAGGTGAGTGTCAAGAACTCAGGCTTCCGCCTGAACGGCGTTAGTTCGCTGCTTCCCTACTTCGAACAGAAGAATTTGTCGGAACTCTACAACTACGATTTGAACTGGTGGGATCAAACCGTCACGGTGGCGGCAACGCGCATCGAAGTCTTCATGTGTCCTTCGTCGGATGATGCCACCGTTGTTGAACCGTTGGCGGGTCGAATCGGTGGGAACACTAATCTCACGAACTTCGGGCCATGCCACTACGTCATGAATAAGGGCGTTTCCGAGGCATGGTGTCTTCCCATTATTCGCGAGGTTCTCTTCAAGCTCAGCGCGTCCGTAGCGCAAGGACTGGTCGGCAATGTTCCTAATCCGAATATCCCGGCCGAGGAACGTGGTCCGTTCGATGCCAATAGCTGCATTCGGGAACGTGACCTTATTGACGGCAGCTCGAAGACTTTTCTCATGGGGGAAAGTGCCGCCGGCCGAAAGTGGCAAATGTGCTCGGATAAAGGTCAACTGACCGGCGTTACGGGAGGAACAACGACCTGCGGAAATCCCTACCGCGCCCAGAACGAGCCTGCCATCCCAGCGATCGCCGCCATCGACGGCACCGGTCAGCCCGCGTACGTGCGAGGGGCTTGGATGGTGACCGGTGTCCTTCCGTTTAGCACAGAAGCCTCAAGCAAAGTTCTGCTGGTCTGTAACTTGGCTTCGACGGTTTGGCCGATCAACACCCGTCCGGTATCGAGCTCGTACATCAACGTCGATGTCACGTCATTAAGTTTGGGGGCGGTTGCTCAGCTCGCCAACTGTCGGCCTTTCTACGATCCGGCAAGGATCGACCAGCGTTCGTTGGGTCATTCTCGCGAACGGGCCCTCAACCCTGAACGCGTCGGTTCTGGTCCGAATAGTAGCCGAGTCAGCGGCTTCCATAGCGATCACCCCGGTGGAGCGAACTTCCTGATGGGAGATGGCTCGGTCAACTTCCTCAGCGAATCGACCGACCTCATCGTCCTTCGAGGCCTTTCGACGATCGCCGGCGGCGAAGCCGTCGCACTCCCTGAGTAAATAAGTCGGCGACCCTGGGCTCGATCGAGACGACGAGCCCAGCGGAAGCCAACCCGAACGAAATGACCCCGGGGAAGCGAAATACTTCTCCGGGGTTTTTCATGCGCCGAAAGACAAGAACGTCCCGTCCAAATAGGCAGGAGAAAATCCTGCCTTCCCGCACGTCGTCTCCGCGGAAGAACGAGATTCCAGCCTCAATGATGCCGACACACCACCAACGACGGAAACAGCGAGACGGAATGAGCCTTGTCGCGACTACTTGGTCAAGTGTCATGACGAATTGTCACCCATACGGCTATCCACTGGCCGAAAGAACTTTCAATTTGTAGAGGAAAATGCCCGATCGCTCCTGATTATTTCTCGACAACGCTTCTTCCATCGAATAGCTTCGGAGATTAACAGCGGATTACTGCATATCTCATCTCTTCCGCTGCACATCTAATTTGTCGGGAGGTGTCGTCATGCTGCGACGTACCAAGAGGGGCTTCACCCTCATCGAGTTGCTTGTGGTCATCGCGATCATCGGATTGTTGATCGCTCTTCTCTTACCCGCGCTCACCATGGTCATGGAAGCGGCCAGGCGAATGCGATGCCAAGCAAACCTGAAACAGTTCGGCGTGGCCATCAAAGCCTACAACGCCACGCACAACACTCTTCCGCCCGGCTTTATCTTCGCTATCCCACCGGTGCAGACTCTTGCCGACACCGTCTCGATCGCCTTCGGCGACAATCTCGGGTTTCGTCAGAACGGCATGAGCTTTCTGCTTCCGTACTTTGAACAGCAGGCTCTTTCGAACCTTTACAACACCGATCTGAATTGGTGGAACCAACAAGAGACTGTTGCCTCGACCCGCGTGGAAGTTTTCATTTGTCCCTCGTCCGAAGACAACAATCACGTCGAGCCCATCGCCACCCGACTCAAGGAAGTCGCCGTCGATGCCAATAGTCGAATGGTGACTTTCGCGCCGACCCATTACGTCTTCTCGAAAGGGGTCTACGACGGCTGGTGCATTCCGTTCTTGCGCGAGCTAGCGATGAAGATTTTCACCCCTACCATCACCACGGCCATCCTCACCGGAACCACACCTGTGATTCCCTTTGATGAGCGAGGCCCCTTCGACATCAACAGCATGGTCCGCGAAGTTGATATTCTCGACGGCACATCCAAAACAATCCTCGTCGGCGAAGCGGGTTCGGGTCGGCAATGGGTTCTATGCAGCGAGAATCCCGTGGCGGCCGGTGTCTATGCGGGTCAGAACGGCGGCTTGCCCATGCAGTGCGCAAGCGACCCGACGATACCAAAGGGGAGTCCCAATTTCCGCCCCGGCAACGGTGCGGTGTACAAGACCGGTCCGAATGCCAACCAGCCTGTCTTTGCTCGCCAAGGCTGGATTGTCGGCGGCGTCATGCCCATGACCATTGAAGACACGATCTTGCTCTCCTCGAACTTGCACTCCACCACCTATCCCCTCAACTGGAAACCAGTGATCAGTTCGTTCGCGGTCGTCAACATCACCAGCAGCGTCGGATTGGCGACGGTCAAACAGATGGTCGATTGCAGACCCACGTACGATCCCGCTTCGGCGTATGCTCTCGGACCACGCCGATCGCTCAACTTGAATCGAGCGGGCCGGACCAGCAATTTCCGCAGTAGCCATCCGGGCGGCGGGAGTTTCCTCATGGGAGATGGTTCGGTGCAGTTTATGTCCGAGTCGATCGATCTGGGGGTTTACCGGGCACTCTCGTCGATCACTGGCCAAGAGTCGATCGCCGGCGAAGCCCAATAGCCAATGCCGAAGCCTTTTCTTGCTCTGCCGTTGGGAGCGGCGGAGCGGGAAGCGCGAAGACCGCGAGCTTGTGCTCTTCTCTCTTGGGTAGCTCCGACGCTCCCCAGGTGATCTTGAGCGGCCTCGCGGTCTTTGCCGTTGCCCACGATCAATCCGGCACCAAGCTTAATCTTCGTCCGCGCGATCCGTTGAGTTGGCAGGCGGAGTAGGTTCCTTCGCTGATGACGTGTCCACGTCCTCTTTCGCTTTCCTCTTCGTTCCTTGGGCTGGTTCCAGCTTGATCTTGATCCACGAACTCTGAATCTCTTTCCCACTGGCGAGCTTCAACCTCCCCTGCACTTGCAACGGGGCCGGCCGATCGGTCTCATAGGGGAGCCAAAACACATACGAATCACCGACGACATCCTTGCGGTAATGCGTGGAAAGGTCCGCTGCCGCGACCCGATACAGACCTTGCGGCTTTTCGGGAGTTCCATCGGGCGCCTCGTAAGCGATGCATGTCCAGTCGGCAACAACCTTCACCGGCACGGGGTCTTTGCCCGCGAAGAAGTATGCTCGACACATCATCCCAGTGTGCTTGGGAACTCCTCCCTCCTGCAAAACGCTTGGCTGAACCGTGACGACCATTTGCGTCGGTTCCGGCTCGCGCGGAAGAATCGACGCGAAGCTCGGCGTCTTCACCGTTAGCGTCGCGCAACCGGTGCTCATCACCAGAATCAACCCGACACCCACAAGCGAGGTCATTTTCATGAGTCGTTTCATCGGGTTTGCTCACTCTCTTCCCGAGCGGCTTGGGCCGACGGTATGGCCTTGCCATCTCCGCCCGCAACACTCTCTGTCAGCTTGGACGTTCCGCGAAGATTCCCCTTGCTGGCCCCCTTGGACGCTGACCTTTTCGGGGACGCGGAGACACTTTGAATGGAACTCTTCGAGGTCGGCAAAGCCTGAGGAGTCGTCTCTCGGCGAGATTCATTGGGGACGACGATCTGCTCCGGAACCAAGTCTTCGCTTGGATCTTGCTCGATCGGCGTCATCGGCATCGGTTCAACCGTCTTACTCTCTGAACCGATCGCACCCTCTGTTTCGGTGGACTCGGTGGAGGTGGCCGGCCCCCATTCCGTGCCCGGAGCAAGCGGGTCGTCGGGCGCACAGTTGGCCCCCTGGTCCTCCTTCTTTCGCTTGTGCGGGTGAATGCTTCTAGGCAATGAACCCGACATCGGAAGATTCAGAACCGGACCGAACTTGTTCTTATGCAGGCATTTGGTCGGATCGTCCTTCGGCGGACACGCCACACCGATGTCGCCGTGAACTTCGTTGACGTCGCTCATGATCCAATCGACCCGACAAGACTCCTCATTCTTAATCCGCTCGGCATCCTCTTCACTGGCGACAACGTGCGGGGTCAGCACAATGAGAAGCTCTCTCTTCACGACACTGCGGAACCGGGTTTTGAAAAGCCATTCCGCCACCGGAATATCGCCGAGCCCCGGCACACTTCGTTCTTCGATCGATGTCTCTTTGGTGATCAGCCCGCCGATCACGACGGTCTCGCCGTCGCCCGCACCGACCGTTGTGACCGCTTGCGTGATGTTGATGATCGGTGTTTCAATCGGCGTTCCATTGATGTTGGTGCCGACCGGCAATCCTTCGATGGCGCCCGAGCTATTTCGCTGCAAGCTTGAAATCTGCGGCGCGACTCGCATTAGGATCTGACCATCGGGTCCGATGCGGGGCGTGACCGCGAGGATGATGCCGATATTCTCCGCTTGAAAGGTGCTGGTAGTACCACCCTGGGCCGCGTTCACACTTCCCGTTGGGACGCGAATACGCTGGCCGATCTGAATAGAGGCTTGTTGATTGTCGAGCGTCATCACTTGCGGACGGGAGAGAACATCCAACCGCCGCTGCCTTTTCAGCGCTCTCAACAGAACATTGATGTTTTCACTCGACGCGGCAAAGATCAGGCCGCCGTACCCCAGAGGACTCGTTCGACCCAACGCAAAGTTCGATAGGCCTTGCAAACCGGTTCCCGAGTAAGAAGATCCGACCGGACTCTGAAAAGGCTGATTGTTGAAGTTGACGCCGGGATTAAGAGAGTTCGCCTGGCCGGCATTGTTCACGATCAAGTTTCGATCGAACAGCGTGTCATTCTGAAACCCGACCTCCAAGCCGAGCTCGTCACTGTTGTTCAATTCAATCTGCGCGATCAAGACTTGGATCACGACTTGTGAAGGCCGTTGATCGATCTCCTCCACCACTCGCAGAAATCGCTGCAACAAACCTGGGTTGGCGGTGATGATGATGTTGTTGGTCTGTGGATCGAGTGGGGTCTCTTGAGCGGTCGCTTGCGCCGTCGTCGACGCGACGACTCCTTGCGACTGATCCTGTTGTACACGGTCGGGTGAGATTGCGATGACCGTTATTTGATCCGAAAGTCTCTCTCGCTGGAGATAACTGTTCATGGCGGTGACGGCTTCGAATGCCGTCAGATGCTGAAGCCGATAGACAATCGTCTCTCGCTTCTTTGACTCTGGTTGATCAAGTTCCAGAACGATCCTTTCGACTTGTTCGAGATCATCCTTGGACCCTGAAGCGATGATGCTGTTGGTTCGGTAGTCGGGCGTGAATCGGACTGGTAACGACGTCGTCGCGCCGAGAGCGGCGTTCGAAGTATTGGTGCCAAGGCCCGGTGTTGTCGCGGTGGTCGGGGTCGTTGTTCCCGCGGGTCGCTGACCGGTGGCGGTCCCCGTGCCGGTACCGAGTCCGGTATTGGTCGTGCTCGTGAAGATACGCTGAACGGTGTTGATCAATTCCTCGGCATTGGAGTTCTGCAGCGTGAAGACCTTGACGGTTTGTCCCGGTCCTGGTCCTCGATCAAGTTGTTTGATGATCGCTTCGACGAGTTCCATCGTCTTTGCCGGCGCGGTGACAACAAGCGAATTGGTTCGCCCGTCCGCGGTGACCGTAACATCTTCGAGGATGGCCGACTCGATCAGTCTCCCCTGCGCATCGGCCGCCTTGAACTGGAGTTTGGTCGATTTCTGCGACGTTCCGGGCGTAGCACCGGCCCCTTGCCCAGCGGGCCTTTGCCCCGTTTGGCCCTGACCCGTCCCCGTCGTCCCCACGCCGGTAAGGCTTCGACGAACGATCGATTGATTGATAAGATCGGCCAACAGCGATGCCTGCGCGAACTTCAAAGGGAAGATTCGTATCTCGTTGACGGTGTTCGATTCCGCATCATCGAGTTGAGCGATAAGTTGTTCCGTCTGCTGAAGATCGTTGGGGCCGCCGAACGCGATGATCGAGTTCGTGCGATCATCCGAAACAACTTCGACGCGGACCCGCAGACCGGCATCATCCTGACGCGCTGCGAAAAACTCGGTGAGCTTTTGTCGAACGATCGACGCGGTGGCCTGCTTCAGCTTGAAAACCCGAAACTGAGTGTTGGCCGTGGACGACTTCCGGTCGAGTTCGCGAACAAAGGCAACGGCTTCGTCCATCTCCGCTCCGGGGGCAACGATCACAATGGCGTTGGGCTGTGCGATCGGAACAAAGGCGACTTCTCCTCGACCGCGTCGCTGTTGTGGACGGGCCGACTCACGCGATTGGTAGATCTGTTGCAAAGCACCGGCCATCGCTTCAGAGTCGGCATGAGCAAGAGGAACAACCGTAATGGAGGCCTCCGAGCCCGCGCTGAGCCGATCGAGTTCTTCGATCACCTTCGAAAGAGCGTCCACCGAGCCGGCTGGCCCTTCGATGACCAGCGACCGAAGATCGTTCAGCGATTGAACACCCGCGCCACGAAAACGTCGTGTGGTATCAAGGGCATCGGAATTATCAACGGGGCGAGCGTCGTCACGCGGCTCTGGCGTCGGCTCTTGAGCATCGACTTGACCGAAGAGCAGAATGACGAGAAAACAAGACGACCACTGCGCGCCCAATGTCGCGCGGGACCGGTTCTGCAGTGGAATCCATCGGTTTCTGATCACGATCTTCACCCCTTGCCGAAGGCGAACCTATTGGTTGCCGCGACGGTTGGCTTCCTTCGCCCATGGTGAAAATCTTGGTGTGATGATCTGGTGCGATGCTCACTTCGATCGCCGTGCCGGCATCTTGCCGGTTCGGAAGCAGGTCAGGCTTCGAACCCGTCCTGCAAAGTTTGGCGTCGATACATATCTGCTCGTCTAGAACGGAAACAAACCTCCACGAGGCAAGAATCCTCCTGGCCCGTTCTGCAGATTGCGAAGCGTATCCTCTATGTTTCGGTTCCGATTTCGATTTCGCCCGCCTTGCTCTCGGCGTTCGTCTTCTTCCTCCGCCCGAAGGCGAGCCTTCTCTTCCCGTTCCGCTTCGAGGTCGGCCGTCGTTCGGACACCCAGTAGGTTGCCGAGAGCCTTTTCCACGGAATCAGGCGACGCGTTGCGAAGTGTCACCACGCGAGCTGATCGGCCCGATTGACCTGCCGATGCATCCAACGTCTTGACTAGCTTCTCGACTTCGCGAAAGATCTCTTGCGAGGCAGAAACCACCACGCTGTTCGTTTCACGGTCGACGCTAACGGTCAATCTTCCTTGAGGATTCTGTCGATTTTGGTTCTGTCGATTCGACGAAGATCCACCAAAACCAAAGCCGCCGAATCCCAACGAAGGAATGTTGACCTGCGGCTGCTGGCGATTGCGAGAATCGAAGAGTTGGATCGCAAAGACTTGCCGAACCGTCTCCGCAATCTCTGAAGCATCGGCATACTTCACTGGGATGATGAAGGGCCGAGGTGTGGCGGCATTCTCGGGTCGTTCCTCCGCGTCGATCACCTCCAAAAGCTGTTCGACTTTCCGCTGCTCGGCGGGCGGCCCAACAATGAGGAGGGCATTGGCTCGCGTATCAGGCAAGATCCGCGCCTTGTTAGGCTTCTCCTCATCGACAAAGAAGAACGACTGCCGACGGGGCTCGCCATAGAGAGCATTGTCAATCAAGAGGGCGGTCTCTTGAGCGTCGGCCACCTTCAAGTAATAGTAAGCGAACTGCGAGGATTGCTCGCCGCGAACCACGGTGTTGAGAAGATTCTCGACCATGTCGAGTGCTTTTAAGTCGTCCGAAAAGACCGTGATGTTGTCGGGCCCCACCACGATCGTGACCCCGTCCTTCTTCTCTTCTTCCGCGGGTGGATCCTCCTTGGGAGCATCATCCTCTGCTGGTGCGGGGGGATCTTCGTCAAAAGCAACGGGCAATAGGTGCGAATCGATTCGCTCCCGACGCCCGGAATCCTTCGGCGCTGGGTTGGTCTCTGGGAGGGTCTGTATGTCGATCGAGTTCTCTTTCTCGGGCGGGGCTTGTTTGGGCTGGCCGAGAACTTCCACGCGAATCGGCTTGGTGGGATCAATCCGCCGCCAAAGGCGTTCGACCGAGTCCGCCAGGATCTTCGGATCCTGACCCGCGAGCGGGATCACTCGGTAGCGTCCGGGCCCGGCGGAACCATCGTTATCGGTGGCCAAGCCTGCTTCGCCTAGCTTGATGAGAAGGCCTCGCACTTCGCGAATCTGCGATTCGGTCCCACGAACGACCAATCGATTGCGCTCGGCATCCGGCTCGACGGAAGGACCGCCTGTCGGTTTGGAAGAATCGCCTTCGTCAAAAAAGGAGAAGCGGAATCGCCCGCCCGATTCATTCTTCTTCTGCCCGAGGAGGGCCTGAATCAGCTCGGCCGTGTTGGTGGCATCAAGCGTGCGCAGAGGAATGACTTCGACCCGAAGCCCTTCCGACTTGATCTGCGACAGAACGCCTGCCAGTCGTTCGTGATCGCGCGGCGTGGCATAGATGATGAGCGCTCGGCCATCGGGATGCGCTGTCACTTTCAGATCGGCAGAGGCATCGAACACTTTTTGCAACACCTGCGATAAGCCGTCGGCGTCGCCCGCGCTGACGGGATAGACTTCGATCCTCGGCGTTTGATCTTCGACGAGGCCCTTTTCCTGTTCGACATCAAGCCGTTGCACGACTTGCGCCACCAAGGCCAGTTTGTCCGGCGTGGCGGCAACAAACAATGTGTTGGTTCGCTCGTCCACGGAGACAAATGGACCATTGGGATTTCGCGGCGGCGCTCCTGGGCCTGCTGGCTGTGGAGGGCCACCCGCGCCCGCTTGTCCCTGCATGAACTGCGCAATCATCGCCTGCATGCGGCCGCCTCGTCCCCCGTCATCACCTCGACCGCCGCCAGGAGACGCGGGCATCGCCATCGCGGGCGGAGATTTCTCCTGATCGCGCGAAGGGAGTCCCAGAAGGTCGCGAATCACTCGCTCGATATCACGAGCGCTGACATGCTTGAGTGGAAACGCCCGAAGGTCCGCTTTGCCTTGATCCCCTTCGAGGGCTTCGATCAAGCCCACGATCTGCCTGACATTCTGTGCCGTGTCGACGATGAGAAGCTGATTCGTGCTCGGCAGAGAGAGAATCTTGCCGTAGGGGCTGCTGATCGATTCGAACTCTTTCTTCGCTTCATCCGCAACGAGGCCTTTGAGCGTCAGAAGAACTTTGACGAGTTCGGTTCGCCCCTTTTTCGGAAGGTCGGCCACGTCGATACGTTGAATCAAATGGGGTGGAATCCCCTCTTTCAAATCGGCGAGCACCAGAAAGTTATCGCGTGACAAAAGAACGTGCCCCTTCCCCATAAGCACGCTATTGATGACGTCGATCGCCTCTTGAAAGGTGTATTTGCGCTTATCGAAATAGTTGAATGTGCCGGCCGGCTTGCTTTCGACGAGCAGCGACTTTTTGCCAATGTCGGCCAACCAACGGGCAACCTCTTCCCAAGGAGCATCGCTAAAACTGAAGACGATATCCTTCGCGGGAGCCCCTTCCGTGGAGGCGGCCAGCGGAACAGGGGCAGCACCATTCGGAGCCGGTTCGTCATCCGCGTGAAGCGGGCGCCAAACCATGACGGAGACGATCCCGGGAATCGCCACGACGGCAACGGCCCACCAGGGGACCATTCGCTTGGCTGCCCGATTGATCATGACTTCGCTCCCCTGTCGAACAACGCTTGTGACGCCCCGTTCCGATTCTGGAACCTGGCGCAGCTAGGGCGAATCAGCAATAGAATCGCCCCTTGTCTTGAGTATCGGCACAATCCCGTCAATCGCTCCAACCGGAATCTCTGCTTGTCAAAGCTCGCCAAAGCTACCGGATTCTCTCAAGCGAACCGAGCGATCCGTCACGACGGGGGCTTGGGAGATTCCGTGGAGTTTGCCAGCGGATCGACCGGAACGGGGTCTTTCTGCGCTGCTGGTGCCGCACTTTCGGCCGGTTCGCTTGGCGTTGGCGTCACGACGGCTGGCCCAGACTCGCTTGTCTTTTCATTCTCGCTGCTCGACGCAGAATCCTCTTTCCTAATAGTCTCTTTCTTTTTCCAGCTTGCCAGATTCTTACCCAGTCCCACCGAGCCGATCCCGTCGTCAACTTGTAGTCGCACGCTGTCTGGGTCGATGCTGATCGCTTGACCACGAAAACCACCAACGTCGAGCACTTCTCCTTGCCGAATGACCTTCTTCGTTTCCTCGCCTTGTTTAACGAACCAGACAACTCCCTCTCCTTCGACGAAGAGAATCGCCCGTAAGTAGTAGGCATCTCGTTCGTCGTTGCTGGCGGCCGCCTTGTCATCCTTTTTGTTTTGTGTCGAGGCACTAGTGACCGCGGTCGGTTGAAACGGATTCTTCTCGGCAAAGACCTTGAACTCGTGCTCTTGGCGATCCGGACCGCGGACAGCCGCGTCGCCGACCGACTCAACCGTGGGGAGGGCATCCTTGATGAAAGAGTCCGGCATCGCCACCGCTTCGAGCGACAACGATAGGTCATAGGCTTCGATCTTGTTCTCTTTGAGGACCGGTTGAATGCGGAGCCGACGGATTTGATGCAGCAGCGGAGCATTCTCGAAGCTCTTCAAGAAGGAGGTGAGCTTGGCTAAATCGGTCCGCGCATCGACCGTGACGGGGAGTCGCGAGAAGACGTTGGCCCGCTCGACCGATCGTCCGGGGCGAAGAGTCGGTCGATCGATGCCCGATTCACTGAGGAGCTTGCGAATGAAATCGAGATAGAGCGTTTGGGCAACGCTCTCGTCGGCCGGTAGCGAGGTTTTTCGCCAGCCGGAAAGTTCTAACGCCCCTTTCTGAGCATCCTTAAGTTCGTTCTCTTTGTTCTGAATCTGAGACAAGAGAGCGATGATCTGTCCGTCGCGAGCGCGGAGCGGCTCGATCATCCTCCGTTGGATGAAGGAAAAGAGGAACCAGCCCCCCACAACCGTCCCCAGACCGATGGCCAGAATCCTTTCTCGCTGGTTCACAGCCCCTCCTTCTTGAGATCCTGGCGAAGTTGCTTTTGAAGGAACTTGGGTTCCTTCGCCAACGCAGCTTCACGCTCTTCGGGAGGAAGTTTTTTGAGCTCGTCGATCTTTCGCTTCCGGAGTTCGCTACCGGTACTTGCTCCCTCGGCCTTTGCTGCTTGTCGCGCCTCTTTTTTCTCTGCCTTGCTAGGCGAGCCAGCGGAAGTCGCGTTGGTTCGAGCCAGCGAGATCTCTTGGCGAACCATGTTCGGTGGCGGACGAAGGGCTTCCAGCGTCTTCGCTCGGTCGGCGGCGCGCTCGGCATACTTCGCAATCGACATGGGATCGAAACCAAGGTCCAGTCCGAACCGCCAAACGAACGGGCCGACATCCGCACCCGGATCGATCCCGCGCGGGATAATGTCGTAGCGGCCTTCCGTCTTGCCCGCGATCATTGTCTGAGCGCGAGTGACGATGCTTTGATCGCGCGAAAGCCCATCCAGTTTGATCGTTCCGGGCTGTTTGTTTTGACCGGCGTTGTACTCAAGACCCGTCAAAAAAAGATCCGAAGTATCCGGCAACTGTGCCGCGACCTCCTGCAACTCATCCAGCACCGGATCTCCTGAATCGATCCAATCCTTGATCACTTTGTGGCGATCCGACGTCGGCTGCAACGTTTTGATCTCTTGAGTCACTTGAGCAAGCTGAGCCTGCAGCGATTGAATTTGCGAATCTCGGCGAGCGGTCTCTTTGCTGAACCAGATGTAACCCGCGGCGGCACAGACAACGGCCAACAATCCCCCAACCAGCAACCGCACCCGACGCTGATCCGATACCGGCGCCGTCCGCTTCGGTTTCAAAAAATCGATGGGACAAGGAGAAGGGAGATCCGCCCCGCCGATCAGACTAAAAGAGGTCCCCTCTGCGTGAACAGTCGAGGCAACCTCCGTCGGCACCGAGAGGCGCTCTTCGATGGGATGCGAAAGTTCTGTCGCTTCGTCCCCAAACAGAATGAGTTTGGTGACGTGATCATCCTTTGATTCGGCATGAAACGACGCCAGCGTTCGACGAACTTCGTTGGCCAATCGATCTGCCGAACGAGGGATGGGGCCGAGCGAGACCCAACGACAAAGCCGAAGCTTCGAGCCGGTCCAAAGAGCGATCTCGACGCCATCGTCGGAAAGATAAACAAGCCCTTCGGTCGGACGGTCGCTGGCCAGTGGCCCGATGGACAAACGAGTGGCGATCGGCCGAACGGTCACTCGCTTGATGGTCAGCCCTGCTTTGGAGAGAACCGTGCGAACGACCTCGAGGCGTGACGTCGGGATCGAGGCTGTCAACACATCCAACTCGGATTCCGTCGCGTTGATGGGTACGATCGGACCAGCCTGAAAATCAATCACCATCTCGGCACCGGTCGGCCCGTCCGCATCGAGAGCGAAGTGAACAACCGTCGGAAGCTCGGCTTCCGGCACCACGGGGACGCGGACACTTTTAAACGTGACGACTCCCCGCCCCAAGAGGACAACCGCATCCCCCTTGCCGATCCCCGCTTCCTTCAGCCCCGCTTTTAACCATGGCGTCAGTAGCTCTTCATTCTCTGTCGACCATTCCTGAGGCACGGCCGAGGACCATTGGGCCGAGGCTTTGGCGCTGCTCCCACGATCGCGAACGTCGGCAACGCGGATTCGACTGCCGGCCAGTTCGACGATGATCATGACCAATCCTCTTTACAAATGAAATATCTACGGAGCGACGGCACTGGAGGGTAGGGCCGACGTCGTTCCTCCGGCTAACATTTCGTACGGATAAGCGTTCCCAACGCTCAAAAGTTCTCGGCGATAGAGGACACGTGCGGGGGACTGGGTCGCATCGATCACCGCTTCGACCCTTGCGACAGGTCCCGGCTGCGAAAAAAAACCGACCGATTCGACACGGTAGACGCGCGATTGCGACGTGACGAGGGTTTCGATCTGGCGAAACTGACTGAGGGTAATCAGACCATCGGTCAGCAGCCAGGCGGGGCTCTTGTCACCCAGGGCGCGTCCTCTGGCGGCGCCGGCGATGGCTTCGGCGTTCTGCTCCGTGAGCGAGGGAAGTGTCCGCAAGACCGCAAATGGCGCACGCGTCACATCGATGAGCCCCCTGACTC
Organism: bacterium; assembly: GCA_019753235.1. Lineage (GTDB taxonomy): Bacteria > Planctomycetota > Planctomycetia > Kolteriales > Kolteriaceae > JAIELF01. The sequence continues at coordinate 130,541 of JAIELF010000003.1, forward strand.
GCTCGGGACGACTGCCGGGCGTGCTGACCGCCAGGTTCGCCAATGCGTCATCGAGGTACTGCGACGTGCCGGCCGATTTCCACGGGCTCTCGATGGTCTTCTTCCCGCCGGGTCGATTGCCAGGAGTGCCCGGAGGACCGTTGGGAGAATTCTCGTCGTTAGGGACTTCGACCTTCGCGTCGATTAACTCTGACACCGCGCGAATCTTCTTTCCCTTTTTGTTTTCCTTGTACTTGGTGACGAACTCGAACCACTCTTGGCCGAACTTTTCGACGAGCTTCTCCTTGTTCGAATTCAAGTCGCCGTTCAGATCGATCTTTTGCGATCCGTCGGGATTGAGGTTACTCGCGGCGCTGTAGATCGTGAGATAGGGAAACCAACCGGTATCGAGTTTGCCATCTTGATTATCAGGAGGCCAAGTCCGCTCGCCATCGTTCTCGTTGGGATTCATCACACCGTCAAGGTTGGCATCCTCACCAAAGAGAAGCCAAGGAGTAACGCCGCGCACCAGCAGCAACTCGCCGAGGGTTCGCGGGGCGGCATTTCTCGGGGAGTACGGATTCGCCAGCGAGAGATAATAGTCCGCTTCCGCGCCACTGACTCGCGGCGTATCGTCCTTGTCGATCCAATCGAGGATAGCGTCGGCGAGTTCCGGCGTCATGTTCGGCAAACCCGAAAGGCGAAGCCTTTGGTCATCTTCCTTGCCGCTAAACAGCAGGCTTTTGCGATGAAGCGGGATCTTCGCAGACTCATTGGTCAATCCATACCGAATGTTGGATGAATCGACTTCTCGGGGTGGACCGATCAACGAGAACATTCCCTGCATCGAACGAAATTCGGGAGCGACCAAGATACGAGAGAACAAACTCGGATTGTCTTCGAGATCGACCGCGCCAGGTTCAATGGTGTTGGCATCGCTTAAGAGAGCCTGCGCTTGTTCGACACCCGAATGCGCCAGCCAAAGTGACTGAGTCGTCTGTAAGTGTGTCATCGCGCCGCGCGCTTCTGAGCGCATCCAATGCGTGAAGCTGTACGCTCCGAGACTGAGAACGGGAATGATGATCAAGACCAACAACAGAATCGAGCCTCGACGGCGTGCAAATCCTTTCATCGGGATCCTCTCGACGAAGAGGGACCCGCGCCTGGCGGCGAAGGACCGGCCGAGGGAATGCTTGTGCTATTGGACCCGCTGGAAGTTGAACTGCTCGAAGAACTCGACGCGGAACCGGAACTGTTGGAATCCTCCGGCGGCGGGAGGTCTTGAGCGGAGACCACGATGCGGAGGTATTCGAGATCTCCTTCCGTCAGAGGAACGGCCGGACTGCCGGTCGGGGCGGGTAGATTCAACGGGGCCGATGCACTGGAGGGCGAGTTGTTGGCCGCGATGGATAGATCGCGCGGGAGGGCGACCGTCACTTCGATCGCCTGCGGCGGTCGCTCGCTGCTCTGTGCCCATTCCGTAAGCCAGCCAGTTCCGTCGAAGTACCGAATCTGAATCCCGCGAATTTCGTGGGCCAATATCTCGGTTCGAGCACCCGTGGCGGGATTGTCGCCTGCAGTCACATCGGGGATGTAGTTGATCTCTTGTCGAACCAGGCCGATGCGATTGTCTTGCGTCTCGACACCGGGCGAACCATACCAGTATCGAACGAGCCTCAAGTCGCTGATCGGCGGCTGGCTTCCATCGGCCAGCGCCGTTGGGCGAAAATCGAGACCGGCCGGCGTACGCCGAGTGATCAACGTCACCGCATCAGGCAAGCCAAGCACTCCTCCCGCAGGGACTTCATAGGGGGATGTGGCCGACGTTACCGACGAAGACGAATTCGACGACGATGAGCTCGATGAACTGGTAGACGAACTTGCACTCGAAGAATCGCTCGATCGATCGGCCTGTTTCTGTTCGGGACTATCCTCGTCATCGCTATCGTTGTTGGGGTCGTCACTCGCGTCGCCGGCGTTGGCGGCATCCTTCGAGACCGGTTGCCAGCCCGTGAAGAGGTTGCGCATGTCTCGCTGCATCTGGCCCAAGACGCCCCGAACGATCTGACTTCTCGCTGCTTTTTGTCGGCCACTCTCGGCCTGAGCGAAGTGCATGACAATGGATTGATAGATTCCCAGCGCCAGAACCAGCGAGATGGAGACCGCCAGCAACACCTCCAGCAATGTCATCGCACGTCGGTTCATGATCCGCCCGCCCCGGACGATGCCGACCGCGCCGACGAATCGTCAAAGTAGAGCCGAGTCAACTCGATCGATGCCGCATCGCCAGGAAGCTGACCCGCCTTGCGAACGAATAGTTTGACCGTGTAGAGCGAGGGGAGCGAACCGGCGGTCGCTTCGAAACCCCACTCCCAGCCGGGCGCTTCGTCGATTGGAAAAGGACCGGGCTGCGAAAGAGTGCGGATGCCCGATTCGATCTCCGCCCAGCGAGACTCCGCGAGAAGCCAAGCCTGCGCTTCGAACTCCGCCGTTTCAGAAAACTCTCCTCCCACAATCAACAAACGCGAAAGAACAGCGATGGACCCGACGAAAATCGCGAGAGCCAGGATGACTTCCAACAGCGTAAACGCCGATGGCGGAGTGGTGGTCGGCTTCATCGCGGAATTCCTCCCGGCGTCTGTCCCGACTGTCCCGATGAAAGCGCCATGGGGCCTTGCAAGGTGACTCGTCCCGTTCGGCCTGCCACCTGGGCAATCACCGCGAAGCCATCCCGATCGACGATACCGATCGAGAAATCGTCGGCCGTCCCATCGGGTCCGAAGCTGACGGCGATGAATCCGTTCTGCACCAAGTCGGTCTGACTCGATGCCGACGTTGGATCGATCGGGAGATCCAATCTCAAGAACCGCATATCGTCTTCGAGCCGATGAGCACCGACAAGGTAGGGTCCATCCGACCGAATCGGCCCGATGATCGGTTCACGCGTCTCGCGATCAATGGCGTCGGGAACGTTGGTCCGAATGACGTAATCGCCGGTTTCCGGTCGATAGGCGAGCAGATAGGCCCGCTGATCTTCCATCGCTTGGACCCGAAGCCCGGTGATCAATCCGCGCAGATCATCTCCTACGCGGACCATTCTCTGTGAATCGTTGAAGCCCAGAAACGACGAATAACCGACTGCCGCCACCCCCACCAGCACGGCAACCACCAGCAACATCTCGAGAAGTGTAAATGCCTTGGCTGCCGATCGATCGCGATGTTGTCGACGCATGGTCTTCATTTCCTCGTCGATCGAACGAGCCTGCTGGCCCCGGGCCTTGAGGTTACGGATTCTCGAAGGCTACCGAGCCGGTACGTCGGGCCAGTTGCCGATATCGTCTTGAGTGCCGCTCTGCCGATCTGGCCCACTGGACCAGATGTCCGGCTCCTTCTGGTTGCGGGTGCCAGGAAACTGATAACTGTACGGACTCCCCCATGGATCGAGTTGGCCGGGATTCTTGTCGTAGGGCCCTCGCCAATTGGCGGGAGGTGGCGAAGGGGGATCCTTCAGAGCGGCAAGGCCCTGTTCGGTCGTCGGAAAGACTCCGGTATCGATCTTGTATCGAGTCATCTCGGAACTCAAGTTGTTGACAGTCAGCCTGGCAATGTCGCGTTGGCTTCCTTCTTGCGTTGAAAGAAGGCTAGGGACCGCGAAAGCGGCTAACGCGACTAGAATCGCCACGACCAAAAGAACCTCGAGCAGAGTGAACCCTGCTCGCGTGCGTCGATGTTTCTTTCTGGCAATCACGTTCATTCCTCCTGATGGGGCGAGCCCCGCATGGTTTCAAGGCCGACAGGGGATTTCCCGTCGACCGATTTTCCTTTGATCGTCTGGGTCATCAATCCTTTGTTTCTGGTTATAGCGCACTACTCATTCGGAAGATCGGCAACAACAGCGCGACGACGACCACGAGTGTTATACTCGCCATGGCCAATAACATCAGCGGTTCGAGAAATCGGACCGCCAATTGAAGTTGCCGGGTCGTCTGAGTTTCCAGGCTGTCGGCCGATTCGATGAGAACATCTTCGAGCGTGTTGCTTTCCTCGGCCACTTCGATCATTTCCACAATTTCGCTTGGGAAAACGCCCGACGCCCTTAACGGCGTTGCCAACTTATCACCTGCTTTGACGTTCTCAGCCGCCCGGTCGATCGCTTCCCTCATGAGGACATTGCCCGTGGAATCCTTGGCGATTCGAAGGGCTGTCAAAATCGGGATGCCATTGCGACGAAGCGTCCCCAAAACACGATTGAAGCGAGTGATGGCCAGATCGCGAAAGACGGTTCCAAGAATCGGAGCGCGGAGTTTGAAAGTATCGAGATAGCGTCGGCCACGCGGAGTCTGAAGCTGTGCCCGTACGACAAAGAATAACCCGACGAAGGCAGCCAAGACCCACAAGCCATATTGCTGTAGCGTCATGCTGGTCGCTAAGAGCGCTTCGGTAAACGCGGGGAGTTCGCCTCGCTCGCGAAGTCGATCAAAGATCTGTCCGAATTTCGGAACGAAGTAGATCAGCAAGACACTCACCACCGAAAGACCGATGATCAAAAGCAGGATCGGATAGGCCATGGCACCGGTGATTTCACTTTTGAGATCCTCCTGACGATTCGTGAACTCGGCCGTCCGCTTGAAGACATCTTCAACAAAACCACCTTCTTGGCCCGCGCGAATCATGCTGATCGCCAACTCGCCGAAGATTCGCTCGTGCCGAGCCATGGCATCGGCCAGAGTTTGGCCGTCGGCCACTTGCTTGCGAATGTCGACCAGGATCTCTCCCAAAACCGGGCTGGTCGATTGTCGCTGCAGAATCTCAAGGGCTCTCATGAGCGGAACACCTGCCCGTAAGAGGTCGGCCATCTGCGAATAAAACTTCGCCAGGACGCGCGTGCGAACCTTCTTGCTCGAAAATGAAAACGAAAGCAGCGACTTGGCGGACTCGATCTTCACTGGGAAGAGAGCCTGTTCGCGGATCAAGCGAGCGGCGTCGTCCAAGCTGGCGGCTTGAATCGTCCCCCGCACTTGGTCCCCACTTCGGCGTCTCGCAATGTACGTGAACTCGTTCAAAAGTTGATCTCTGCTTGAGGGTCCATCTTCCGAGGTCTTCCAGGTCTAGAACAGATATCGTTCGCTCCGGGTCGGATGGCGTGTATGAACCACCCGACGAACGGCGTCCGCACAGAATTCCCCCCTCCCATTCAACTCCGATGTACCCGGCAAGGTTTCGCCGAAGCGTTTAAATGCTAACGATTGGGATTCTTTTGCGTCGGCGCGCGAAGCTCATTTCGACTGGGAGGACGCGATCCTCCCCGGCCCGTGGCGCGGATCTCATTTCGACGAGTCGAGCTCGCCGACTTGCCCACCCTTAAAGAAGGCTGGGCCGCCGAGCCAGGCGTCAGCTCGCCCAAGTCCACCAGCATTTGTCGAACTTGATCGACTTGTTGCCGACTTCCTCGGACAAGGAGCGTGTTCTCGACCGGATCGGAAACAACCCGTGGGGGCGAAGTCCCTTCCATTTGGAACAGTCTTTCGATCTGTGGAACCAGGTCGACCGCACGACGTTGGCTTAATCGAAAGCCAGTCATCTCTTCATCGGTCTGGGTAATCGTCGCGAGGAGCTTTTCGACCTCAGAAATGTCTGCCTTCGTGCCACGAGCTACCAAAACGCGATCGATCCCTTTCAGTTGCAGCGATCGCGATTCACTCAATACCGAGTAGAGTTGCTGGGCGACTCTGTCGGCATTCCCTTTTTTAATCATGAACGAGCGAATCTGAATTGCGGCCGGGCCGTCGGTATCGCTAGGCCGATCGACCGCCATCACCACTTCATCAACTTTCGAAAGCGTATCCGCCTCGGCCACCACAAAAATCGAATTGCTCACTTGATCCATCGTGAGCGTCGTCTTGAGCTTCTCCTTCGGCTTCTCGGTGCCGACCCCTTTGAGTTTGTACCCCGGCGTGAAGCTCGACAGAAACTGTCGATCGAAAAGAACATTGGTGAAGTTCTCAGGATTCATTTCTGGTGGGAGCATGCCGGCCAAACCCTCGGGCGAGGGGCCGGGATTCTGTCCACGCATACCCAACAATTCGCGAACGATCGGCTCGACTTCCTTCGCCCGCGCGTGCCGCAGCCGATAAATCCGCAGCCTGGGGGCGGTGCTATCGAGCGGTGGATCAATCAAAGCGAGCAGATCGCGTATCTGCAAACATACCCCCGCCCGGTCAAAGACGATCACCCGATTGGCGATCTTGTTCCCGAGAATTCGCCCTCGCGGCGTCCGGAACATCTCTATCTCTGTCGCCACTTTGTCGCCGGTAAGCGAGTGGAGCGGCAGCGTTGTCATGACAATTTCATGCGGCGCTGTCCGATCAAGAAACTCTGCTGGGACAAACGGAACGAGTTCCCAAGGCATGTCATCGCCCAGCATGGTGGTACGCAGCAGCCCACCCGTCCGAACCAACGTGATCCCACGATCCAGCAGAGCACCATGAATTAAATCGAGCGCCTCGGCCGGGGTGTATTCTTTCGGATCGGAATAGGTGAACTTTCCCGCGGGGGGGACATCAATGAGAACCGTAGCGTCGTTGAGTTTGGCGATCCATTCAAGAACTTTGGGCCAAGGCTCGTCCTTGAACTGAATCTTGATCTTCGCCGACGTCTCGGCACCAATCGCGCATGCCGTGATGAGTAAAATCCCGATCATCATTTTCCATCGACCCTGGGATGTGGTCATGGCTCCACCACAATTTTGACGGCTTGCCTTTTACCGGTCGCTAATTCTTCGAAGACCGTAGGCGTCTGGGCCAGATCGCAACTCCCCGAGAGAAGCGGCGATAGATCGAACCTTCCATCGTTGATCCAGCCGATGATGGTGCGGAAGTCGCTGGGACTGAAGCCGTAGGAACCGACGAGCTTCTTTTCGTAGCTGCTGATCTCTTGGTAAGGAAGGGTGACTTGCTTGGCGAGATTGCCCAGAACCACCAGCGTTCCCCCGGGCTTGATCGCGCGCAGCGACGTGATCAGCGTCGATTCGACCCCGACCGCTTCAATCGACGCATCCGCGCCGTGAGGCAGATATTTGGCCAATTCATTCAAATCGGATGGAAGAACCTTCGCCCCGGTGGAGGCAGCCAGCTCTCGTTTGTCGGAGAGAGGCTCAAGCAGATAAACATCCCAGTTTTGCATCACCCGCGCCACTCGAGCCAAACACTGGCCGATCGTCCCACCTCCGACAATCACGAGGGTCTTCGCATCCGCAGGGACATGCCGAAGCGCGTGATACGAGACCGCCAACGGCTCATTCAAAAGAGCCGTGGCGTACGAGACATCAGAATTCAGTCGAGCGAGATTGGCGGAGGGAACGCAGATGTATTCCGCAAACGCGCCTACCTTGCCGGTGTTGACGCCGAGAACTTTCTTGCCGGGACTGCATTGGATCATCTCCGGCGCAAAGAGATGAGCATCGGAACCAGGGACGATATTGTAGACCGCGACGCGATCCCCCACATGCCAATCTGAAACCCCTGCTCCGAGCTCACGGATCTCGCCGGCAAATTCATGCCCCATGACTTGGCCTGGCGTCCGTCGCCCACTTTCGCCGGTGTAGCCATGAACATCACTGCCACAGATGCCGCAGGCTTTGACGCGCAGCTTCACCTCGCCGGCCGAGGGCACGGGCTCGGGCAGATCGGTCAATCGAAGTTGATGAGGTCCGTCGTAAACAAGCGCCTTCAAGAGCGATCCCCCTCGACTCGTTTTCCTGTTTCAGATTGGAATCTTTGGACAACCGTGATGCTTTTCTCGCGTTGCCGTTGTCGGCCGGGTCACGGCCTGCCTCTCTTTTTCGCTCCTTCTATGATATCAAGCCAGTCCGAATGCTTGGGGCAGATAACGTGAACCCGAAATCACGGGCGCTGAGGCAGCGAAGGATCAACGATGACGAATTCTTTCCCCGCCTCCCCCGCGGAAGACTCTGCCACGATCCGGGCCACTCCGGCGGTGCTGGTCATCCTTCCCATGATTTCGGGTTTTTTGCTCTGGGCAAGTTTCTTCGCGCCGACGCTTGCCTGGGTCGCGCTGATACCTCTTTCTCTTTTGATACGTTTGCCCGGCCCGCGCGGTTGGGTCTATACCGGCGCCTGGGTCGGCGGGTTTCTTTTCTTTGCCTTGGGGACGTACTGGGTCTCTTACTGTGCCCCATGGGTATGGGTCGGCTGGCTGCTGCTCTCGGCCTACTTGGCCTGCTATTTCCCCCTCTTTATTCTGCTTGCCAGAATCTGTCATCGCCGATGGCGGATCCCGCAACTCTTCGCGATCCCGCTCGTCTGGGTTCTGCTCGAATACATCAGGATGCACGCTCTGTCCGGCTTCGGATGGTTGATGATCAGCCATAGCGTTTACACATGGACCTCCCTGATACAGATTGCCGACACTGCTGGTGTCTACGGGGTGAGCTTTGTCCTCGCGATGGGAAATGCTCTCGGCGTCGAGCTTTTGACTTTGCCCATTTTTCTCTCCGCTCCGTCCCGTGTTCGACTGAACCCCGCGATATCTTGGCGCGTGATCATGACCGGATTGATGGTCGCGGGAACTCTCGTTTACGGATACTACCAAACGAGCAACGTTCCTCTACAGCCGGGCATTCGGCTCGCGATTGTCCAGACCAATGTTCCACAAGATGTTCGCAACGACGTCGATCGATCGGACGAATACTTTCGATCCGTCTGGAACATTGGTCGACAAGCGGAAAATATCCGGGCCGATGCCATCGTCTTTCCCGAGACGTCTTACCCCTACTGGTACGGCGAGTTGGAACCAGGCCTGACCGATTTAGAAGCGGCGCGCAAGTATCAAGAGCGAGTCACTGCCGCGGGCCAGCCCTTGCGTGAGAAGCCCACCCATGAAATGGGTAAGACCATTCGCGACTATATTCAAGATGAAGATAAACGGATGCAGGCGATGGCCAAGCATCTGGCCAAGCCCATTTTAATGGGGTCGGCGTTCTGGTCGATTCGCTTGACAGGAGCGAGACTGACCAACTCATCGGTTCTCATCACGCCGGAAGAGGGTCGCGTCGGAAGGTATGATAAGTTCCACTTGGTGCCCTTTGGCGAATACATCCCATTGGGGGGCTACATTCCCTTCATTCGATTTCTGGTCCCCTACCCCGCTGATTTCAACTACGACAGCGACGCGGGGGATCGGTTGATTTCTCTCCATGCAGGAAAACTGAACCTTGCCCCGTTGATTTGTTTCGAGGATACGATCCCTGATTTGACTCGTCAGTATCTTCGACAAGCGACGCCTGAAAAGCCGGTGGAGGTCCTCATCAATCAATCGAACGACGGCTGGTTCAACAATTCGGTGGAAGCATGGTATCACTTGTCCGCGGCGGTTTTTCGAACCGTCGAATCTCGCCGACCGATGGTCCGGAGTTCGAACACGGGCCTCACGAATCTCGTCAACAGTCTCGGCCAGGTCACTCATACCTTCGAGAGAGAGGGAAAGAAACAAGGGATCGATGGATTGCTCCTCGTCGATGTGCCACTCGACACTCGCGAGACGTGGTACGTTAGTCTCGGCGACTGGCTGATCGGAGTCTGTGCGGCCATCGTGGGGGGATGCGTCGTTCTCTCCTTCATCAGACAAGTCCGTCTCATCAGACGTTCGACGCAGGGGACTTCAAACCCTTGAGGTTTGTGCTCTTATAGGACTCGCTTGAAAGTTCTCTCGATCAGCGTTGTTGATCGAAATGTCCGCGATTGCTCTTGCGCCAACATCAGTAGGATAGAATTCAGGGAGGCGATTAAGAGGCTTCGGGTACGTTCCATCCCTGATCGAATGACAAGGCAAAGCCTGCGTGATCTCCGGAGAACGATGATGACATCACTTATCAACTACAAACAAATGCATCACATGGCGGGGAATCTTTTCGCCCCGCTGCGAAGCGAGGCGGACCGACTCGCGTGCGAGCTTTCGCCTGAGCAGGTTTCCTTCTTTCAAGAGAACGGCTATCTCCGCGGGCCCAAAGTCCTTGACGACCATCAGATCGATGTCTTGCGAACGTCCTTGGAAGAGATGCGTTCGGGCAAAAACCAACGAATGAATGAACTCTACGAGATCGATCAGGCTTACAAGGATGCTCCCGAGCAGGCCGTGTTTCACTTTCTGGGAGCGTGGATGATAGATGAAGGTTTTCACGACATTCTATTTCATCCGAAAATCATGGTTCCGGTGAGTCAGCTTCTCGACACATCGCAGGTTCGGATGTGGCATGATCAGGTTTTTTATAAGCCACCGAGACATCCGGGCGTGGTCGCTTGGCACCAGGATTACTCCTATTGGACTCGCGCCATTCCGCCACGACATATCACCGTTTGGATCGGCCTGGATGATTCGACACTCGAGAGCGGCTGCGTTCATTTCATTCCCAAAAGCCATCGCTGGGAATTGCTGCCCAAGCTATCGCTGCTGAAGGATATGGATCAGATACGCGAAATTCTGACACCCTCCCAACAGGAGGAATTCAAGCCGACGCCGATGGTCCTGAAGGCGGGGGAATGTTCGTTCCACCACTGCTACACGATTCATGGCTCTTATGGAAACCGCGCCGACCACCCGCGCCGAGCGATCGTCCTCAACTTCATGCACCCCGAAACCCGGTCGGCCGACGGGACTCGACCGCTGCTCGAACATACTCCCCTTGTTCCCGAAGGGGAGATCATTGCCGGGGATCATTACCCGATCCTTTATGACCGCAACGCGCCGCTGGGCAACTGACGATCCGTGTTCAAGGAACACACGCCATTTTTTTCGGTGGGAAGAATTCGTCGGCTTATTGTCGACCGACGGTACCGAGCACGTTGGTATCGCGGTCGAGAACTTCCACTTTGGCGTCCTCCTGCGACGCGATGAGCAGAATCCGCTGTCGGCCGTCGTTGTCGTGGAGATTCAGGATCGATTCGTCCTTCTCTGTCATCCCCAGCGTGGTTCGCTGAATCTCATCTTTGCCGAGAAACGCCAGTGCCGCGCTCCCCAGATTGGAACTTAGAACGACGCGTCGCTGTTCTTTCGGATCAAAGAGATTCACCGTCGCGCCATCCACACACATACCGACGCCGACCCGCATACGTCCTCCTCGATCGTAAACGCGCAGGCCGTTATCGGTTTGGCCCGTGAGAAGCCGAACGCTGGGTTCGCTATTCTTTTCGAACAGGCCGATCTCGGGCCCGGTCGATTCGATCGACATTGAACCGCGGACGGCTCCCTCCGGATCGAGCATGAACAGGGCCGGCTGATTCTCTTGCAGCCCCATCCACATCCGCCGTTGGCCTGCCGGATCCAGGACGAGAATGCCCGTTCCGTTACGAGGCTCGGCCGTCACTTGGGTTCGTTGGGTACCGGTATCGTCGGACATGCTCAGCATGGAACCGGTCCCGGTGGCGGCTAAGAATAATCGACGCTGTCCCCCTCGGTCTTGAAGTTCGAGACACGCCCCGTGTTCATTACTGCCCCACTCGCCGAGTTCGCGTTCATTCCGATCGACCAAGACAAAGCGCTCGGCCGTGACGACCGATCGAGGCCAAACCCAGAGTGCAAGAGCAAGCAGGCTGGCCGCCAATCCGCCGCCGGCCAGCACTCGGGCCCATTGATCAAAACGGACACCCGTCGGCCGATCGCGAAGCCAACTGACCTCGCGTTTGAGATCGTTTGATTCTCGCTCCATCAAATCCATTCGTGAGCCAAGCCCGCCTGCTCGACTCGAGGTGTCTTGACCCGAGACCCGTTCCTCGATCGTGCGAACTCGCGCAGGGATCGCCTCGCGGTCGATCATGGCTAGACGCTGATCGAACTCTCGCCCCTGCACATCGGTTCGATCGATTCGGCCTGTCACCTCGTCGAGCCGACGACGCATTTCGATCGCCAGCGTGTCGAGTTTGCCACCCATCTGGCGAACGGAATCGAAAGAGGTCTCGATCGCGCCGAGTCGCGACTGAAACGGAGAGATATCGAAAGAGCTGCTGGTCGAACGCCCCTTCATCCCTTCAAGAACGTCGTCCATCTCGTCGATGCGCGATCGGCTTTTCGCAATCGCTCTCTCGAATTCAACCATCCGCTCTTGTATCTCGGTCCGCATGCCGCGAAGCTCACGAAGCCCGCGCAGATCGTGCATTTCACCTTCGAGATGACGCAAACGGGATTCGAGACCCGACGAATCCGGTCGGCTATGCTTCCCGTCGAGCTCTGCAAGCTGTTCGAGCAATCCATCGAGTTGCTTGGTAAGGGCGGCCAATCGGCGTTCGCTCGATTCGCACCGTTCGCGGAGATTGTCGTCGGTGGTTAAAAGGTCGTGGCAAGTCGTTTCGCATTGATCGATTCGCTCGCTCAGAGCCGAGTTCGAGTCGCCGCGCCCGAGTTCCTCCAACCGAGATTCAAGCGACTGCGTCCGCTTGGAGAGTCGGGTCCCTTTCTCTTCGAGACCATCAATGCGCTCGATGATCTCGTCACTAGGGCGGGCGGACCCGTGACCGATCTCGAGTTGGGAAATTCGTTCCTCGATGTTTCGGATTCGCTCTTCGAGGTACATGGATCGACTCCTGGTGAACGTCGCGATACTGTTTCTGCTAGGTCGGCGGATTCTTGATGAATTCCGCTCTCGATCAACGAACGAACATACCGGGACTAACAGCCCCTCGGTGCCTAACAGGGGATAAGCCTGCCGCGCTCTGCAAAACGTGGCAAGAGAAGCTGAACGGGGACTTCGCTGAATCGAGGAAGACTGGCTTTGGAGTCGGTAACCCTGTTTTTTCCACGCGTCGGGCAGTCAAGCATCCCCTTTTTTCGAAATATCGCAGAAAATGGCCGGGCCGACCCATCCGAAAAGGGTCCCCCATCGTCTATGCCCGTGGGGAAAGGCAGGGAGAAAACGGATCTATCGACCGCCGTCCGTCCGTTCGCAACTGGTCAGGCACCAACTCTCCGGAATCGGGTACCGGCGAGATCGGTCGGACGCTGCGCGATCTATTCACCGAGCATCAGGACGAGATCTTGGGGACACTTTATCACCTGCTCGGAAGCGCCGATGACGCTCGGGATGCCTACCAAGAGGCATTTCTCAAATCCTGGGCAAAGCGAGCGGAGCTCGACAAAGTTGACTCTCTCAAGGCGTGGGTCTTTCGAGTGGCAATCAACACCGCTCGCGACATGAGGCAATCGGCCTACCGTCGCCGACGTCAAGGTTTGAGTGAATCAATCGAAGCGGAGCTTGTCGATAACCGAACCGCTCCTGCCGAACAGATGGCCATGGACGAGGAACTGAACCAGATTCGCCAGGCGATTGGTCAGCTATCGCCTTCGGAAAAGGAAGTCTTTCTTTTGCGCGAGAATGGCGAGCTGACCTTTGAAGAGATCGCGCACCAGATCGGAATTCCCGTCGGGACGGTCAAAACGAGGATGCGAAGCGCGCTTGCGAATCTTCGCCGATCGCTAACCCCGTACGAAGGAGAAACCCCACCGTCGTGAATCCGCACGATTGGCTTGCAAAGCTGGAATATCTTGAGTTCGGCCTCTTAGACGATGCCGAAGAAAGGGAACTGCGCGAACAGATTGCCCGCGATCCCGAGCTCGCTCGTCTCCACGAGGTCGTCCGAGAACGACGACAGAATTTTCGGCAAGCGGCTCGGCTCGCAACTTCAAAGATAGACCTGCCCACGGTGTCGCAGAGCAAACCACCGCAGGCTCGGCAAGGGACTCTTTGGACTTTCATCGTGGCCGCCTCGCTTCTTTTGGCAATGGCGGTGGGAGAACAAGCCCGCTACAGCATGCAGATCGGCCAACTACGAAACAACGATATCCGGATCACACTCGTCACGCCCACCCATCCGCCAGGCGACCAGTCTCCCGTGGCATTCGACGTCGTCGATCGGCAACAAGGAATTGCACGCTCGGTCCCGATCCCTTATCAGTTCGTCTCCACGTCGAAGAATACGTTGCCTCCGTGGGATGATGTCTTCCGCACCAACGTCTTCGGCCGAGCCAATTCGATGATCTCGATCAGCGACGTCGGCGGCGTCCTGAAGGTGGGTGGAACTCGAAACGCCACACTGGCGAAAGCCGTCATTCGACGAGAACCTCGCGATTGGGTTACTCGACTGACGACGGATCGCCCCGTCTATCGGCCCGGCGAGGAGATTCTCTTTCGATCGCTGACGCTTGATCGGACGAATCTTCGTTCTGTCGAGTCGATCGCGATGGAGTGTCGCCTCGAAGCGCCTGATGCTCCGCCCGAAGCGTTACCCAGCCTCACCAGCGAGAAGGGCGTCGCCCGTGGATCATGGACGATTCCTGCCGAGGCCGTGCCGGGACGATACACCCTTTCGCTTTCGCCCGCTGAGCAGCCGACCCAGGGAGATCGTCGATCGATCCAGGTGGAAAGATTTCGCGATCCGCGTCTTCGCATCAAGCTTGACCTTCCCCGGCAAAGTTACCGACGGGGCGACGACATCAACGCCAACCTTCATGTCACACTGCCCGACGGCAAGCCATGGCCCAACGCGACGATGATGGCGGATCTTCTGCAAGAGAACGACTCGCTGGCCACGACAACCACGAATCTGGACGCTGACGGCAAAGCGACCATCCGACTCACCATCCCTCCCCTGTCGAAGCCTGTCCCCTTGAGCCTCGAGATATCTGCCGAGTACGAGGGAGAGAGAGAATCGATCCGCCGACCGGTCCCTATTTTGTCGAACGAAGTCGACCTGACGTTTCATCCGGAATCGGGACCGCTGGTCGCGGGCATTGATCAACGTGTCTTCTTTCAAGCGAGGGATGTCAATGACAACCCGGTCGCGGTGCAAGGACGAATCATCGACGACACAGGCAGACCAGCGACAACATTCTCCGCAGGACCAAACGGACGAGGATCGATGACGATTCGTTCGGAGAAGGGAAAACGATACTCGATCGAACTCCATCAGCCGGCAGGCCTATTGCCCCTTCGACCGTTTCCCGAAGCATCGATGGAGACAGTATCTCTTCGGCCCATCACCGCTATTCTCGGGGCCGACGAGCCCATCAAAGTCGAATTGTCGGCCACCAGTCGCGAACGGGGCCGACTGGTCGTAGCGACTTGCCGAGGCGTCGTCGTCGGATTGGTTATTGCCGATGATGCGACAGAAGTCGCCGTGCCACTCGTCACGCACGCAAGTGGTGTCATCCGAGTGACACTGTTCGATCGTGTGAAAGAACCGCGTCGTCCTGTGGCCGAGCGACTTGTCTATCGTCGGCCTCGACACCGATTGCAAGTAACGGGCAATGTTTCTTCAACATCGGGGAAAAGCAGGCTGCTCGTTCGCGTCACGGACGATCTTCGACAACCCGTTCCCGGCGTGATCGTGGGGGCAAGCCTGGTGGATGCCCGCTGGCTGGATCGAGAATCAAACTCCACGCCAACGCAGGAGGCGCACTTTCTGATCCTGCCGGAGATCCGATCGCCCGAAGATTTTGAGACCAGCGACATATCGCTCGACGAGAATCCGGATGCGGAAAGGGAGCTCGATTTAGTCCTGGCAACGCATGGCTGGCGAACGTTTACCCGCCTCAAAGAGAACGAGACGAGTTCATGGAACGAGCCTGACCTTCAGGTTAGTGAAAGTGCCGACGATTCCTCGACCATCCAGGATCGGCAACAACTTATCGAGGATCAACATCTTCGACATCAGCGGGGACTTATCACCGTCAGCGCTGTGACAGCGATCTCCTTTGTGTTCGGTTGGATTCTTCGTCGGCTCGGCTGGTCGGTGAGAGGTCGTCTGCTCGTGATGGTCACCCTCCTTGCCATTGCCGGCGTGGTGCTCCGAGGGATGCTGTCACCGGTCCCCGCGTTGAATTCCGCGATCGAAATGAAGCCGAGCCATACCCCGGTCGCGGAGACTTCTCAACCCAATCTTCCCATGGCGCGGTACGCCACCGCCGAAGCGAAGCAGCAAGCGTCATCACCTACCGAGCCGAGCAGGCTCGAGCCCGATGTTCCTCCGCGACAAGAAGAACTTGCTGCAAAGGAACAGGTCGCTTCGAGCGATTCGTCACCACGACGTTCGCAGAAAACGGTGCCGAAGGACCGGGCGATGGAAGCGGTCACTCCCCCGCTGGCTCCACCTCGGCCGGCGGCCCGCGCCAAAATGATGGAGGCCGGCAACGCGGACGCGTTAACGGCAACGGTCCCCAACGATCTGCCCGCGATCAAACAAAACAAAAAGTGGGCTCGGCAATTCTCGTCGGCTCGTTCTACCAATAAAGATTCTCGCGGGGCGCGCCCAACTCTTCTGTGGGAACCCAAGCTCACCACCAACAAGGAAGGTGAAGTGCAGGTGTCGTTCGATGCACCGGAGGGACCGACCGCGGTTTTGCTTCGAATCGACGCGCACAGCACCGAGGGTCGCCTCGGATCTTTCCAGCAGGAGATCACTCTTTCCGCACCGTAAACGTTAACGTAGAGGTTAGGAAAACGAGCCAATCCTCTGGTGCGAGAGGAAAGGCGTGCCAACGCGGTCAAGTTCCGGTAGCCTACAAGAGTTGTACCGGCCAAGAATGCCGAGCGTCGGCTTTTGACCGGCAAGCAAGGGAAGACATCGTCGACCGCCCTTGCCATCACCATCCACCCAGCGGGCATCAGCGGCGTTTCATGGCACGACTCGAAATCCGATTCCCCGACCGCGCGGTCGAGACAAAAAAACTGGTGACGAATAAATCTTTCGTCATCGGCACCGACCCTGCCAGCGATTTCGTCGTTAGCGGACAGGGAATGGAGGCCAAGCACGCGACCATCCGATGGGCAGATCGACGGTATCGACTTGAGGTCGCCCCCAGTGTTAAGAATGTCTTTTCCGGTGTCAATCCTGTGTCACAGCTTCGCCTGAAGCCTGATGCCGAGTTCTCGGTCGGCAACATCGAGTTTCGCATCCGTTACGATCAAGAAGAACTCGGCGCGATTCAGTCGCCTACCGATGCCGACCCCGCCCGTCCGCCGGCACCCTTGTATCTCTCGAAGCCTTTTCTGGGGATCCTCGGAGGGCTTTTGGTTCTCGCCGCCTTGAGCGTGGGGCTCTATTTTCTCGTCCGAGAGCGGGCGGCCAATCAGCAGTTCCAGCAAGCCGTGAAGGATATGCGCGACAAGTTGTATCCCGAGACGATCAAAGGATTCGATCGTTTCATCGAGAGTTTCCCCGACGATCCACGCGTTGATCAAGCGATCTATCTGCGGGCCCAATCGCGAGTTCTCCCCCTTGTTGAGGCAGGAGGATCATCGCTGGAGTCGGCACTGGCCGCGGCCGACCAGTGGGTGGAAGAAGCTGGCAACACCAAGGAGTTTGCCGAGCATCCGACGGAAATTGGTGACGTGATTCTGTCGCTCGCTCGGAAACTTGCGGAGCAATCTCGCGATCGAGCCAACCCGGAACCTTTGGCCCTTTCCGAGAAAGCGATGGCTTTGCTTGCCCGCGCGATCCCGGCAGACCAACAGCCTACGGACGAAATCAATCGCTTCCGCGCGGTGCAGGAAGAAGCTCGGCTGGCCGTCACGAAAGGAGACACCATTGAGAAGACGCTTGCCGAGCTTGACAAGAGTTTGGCCGACCGAAGTCCTGCTCGGACGTATGAGCAATACCGCACGCTGATTCATCGATATCCTGATCTTCGTGGCGACCGGCGCGTCCGCGACCGATTGCAGCAAGCAGCGACGATGGAGAGGGAACTTGTTCGGTTTGATGCCAATCTTCCGCCTGTCAAGAAGGGGACCGTGCCGCTCGATGCATCCCCAGGAGCCGCGGTTGTTCGCCGGGCGAGTTCTTCGACCAACAGCGGCCCCATCGTGCTGGCTCAGGTCGGCGACATACTTTACGGGATCGATTCGGGAACGGGTCAGATTCCTTGGCGTAGTGTCGTCGGAGAGCCATCGGCATTTCCTCCTAGCAAGGTCCCCTACGACGCTTCCCTGGCGATCGTCTATCGATCGACCGACAACGCCGTCGTGCTGATCGACATGATCACCGGAAAGGAACGAACCAGACTGGAACTAGGGTCGGCCCGGCCTGCCCCCGCGACCGATGTTCGGTGGGTCGGGAATCAGCTTTGGATGGTCTGCTCTCCGGGCCCGAATCAGCCGGCCAATCTGGTCGTCATGACGGAATGGAAGGGGGATCAATGGGAGTTAATCGGTTCGATCGTGTTTCCCCAGGAGATTGCCGCTGCTCCCGAGTTTGACACCGACCGCCGAGCCATGCTCGCCGTTGCCAAGGAATCCACTCTTTACTCGGTCGCCATCGATCGTCGTCAGGTGGAACAAGTTTATTCGTTGGGTCACGAAGCCGGCGCGATATCGCTTCGACCGATTCTTGCAGGCCGATTTCTCTTCATCACAGAGACCAAAGGACTCGATGCGTCCGTGCTTCGCTGTCTCGTGATCAAGAAAGAGGACGGTTCGATCGCGGAAATCGCCTCTCAGCCGATCGTGGGGAGGCTCGATGATCCACCCGCGATTCGTGCTGGTCGGCTATTCTGGGCCAGCAATCGGGGAGAGTGCAAGGTCTTCGAATTAGGGGCGGAGACCGATCCCGTACCCTGGACGGCGGCAGCAAGTCTGACGGATTTTGATTCTTCCTCGTCGATCCCGACTCGACTCGTGCTCATCAACGATTCGGAGTTCTGGGTCCTCTCCAGCAGTGCGAAGAAGTATCGCCTTGTCGTCGAGAAGAAAGAACTTCAGACGACGACATCACTCCCATTGGTCGGCCCCGCACGTCGAGAAAGTCGTTGGGAGTTAAACCGACTCATCACCCTCGCGAGCGACCCGATCATGGGGGGATTGCTCGCCCAGGGCTGGACAGACGAAAACACTGGACCGAGTTGGTCGACACAGATCGGTTGGCTCCCGACAGCTTTCGTCCCGGCCGCGGATGCGTCGAAAGTGACGCTGGATTCCCCGACCGGCCCCGACACACTCTCGGCCGAGGAGATTGCTCAGGGAATCACGTTAGAGAGGTCTTTCGATTGGGACGCCCGTCGGCGCATGGAGCCGACACCCGCGTCGCACCTCATCGACCGCGATGAACAAGGATCGGTAAGCTTGGTCGGTCGAGCCCTTCGGCGTGTCTTTGCGAGTGGCGAGGTCAAGAAGTTTAATCTGCCCTCCGACGCCGGCGGTCAGATCGGCCGACTCGAGACCGGGCTTCTTGTCCCCAGCATCACGGGATACCTCTACTGGATCAGCATCGAGGATGGGAAGGAACGATCCGATCCTTTCGCGGCCCCCTACATCGACAGTTCGCCGCTGCCGCTTCGAGGTGTCTGCGTTACTGATGTCAATAATCCCTCCGCCCCGGTGTGGACCGGCGGCAAGAACATTTTGTTTCAAATCGAATTGTCGGGCCAGAACACCAAACTCTGGCAAGAGAAAACACGTTTGACGTTGCCGATGGAAACCGACATTCGAGAGATCTACGTAGATGGAAGCTTTCTTTGGATCGTGACTCCATCGCAAGTAACCGTCGTGGAGACCGCGAAGAAAGAGGTTGTTGGCTCGGTGCTGATATCGCTGCAACTTTCGACGGCACGGGTGGTCGATGGAAAACTCCTGGCCGTTGATGCCGAGGGGCAACTTGTTGGGATCGCTCGCCAAGACGGGAAACCAACACTTTCCTGGCGATCGACGTTTGAATCGACCATTGTTCCCGATTGGATTCTCGACGGCACGCAAGCGATGGTTGCCTTGGCCGACGGCGAACGAATCGCGATCGACATCGCCACCGGTCAACCGAAAGACCGTCGATCGCTTGGGAGAAGTTTGTATCAGGGGCCGATCCGTTGGGGTACGAACTGGATAGGACTGGCAAGCGATGGCAGCATCGTTGTTTGGCCATGAATCGAACGAACTGTCGACGAGAGGTATTGATGTTCTCGCAAGAAGATCCGCCCATGTTGTCTGAATGTCCGTAGGAGCCTCACCCACTTGCTGATTTGCTTGGGACTTGTTTTCGGGATGATGGCGGACGAACCGAGCCCGGCTGGGGTCGGGGCCGACCCTCCGCGCGCGGTTCCTTTTTGGCAGTTAGAGCGATTCGATCGCGTCACCCTTTCCAATGGAAATAGGCACGATATCGACCCCGTTCGTATTCCGCCGGGCACCGACTTGCGCGCTGTTGCCGATGACGAATACGTCGGTCAACCTGGCTTGCCGTTGCGTGCCGAGCTTCGCCGAAGTGTCAAGTATCGGATTCGTCGGCAAGCCGACGGCAAAGAGTACGAAGTATTTGGACGACATATCGACAAGATCGAACTCTACGAGGAGATGCTTCTCGGTCAGGCTCGCAAACTTCTTCGAGATGATCGCTTCGACGAATGCTTTCGTTATCTCGATCATCTATCGCGGATCTCTCCTGATTGGCCTGGATTGGCAGAGTTTCGCGTCGAATTCCATCATCGCGAAGCGGTCCGACTGAAAGTTGCCAGTCAGTGGGAGAAAGCGTTTTGGGAATTCTTGCAGGTCGAGAAAGAGGTCGCCTCGCTTCCCAGCGAGCCGACTCTTTCGCCCCCCGTGGATCAACAGATAGACGAACTGGTCGATCGATGGTTAGCGGGGCTGATCGAGAAAGAGGACTGGGGCGAAGCCCGGCGCGTGATCGCGCGAGTTGAGTCGGCTCGGCCCGACACACCCTCGGCCATGGTTCGTCGGCAACAGATCGAGAAACAAGCAAGTGCTCTTCGAGATCAAGGTTTGCAGGGGATCGAGAAAGGCCAATTTGACCAGGCACGAAAACTTCTGGAGGACGCCCTAGCTCGCGTTCCCAGCGATCCACAAACTCGATCATCTCTTGACTCGCTGTATCAGAAGCAGGGGCATCTCCGGGTCGGCCTCGAGATCGCGCCGAGTTTTTTTGGCGGGCCCGCCGACTGGACACCGGCCGACCTCCGGGCGATCGATCTCATCCACGAACGTCTGGTGCAAGAGACGATTCGCGATGGAGAAGCCAGCTTCCAAAGCCGACTTTTGCCATCGATTCAGCGGCCTGACGAATTCCTTAATCGTCGAGTCATCATTCGTATTGCCGACGGCCGACGCTGGCCTGACACCGGCAAAGATGTTTCCATCCTCGATGTGCATCGCCTTTGGAGTGAGAGCTGTCGACCGGAGAGTCCGTTCTATCACCCGGCATTGGCTCGGTTGGTGGTTGGGTTGACCGTCGAGCATCCTTCGGGATTGGTGATCGATTTCGAAAGGCCGCAACCTCGGCCCGAGGTCTGGCTGACACTTCCTTTGATCTCGCTGAACGCTCGAAGCGAATCGAATTGGTCGGGCCTGGGCCCCTTCGCGATGGTGAGCAAAGAGGAAGGCCAGGTTCGTTATCAAACCAACAAGGATTACGGCCTTGCGGGAAAGCCGATTGTTCAGCAGGTGACCGAGCGGGTCATTCCGCATTCACCCGACCGCCTTCGCGCGTTTGCACATGAAGAGATCGATCTGGCTTTGGACCTTCCGCCGAGCTATTGGCCCATCGCGCAGAACCTTCCTCGCGCAAAACTGATTCGTCGCCAAGCCCCGACGGTCTTCGCGCTTCAGTTCAACTTTCGACAGGCGTTTCTTCGTGATCGGACCGTCAGGCGAGCCATTCGGTACGGGCTCGATACGGACACCATCACCCGCAAGCTTGGCTTGAGTAAGGAGGATGTCGTCCGCCCGACCACGATTTGGCCAGTCGGTTCGTTTGGTTACGACACTTCCATTGTGCCCGCCAAAGGGGATTTGGTTCTGTCCAAGACACTTCTGTCAGCCTCGCAAAAGAAGTTTGGCGTGATTCCCTCGCTTCGGCTCGTCCACACAGGAAGCGAAGCCGACCGACAAGCATGCGAGGCCATCGCCCAGGACCTGAGCCGAGTTGGTCTGCGAATCACTGTTGCCTCGTTTGATCCTCGTTCGCCTGTCAGCCCGCTGTCGGCGGATTTGCGGTATGTCGGCTTGACAATTAAGGACCCTGTTTTCGATGTGATGACGTTTCTCACTCGGGATAATCCTACCCTTGCGGAGTTTTCCGGCCCCTGGTTAAGGCAATTACTCGTGGATCTGGTGGATGTTCCCAATCAGTCGGCTGCCCGCGATTTGCTTCCTCGGCTGCACCGCGTTCTATTTGATGATGTTTCGGTTCTCCCGCTTTGGCAGTATCACGAGCGATGGCTGGTGTCGGATCGGGTCAGTGGGATCCCCTCATCATCAGAAAACGTTTATGACGGCGTGGCCGACTGGCAGGTGCGTCCGGGAACGCCGCCCGCCTACTGGTCTGCCGAGCCGGTAACAACGCAACAACCGTAGCTTTTGGAATCGATCAACCTAGGAGAGAGGATCTTTCGCGATGCTCGGAACAGCAGAAATGATCAGCATTCTGCTGTCATGCCTATGTCAGTCGCCCGTTTCCTCTGCCGCGCCACCCTCTCCGCGGCCGGCGGCACTCGACGCGTATCAAGTTGAAGGATGGATTGTTGTTGAACCGCATCCTGCCTTGTCCCCAATGATTTTGGGTCGTCTTCGAAGTGATGTTCAAGGGATCATTTCTCGGACGGTCGGCGAAGCATGGCAGGGGAGTTTCCTGATGGGGCCGGCCACTCTTCGACATCGTCTTCCGGACCAGCCGGTTTCGCTCGAAGAGAAGAAACTCGACAAACTTCTCATCGCTCGGATCCGGTGGGATGCTCGCCGGAGAGGAACGAACATCCGCGTGCAAGAGTACGACTTTGCTGCCAAACTTTGGGGAGCAGAGGTCACCCGACAAATCGATTCCGAACGATCGCTGGCCGAAGGAGTCGTCGATGGTTGGCTCGCCTGTTTCAGGGCGACAGCCCAGATCGTCGGCAAGACTCGCGGGATCGGAGAAATCAGTGTTCGTGGCTCGAGCCTGGTCTCGGGCAGCTCGAGTTGGAAGATGCTTTCCGACCGGACGGTCTTCGAGATTTTCAGGCAGAAGGAGGACAACTCGGACGAGCCCACCACCATTCCATGGTCGTACTTGATGGCCGACGCTGTGCGCGACGGGTCGGGCGATCGGATTGTCGTCCCTGTCGAGATCGCGTCTCTCTTTCGCGATCCACTGACTCGGCGAAGCCGATCGAAGATCAAACTCTGGGCCATGGCGATTCCCGAGGAGATCCCGGCCGAGACCAGAGTGACGTTCCAGACGCGTCCGGGGAACCGACCGATCGTGGGTTACGAAGTGGCGATCAAGCCTTGGCGTCAGTCGGCCACCTACTCGATGGGGACGACGAATTTTCGTGGCGAACAAATCGTCACCGTTCCCGAAGACCCTCGCAATGGAACCTCGCGCGTGGTGGAAGTCCTGCTCCTTTCCGGTGCGACGGTGATCGCGCGGTTCCCGCTGGTGCCGGGCTCTCCCGCAAAGCTCACCGCACAGGCGCCGATCGATCCCCTACTGGCGGAGATTTCGGGAAGGATGCTTTCCGTGCAGGAGGAAATTGTCGATCAGTCGGCTCGGCGAAAGATCCTCGAATGGCGGCTGAAGAAAGCAGCAAGTCAGGACGAATTGGAGAAGACCAAGGCTTTGGCGGTCGAGATCAACGATCTTCCGACTCGGTCGTCGTTCCAAGATCGCGTGAACAAGATTCGCGAAGAGGCCGACAACCGAAGCAAAGAATTGAAGCAACCCCGTCTGGGGTTGGCGGTGAGCCGCCTTTTTCTTCAGACCGATCGACTCATCGAAAGCATTCCACAGGAAAAACTCGTTATCGACGTTACGCCGACACCATCGGCTCCGTGACAAGCGAGAAATTTGCGTGATGCGTCCGGTGCCGACTAAGAGGACATTTTCTCAGCATCGTGGATTTTGTCGACGCGCCTTTGATGCCTGCCTCCGTCGAACTGGGTCTTCATCCATATATCGAGAATATGGTCGATGAGTGGCCCGCCTAAAAGGTCGGCCGACAGACAGAGAACATTGGCGTCGTTATGGCTTCGGCTGAGCTCGGCCGTGACGTCGTCATGAGCCGGCGCCGCGCGGATGCCGTCATACTTATTGGCGACAATGCACATCCCGATTCCCGTGCCGCAAATTAGAACCCCGCGATCAGCCTGCTTCCGAGCGACGGCCAAACAAACCTTTTGAGCATAGTCGGGGTAATCGACGCTCTCTTCACTGTTGGTCCCGAGGTCGAGAACCTCATGGTTGCGATCCGCGAGATGCTTCATCACTCGCTTTTTGACTTGAAAACCTCGGTGATCCGAACCGACCGCTACCTTCATCGGATTTTCCTAACTTGTAACTTGGCTGAAAGCTTGTCCCGCACGTGTTCGATTAGGCCCGTCGCCTCGACTTTATATCAGCCAGGATCTGTTGTAAATGCGTCGTGATCTGGCCGGCACATTGGCGATACCTCGCCTGATCACCCCCAATCGGATCCGCGACATCATGGCGACCTCCGAGCAGAGCGGTCTTGGCCGAGGCTTCGGGCCAATGACTGACCAGGGCCGACCGATGATCACGTGTCATGACATAGATTCGATCGGAAAAGTGAACCATCTGATGCGTCAGCGATTGCGCTACGTGGTCTTCGAGTGTTCCACCTTGGTCTTTGACCGTGTTGATCGCTTCGTCCGCCGCCGAGGCTCCGTCATGTGCCGACAGCCCCGCGGATTGGATGATAAACCCATGATCGGGCAGAGCGTCTGGATTTACTCCTAAACTGTCGGCGAGCAGCTTTCGAAAGAGAGCCTCTGCCATGGGGCTTCGGCAAGTGTTGCCCGTGCAGACAAAAGTAATGATCTCGCTGGCCAATCGATGAACTCGGCCACGGGGGACAACCCCTTCTCGCCGAATCTCGATCGAGGGAGCCGTCACTTCAATCACGGTGGTCGGCTTGCCGAACGGGGTCGGACCATCATCGACGAGAATGTCGACCAGGTTGCCGAAAAACTCGAGGGCCGCTTCGGGCCTGCTGGCGGCGGGGGGGCCATCCATCAGAATCATCGGTTCGGGGAGAAGCCGAAGCGTTTCAATGATCGCCTCGTGCGCTGGGACCCGAACCGCGAGCTTGTTTTGATGCACCACCATCGCGCGAGTCTCGGGGGGCAAAAGATCTTCGTCGTCGATCGGCGGAAGGAGCAGCGTCAGCGGGCCCGGTAGCCCTCGCTCGATGATTCGCCGACCCGCGTCAGAGTGCGCACCGGCTAAAGCTAAACAGGCCTCGGCATCATGCACGGCCAAGGTCGGCGACCAATCGTCACTTCGGCGAGCGAGCATGATCCTCTCGGTCCCCTCGGTTCTCTCCGCGTATGCCGCCAGTGCGTAGGTGGCCGCCGTCGGAAAAAGAACGGTGTGCCCTTCGTAGAGACGCTCGACGAGTTGATGCACCACGTCTTGCGGGTCGTCGGCGTTTGTCCAGTCGACCCGTTCTGCCATGGTTACCTCTTTTGCGGAGGAGAGATCGATTCCCCGAGGCCGCGAGCATCGAGTACCCGGCGACCGGCCCCTTGCGAATGCTCCGCAGCGTTCTAAGGATCATAGGACTTAGCTTGGAAGATGGTCAAGAAACAGCGGCCTTGCCGAGGTACTGACCGCGAACAATCTTGCCAAGTTACAAGGAGATGTTGCCGAACCAAACTCCCCGGGTCGGCCCACCCGATCGAGACAAGTTCCCTCTCCAGGTCCAGGTCACAGCACCGGGCCAACCGTCCAGGGGGCGAATTCGTCATCCCCCAGACCCTGCTGCTCGCTTTTCGTTTTTTCGCCACTGGCGACGGCGAGAATTTTCTCGAACAGCGCTCGTCCTACCTCCTCCACGGGGAGACCGGCCAAGACAACGCCAGCATCGAAATCCATGTCGCTTTGCATGTGCTCATAGAGTGGGGTATTCGTGGCGACCTTAATCGTCGGGGTCGGTTTGCAGCCGAGCACGCTCCCCCGACCGGTGGTGAAGACCATCACATTCGCTCCGCCGGCGACAATACCTGTGACGCTGACGGGATCGAAGCCGGGCGTATCCATGACCGTGAGTCCAGGCCGGCGGACCTGTTCCGCGAATTCCACCACATCCACGAGAGCTGTCGAACCGCCTTTGGCGACCGCTCCCAATGATTTTTCAAAGATCGTCGTCAACCCGCCCTGTTTGTTGCCGAAACTGGGATTGTTATCGATCTTTGCCCCCAAGATGGATGTGTACCATTCCCACCATCGGATCCGTTCAAGAAGTTTTTCAGCCACTTCACGCCGGACGGCTCGACGCGTGAGGAGATGCTCGGCACCGTAGATTTCGGTCGTCTCCCCCAAGATGACCGAGCCTTTCTGCGCGACGACACGATCGCTAGCGAATCCCAAGGCTGGGTTGGCGGTAACGCCGCTATTGCCATCGCTGCCGCCGCAATTGGTCCCCAGAATCAACTTTGAGACAAGCTGATCTGACCGACATGCAAGATTCGCCATGGGCAACATCTGCGCCACTGCTTGAATTCCCTGTTCGACGGTCGCATGCACACCGCCCGCCGACTGCACGGTCAAGATCCGAGGAGCTTTGTCGATGGCCCCCAACGACGCGGCAGAAATGAGCTGCTCGGCTTGGTTGACCTCGCAACCGAGTCCGACCACAACGTAGCCGAAAACATTCGGATGATTGGCAAAGCCGCGCAGCGTTCTGGAAAGATTGTCTCGATCGTTGCCCGACGATGCCATTCCGCAGCCCGTCTTGTGCGTGATCGCGATCACGCCATCGACGTTCGGAAAATCCGCCAGACGCTCTGGGGAGAAATGCTGGGCAATGCGGTGAACCGTGCTGGCCGAACAATTGACGGTGCTGATGAGAGCCAAGTAGTTTCGCGTTCCGACCCGCCCGTCGGGCCGGAGATATCCCGCGAAAGTTCGCGATGGCTCGTCGGGGAGCGGGGCCGGCACTTCTTCGCAGATCGCGTAGTCACGCTCGTATGATCCGCAGGCGAGATTGTGCGAGTGGACGTGTTCGCCGACGGAGATCGGTGCGGTGGCAAAACCGATGATCTGGCCGAACTTCCTGATCGGCTCGCCGACCTCTCTAGATCGAATCGCCATTTTGTGGCCAGGCAGAATGGACTGCGCGACGCGAAAGTCTTCTCCTCGATGCGTTACGACCTGACCGGGCTGCAACATCGAAACCGCGACGACGACCTCGTCGGCAGGATCGAGTTGAAGCGAGTTTGGAACGGAGGACGCCATCACCCATCACCTCCGATCTTCCTGTTCCTTGTCCAACGAACTGTTACCGTCCACAATCGATGAACAACATATACTCTACGTTGTCTATCAACGATGATTGATGTCCCTCTGATCAAAGCGTTGTGAACTCGACCCGGAGGCCTTGAGGCTGATTTCGCCGTTGAATCATCGACTTGGCATGTTCTCTGGCGCTTGATTTCTGCGGAAAATGCAGGACTTGGCAGGTGCTTTAACCTGCAGGTCACGGCCAAAAGGAATGGGAACGGGGCTCAAGCTCGGTTCGGAAAAGGGTTGAACTTGTGATCGCTGATGGTTAAGATCTCTCCATAGAACCTTCTCCTGAAAACCTCGAAGGCGATGTCAGGATCAGGATCTCCCAATAAAACTGATGATGTTCAAGGGAGATAAACTGCCGGCAGCCTACAACACTGGGCTGCTTCCCACGACCAAATACGGACGCCCTGCGATGACAAAAAAGCGTCTACCATCCGGATGAACTCATCGTCCAGCCATCACATCTCCACCTGAGGAGAGGCCAACCGATTCTTTGGAGACAATTTCATGACACGGCCCCTTGCTGGAATGCTCTCAACCATTGCTATATGGGTCGGAACCGCATGCTCGTGGGCCGCTCCGCTACCGATCTCGTTCGATATCGATGCCGGTCGTAGCCGAGTGACTTGGGATCTGAGGTTTTTGGATGGCACTGTACCGATGGTGCCCGTAGAACCTGGTTCCGACACGACGCCAGTTGATGGAGCATTCACAGGAACTTATGACCCCGATTTCGATTTGGTACAATTTTCAGAATTGACCAATCCCGGGCCTTTATTTCAACCAGACTTAAATTCTTTCCCACCGGCGAATGCATCAGGCCTGCTTTCGAGCGTGGCGGGGACCTTCAATCTTGCCAATGTCCTCTTTGGAACTATATCGACAAGTCAGGTTTCGTTTGGGGTCGATTACCTTTCTAACGACTTTCGATTCTTTGAACTTCACATCGGCTCGTCCTTGGAAGCTGCCCCCGAACTGATGGGTATCAGCTTGAACGCGTTGGCCTCTGTAAATTCCACAGGTTTGTTCAACTTGGATTTCAAGTTCACCACCAATTCTCTGCCAGAGTTTAAGCTGGTAACCGCCCGCTACACGCGACTCAGCAAGTACACGGGCGAATGGGAGATCCCAAACCTCGATTGGAAGTTGGAGTATTTTACAGGCATCACTTTAAACGGGTTGTTCATCCCCGGCGACCTGACGATTCGTGGAAACATCATCGCCACCATCACCACTGTTCCCGAGGCCAACACCTTTCTACTTCTGACAATCGCCGGCTTGGGAGTCCTGGTGGTCAGGACTCGTGGTGAAGAGCAACGAACTTGACGAATGAAGGCGAGTGGTGGCCGAGGATGAATGGAGAGTCATTAAACCCTTTTCCCGTGTCGGCTCCCTTTTGACAAACCCGATTCGAGGGCAACATCCAAGAGGTATATCGTTAAGTCAAGAATCACATTGCCAACATCGGCCAGACAAGAGTACCATTCCATCGATAGACCATTTCGCTGCGGTGGAAGGTGAATAGCCGATGACACAAGAACGCCCCTTCCAAGCCATCTCTGGGTGGTTGCCATTAGTGCTGATTATTGCTGGCCTTTTCATCTCCATTAGTTTGACCATGTCGGCGCCGGTGATGGCGTTCCTCCTTCTCGGTTTGACCCTCTTCTGCTGCTGTGGTTTTCACGCCGTTGCTCCCAACGAAGCCCGCGTCCTTCTTCTGTTCGGCAACTACCAAGGAACGATCAAGCAAGGCGGATTCCTTTGGTCCAATCCTTTTTTCACAAGAAGGAAGATATCGCTCCGAATGCGAAACTTCGAAACCGGCCAGCAAACAACGACCGAGGTGAAAAGCAACGAACGCAACTTCCTTCAGAGCGCATTCGTTTCTGAAGCTTCTCATGGTTCCTATGCTTCTCGTCTCGCCCGTCGCCCGACAAAGGTGAACGATCGAGACGGCAACCCCATCGAGATCTCCGCCATTGTCGTCTGGAGGGTCGTCAGCCCAGCCGAGGCCGTCTTCGATGTCGACGACTACGAGGGCTACGTCCACCTGCAGAGCGAAGCGGCCTTACGAATCCTTGCGAGTCGGTACCCGTATGACAGTGCCGACGACGAACTCTCTCTCCGCCGATCGACCGCCGAGGTATCCGATCAGCTCAAGCGGGAAATTGACGAACGATTCCACCGGGCCGGCGTCGAGGTATTAGAAGCCCGCATCAACCAACTCTCATACGCCCCCAAGGTCGCCGCCGCCATGCTGCAACGCCAACAGGCGCAAGCCGTCGTCGCCGCCCGAACCAAAATTGTCGAGGGGGCTGTCGGCATGGTTCAGATGGCTCTCGAACATCTTCAAGAGAGAAAACTGGTCGAACTCTCCACCGATCAGCAAGCCGCTCTCGTCAGCAATCTACTCGTCGTCCTTTGCGGTGACCGCCATGTCCAACCCGTTCTTTCGACCAGTTCGAGATCCTAGCCGATCATCAGAATCAGAAGCTTTGCCGACATTCTTTCTGATGGCAAGTAGATGAGACGGTTACGAGTTGCTGGCTTGGCGAGTGTCGGCATTGAAAGAGAGAACTCGGCTTTGTCGGTAGGAGAGTTCGCCTAAGTGGACGGCGATCATGGCGGCCTGCGCGACGGATTCATCGCAGACTGGCCGTTGCCGATTTCGAATCGATTCCAACCATTGTCGAACATGGTCGGGCCGTGCGTTCTGCACGACGTTGAATCTCCCTTCCGCTTCCCGCTCTTGGTACTCTTTGCTAAAGAAGCGTTCGCGGACAATTTGCAGACTTTCAAGCAGCTTGACCGAGCCCTCATGACCAAAGAACGCCGGTGGGCTCTCTTGTTCATTTCCCAAGCAACTGGTGATCTGAAAAGAGAAGTTTTCGTAGTCGATGGTGGAAAAGAACGTGTCCGGCGTTTCGCCAGTATCGTCCAGGTAGCGACCGCCGCCCGAGGAAACCCGTCGCGGAAGCGAGACGCCAGTCGCGATCAACTGGGCGGCAACATTGTGGAAGATCGAGTTGGTGGCGTTTCCGCCGCTGTAGTCCCAATACTTTCGCCAGCGAACGAATCGCTCGATGTCGAAATCGCGAGCGGGGGCGGGCCCCAGCCAGGCTTTCCAATCGAGCGTCTTCGACGAGACATCGTCCCAGATTCGCCGATTGAAGAATCCGACTCGCGAGTTTCGATTAAACGATGATTGCACATACAGCAGTCGCCCGATGCCCCCGCCGTCAATGATCTGCTTCACTTGGTGGTACCGGTCATCGCTGCACAACTGCGAACCACACTGAAAGATGACGTTGTTCTTCTGGACGGCATCGTGAATCTCGATCGCTTCTTTCCAAGTCCGGGCCATCGGAGCTTCAAGGTAAATATCTTTGCCCGCGTTGGCTGCATCGACCGCCATCGTCGCGTGCCAATGGTCCGGCGTGGCGATCATGACCGCATCGACGTTCTTGTCATCGAGGATTCGGCGATAGTCCTGGACAGGGAGACCGTTGGTCTTCGCGACGGCGATGTCCAGGTGTGGCGTAAAAACGTCGCAAACGTGACTGACTTGGCAGTTATGACTGGTTCGGCGAAGCCAAATGAAGAGATAAAGGTCTGAAATGGCGTACGGCCCACAGCCGATGAGTCCGATTCGAATCCGCTCATTGGCGCCTTGGACCCGACCGTAACTTGCTGCGGGCAAAGCCAATGCGGACACGGTCCCGGCCGACGAGAGAAGGAAGTCTCGCCGATTCGGAAGCATGGACGATCGCCAATCAGACACAGACTTGCTCAAGCTCAATACCTACCTCAAGCCCTCTTCACCTATAGACGAGCGAAACAGGGAAAAGTCGCCAACTCTATTTGAAAAATCCTGACTTTCAGGAACGGAACATCCTCAGAGACGTTCCCCAGCTCGATTCCGGACTCCAAATAGCAGCAAAGGCAGCACCATTTATTGGCCGACGATCCAGAGACATGCATTGGACCGGCCCACCAGCGTTCTAAACCCATCTTACACGAGGCCAGGTGGGGCGCCTCCCTCAGAATTGGATTCGCGACGAAATGACTCGTGCAGTCGGCGTGCCTATCGAATCGATAATGAGGACGAGCGACAAGAAAATGGCCCGCTGAAAAATGACCTCTTCGGATTGAACTCGCCCCGGACAACACAAAAGAGCCCGCGGCTCAACGTTTTTCAAATAGCCCAGGCTCTGAGAAACACCATGTTTTCAAGATGAGAATTGGTCGCAAAAGAGGTCATGGGCAGAAACTCGTGACAGAATTTTGCGATTTCGTCCAATTCATCGGGATGAGTCCTCATCCTTCCCCCTGTCCACTTCAGCGATCCGACCCGCCAAGAGATCGATCGCACAGCAGGCCCGGTCTCTCGGTGCGATGCCCCATCCGCATGACCCTGTGTCGATTTGACGATTGAGTCGCTTGTTTGGCCTTTCCTCGCTTCAGGCGGGCTAGATTTGGGGAAATGTTATCCCCTCGGCCCGTCGCGATAGGGTCGCCCGATAGGGCCCGGGCTCGGCTGATTCCCGATCCAGCGCGAACGTGCTCGACGAGAGACCAGTGACGCCGTGGGAGGGAATGATCCCCGGAGCGTGCGAGGGACGAACCGATGCTCCGGAGGGATTCGTTGCCGGCGAGGGAACCCGCATCGACTCGCGACTGGTTCGCATGGGACTAAACCTTATATTGGTGAACTGGGTGCATTCGACGTGAATGTTGATCGCATGACTGATGAGTTGCTTGCTGATGTCGCGGAGTGCGTGTCGGATCCGCAAGGCCCACAGGGTTATGGGAATCCGGAAAACCGTCCCGAATGGCTCGCTGACGTCCTCCGCAACTGTCTCGGCACTCTTGCGAATGACATTCCCCACGCAGATCAGGCGGGGACCATGGGATTGTTCGATCGATTGAACTCAATGGTTCGGCAATGGATGAATCCACCGAACCATCATTCGTCGTCGGATCCCTTTCGGGTTTCCAGCGGCTTAAACACTTCCATTGGATATTTTCGCGACAACAACGAAGACCGAATCGTTCTCGACGATCGGACGATGATTTATGTTGTTGCCGATGGCATGGGTGGACAGGCGGCCGGCGAACAGGCCAGCCAAATGGCCGTTGACATCGTACCAGCGACTCTCCGTGAGCTTCTATCCAACGATGCCGAGCCCATATCCGTCCGAGAGGCGATCAAGCGAGCAGTGTTGCTGGCGAATCAATCGATCGTTCAAAAGGGAGACAATGATCCCAGCACCCAAAACATGGGGACAACGATTGTTTTGAGCGTGTGCCGAAACGACAAAATGTTTGTCGCCCATATCGGCGATAGTCGAGCCTATCTTGTTCGCGACGGCAAGATTCGTCGAATAACCACTGATCACAATCTTGCGCAAGCTCTCTTCGAAGCCAACACCATCTCGGCCGAGGAACTCGATACCCATCGATTCCGTCACGTGTTGTGGAAGTATCTCGGTTCGAAGGAAGTCGGCGAAGGGCCCGACATGACGGAGATCGAGTTGCACGACGGCGACCGATTTCTCCTGGCGACGGATGGCTTGACCGGCTCTCTCTCCGACGAGCTCATTCGCGACGAGATCGTCCGGGCGACGGACCCGACCATCTGTGCCGACAAGCTGGTGAAATTGGCCCTGGATAACGGCTCGCGCGACAATGTCACAGGCGCGGTCCTCTTCGTAACCGGCCCAGTCGCATCGGCGGAAACTCCAGCCGACGGAAAAGCGGATCCGGAACAGACCCCCACGGGCGATTGATGTTCCTTCGTTCGTTACCTTACCTATCCACGATCGACCAAGAAGAATTCTTTATCGCCTGCGAAAGTCTTTACGTTTTCCATTCGCGTCTCGTTTTCATTCGCGATAACCTCGATGAAAACAAGCAAACTGCAAACGGGAGAGGGATCGTGGATCGACGACAATTCCTAGAAGCATCGGCCATGGCAACCGTTTGGGCGAGCACAACTTCGCTGGTTTCAATCGCTCGGTCGGATGAAAAAGCGGGCGATCAAGCAAGTTCGGCAGGGATGCATCTGCGCTACGCGATCAATATCGGCACCCATTTCACGAATCATCCAGTGCTCGATCGTTTACAGAAGGTTGCCGACTTCGGGTTCACCGCCGTCGAGAACAATGGCCTGCCCGATCTCGATCGCGTGGCCGGCAGCAACGAACCGAATTACGATGCGATTGCCCTCTACGGCCAAAAACTCAAAGAGCTCGGCATGACGCAGGCAACCTGGGTCACCAACGGTTGTGCGGGCAAATGCAATTGCTCGATCACCGACGATTCCGGCACCGCAGAGTTCCTTCGCCGGGTCCACCACACCACTAAGATTTCCCCCCTTGTTGCCGGCACGATATCGACGGTCACGAGCGGCATCGAGGTCCCGAAACTCTCGTCAAAAGAAATGACGCAGAATGTCATCACGGCTCTTAAAAAGGCCGCCGAAATTGTCGAGAAAGCGGGCGGACCGGTACTCGTCCTCGAACCGCTCAACGTTCTCGTCGATCATCCTGGCTACCATGTGGTCAAGACCGACCATGCGGCCGAGATCATCGACGCGGTGGGGAGTCCCAAGGTCAAAATCCTTTACGACATCTACCACCAGCAGATCAGCGAAGGAAACCTGATCGGCAACATTCGCAAGCACTACGACCGAATCGGTTACTTTCAGTTCGGCGACCACCCCGGTCGACACGAACCCTTCACCGGTGAGATTCACTATCCCAACGTCTTCAAGGCGATCTACCAGTTGGGTTACCAGGGGATGGTCGGTGGCGAGTACGGCCCAGCAGGGGGTGGTAACGATGACGCGTCGATCGCCTCGATGAAGGCTGTCCGCCTGGCCGATCAGTGGTAATTCCACTTTTCGTCTAACTCTTCGAGAAGTCCTCTTTTCGTTCGGACCCTTGAAGACAACAATAGATTGTCATTGCTCGCCGGCTCCACCTTGCGACACTCATGCACTCTTGGCGGAGAGGTTTATGGGCATTGTCTCGTCATTCCAAACTCTTTGCGTCCTGTTCACCCTTCCGATGGGAGAGCCAGCTCCTTGGACCACCAGCCACCTTGTTCTCAGCTCTGACTCTGCTGCCGACTCGCCTCGGACGTTTCTGCTTCATCTGCAACACCCGGACTATCGACAAGAGTATGCGGCCATTGATCTGGCCATCGTGGTCGATCTCTCGGCCAGCCAACAAGGGCCGGCATTTCGCGAGACCATCGAAGGCGTCAAACAGTTTGTGAAAGGCCTTCAAGGGGGGAGTCGTGTTCAGATCTTTCTCGCCCACGCTTCAGGCAAAGCCATTCCCAACAGCCCCGCTGCGGTCGGATCGCGCGAGCTCGAACAAGCCTTGCAGAATCTGATCGATTCCTCGCCGCGCGGCCTGGCGGATATGCGATTTCTCGTCGATGCCATTTATACTTGGCAAGAGAATCGTTCCGGAACACTTACGAAGAGAGTTGTCCTGGCCGGGGATTTCGGCACCGCGATCGGTTGGCCGGAAGGAGTTCGTCAAGATGAGTGGGTCGAATCGCTTCTTCGAGAAGGAATAACAGTCTCGGCACTGAACCGACCAGAGAACCTTGCTGAGCCCGCTCGTCTTTTGGTCGATAGAGCGGAGGGAATCATTGAACTGCCGGCCGACGGTCTCCAGATCATTTCGAACGTCGGTCCCGTCTACACCGAGTTGGCATTCGTCCCCGACGATAAGGTCTCTGAAATCTTTCCACCAAAACTCTCGGAGCAAAAGTTACAGCGCGGCATTTGGATGATGGGCCGAGCGATCGGCCGCACGATCAACCTCACCGTTCGTGGTCGTCGGGACGGCGAAGTCTTTCAAGAGGTGATTCCCGTTTCGCTGGATGGGGCCGAGATCAACCCGCGAATAGAGCAATTGCGACAGTTCATCGAGTCGACTCCCTCCCTTCGCCTTCAACAGGAATTGGCCTCCGTGAACTTGCAACAACTCGAACGACGGATCCACCTTCAAGAGGCTCGATCGCGTCCGAAAACCGAGATCGCCCAAGCAACAGCTCCAGCCGAAGAGAGTCCTTCGATTGAAACGGCCAAAACACGAGACTCGCTTCGCCAACAGCAACTCGTCAGCCAGATCAATCAGACGACCGATCAAGCAAAGAAGCTTCTCCGTAAGGATCCGGCCAGCGCGATGGAACTTCTCAAGCGAACGCTTCAATTCGTCGACGTTGCTGTTGCCGATGCCGCGACAAAAGCAAAATTGCGGGGCAAGGTCGAGACGCTTCTTCGATCGGCCCGTGCCGAACGAACGCGATCGGTCGCCGACGACCTAGCTCGACAACAGGCCTTGGCGGGATCGGATGCTCGGCGACGAGAGGCTGTCGGACAGATCTCGCGCGAGGACCGTCGGCGAATGATCCTCGATCGTTATCGAGCCCTGCTGGCCGAAGGAAACTCACAAGAGGCGTCGAACTTGGCCGAGCAAGCCGCCGCCAACGACCCTAGCGATCTCGCGACACTGGCGGCGGACTTGCAAGGTACTTTGGCCGACCGATACGCGAGGGTGGAACAGATCGAACTCGACAAGCAGCGGGGTTTCTGGAACACGCTTAGCACCGTCGAGCAGTCGAGCATACCGATTCCGGATGACCGCGAGATTGTCTTCCCGAATGCGAAAGCCTGGGAGCTTCTCTCTGCCCGGCGTGAAAAGTACAAGAGGCCCGACGTCCGGGCGATCTCTCCCTCCGAAGAAAAGATACGCGAGTCGCTTCGCAAACCGATCACGATCGATTTCAAAGAGACGCCACTTCGGCAAGTAATCGACATTCTCAAAGAGTTCGTGGGGACGAACATCGTTCTCGATCTCCAGGGACTTGATGAAGCGGGGGTCGATCCGGAGGAACCCATCACTCTTTCGCTGACCGACATTCCGCTCCGAAGCGCGCTTGCGCTTATGCTGGAGCCACTCGAACTTGCCCACGTCGTTCGCAACGATGTCCTTCAGATTACAAGTCAACTCTCTGCTGAGAGCCAGCTCGAAACCCGCGTCTATCCCGTGGCCGACCTGGTGATTCCGATCGCGAATTTCAACGGCGGCGGAGTCGGTCTCAATGGTCAAGTCAACGGCGGACAAGGCCAGACCGGCAATCAAGGAGCGAATCGTCCCGCGGGGGATGGCTTGCAGAATTTCCAGGCTCCCGGCGGAAATCCGGGCGGTGCTCTTCGCCGAGACATGTCCGACGAACTTAAAAAGCTGATTCGGTCCGTGATCGATCGACAAGCTGATGCCAACAAGCCGGGCGATTGGGATCGGCACTTCGCAGGCGTTCGCGAATCAGACGAGTCCATTCGAGCAGCCGTCGTAAGACTTGCCGAGAATAAGCAGCACCATGAGGTTGTCCAGATGCTGGTTGCTGCCCGCCGTTGGCAACCGGTCGGCCGCTGGAGTCAGCAAGCCGAGCTCCTCTCTCGTGCGCTGGCGGACATACAAGATGTTCCCCTAGAAGAGGTCGCTCTTTCGATCGCCAGCATGGATCCGAATTCTAAGAACCTCTGGCGAGAGGCGACCCGCTTGTTGGCGCTGTCGGGCCAGTCGGCCCAAGCGGCGAAGCTTTTGCGAATGGAGCAAGAAACATCCAGACCCTCGGTCTTAGTGCTGCTCAATGGATTGAAATTTGCCATCGATGCGGAGGAAATTGATCAGGTTGTCTGGATGGCGACGCCGATCTTGAATCGACCTTGGGTATCGGGCGATATCGACCCGGCAAGCTTGGCGCGAGAACAACTTAACCGCTTCAAGGAGGCCCTTCGGCAACAGGGCAAGAAGGTTGACGCCGACCGAATAGAGTCGCTGCTTGATGCATCTCCGGAACGTGACATGGTGGTGACACTGCAATGGGAAGGAGAGGCCGACCTGGATCTGGCGATCATCGAGCCGACCGAGTTTTATTGCAGCTTGCTGACCCCGGAAACGCTGGGCGGCGGCGTCTTGCGAGGAGACTTGGCGAATTCGAAAGAGGAGTACGTGCTGACCCAAGGATTTACAGGCAACTACGAGATTCGCATCACCAAGGTCTGGGGCGAACCAACGGCAGGAATCGCGAATCTGGATATCGTTAGGCATCAAGGAACAAAGAACGAGAAGAGGGAACGAAGAACCGTTTCGCTCGCCGGCCAAGCCGAGAAAGGGACGACGATCACGCTGGCAGACGGTAGGCGGCGCGAACTCGCGAGAACGGCAGATTCACAAACCCTAACGGTCGATTCAGGCGCGTCGCGACCCAAGGCGGAGCTTCGCCGATTTTTGCAAACCACGACGCCCGGCGGGCCCGCGCCGGGGGGTCTGGTCCCTTTCGCCATCGCGCAGGGGGGCTTTGCTGGGGGCCGAGCCATCGCTTTTGACCCCGTCGTCACCGCCATCCCCGACGGCGTTAATCTGCAAGCTCAAGCCGTCGTGAGTGCCGACCGGCGCTTCGTTCGGATGACGCTGGTTCCTCTCGTGCAGAGCATCCAATCGGTGAACGATGTTCGCGTCTTCCAAGCCGTTGGCCCTGCACCCTCCAACTGAACCGGTTCAAAATGTCGTGATGACATCGACTATTTGGAGCCAACCAGACGCTTGACAAGAGGTAATCGTTCGAGCATTTGCTTGATTCGGCGAACGAAGTTCTGCGTTTCGCGAACTCGTTCGTCAAGCAGAAGCAACCGATCGTGAGCATCCAAGCCGGTTCGGTTTATCGCTTCAAGACCAGGCATCACCTCGCGTTCGATCCATGCTGCGTGACTGTCGAACCAGATACGATTCATCACGCGATCAGTCGTCAGCCAATCACGAGGATCGCTCGATGATCGCGCGAGCAGAATCGTTTCGGTCGGCGTCACCAGCCCATCCATCAGTAGCCAAGGCGTCTCCATCTCATGGGAAAGATGCCCCAACAATTGAAGCAGATCCTCCACCACCCAAACGTTGACATGGATGGAGCGTCGGCGATGGTCGGCCACACGCCTGGCATCCTCGGGTCTCGTTAGATCAAGGCGACGGGAAAGTTGTTCCGCTTGCTCGATGAAGTTCACGATCATCTCGTCGGTCGGCTCGGAAAGATGTTGGCAATGCCGATCGATCAACTCGGCCAACCTCGTCCGGGGTCGATGGCGATCGAACATATACCGCTTGTCGGGAATCGCGACGTAGAGGATTCCACCATCCCGCAAGACCTCGTGAACATCCGCAAGTAACGCCAGCGGATCGACGATGTGTTCGAGGACATGATTCAAGATAACGAAATCTTGCGAGCGAGGTCCGAAGCGATGGACCAGCCGCTCCTTCGTGACATCCATCGGAACAATCGCAGAGGGAAATCCCTCGATCTCCGCCTGGCACTCAGGAAATGTGGCCAGAAAGGAATCGCGATCGAATCGATCGATATACGTCACCGCACGTGTACCAAACGCGAGCGGAAGAGGATGACAGCCGGGACCGATCTCGATCCCCTCGCCGACCAATTCGCATGCTAAACGCCGTCGGTTCACTTCGTTCGGATGCATCATGATTGTGCTTCGCCCATGAGAGAGGCTCTTCCTTTTATCCGAGAGCCGACCTAAGCGGAGTGTCGATCCCCTTGGGCTGCCTCGCATCAACAACAGGGAGAGATAAATCTCGGATCAACCATTCCGCGCGATGGTGCATGGTGTGGTGCGCGAGGACATGATCGCGTACCGACTGTCGAGCCAGGTCAAGATCCTTCGCCAGTAAACTACTAACGCGATCGGGAAGTTCCGCTAGCGAAAGAAACGAGAAGGGGCGAGCCTCAGGCGAAGGAAAGAGATCAACCAATTCTGGCCGATCGTCGGTAAGAACGGCGCCACCGACCGCGGCAATATCGAGCACCTTCGGGTTGACGGTCGACGAGACCTGCATGAAGTTGAAATTCAGGTTGAGCTTCGTTCGCGCATACATCGCGGGGAGTTCGGTCGGCGAGATCGGACCAGCCCACTGAGACCGATCGACCACGCCCGATGTCACCCAATCTTCGTCTCCGAACAGCATGATCGGAAAACTTCGGAGCGATTCGACGCATGCCAGCCGAAATGCCGCCGTGATGCTCATGCGAAGCAAGTAGTCGAGGTAGATCGACGCAGGCGGGAACGTGGTTCGCAATCGGCTAATCGCCCCCTTGATCACGGGCAAGTGATCTTCGAGGGTGCGGTGCATGTGGGCAAACGATCGACCTTTGTTGATGGCTTCCCCCATTTTCGGACCGATCGGACCGACATGATGGGCGAGAATATTAGCCAGGATATTCAGGTTCTCGCGCAACATCGAAAATCGACTTTGGCCCACAAACGTGATCGGCAAGCCTGGCCGAACAGAGAGATCGACGGGGCCCAGAAAAGGAGTCCGCGCGGCCGGGGGCAACCAGCGGGAGCCCGGCGGAAGCATCGGCAACAAATCTCGCGCGAAGGCAAACGCGGGCCGACGTGCCTGTGGATCACGCCAGTCGAGGTAAGAGTTGACCGTCGGTTCGTCCCACCACCAACTCACGACTTTTCCCGGCATCAGGCGTTCTTGACCCAGCCTTTGTCGAGCATCGATGGATTCCAGAAAAACCCGATTCCGAACAAGAGTGACGGGACTAGGACTTTCGAGCAGGGTCCGCAACACATGCCAATACCGCGTCCTCGTCCACAGACTCGCGCGGTCGGGAACGTCCAATCGGCGGACGTTGCAACCGGCCTGCGAGAGAGCATTCCCGAGATCTTCGAAGATGCTGCATTGGGGACTGATGATGGTGATCTCGTCGCCAGCCGATCGCCTCGGCCAACCCGCCGCTCTCTTCGCGGTCTCCAGAGGCAAGCTGAGACTCCCCACCACCGCACGATGAAACGATGCCTGAAAGGGCGTCGAACCGGTCTCAAAAACCGTCGGCATGCCTAAGTCTGCCACACGCGGCTGAAGCGAACCAACCACTTCGTGCAGACTCAGTTCGTGAAGCGTCGGTTGATCGCATGCAGGGACAATCCAGCGAAGCCGACCCGAGTAGATGTCGTCGGCCCAGTTGAAACGGGTAAGCAACCAACAAACAAGGTGCGCTTCCGGCTCGACAACGACGACGGGTCTGGCCAAATCGCGCAAACGATGATCGATGATCTCCCCCGTTCCTCCCCCTAAGACCAGATCCCAGTTGCCCTGATTCGAAAAGGGCGTCCTTGCTCTCGAATCGAGGAAGGGAAGATCTCCTTGTTCGGTTTTCGCAATGACCTGGCCATCGGCGCTGATAGCGAAGCTTAGGATCGAACCGGGCCTTCGCCCCGCGGTCAAGCGAAGAGCCGTTCCCGGGTCTTGATGTCGAAGAGCGGCAAAATTATCGAGCCAGATCGGGACGTCGGCCAAGCCCAGAGGAAGAAAACCGCCATGGCGATAATGGAATCGATTCAGCATCGCCGGCCAGTCGGCCAAATTCGTCCCAGCTTTATGAATCAGATCGATCCCATGCACGACCGCCAAGCGACGTCCGTACCAAAGTAGCCACCGAAGCGATAAATCGGAGTCGTAAAAATGAAAGCCATCGAAGAGATCTTCGTCAAAGGGGGCCGACTCAAAATGTTGTCGCCGGCCGAAAAGAAGAACGCCGTCCAGACTCACGACCGGACTTAAGCCCCGGTACGCGTCGTCGGGCGGGCCGTAATCGTTCAGAAGGAGTTGACCGTCCGGATGAAGATGGACGACCGAGCCTCGCCCGAATCCGGGACCACTATCCCACCAGCCCCCGGTTCGAGGCATTCGCGTCGTGCCCGCCACGCCGACAAGGTCAAACGCATCCACGGTTACCGCACGGGCCAGCCGATCGAGCCAATGAGCCGACCAGATTCGAGCATCATCGTGCAGGAAACAACAAAACTCGCCCGTCGCCCGGGCCAATCCCTCGTTGTACGCCTGGCCCAGGCCGCACCGGCCCCGATTCTCGACGATCACCAGCTCGGCCCCGGTATTGGCCAAACGGCGATGCCAATCCAGTTCTTCCGAAGCTGGGTCTCGCGTCGAAGTGATGACCGAAAAACGACACGCCATCGCCGCTCGAACCCCCTCCTTGGCCGTGAACCTGTCCGCGACTTCCTGAGTCCCTTCTTGACGCATCAGGCAGGGAAACCTACCATCTTCCCAACAAGGCCCCGTCGTCTAGTCGGTCTAGGACACAGGATTTTCATTCCTGCAACACGGGTTCAAATCCCGTCGGGGTCATCGTGTCGCGCCTTGTCTATTTTGACCACCCGGTTTTGAAGCCCTTGCTGGTTTTTCCGGCCAAGGGGATGACTCTGCAGAATTTCCCTAGCAGAACCGGTTGCCCTGCGATTCCTCGCCTCTACCGTCATAGACGGAGAGACGGAATTCGGTCTTGGTATAGATTCCCCGCAGAGATCATTTCTCGTTCGCTCTCACCGGCAGTATTGACCGTTTGAGGGTCTGATCCCCAGAGAGGTTCGGCTATGAAAATCGCAGTATTCGTGGATGGAGCAAACTTTTTCTACATGCAGAAGGATCGCCTCCACTGGTGGATCGATCCGAAAAGGCTTCTCGACTGGGTTCGAACGCTCGGCGAGTTGGTCGATGCCTTTTACTACGTTGCTGTTGATGACCCTATCGAGCCGCAGCAGGAAAATTTCCTGCGTGCGCTGACTTACATGGGATTCAGCGTCGTTACCAAACCGCTCCGCATCGTGAATGGGGAGAACGGGCACGATCGGAAAAAAGCGAACCTGGACGTTGAAATCGTGTTGGACATGATGACGCATGTCTCGCATTACGACGCGGCCGTCCTGGTCAGTGGGGATGCCGACTTCGAGCGTCCGCTTCAGACGATTCGGGCCCGTGGAAGAAAGTTCTTAATCATGTCCACGCAAGGCTTTGTGGCAAGAGAGATCCGCCAGATGGCGGGGATGCATTTCGTCGATTTTCAAGACATCCGCGACCACGTCGAGAAACGATGAATCCAGGCCGATTCTGGTGCATGAAATCCTAACAAAAGCCCCTCCATTCCGGTCAAATGACGCGGGAAGCCTCTTTCCGTTAGTCCCCAAGCGACGGTCTAGTTGCTACTTATAACGATACTGCCGATCGGCTTGCTGATTCGGCCCTGCCTTGTTTTGTGCTGAAACCGAGCCCGGACGTGGGAAGTAACCGAGATTGAACCAAGAGCATGGGCGAGAAGTGCTGAACGAAGAGATCGCACTTGTCGACCGGTGCTTGGCGGGCGATTCGGTTGCTCATTTTGAGTTTGTCGAACGCTTTCAGACGATGGTTTTCGGTGTTTGTCTCCGCATGCTGGGAGACCGGCAAGAAGCCGAGGATGCGGCCCAGGATGTCTTCCTTCGGGCTTTGCGAAGCTTGGCTCGCTGGGATCGGCAACGGCCGCTTCGACCGTGGTTGTTGACGATCGCGTGCAACCGGTCGCGAACCTATTTGCATCAGCGCAGACGACGGCCGGCAGCCAGCGAGTTTGTCGACGAGGTCGCCGACCCGCGCACAAGCGAGCAAGCGGGCCAGGAACTCTGGCACGAGATTCGTCTGGCCCTCGACCAATTGAGGGATGACTATCGGCAAGTGTTTCTGCTCTTTCATGAGCAGGGGATGAGTTACGAGGAAATGAGCCAGATCACGGGCAAGCCGATCGGCACGCTCAAGACCTGGCTGCATCGAGCCCGCAATGAAATGCTTCGGCTTCTACGCCGAAAAGGGCTCGCGACCGAGGTGCGAAATGATGCTCAAGAATCGTGATGAACGTCTGGAATTGCTTCTGGAGGCGGTCCAGCAAGGAACGCCACTACCAGGGGACATCCCCGCCGATGAATGGGCCGACGCGC
This sequence comes from bacterium, assembly GCA_019753235.1. Taxonomy (GTDB): domain Bacteria; phylum Planctomycetota; class Planctomycetia; order Kolteriales; family Kolteriaceae; genus JAIELF01. The sequence goes on from JAIELF010000003.1 coordinate 173,678, forward strand.
TCGAGCTCGTCGAGATACATCGGCAGTTGTTCGATCATCGCCCGAACCCCGGCACGGACTTCGCCCATCGGGTCGTCGCCAGTCTAAGCGAAACGGAAACCGTCTCGGTAGGAGGGTCGTGGCGAACTTGGCTCTTGGCTAGTTCCGCGGCAGCCCTGGCGGCGTCGCTGCTGCTGGTGGTAACTATCTCTTCCAAAGACAAGGACGAGAAGATAGGCATTGCTCTGGCAGAAAAGGCCCCTGTCGCATTGCCGGCCCCCGAGAACGTCACTGTTTCGGATGCCGTTCGCCAAGGGACCGTCGCTTACATGGAACTGGTCGATGAAATCACATCGACGCTTGGAACGGCCGAAACGGGCCCAGCCAACGCTTCCTTCACAAGCACCTCCCCTCTTGGCCGAGCCGTGGAAGGTTCTTCCCGAACGATTCGGACGGCGGGACAAGGTCTTCGTGTGAGCGTCGATCCCATCACGTCGTCGGCCATCGACGCATTCGGTTTCCTATGGCGGCCAGAAGACTCGGCAGAAAATAAACCATCGACATGATTCGAACGATCCGCTGCTTGGCACTCGCGACCGGGCTTGCCCTGGTACAAACGGCTTCGCTTCAAGCTGGACCCGATGAGACAACAGAGTTGCTCCGCCGATTGCCGGGGAACATGTCCGCATGCCTTGTGATAGAAGATCTTTCACCGGCGCTCGATCGATTGACGACTTCGCCAGTCTTCGCGGAATGGACCGAACAGCCCATTATTCAGCGGTGGGTTCAATCGCCGAGCTACCGTACTTTTCAGGGTGTCCTTGCCTTCTTGCCGATCTACTTCGGTGTCGACAATCGATCGCTGCTGAACGATTTCATCGGTTCAAGCGTCGTGATGACGTTTCGGCCAAAGTCGGCTGACTCGCCGGCCGTCGGAATCATCGCCTGTCGCGCAACGAAGATCGAGACGCTGGACAGAATCATGACCAGCCTCTGTCGACCTCTTCCCGATCGACAGATCGATCGGCACGAGTACCGCGGCCATGAATTCTTTGAACGCCGAGAGTTCGGGAATCGCCATGACTGCATCCTTCGGCTCGGTTCGTCACTCTTTGTCAGCGATAAGAAGTCGGCTATCGAACAGATTATTGACACCCAAGAGTCGAGTGCGAAGAGCTTGTTCGATACAGAGAAGTTCCGGATCATGCGCGAGAAGATCAAGCCGGGGGCGGTGGTAAGTCTTCTGATCGATCCGAATGCATTCGAGCCACTCGTGGCGCAAGGAGTCGAGTCGACCCAAGGGGCCGCCCGCCCGATCGCTCAGCATGTGGCGCAGCTTTGGAAGCATCTCTCATGGGTTGCCGTCACGCTGCACGCCCAGGACGACCTTTCATTGGCCATTGATGCAGAGATCGATCCGACCGAGATCGCGTCGGCAGAAGCCCGATTACTCGAAGCATGGACGAAGCGTTCATTGTTTTGGGATCGGGTGCCGGCCGATGCTCTGCTCGCAGCAAGCAGCGAGATCGATTTTGTTGCCGCCATGCAGATCATCGGAGAGATATCGCATGCGGAGCCCTCCTTGTCGGGATTGGTCGACGCGTGTTCTGCTCTCTCGGCAGGGTTCGATGCCAAGACGGAGATTCTTCCTTCGCTGGGGCCGGAGGTCGGCCTGGTGCTTCGCGCCGACAAAGATGGATCACTTTTGGGCGTGTTGGATATGCCACTTCGACCGAACGGACGAAGAGGGCCCATGGGTTTGACGCTAGCTCAGAGCCTCGAAATGCTGGTGTTTAGGCCGCTCCTGATCTTTTACGCCAGCGATCACAATCAACGTCTGGGAGATCAGGCAAGAATCGAAACCCAAGAGATCGATCAAGACCGCCTTCATTTAATGACGGGGTCGATCTGGCTTCCCGAAGGATTTCAGCCTGGATTTTCTGTCAATGAAAGTCGGATCCTCATCACAACCTCCCCCAAGGCATACTCCCAGTGGAATGCCGGCAGCGAGCAGACCTGGCCCAGTTCGCCGGCCGCTCGACGACAACAGCGGACGATGGGTGATTCCGAGGTCATCAAGGCGTATTTGAATTTCAATGAACTCAGCTTCTTCCTTCGCCGGATGACGGAGGAACAATCGAGCAAAGAGTACCATTCGAAGATAACCGATCTGGTTTCTGTTCTTTCTCCGTTTGATTTTGCAACTCTCTCGGCCTCGCGTACCGAGAACCATTGGCGGACTACATTGACGCTCTTCCCGAAAATGAACAATCTTGCGGAAAAGTAAACCGAGTGGTCCCCCACGCGGTTACTTTTCGAACTGAATTTGCCAATCAACTTCGCCCCCGCGAGCAACATCGATCTTCACTCGCGACAGTTCCGGATCCGTCGATGGTTTGACTTCGATGGTCCCCTCGGGTGATGTCAAGCGGACGGCAACCACCTTCCAAGGGCCCATCGTCGATCGGGTCAGAAGTCGAAGCTCATAAGGATCATGGGCGACGACTCGGCTGGTCCCCGAAAGCGTTTTCGTTGCCGGCTCCCAGTTTTCTTTGACGATGTCGACCCGCCCCTGGGATACATGGCGAGAGGTGCTCAGCACTTGGGGGTGATCCGCGAGGGTTCGAATCGCGAGCACCGCACAACAGTGATCGATCTTGCCTGAAGACTTCTCTTGAGAGACCGTGGTCGAGGTACCGATCCCCGCCAGTTGCACGCGGACTCCATCGCGAAGCGGAGGCAAAAGCTGATCGGACCAGAAATCAAAAGCAGCGTATTCCACATTTGCAGGCAGACCCAAGCGTTCGAAAGACTCTGAAATCTCCACGGGATTCGATTCCCATTGGAAAGCCCCTAGCAGCGTTTGATTCGGAAGATTTGCCGATGCCGGGACAACCCAAACGCGAGGCAACTCTCGATCCAGCAGATCAACGGGCCGAGCGGGAGCGCCATGAGCAGGCATGATGCGCTTGATCAAGTTCAATCGATCGGCGGGAAGTCGTTCCAGTTCGTCACTGGTAATCGTCAATTGCCCCGTGACGCCGGCCCAGGAACAGATCAATTCTGACTGGGCCATCGACAGCGATGTTCGGACATAGACCGGATCAGGATCGTTCCACCAGACTCGACCATGAAGAAAATAGTGACGTGAGCCGTAACGGGGCCCGATGAGAAGATGCTCGACGGTCGCTCCATTGTCTGGCCCGATGCGCATGGCATCGACCAATCCCAACGCACCGCCATAACTTCGCATGTTCTGCGGAGCACAGCATCCCAACAAAAAAACATCGGGGCCAGCCGCATCACGGACAATGCGCAGCCCGTCGCGAAGTGCATCCACATGTGTCTTGTTTGGATTGGAAAGCGTTGTTTCGCCGATCTGATCTTCGCGATACGCATCGTTCACGTACATGATCCGAGTCGCAGAACCGGTGAAAAGGCCATCCATCTTGAGATAGCGATAACCCCAATCGTGGGTCATCCGCTCGACGTTCTCGCGAAGAAACGTCTGCACTTCCGGATGCGTCATATCAAAGCAGGAACCTCCCCAACTGGTCTCGAATGGAGTCCCGTTGGAGTTCTTCGCGAACCAGTGCTGCCGATCCTTGAAAAAGGGATCGTTCCAGGTCCCGGCAAAGGGCATCAACCAAAGGCCCGGCGTCATCGAATGCGACGCAATCGCTTGGGCCGTCGCCTTCATGCCGTGCGAGTAAGGACCGGAAGCACGGTGTGTGGTAAAGTTTTTTCGAGGACCATTGGAAGGCTCGCCTGCTTGCCAACCATCGTCAATCTGCACGACCGAAAAACCAAAGGGAGCGAGTTCTTTGCACGCGAATTCCGCCAATTTCGCGATCCGAGTCTCGCTCGAAGAACCCGCGTGATACCAAGTGCAGTAACCACAAGGTTGCGGAGGGAGCTTCACTCGATTTATCCTCCCGGCCATCTCGGCATATGACTCTAGACCAAGCCGAACGTCTTCGAATCGACCTACCACCAGCGTCTCTAAACGTTCTTTCTGTTTTGCCGGCACCTGAAGTCGACCAAACTCAAGCCGACAAGCGAGCGTTAACTTGCCATCAACAACTTGAGGCAACACCGAACCGCTCCCACGCTCGCCGGTGATCCAACCGACCACCAACCCGCGCCGAGTCTTAGGGTCGGCAACGGCAAGCCACATGTAGCTTCCTTGCGGCTCGGCTGCTTCCATCAGCCCGCCTGTCCCGAGAATTCGAAGTTGTTGAAGCGGCACACCCAGATCGATCGGAATCCGCACGACGTCGATGCTCGGCAACGTTGCCGTCGCATCCGACGGATTGCACCAACTTGCCTGAAGAATCGTCATCGGCGAACCTTCGTGACGCATCACACGAAGTTCGTTTCCATTGGCATCGCGCAGCAATCCCCCCTCGGCCGGCCCCAGCAGTTGTTCCGTCGGGTCGCTGGCAGGAAGCGTCTCGGCAGGACCCAGTGGCGAGAAGAATGTCGCGGCATGAGCGACCAGTGGCGCTGGCCCCTTTCCATCCATCAGTGACAACGTTCCGTCATCATGAACGGTCAACCATGTCAGACCCTCTGCGTGCAGAGGACCGACCCCGACAACCATTCCCAGCAATCCCGTCATCAGTGGCATCAAGGTTTGTCGGGCCATGGTGAGTCTCCTCTTATTTCTTCTCGTGCGGCGCGAACCAGACCATGGTAACAACCCTCTTCTACTAACGATATCGATATTGATGGCCCCACGCGTGGGGGGATGGTGGTAGATGCGTTCGGATATGGCAAGGCTTCTCGTCGAGCGTCCCCGACTCGGTTCCCAAGGGAAGAAACCGAAAAAGGGTTATCTCAAAAACTGGCAACGGCAGGATATCGAGCTAGCCCCCTCGCACGAAGGTATCGCTCGGCTTCGAGGTAAAACCAAGTGCCTCAATGAATACCTAAGCCCGCTTCGGCGATATCTTTTCAAGCAGGTCGGCCGGCCCTGGGACGACGTCTTTCATGAGATGAGTCAGAACATCCGTCTCGACAATGCGATCCAGAAGCATGTTCTCGACCATGTGTGGGAGTTCATTCAAACGAAAGTCACGGTACGGGGCGAGGTTTTCTGTCACGGCCAACAGTTTCGTGGCCGAAAGGTGGGTGAGCCGATTCATACCCTCGGTAAAGAGACCATTTGGCGTGGATCATTTCTCTACGTATGTCCACGGACCGGCATCCTTCGAGAGGCTCTCTATCAGCGTCCTTCGACGCGAAAGCGTCTTGTTGTCCAGAACGTGCCGATCGATGCTTCTCGCGGATACCACCGAGCAGACGGTATCTGGTACGAAGTCGAGTTCGTTCCTTGGACCGCAGTGCCCGGCACCTTTCGAGAGGCGAATCTTCAACGGCCGGCGGCCGAGATCACGTGGAGTCTCGCGAAAGAAACGTATGGGCGTGCAGTTCTCGCGGTACGGCGTTGGCAACTTTCTAGTCGTGAGATTCGAAAGTTGGAATGGCGAATCCGATCTTCGATCCGTTAAAAAAGAACGAACGTGAGAGAGTTGTTAAAACAACGCCTCCCCCGTTCGCCGGGTTCGTTTTCGATTCCTTGTTACGCTTTTTTTGGCTTTAAGAGGCCGATGATCAGCGGAATAATCGCGCCAATGATCGCCGATGTGCCGGCGTTGCCGAGATAGCCGCTCTTTTGGAGCAGTTCGAGCAATTGGGGGATCAGCGTCGGCAAAAGCTGTCCCCCAGCGGCCCCGCCGATCATCCCCAGCACCGAATTCACGATGGGCCCCAGACTCTTATCTTTGAGGATCGCGCCCGCAACGTTGCCGCCCGCGCCGCCGCTGATGAGACTGATGATCCAACTAATCATCGCAGGATCCATTTCGATTTCCCTTTCGTAGTAGAGTTAAGAAGTGGCCTATTCTCGCTTCGCCCACGCGAGCGACATCGCACGTTTGCTATTGGAACACTGAAAAGAGCTTCATGCACGAAGGGAATCAAGAAAGTGTGAGAAGAAAGCCTTCCATCTCAGCGGCGGCGTGGTCATCACCGATGCGCCGGGCCGCCAGCAATCCTGCCTCGACCGTTCGACGAGCATCGTCCACTCGCCCCAGATTTGCCAGCGACTGTCCCAGCTGAAAGTAAGCGGCTTGATAATCGGGATGGTCGGCTATCACCTTCTCAAACTGCTCGATCGCGCCGGCGGAGTCCCCCTCCTTTAAGATCTCGATCGCCAACCCGTAGGCTAAGAATGCATCTTGAGGATTATCCTTCAGCATCAATTGAAGCTTTTCTCGACGAGTCGGCATCAAGGATCCTTTCGCCTCAAGGGGGTTAAAAGATTGGGTCGAGGTGTCGACCTTCGTCTAGCCGAGCCAAGTCGTCCAGCCAGGTTTCGATCGACAGAGGTATCGCTGCCATTCGCTGCAGATGATAGTCCGTATCGAGCGTCCGTTCGATCATATCCGCCAACAGATCGACATCCAGCCGACCGGCCGGAATTCCTGGTTCTCCCGAATCAAAAGATCCACACGATGCCCGGAGCGCCTCTCGCAGCAAACCGAGCAACCGCTCGACCACTAGCCGGGCTCGCTCTCTTTTGCTGGCCGACTCCTTGCCCGCTTCATCAATGAAAGGTAACAGCCGAGCGGTGAGCTGATGGGAGGTGATCGGTTGCTGGGCCAGCGATTCGACCATCGTTTCGACCAACTCTTGCCATTCGGGTTTGGCCCATTCAATCGCTTTGGCCACGCTTCCCTGTGCAGCATGAGCCCAGAGACGGGCTTGCTCGGCCGAGCCAACTTTACCGAGGTCGAGCAGTATTCGAGCAACCTCGTCATCAGAGAGTAGAAAGAACCGAGCAACTTGGCATCGGCTCTGAATGGTCGGAAGCTGTGACTCTAATGAGCGGGCGATCAAGATCAGCAACGATCCCGGAGGTGGTTCTTCCAGGGTCTTCAAGAAGGCATTGGCCGACTCCTCATTCAAGTCGTCGGCATTGTTGACAATCGCGATCTTTCGGCTTCCTCGTGCCGGCTTCAACGAAAGCTGAGCGGTAAGAGCCTGAATCATCGCGATGGGAAGTTCGGATTTCTCCTCGGGCTTGGCAACTTGCAGTAGATCAGGATGCGTCCCGGCCCGGACCATCGCGCAGCTCGAGCATTGGCCACAGGGCTGCAGCTTTCTGACGTCGCTTCGCTCGCAGAGGAGTGACTGCGCTATATGCCGAGCAAGCCGATGTTTACCGACCCCGTCGGGCCCCACAAACAGAAAAGCGTGTCCGAGCCGACCTTTGGTGATCGCCTCTGAAAGCTGTTCCAGCACTCGTGCGTGCCCCACCAGCGGAATCTCGCGAGTCTCCACGGCAGGAACACGGTTGACCGCCGACTTCTTCTTCTCTCTAGGCTTGGAGGGCACGGCTCACCTCGCGAACGATCTCTTCGTGTACTTTCTCTCGCGACGCGGTAGCATCGATGAGACAGATCTGTCCCGGACGATTCGCTCCCTCGGTTTGATAGCCGGCACGAACTCGTTGGTAGTAGTCGAGGGAACGTTGTTCGATTCGATCGGGCGGGCCCTGCCTACGACGAATGGATTCCTCGGGAGGCAAGTCCAGCACGCCGATCCATCCCGGCAAGACGCCGGCGGCCGCCTCCGCTCCTACCCGCCAGATCATCTCTGCATCGAGCCCACCCGCGTGCCCCTGATAAACGACAGTCGAAAGCAGAAAACGATCGCAAAGGACAACCGAACCCTTAAGGAGTGCGGGGCGAATCACCTCTTCCACCAGTTGCGATCGGCTTGCCATGTAGAGAAGCATCTCCGTCCGAAAGGCGATTTCCGTCCCGGGCGGAGGAGATAATAAGAGATGTCGAATCTGCTCGCTGATCGAGGTTCCTCCTGGATCGCGACAAAGAACAACGTTCCAGCCCCGGCCCGTAAGCCAACTTCGCAAGAGTTCAAGCTGAGTCGATTTTCCTGCGCCATCCATTCCTTCCAGGCAGAGGAAACGGGACATCAGCGATGGATCGACGATCGTCACGCGAGTTTCTTTCGGTTGGAAATAATGAGGGATCATCCGTCGATCATCGGGCACGCTGCCGGCCGCCCACGGCAAAGCGACCTTCCTCGAAGATAGTTGATGAGGGGACCGATGTCTTCCCTATTCGGCAGAGGTCGGCACGGGTGCTACGATTGCCGACGCTGTTTCGAAGCTCGCTTCAAGATGGACTTCTCGGCATGAGTGAGAGAGCCGATTCCGTGCTCGTGGACTTTTTCCAGCAAGCGATCAAGTTCATCATTGCTGACCGGTTTGGGAGTAAAGGCTGCCGTGATCTTGGGAAGCTTGATCGAGGGGGGCCCTGACCAGCCTGGCGACGGAGCAAAACGATCCATCAACATCGAGAGAGCATTCGTTTGAATCAAGAGATAGCCGATCGCCGCCGCCCCGAGAGCGGCAAGAGCCTGCGGAGATCCTGCCAAAACGTAGGCGAGATCAACGACCAGTGAGAGAATCGCCAGGTTTCGCATGGTCATCGGAATAACGAACATGAACATCACCGTCCGCGAGGCATGATAGATCCCCGCGGCAATGATGAGACCCATAATGGGACCGATCGTCCCCCACAGAATCAAACTTGTTCGGGGAAGCAGCACCGGCGCCACTAAACTGGCAAGAAGTGCTCCACCGACGCCACAGAGAATGTAGTAGGCAAGGAATTTTACCCGGCCCATCGAGTTTTCGATCATGGGGCCGAAGAAAAAGAGAGTGACCATGCTAAAGAGAAGGACCTGCGGGTTGATCTCGACGAATAGATGCGTGAGCAAACGCCAAACTTGTCCCGATTGAAAGACAAGCGGCGTCGTATACAGCCCCCAAATTGTCAAGGGGCCGACATCACCTAGGCGTCCACCATCACCGGTCGGCAACAGGTGATCGACAAAGAACAGCACGACACAAAGACCAATCAACCGATACGACCAAGGCCACTGTGCGATGGAACGGAAGCTGAATTGACCGCCCGTCTGATCGTCCTGGTAGTACTCGCGATCGTAGATGCCCATCGGACGTTAACCCTTATCGTTTGCCGGCGACCCCTGCCTTCGAGAGCCGGTCTTCCGCATCGCCTTACAGATTATACGGTCGGCCGAAACGACGCTATTGAACCTAACCGTAAGAAAAGTGAGTTAGGCCCATCGGCCGAGGGGTTTCGTTTATACCGAAGAGCCAGGTTTTCCCTGGTTACGCCCTGACGAGGAACCATCAAGGACGGCGGAAGGAGCCCTCCCGGGGGGGAGCATCGTTTTGATCAATTTCGGGCGTTAGAAGAAGGCCTTGCGCCCTGTTGCCCGCCGCCAATAGGTCAACTGTCCGACGTGGCCTGCCTCGTGCGAGGTCATCAAATGGGCGACTAAATCTCCCTTACACTGCAAGGGCGTCCCCGCCAAAAAGACGATGCCATGCGGAGCCGACATCGTTTCGGGCGAAACCGTGCGCAACTGTTCGACGACTTTCTCGTGCCCTTTGGTCAGGGTTGCGAGGAGTTCTTCTTTGCTTGGCTTGGCCGAGCCCTCCGCACCAGGCGTTGAACCTGGGCCGAAAGAAACGTGCCACTCGCGCGGGCAGATCGGCGACCCTCCCATCTGCTTCAAGGCATAGTCGCAGCAAACGGCCAAGTGACCCAGGATCCATCGCGGCGGATTGCCCGAACCGACGGGCTGTTGATCCAGCTCTTCTTCCGAGACATCCGCGACCGTTTGCTGAAGGTACCCCAGCAAGAACATGTAAACGTTGATTTGATTCTCGAACATTGCTTGAGCCCTTAATCTAGTAAAATCGATCGCTTCGTCGCTGATCGGCCCGTCGTCATATGGAACCGACTTCGATTCGATCGCGAGCCCCTTCTGCCAGCATTTGCACCACAAAATTCAGGTGCGCGAATCGCTCGTCTTTCGTTAAGCCTTGGTGATAGCGATAGTAGATTTGTTGGACGATCACCGCGAGCTTATAAATGCCAAAGACGAAGTAGAAGAGGGGATTCTCGATCGATCGGCCGGACCGCTCCGCGTAGCGTTCGATGAGTTCCTTCCGCGTGAATGCTCCTTCGAGCCTTGTGGGGCCAACCACAAACGCTTGCAGTGCGGGCGGATCGTCCGCCTGAATCCAGTAGCCGACCGTCGTCCCTAGATCCATCAGCGGGTCGCCGATCGTCGCCATCTCCCAATCGAGAACACCAATCACACGGGTGATATCGTCGACGTCGAGCACGATGTTGTCGAACTTATAGTCGTTGTGAATCAGCGTGGTACCGACCTCGGCCGGCCGATTCTTGTCGAGCCAGTCGGCCACTTGAACCATCGCGGGGACATCGTCGGTATGAGCTTGCTCGTAACGTCGGGCCCAACCCTTTATCTGCCGTTCGACATAGCCGGCCGGCTTGCCCAGGTCGGCCAAGCCCGCTTTTTCGTAGTCGACAGAGTGCATCGCCACAAGATTGTCGATGAACGATTCGCATAGAGCACGGAGCGTCAAGGGCGACAGATCGAGACCCCGAGGCAACGATTGCCGAAGAATCACGCCGCGCCGACGCTCCATGACGTAGAACGGACATCCCATCACCGAAGGATCTTCGCAAAAGACCATCGCTCGCGGGGCAGGTCCGTAGACGGCATTCAACTTCGACAGAACACGAAACTCTCGGCCCATGTCGTGGGCCGTTTTTTCCTTATTCCCGAACGGGGGGCGACGGAGGACGTACTCTTTGCCGCCGGCCGACAACAGATACGTCAGGTTGGAAAAACCGCTGGGAAATTGACTGATTTCGATATCGCCGGCAATCTCGGGCACATGCTCGCGGAAGTAACGGGTGAGTTTGTCCGCATCCAGCTCTTCGCCCGGCCGGACCGGCTTCGACCGATCAATCCACTCCTGCCCCATGGCGATGCCAACCCCTTCCTCTCACGACCGACTTTTTTAAAGAGCATACCCCGCGATCGACGAACGATTCAAATCCGGATACCCGCCTTCGCCAATTCTTCCTGCAATACCCGACGCGCGACCGAGACTTTGTGCACTTCATCAGGCCCATCGTAGATGCGCGCCGCCCGTTCGTGGCGATAGTAGTAAGCAACAACGACATCGTCGGTCATGCCAAGCGCTCCGAGCGTCTGCACCGCACGATCAACAACCTTCTGCAGAACATCCGCGACGTAAAACTTGATCATCGAGATGTCGTTGCGAGCTTCCTTAGCGCCCTCTTTGTCGATCCTCCAGGCGGCATGCTGAATCATGAGCCGGGCAGCATTGATCTCGGCTCGGCTCTCGGCAATCCAGTTTTGAACCGTTTGTCGACGTGCAAGAGGTTCGCCCGGGGCCAATTCCCGGGAGATCGCTCTCTTGATCATCACCTCGAGGCTTCGTTCGCAGATTCCGATCCATCGCATGCAGTGATGAATTCGGCCTGGACCCAATCGAGACTGGGCGATCGCAAAGCCAGCCCCTTCGTTACCGAGCCTATTGGAGATCGGCACGCGAACATCTTGATACTTCAGTTCCGCATGCGAAGCCCAGCCGTCACCTGCTTCGCCCATCACGGGAATATTTCGAATGAATTGAACGCCGGGCGTATCCATCGGCACGATGATCTGACTGGCTCGCTCGTGCGGGGCCCCGGCCGAATCGGTCACTGCCATCACAATGGTGAATGCGGAACCATCCGCGGCGGAAGTGAACCACTTATGCCCATTGATGACGTAGTGATCACCCTCTTTGACGGCAGTGGTCGTCATGATGGTCGGATTCGAGCCGGGCGAGTTCGGCTCGGTCATGGAAAAGCAACTTCGAATCTTTCCCGCTGCCAGGGGGCGAAGAAACTTCTCGTGTTGTTCGTGCGTACCGAACTCATGGAGGATCTCCATATTGCCGGCATCGGGCGCTTGGCAATTGAAGATCACATGGGCAAAAGGACATCGTCCAAGCTCTTCGCTGATGAGGGCAAACTCCATGAAGGAGAGCCCCATCCCGCCGTACTCTTTGGGAATCTGCGGCCCAAAATACCCCATCGCGCGGACTTTGTTGCGAAGTTCCTCAATCATGGGGAGGCTCTTCGTGAAGCCGTGAGTCAGAAATTGTTTCTCTTGCGGGATGAGTTCGCGATCAACGAAATCCCGGATTTTTGCACGATGTTCTTTGACGCTGGCTGGAATCGAAAAATCCACGGACAATCCCCCCGCAGGTCCCTCGACGGACAAGTGAAGCGTCCGTCCCCTGGGCACCAAACTCGATGCGTTCAGGATAGCCAACTCATGGGGGAAATGCTTGTTTTTACAGCCAAGTGTTGGCCGCTATTCGATCCATTCGACCGGTTCGGGGGCAAGGGCGTCGGTGGGACGTTTGCCACTATCAGCCCGTCCGCTGCCCGCGAGTCGACTGACGATGCGCACGGACATGTCTTGATCGCAAGTGATTTGACAGCTTAACCGTGCTCCCGTGATTTGCCGAGCCGCGAGCGTCCCCTGCTCGGCTTTGGTCATTCGCGTCGGTTGGCCGGCCACGAATTCGACCCGGCAGGTCGTACACCGGGAGTTCCCGCCGCAGGCGTGAAGCTGATCGACCTGGGCTTCATCCACGAGCGCCAATACCAACCTCTTGCCCATTGGAACTTCGAACGATCCAACACCCTCGACCGTCAATTGGGGCACGATGTGAACCTCCTCTATTGGGGCGACTCCGTTGCCGCGGTTGTCGCGGGGGGAGCAGAAAACGTGTAAAGGGCCATCTCCAAATGATTGCGAACCAGCAGGTTTTTTCCCGCGAGAGCTGGCGCGTTCCAATTCTTAATGCCGGGCAGCGACTTCCACGAGGCAAGTTCTTCATGTTTCGCGGGATTGGTAGCCACGATGACAAAGTCGCCGGTCTCTGCCTGGATGAAGAGCTTGCCCGCCGCATACAGCATTTGCCCGTGGCCGTAACGACCCTTCTTCCATTTCCGCTCGCCGGAACCAGCATCGATGCAAACCAAGATGCCGTCATCCAGGCCGTAGATGTACCCATTCACATGGATCGGGCTCGAGAACTTACAGCGAAGGCTCTTGTTCTCCCACACCAGATCGACAGCAAACGCGCCCTCTTCATTCTTCGAGAGATGAATCATCTTGGCTCCCGCGCCGTAACTGGCGGAGGTAAAGACGCGATCGCCCGGCAATGCCAATGGCTGACCCACCGCGATTCCGTTCATCGGCGCGAAAGGGGTTTGCCAAAGCTCTTTGCCGGTGGCCAAGTCGTGCCCGCTCAGAGTGTCGGCACTCTGAATGATGACTTGCTCGACACCTTGAATCGTCGCCTGCACCGGCGACGCATAAGCTGCTTGATGATCACCCTGCGCCCAGACGATTTGACCCGTCGCGCGATCGTACGCGACCACGCCCTTCCCCGTTTTGCCCCCAGGATTAACAATCACGAGTCGATCGGTCACCAACGGCGAACCACTCATTCCCCATTGGATGTTCGACGCGTCGGCATCAGTGAGGACATTCGCAGCCCAAAGGACCTTGCCGCTGAGAAGCTCCAGCGCTTGGAGATGACCGGTCGCCCCTAGGGAGTAAACGTTTTGACCCGCGATGGTCGGCGTCGCACGCGGGCCGTCGCCCCCCATCATCTCTGAAAAGAGGGCTTTGTTGGCGACTTGCCAAAGGGCTTTGCCATCCTGAACATCGTAGGCGACCACGACTTCCCACGGGCCACGCTGCTCGATGGTGACGGCCAATCGCCCCGCCACCGCAAAAGACGCATACCCACCGCCGATCGGCAATCGCCAGACTTCCTTTGCATGGCGAAGACTGGTGTCGTCGGCGATCATCGACTCATCCACGTACCCATCGTGGTTAGGACCAAGGAAGCTTTCACAAGCGGGCCCCTGCAATAGATCTGCCGAGAGATCCGCCGTTCGATTGAAGTTTTCCTCTTTCTCTGGCAAGAGTCCGACCTTGGCGAGGCGCTCTTCGTCCGTCGGATCCCAGCGGTAATCGATCACCAATTCGTTATTGCCATTGAAGCCGATCCGTCGAGCAACGCCCACCAGACCAATCCAAATCGACGCCGGCACTAAGAGCGCGAGCAAGCGATATCGCCAAGACCACTTCTGGACGAGGATCCAAAATCCCACCGACAGCGTGGTCAGCAGAACCATGATCTGCGTGCCGACGGTCTTGGCGGATGTGCCGAAGGCTGGCTCCAGCGGGTTTGCATCGGTATTGACGAAGTAAAAGCCACCGGCGCATGCCGCTGACAACAGCAGCAGCATGGGAAAGCTTGATAGGATCCGCCGAATCATCTCCGTCTCCGTTCGTCTGCCAGGACATCATCGATCGCATTATTGTATCAGGACCGACGATACTCTGCTGGGGAGCATTAACGGAAGACACCGGTGGCGAACCATTTGTTGCCGTTGGTCTTCATGTCGTATCCGAAATACGACCATGTTCGCCGAGCCGCACCCCAATGACCCGGACTTTGACGCCAGCTTCCGACGATATCGATGGCGGCATCGACGACGTTGTGATTCCAAGGCCAGCTCTCGGCCACGATCTCACTCGATGCGATACCGACAGGCAGGTTGTGATGCTGATTGTTCGTCCGAGCCTGCACGCCCGAATGTCGTTCCGCATGCGCCATGAGTTCCGGACCAGCGATAGACCAAGCGCTCTGAGGGTTCTCCGGATGCATTCGCATGGCCCAAGTCAGTGTTCGCTGCGTCAGCGTCCCCGCGGGAAGCGAAACAAGTGTCTCGACGCCGTGCGAGGAGCAATGCCGCGCGGGGAGGAGACTGACGACGCCTCCTTTGAATCCATCATTCTTAAGATCGACCACCGCGACACCCCGCCCTTCCATAGCGTCAAAGGAAGAATGAGTCGCCAAGCGGACAGGTTTACCGTCGATCTCCATGGTTGCTTGATCATCAAGCTGACAGAAAACGGCTTCGTTGGCATGACGGGCTTCGATGGAATTGAGATCGATCGAGATCCCGATCGCGACGACCAGCATTTTCGATTCAGCTTGAGCTCGCGTGTAGGCAGCCGCGTAATCGGTCTCGACGGCCAAGGGCGCAAGTAGGCCCATCAGAATAACGCTTGCGAACATGATGCATCTCCTGGGTAAAAAATGCTCGTCAAAAGTTGTTTGCCGAGCCACCCTCGCGGGAGAGAGGGTCCAACCAGACGGCACGCACCAACCCATGGGGGCCGTCCATCAATGCGCCGACCTTTTTGAGGGAAGGTCGGCACCATTTTCATTTCGAGGCGTTGTAGGGCGTCATACCGCCGAATGCCCGTTTCAACAAACGGCGCAAAACGACCGCGGGGATGTAAGCAACGTCGATATAAAGAGTAACCGCTGAGGTTAATTCCGATTTAGAGGGATGGACGGCGGCCCGCCGTTGCGAGTTTTTGGCAGTCGGCGGACGAGTGACGGGGTGCTGTCACTTGAGTCATCCATCGAAACCTAATCGCGAATTCTTCAGTACCGCAGAGGAGAGCCAGCGGAGAAATCTCCTCGGCATCGCTCGGTCTTGATCGTGGGGAACATTACGGAAACATCGGCGGGAGATCGCCATGCGATTATTTGCTTGGGTTACCTTCAGCGTCCTAATCATCGGCACGAAAGCAACTTTGCACGCGGAGTCTCCGGTCTTCATGGCCGGCGCACACACCGTAGACATCACACCGCCGATCGGTTTGCCGATGTGGGGCTATGGCGCGCGACATGACAGGCCGGCCGAGGGTGTTCTCGATCCTCTCGAAGCAAACGCGATGGTGCTCGCGGTCGGGGAGGATAAGCTTGCCTTCGTTGGTCTGGATATGGGTCGCCCCCCCATGCGAAAGTCGTTTCAACGAATTCGTGAAGAGGTCCAGAAGCAGGCGGGCGTTGATTATCTCTTCATCGTCGGTTCCCATACTCACCATGGAACCTGCATCGAAATCGAAGGGATCCCCAGCAAAGAAAACAGCTACGTGACCAAGTTCGAGAACGGCATCATCGAAGCAATCGTTCAGGCAGAAAAGAAAAAGGTTCCCGCCAAATGGGCCGTCGGACGATTACAGACAGAGCACCGAAATCGAAATCGTCACACCAAGTTTGAACCGAAGCCCGTCGATCGTGAGCTGGCAATCATTCGTGTCGATGATCTGCAAGGGAAAGTGATCGGCCATGCGGTCAACTTTGCGGCCCATCCAACGTCGATTGATGCCGAGGTGATGCTGTACTCACCCGATTATCCCGGGACATTGAAGAAGGAAGTCGCCGAGAAAATGGGAGGAGTCTGCCTCTTTCTTCAAGGGGCGGCCGGCGACATGTCGACTGATCGAACTGGAACGGCCGACTACAAGGATTTCGGCAAGCAGTTGGGAGCTGACGCGGTCAAGCTCTCTCAATCACTCGAAACGAAAGTCCCCGCCAATCCCTCCATCAGGTTCCGCGAGGAGGAACTTCACTTCACCAACCTGCGGGTTGACTATCAAAACAAAGTCATCCGCGCGGTCTTTGCCAATGCGTTCTTTAAGGAACTCGTCGATCCGTACATGATCGAGTACAAGGACGGCGTTCGTCCGCGCGTGACCGTCGCCATCATCAATGACGAACTCGGCGTTGTCGGAGGCTCGGGCGAATTCTTCTGCAATCACTCGCTTCGGCTCAAGGAACGAAGTCGACTCCCGCACACGTTGTTCCTGGGATATTGCAACGACTACCAGTGGTACTTCCCTACGATCGAGGCGGCAGCCGAGGGAGGTTACGGTGCCGACGGGACGGTTTCTCCGTCGCCCGTGGGCGCCGGCGAACAGATCATCAATCGCGGGCTGTTCCATCTCTACGACTTGCAAAACAAGTTCAAGGGAATCACCCTTCGCTGATCCGCTTTGCGATGCCGGCGATCTCTTTCAGCACGGCGAGGAGAGTCCTTTTCGCCCGCTGACGAAGAAGGTTTGCTGGCGGTAGCGTGATCTTTGTTTCAATCAATTCGCCCGTCGTTCTTTCTGGTTGTATCCTGTGTTGATGCGGCCCGGTGTTGAGACTTGGCCGCGAACAAGCGACCTGTCATCAAGGCGACGGAGCGATCATGAGGCTCGGCGGAATCTTGCTACTGGCCATCAGTGCGATTGCGAGCCAGGCGCTCTGGGCACAAGGTACCACGAAAGCGCCGAGCGGGATCGAGGCGATCATTTCGCAGCCCGAGTTCAAGCACGCGCGGTGGGGCTTTCTTTTGGCCGATCGCCGAACTGGGGAGGTTCTCGAATCCCTGGAAGCAGACAAACTCTTCGTGCCGGCCTCCACTACCAAACTCTTCTCGTGTGCGGCCGCGATCCATGCCATCGGGCCCAACTTTCGTTTTCAAACCCCCGTCTTTAAGAGAGGCAGGTTGGATGAAGCCGGCACGCTGAAGGGAGATCTCGTTCTCGTCGCTTCCGGCGATCCAACGATGGGAGGCCGAACGACGCCCGAGGGGAAAATCGCCTTCAGATCTTCCGATCACACGTATGAGGGGACCGATGTTCTTACCGATACCGATCCGCTGGCGGGTCTTGATTCCTTAGCCCGACAAGTGGCCGAGCGCGGGATCAAGCTTGTCGATGGCGAAGTCTACATCGATGATCGACTCTTTAAGCCCGTCGAAAGCACTGGCAGCGGACCCAAGCGAGTTTGGCCGATCACCATCAACGATAACGTGATCGACATCATCATCCATCCCAGCGAGCCAGGCGTCGCCGCGCGTGTGGAAGCGCGTCCCCTATCGAAACGGATTTCGGTCGATGCCGACGTGTTGACGGTCCCGTCTGATCAGAAGGATCGCCTCAGCATCATGACGCACGAGATGGGCAAGGTGATCGTCCGAGGGGTCATCAAAGCCCCCAAACTCGGTGAGCCAGCGAAGCCTTTGGTCAAAATGATCGAGGTTGACGATCCCCCCGCCATGGCGAGGGTGCTGTTCATTGAAGCTCTCCATCGGGCAGGCGTTCGAACGACGGCGTCGATATTCGCGCCCCACTCCTCGCCCGAAGGTCTCCCCACGGGCTTTCCCGATGTCGACCGTTTAGCGCTGTTGACCAGCCCACCTTTCTCCGAGAACATCAAGCTCATCCTGAAGGTGAGTCACAACCTTCACGCCAGTCAACTCCCGGTGCAATTGGCATTGATTGCGGGCAAAACCAGTCTCGATGACGGTCTTCGCCGACAGGGCGAAATTCTCAAAAGCCTTGGTGTTCCAGTGGAATCGATCTCTTTCGGAGGCGGCGCGGGAGGTTCGCCCGCCGATCTGGTAACTCCCTCGGCCTGTGTCTCGCTCCTCCGCGCGATGGCAAGCCATCCGCACGCGGCAGCCTATCGAGAGGCGATGCCGATCCTGGGTGTCGATGGGACGCTCGTCGATTCAGTTGATCGCGAAAGCGTTGCCGTCGGCCGAGTTCTCGCGAAGACCGGTACCTTTTGGTGGAACAATGCGATGAACAATCGAAAAGTTCTCACCAGCAAGGGGCTCGCGGGATATTTGACTACTTCTCGTGGGCGCGAGCTCGTCTTTGCCCTCTACGTCAACTATGTTCATTTGAACCAGACCGAAGACCGGGCCAAGGTGGGCAAAACGCTGGGCAAGATCTGCGAGCTCTGGATCAACGCCTACTGAAATCGGGAGTGCCGACTTTATGAAATCATCCGCTGCTCCCTCCCGCGTTCAAGTCTCGCTGGTGCAAACTTGGGCCGATGCCGACCCGAAGAGCAATCGCCTTCGGACTGCCTCCCTCGTTCATCGTGCGGCCGACGAAGGGGCTCGAATCGTCTGCTTGCAAGAGCTCTTCACCAGCAAGTATTTCTGTCACGATGAAAACATCGAATCATTCGACTTGGCCGAGCCTCTCGAGGGACCAACGGTCGAAATGTTTGCTCCGATCGCCCGCGATCGAAAGATCGTCATCATTCTGCCGATCTTCGAACGGCGCTCGGCGGGCATCTATCACAACACCGCCATCGTTCTCGATACCGACGGAAGCACGGCCGGGATCTACCGCAAAATGCACATCCCGCATGACCCGCACTTCTATGAGAAGTATTTCTTCACGCCCGGCGATCTTGGATTTCGCTCGATCGACACCACGCTGGGCAAGCTCGGTATCTTGATCTGTTGGGATCAATGGTTCCCCGAGGCGGCTCGGCTGACGGCGATGCAAGGAGCCGAGATCCTCTTTTATCCCACCGCGATTGGTTGGCTTCATCGAGAGAAGGAGAACCTGGGGCACACACAACATAACGCATGGGAAACGGTGCAGCGGGGCCATGCGATCGCCAACAGTCTTTACGTGGCCGCCGCCAATCGGGTTGGCATCGAAGGAGAGCTAGAGTTCTGGGGCCAATCGTTCGCTTGCGATCCGACCGGATCGATCGTCGCGAAAGGGGGGCATCAAGAGGAGATCATCTCGTTCGAATTCGATCGCGATCTCGTGGCGGAATCTCGTCGGCAGTGGCCATTCTTGCGAGATCGGCGCGTCGATGCGTATCAAGGAATCACCCAGCGGTTGATTGATTCATGACAGCACGAAAGAAGCCTATTGAACGTGGATTTCGCATGCCGGCCGAGTGGGAGCCGCAAGCGGCGGTGTGGTTGGCATGGTCCGATCTGCCCGAGCTTTGGCCCGGCAACTTTGCCGGTGTCGAGGAGACTTACGCCCGTTTGTTGGCCGAGCTAACCGCTACCGAGAACGTTCGGCTTCTGGTTCGCGGGCCTCTCGTGGAAAAGCGTGCTGCCGACCTCGTTCGTCAGCACGGAGGCAACCCATCGCGAATCGAGTTCTTTGACATCCCTTACGATGATTGCTGGATGCGCGACAACGGACCTATCTTTCTCACCAACAATGCCGGCGAGCGAATCATCATCGATTGGGGATTCAACGGCTGGGGAGGAAAGTACGGCCCCTGCGATCAAGACGACCTCGTCCCAAGACGAGTGGCCGACAAGCTCGGGCTCGAATGGTACGAGCCCAAAATCATCCTCGAAGGAGGATCCATCGAGACCAACGGCCAAGGCTTACTCATGACGAGCGCCCAGTGCCTGCTTCATCCCAACCGCAACGGCACGCAATCGCGGTCAGATATCGAGCCGACGCTGCGCGACTATTTTGGTGCGCAGCAGGTTATTTGGTTGAACCAAGGACTCTGCGCCGATCACACGGACGGCCACATCGACAATATCGCCAGGTTCGTTGCCGTCGATCATGTTGTCGCCGTCCTTGCCGATGACATCCACCATCCTGACCATGAATCCACTCACGAGAATCTCGAAATACTGAAGTCGGCCCGGACCACATCCGGTCAACCGATTCGCGTGACGACGATCCCCCTTCCCAAGCCCATCGAGATCGATGGCGAAGGAATGTCCCCCAGCCATGCAAATTTTATTCTCGGTAACGGCGTCGTCATCATGCCAACGTATGACCTGGGTACCGATGACGAGTCTCTTGCCATCTTGACGAAGATCTTTCCTGATCGGCGAGTGATTGGATTACCGTCTTTGGAAATCCTTCGCGGAGGTGGCTCCCTGCATTGTATCTCTCAACAAGAACCTCTCGTTTAAGGGTAGGGGCCCGCGCGATCGTGATTCGCTCTTACTTCGCCAAACGCTGGTTCATGCTTCTAACGGTCGTCGGTATCTTCGTTGCCGTGCAGTTCCCGCAACAAACTCGCCAAGCGTTCGGCTACGTGGAAGTTCGCCACATTGCCGCCGTCGGTTTGTTCTTCATGTCGTCAAGCCTTTCGATCAAGAAGCTGATCGAAGCGATGATCCGGCCAGGGCCCGTTCTCTTAGCACTGGTCATCTCCTGGGTCGCCGCCCCCTTGCTGGCGTACTTTGTCGGCCCACTTTTGCTGCCCGCCAAATACGTGATCGGCTTAATCGTCGTTTGCTCGGTCCCTTGCACGTTGGCGTCGGCCGCGGTCTGGACCGGCATGGGAGGAGGAAATCAAGCGATCGCGCTCATGATGACCGTTCTCACCAACACGCTGGTCTTTCTCGGTACAACCGGTTGGATCATCGCGCTCACGGGGCAAGAGATCCCCATCGATACGCGTGGACTCGTCGTCGATTTGTTGGTGTGCGTGGTGCTGCCGATACTGGCGGCTCAGTGTCTCAGAGCAATCTCGGTCGTGGCGGAGCGGATCGATTCAGCAAAAGGTTTCATCAAGGTTGTCGGGCAAGTCTGCGTCCTCTTGATCATCATTAAGAGTGCGGTTCGAACCAGTGAAGCGCTTGCCGAGGGGATCAACGGCGAAACTCGTGGCTGGGACGTTGCCGAGCTGGTGCAAGTCGCGATCGTCTGTGGGGGTGTCCATACGGCCTTATTGTTGTCAGGTTATCTTCTCTCCCGGCGATGGTTTGTGCATGCCGACGCGATTGCCGTCGCGATTTCTGGCAGTCAAAAGACCCTGCCGGTCGCCGCGATCGTCGTCAGCGAGAACTTCCCGCAATATCCTCTGGCGATTGTTCCGGTTCTCTTTTATCACGTTTTACAACTGGTGATCGACACGTACTTCATCGATCTTGTCACGAGAAGAATTGAATCAGCACGCGAGGTCGACGATGAACCCATCACAAGTTGAGAACCGGCGATCCCTCCTGTCGGCTTCTTTTGGTCTTTGATTACTTGTTGTTGGATCGCACTTCTTTCGATGCGATCTCCGCGCGGCGCCAAATACTTACTTGGCAGCTTTCGATGGTTTGACCGGCGACCTTCTCGAATTCAGTCTGATTCATCATCAATCCTGGGAGCATGCCATAAACCGGATAGGGATGCTGGACGGCTCGGTAATGAGGGGAGGTCGGTGGGACATCGATCAAGACCACCGTGTTCGCCGACGTCCGAGCAAGCCACGCCGAGAATTCTGCTTGCATCGCTTCGGGCGTCTCGATCGGCCACCAAAGCCAGTTGTCCTTTTCGAGCGAGCCGACCGAACTTTCTCGCTCGCGGAACGTCCAGCCAAAGAAATTCACGTCGGGCTGCGTGCAAATAATCGCGACGCGATCGCCTGGCGTCGTCTTCGTCAGATACCAATCACTCAGATCCATGAGCGCGGGGCCAGGTTGTTGATCGACCATCATTCGAGGGGAGCTCCATGAAGAGCCGACACCAACGGCCGCCAACAACAAACAAGAGATTGTCGCGACCGTAGGAACCGCCCGAGGAAGCCGAAGACTCCAAAGCATTCCCAGCCCTATGCCGCCGACAATCCAAAGGGTTGCAAGCCAGGAGTGAAGAAACCGAGCCTTTTGATTGGGATGAAGCAAAATCAACAGCACCGCTAGGGTCAGCACCGCGATGATGCCCCAACTGGCTGGTGCCAACCGCCTCGCTTGAAACAGTGTCACCAACAGAAGGCCGCCCGCCAGCAGGGCCAGAAGTAGATGCGTGTGATAGTCCTCGACTACCGTTCGGCTATAGATCTCGATCGCTTCGAAGATAGGTCGAGCAGCACTCTCGCCGGCGTTGCTGGGGCTGAGAAACCAGAGGTTCAGGAGAAGCCTTTTGGGTAGGAGAAAACTGATGGCGATCGGCGAGACCAAGCCCGCCAGCAGGGCCGAGATTGTCGGCCCGCTGATTTCTTCTCTCAGCCAACCATGGCGACGAACCAGAGAGACACCACGGATGAAGAGACAAATGTATGCAAGGAGAACGATCGTCCCAGGGGGGTAGAGGCTGACGCGGGAACCGAAAAGATTGATCCATGTCGGCCCGCGCAGCGCCACGGCAACGCTGATCATCGCTAGAAAAAGACCCGACCAAAAGAGAGGCTGTTTCAACTCGGCGTGAATGATTCGAAGCGAGTTACCGATCAGGCTCGGCATGCGTGCTCGGGACGAAGCGTGCGCCAGATGCCCCACCAGCTCGGCCAGGACTAGGCCTGCCATCACGATGAGCCAATAGTTCGATTTTTCGAAGAACAAAACAGTCAGTCCGATGGCCAAGCGGAGCCAAGCGGCGCGTCGGTCGGGGTCGTTCTTTGCTTGGACGTAAAGAAAAAGACAGAGTGCGGTGAGGCCGGCCCCCAGTCCCTCGAGCAGACATTCCGTCGAATACGATCGATAAGCGGGGCTCTGCGCGAGCATCAACCAAGTAAACGCCGTCGCTGCCGTGGCGCCGACCGGGTCCCGACATAATGCGCGTGCGGTCAACGGCCCAAACACCAGCAGCATCCCCCAGCCCAACATGGCAGGAAGGATCACGATTCGATGATCAAATCCGAACGTCAACATGGCCAGGGCCGAGATGACACCGTGCACGGGGGGCCAAACAATGTTGCGCTGCAACACATTCGCCAGGCCGATCAGGTCTCCGTGCCGAAGCGAGTCCCCCATGTCCATTGCGTACGCTGCATGAGCATGACGATCATGGTAGAACGATGTCCAATGAGATCGGCTGTCGGCTCGGTAGGCGAAGTAGTCTTTCGCCACCCATGCGGCGCTGACCGCGACGACCACGGCGACCAGAAGAAAGAGATTCCCCCCCGCTCGCGTCCGACCTGAAGCGAACGAGCTTGTCATCAAAACCGAATCCTCTCTGTTGAGTGGAAAAAATTCCTCGGTGCATTGGAACCGGGCTGGCCAAACGCATCAAGGCAGGAACGGGTGTTGACCCCTCTTTGTAAAAAAGGTACCAACCATCAGACGATCGAGCGCCGTCGCCGCCGTTGGTTCCTGCGCCGCCAGGGAAGGTTCATCATCGATGACGTTTGTTAGGCCCGACTACGATTCTGTGCCCGGCTCCCAGTTGTCCCTTAGGCTGGCGGACTATTCGCTACTAACGCTGTTTTGCTCCCTCCTTTTTGGCGTGTCGCTGGTGGGGGGGAGATACCTCACGATGCACGAGGCGGTTCTGCCGCAAAGCGCCAAAGAGATGTACGCGAATCATGAATGGCTGGTGCCGACGTCCGCTGGCCGGCCTTGGCTGGAACGCCCACCGTTACCTCAGTGGATCACCATGCTATCAGCACACGTGGTGGGGAGATTCGACCAAGAATGGATCGTTCGCCTCCCTGCCGCGATCGTCGCACTCCTCACGGTTCTGATTGTCGCCGGTTTGTCGGCATATTGGTTTGGTCGATCGATGGGTCTTCTCTCGGGACTCTGCCTGGCGACCTGTCTTGAATTCACGCGGTATGCCTGGCTGGCCGAGCAGGATATCTATCTTTCGCTCTTAGTGACGATGGCCGTGGCGTTTTTCGGCTACATGGAGTTTCGCCCCCGCGCGAGCTTGCCGACGAGCCGATCCTTCTTCGGAACCCGGCCGGCATCGATTCTTGTTTGGTTCGTGCTCCTGGGAATGACAAATCTTGCCAAAGGGCTAGCCTTCGGCACGGCGATGGCCGTCCTGCCGGTATTGGCGTTTATGCTCTGGAATGCGAGTCTCTACCGGATCCAGCGATACGTTTGGTTCTGGGGTTGGTTGGCGACGGCCGCGATCGCACTGGCATGGCCGATCGCGGTTTGCATCCGACACCCCGATGTCGTGGCCCTTTGGCATTACGACCTATTCGGCCGGCTGAGTGGTCAATACGAAGCGATCAATCAACCCGCTTGGTACTACGCGGCCAATCTTCCGCTGATCATCGCGCCGTGGTTTCTGATCGCGATCCTCGGCATGGGAGCGATGGCGCGAACGGCATGGAATACTCGATTCTCTCCCGAACGATTCATCTGGTGTTGGCTATGGGTGCCGATTCTTGTTTTTTCGATTCCAGCCGGCAAGCATCATCACTACATGCTTCCCTGTTTGGCACCGTGGGCCATGGCATCGGCTCGCGGACTCATCGAACTTCGGCGATGGTCTCTCTCGTGGCCTAGCTGGCTGAAGTCACCCATCGCGGGGGCGCTCTTTGTCGGTTTGCCCCTCGCCCTGGCGATCGGATTCGCCGGCCCCGTACTCCCAGGGCCGGCTTGGGTACCTGTCGTTGCCATCGTTGTCTGCGTCGCGATTACATCTCTCAGCGCGCTCGGCCTGCATCATCGCAGCGCGGTCGTATCGGCGATGACCGTCTTCGGCCTTATCGGAACGACGTACATCGGCGGACTTATCTATGCTGCCCGCCATTTCGACGAGTGCCGAACCGATACTCGGTTCTTTCAACTGGCTCGACAGGAATCGACCGACCGCGGGTTGCCTGTCTACGTCAATGCTGACCTACGATCGATGGATGTCTTTCGCATTCTCTTCTACCTAGGCGATGACGCCCGCAGCGTGCACAACTTGACCTTCCTTCGCGATGAGAAGATTCATGAGCCCGCTATTCTCGTCCTCACGCGTGCAAAGGACCAAGAGAAGTTACAGCGACTCGGCAAAGTAGAAGAGTTGGGCCGATCGGGCGAAACAAGGCGAGAGGGCTCGCCGGGCGATCGGTTTGCACTGTTCGAGCTGACGTACCGGACCGATCTCGTTCGTCATCAAGCCCCACCGCGCGTCTCGCCGATGCAAGCGATGGACCGAGAGGAAGGACCTTATCTTGGTGGTCGATTCTAACGGCTGATCGGGCAACGAGAATCGCTCCGCCCTTCCTTCGACGGCAAGCTTCTCTTGACCTGCTTGCGAGGTCCGTCTATTTATCCCGCCATCACCGCGATGCGCCATCATGACTTCAAGACGGGAAGAAGATCTTCTTCGCCCGCGATTCTTCTGTGCTGGGCGGCGAAAGAGAGCGACGTTGATGCTCTTAGGAATAGTCTCTGATTCACATGATCATCTCACTCGTTTGGAGTGGGCGCTCGATCGATGTATTCGCGAAAACATTGAGGGCTTGATTCATCCGGGGGACATCATCGCTCCGTTCGCGGCTCGGATGTTGGCACAAATGTGGACCGGTCCGCGCCTCACTGTGTATGGCAACAACGACGGCGAACGCCGTGGTTTGGCGCTTGTGCTTCCCGAAATTACAGACGGACCGGTTCTTTGTGAATGGGGTGGCAAAAGGATCAGCGTCGATCATTACCCTCCTGATGCCGAACATCGACCGATCACTAAGGCAAGTTTGGTTATCTTCGGTCATACCCATCAGGTACTTGTCGAACGACGTGAGGGAGTCCTTTATCTGAACCCCGGCGAGTCATGTGGTTGGGTCACCGGCCGTCCGACCATGGCACTGCTCGACACCGAGAACGAACGGGTCGAAATCATCGAGATCGAGGTATGAGCGTGAGCAGACGCCGAACCTATGCGCAACTGAGTGTCGTCATGATCATGATGATGATCAGCGTCGGTTGCGTCGAAAGGCGTCTCACCGTTCGGAGCGTGCCGGCCAACGCGCTTGTCTTGCTCGATGGTCAGGAGATCGGCTTCACTCCCTGCTCGGTTCCGTTCGACTATTACGGCGATCGGCAAATCCGTTTAATCAAGGATGGTTACGAAACTCGAACGATCAACCAGACGATTGCCGCCCCGTGGTATCAGTGGATCGGGATCGATTTCGTCAGCGAAGTGTTGGTTCCTTGGCGAATTCGGGACGATCGAAACTACGTGTATGAACTAGAACCGACGCAGATGGTTTCAAGCGACGAATTGATGCAGCGGGCAGCACAAGTGCGCGAGCAAGGTCGTCAACCACCCGAACGCATTCTCAAGCGAGCCGGCGTCGTCCGCCGTGGCCGAGCCGAGGCAAATCCCGAACCGCTCACCGCGCCCGAACCACCGCTGGGCAACTGATCGGCCCTCGCGGCGCTATTCATCCTCATCCATGGGAACATCGGTCGGGGGTGACGATGATGCTTCCTCGACACGTGACTGTTCGCGCGACCGTAAGAAGGTCTTGATCGGGATCTCGTGATACGGGACCGAGTCGCGGATGTAGCTCATCAAGAACCGCTGCCAAGTGGCATCCACCAACTTCGGATCGTTGCAGAAAAACACCAGTGTCGGCGGCAAGACCGCCACCTGGGTCGTGTAGAGAATCTTCAGACGTCGGTTGCGACGAAACGGGGGCTGCTGCGTGTTGATGGCCCCTTCGACCAATCGATTGAGCTCGCCGGTCGTAACCCGGACTGCCCCCTGTTTGAAGAGCGAGATCGCGACATCGATCAGCCCGTGCATGTTCTTTCCCGTCTGTGCGGTGATGAAGACGCGCGGGGCAAAAGTGAGCTCGGAAAACTCGGTGTTGAGGTAGTCGTTGAAATCCTCGGTGGTGGTCTGATCTTTGACCAGATCCCATTTATTGAGAACAAAGACACAGGGTTTGGCCTGCTCGATGATGTACGCGCTGAGCTGTTTATCGACCTTGCTGACAGGAAGCGACGCATCCATCAAGTGAAAGACGACGTCGGCGCGACGGATGCTGCGCTGCGCCCGAGCGATGCTGTAGAACTCTACCGAGTCGGCAATACTCTTCGTTCGTTTGACGCCGGCCGTATCGATGGCGAGAAACGCCCGGCCTTCGTGGTGAAAGTGAACATCGACACTATCGCGCGTCGTGCCGGCCACTTCGCTGACGATCATTCGCTCGGTTTGGGCCAGTGTGTTGATGAAGGTGCTTTTGCCGCTGTTTCTCTTTCCAACGACTGCAAGCTTCATTTCGACATCGCGAAAGTCCGGCTCCCGCTCGACTGGAACGGCGTTGAAGATCGCGTCGAGGACATCGTCCTTTCCCAGGCCGGCACGGACGCTGATGAAGTAAAGGTCGCGGCCCAGCTTGTAGAACTCGCTGGCTTGCCGTTGCAGTTCGGGTGAGTCACACTTATTGACGACATGAAGCACGGGTCGGCCAAATTCGCGCAGCCGACGGGACACCAAGCGGTCGTGTTCGGTCAGGCCCGTTTGTGCATCAACAACGAAGACGACCAGCGACGCTTCGTCGATCGCCACTTGGATCTGTCGTTCGATGTCGTCGGTCAATCCATCTTTATCAAGGTTCCCCATCCCGCCGGTATCAACGAGTTCAGCGTAGCGACCCTTCCGTTCGAGAAGAAAAGTGACGCGGTCGCGCGTAACGCCGGCGGTGGGATCGACGATCGCGACCCTCTTCCCCGCGAGCCAATTGAAAAGCGAACTCTTACCGACATTGGGGCGACCGACAATCGCCACTTTGGGAACGGCCATCGCGTCCCCTCCTCTCTATCGAACAGACTCTTTTTCGGAACGACTCGACCCAGGTGATGGGTTCGGGCATCGCGCCGAATGCCACTCCTCTACCTACCCACAGAAGGGAAAAGAGGGGCAAATACTCTTACAGGCGAGTTTCGCCCCGCCCGGCGATCGAACCTAAAACTTTTAGGCATCTCTCTGTCGCAAACGGTTATTATACAAGGAGTCAGCCCGCGGGCGGTGACGAGGCAGTCCCATGATCACCAATAGCCATCCCCTCATCTTGATCGACGGCGTTTGCAACCTCTGTCACGGGGCGGCCAACTTCATCATCGACCACGACCCCCAAGAGCAATTTCGCTTCGCGTCGATTCAATCACCCATCGGGCAAAAGGTGTCCCGCCATTTCGGTTTCAATCCGGACGAACTATCGAGTATGGTCCTCATCGAGCCAGACGGCCGGGCCTTTTGCCGATCGTCGGCGGCGTTGCGAATCGCGGGTCGACTGACTTTTCCATGGAACCTCATCTATGTCGGCCTGATTATTCCGCGCCCGATGCGAGATTTCGTCTACGACATGATCGCCCATCGCCGATACCGCTGGTTTGGCAAACAAGAGACCTGCCGGCTGCCTTCGCCGGAACGAAAGAGCCGATTTCTCGATTTTTCCCCGCCCGAAAGCGTGGGCTGAGGATTTTTCTTCCGGCCGATTCTGGAAAACGCGACTCTTACATGGCCGAACAGATCACAAGTCTTCCGCGGAAAGGTTGCGTCCAGACCCTCGGAGGCGCTAGACTCTAACGGTTATCCGCTCCTCCGGGCTGGCCGATGCAGGGTCGCGGGGAGCGACTCATGCGAAAGGGGGAACCTCATGAATTCGAATGACCCGGAACAACGATCGCCCATCACCAGGCGAGAAGCCCTGGCAGCAATGGCAGCAGGCGCGGTGGTCGCCTCGACCGGACCTTTCATCCACGCGGACGATAAGACGGGGAGCAAACTTCCCATCGTGGGCGAGGGAGAGCATCAATACGAATGCATTCACGATTGGTGCCAACCCCCCGCTTCGGTTCGTTGGCTGAACACGCACGGCGTGGCCGTGGATAGCGAGGGGCTGATCTACATCAAGCATCAGTCCGGCGGCCCCACGCCGATGGATACGATTGTCGTCTTCGACCCGACCGGCAAGGTCGTCCGATCCTTCGGCAAAGAGTATCACCAAGGGGGGCACGGGATCGACATTCGTCAGGATGGACACGACGAGTTCCTGTACCTCTCGGACATCCACAATCGTCAGGTTTTGAAGACAACAAAGACCGGCGAGGTGATTTGGAAACGGGAATACCCCAAAGAAGCCAATCTCTACAAGAATTCCAACGGCTATCGGCCCACCAACATCGCCTTTGGGCCGGACGGTGGGTTCTATGTTGCGGACGGATACGGCTCGAACTACATCCATCAGTACGACAAGGAGGCCAACTGGGTCCGGTCATGGGGCGGCACGGGAAAAGAGCCCGGCAAGATGACAACGCCCCACGGTATCTGGTTAGATAATCGCCCCGGACGAGAACCATCGCTGATCGTTGCCGACCGCGCGAACGCTCGGCTACAGTACTTCTCGCTCGACGGAAAGTTCCTGAGCATCGTCGAAGGCGTTCTCTACCCAGCCCATTTCGACATTCGAGGCGACGTGCTCTTAGTGCCGGACTTGCACGCCAGAGTCTCGCTTTTCGGAAAGGACAACAAGCCGATCGTTCATCTGGGCGACGACGAAGCGTGGCGAAAAGAAGTTCTGGACGGTTTCAAAGTCCGGGCCGACCCGAGCCGATGGAAGCCTGGCAAGTTCATCCATCCGCACGATGCTTGCTTCGATGCCGAGGGCAACATCTTTGTCGTCGAGTGGGTCGATGCGGGTCGAGTCACCAAGCTTCGTAAGGTTTAACAGAACCGATCGCTGCTGATAAAACCGGCCCCGTTATCGGGCCGGGTCTGTTTGAACCGGTCCCGTTATCGGGCCGGGTCTGTTTGAACCGATCCCGTTATCGGGCCGGGTCGGGCAGATCAATGAGGTAGATCTTTCCGTTGGCCGATCCGACGGCCAGTTGAAGTCCATCGGGTCGGTAGGATACAGAATAGGCTTCGGCCGGCAGCTTGGTTTCAAAGAGCTTCTGCCCCGTCGCCCGATCCCACACGATCACTTGACCTGCATTGCCTGAAGTCGCCAAGCGTCCGCCGTCTGGACGAACCGACAAGCCGTAGATCTCGTCGGAATGTCCTTCCATCGAAAGCGCGACGTTGCCGGTCTCGATATCCCAGATCCGAACGACCCGATCGACGCCGGCTCCGACCACGAACTTATCGCCGGGCAAGAAGGCGACTTGATAGAGTTGCTCGCTCGCCCCGGTCAGCCGACGGACCTCTTGCCCCGCCCCCAAATCCCAAACGATGATCTCTTTGTCAGCCCCGGCCGAAAGAAGCTTCGTCCCATCGGACGAGAAAGAAGCACTATAGACCGTCCCCTTGTGCCCCTTCAATTCATTTCGCTTCGCGCCGTCGAGCGTCTGCCAAATGATGATTGAACCATCGGCCGACGTCGTCGCCGCCAGCGTGCCACTGGCGCCGTAAGCAACGCCAAAGATGGCCGCCTGATGTCCCGCAAGATCCATCAACACGGGGGCCGGCGGCGAATAGATCCGAATGATGTTGTCCGCCGAGGAAGATACAAGCCATTGATTCGCAAACAGAACCTTCCCTGCCGATCCAGGCGATGGAACCGTTCGGCCCGGCATCGGCGGTCCGCTTGGTCCGGCGGACCACAGCAATGTCGAACCATCCGCCAGTCGCGTGGCCAGGCGTGAACCGTCGCTGGTTCGAGAAAGGGAGAGCATCGTGTTCGGTGTGACCGACGATTCGTTGATCACTTTGCCATCGGCCAGCGAGACTCGACGAATCCGCTGATCGTTGCTGATCACGTCGATTGCGGATCCATCGGCAAGGACGGACGCTTCCACAATAGGAGGGATCGCTGCCGATATCTTGACCGCACCAGCCGAGTCTCGAACATCAAAGGTTCCATCAGCAAAGCAAGTGACCAAACCGGCCGGCGTTCCCATCATAGACACAACCGCACTCGTGCCGGGCAATTGCCAAAGGCGGGCCGATGGTTCGATCGAAAGCAACTTGTCTTTCCCCGCGAACGCTCGATTGCCCGCGCCGTCGAGGATCAGACTTGTCGTCGCGCCCGCCACGATTGATTGATCCACGATCACGCCGGTCGCCGAAATCTGTCGCACCTGCCCGTCCCCGGTCGTCGCCAGGAAAGACGATCCATCGATCGACCACGTTAGGCTCTGGATAGGCAGGGTTCCCTCCAGCAGCGCGAGCGGTTCGCCCGCGACACTGGCGAGGCGGATCTTTCCACTGGCTTCGGCCGAGGCGATTCGACTTCCGTCCGGCGAGAGTGTCATATGGGTGACAGCGGAGCTATGGGCCATTCCTCGTAGAGCCTTCCCGGTCGCCCACTCCCAAGTTCGAATCAGTGTGTCAGCCCCTGCTGTAAGAAGCGTCGATCCGTCCGGCGTCACCGCGAGACCATGAACCACCGCCGTCGAGGACGCTACCGTCACCGGTTCCCGTTCGGTTAAGACATGGACTTTGTTATCATCGCGAGCCAACCAGATTTGCTTGGGATTCGCGCCAAAGACAAGCGACGCCGGTGCTGTGGCCGAGAACATCGAACGAAGGATGCCCGACTGATAGAGACGGACATTGTTGTCGGCCGAGCCGACGGCCAGAGTGGCGTTGTCCGCGGCCCATGCCAACGTCGTCACGGGCGCGGCCGACTCTGCGAGGGTTGCTGTCAATGCGCCAGAATCGGCATTCCAAAGGCGTACGGCTTTGTCATCGCTGCCGCTCGCGATGCTTTTGCCATCGCTGGAAATCGCGATGGCGCGGACAGGTCCTTGATGGCCTGCGAGGGCGCGAATCTCGGTGCCGGTCGTGACATCGACCCATTTGATCACGTTATCAGCGCCGCCCGTCGCAAGTTGAGCATTCGTCGGAGAGAAAGCAAGTGAAAGGACCGGCCCACCGTGCGTCGCGACCGCGCGAGGCTCCGCGGTAAGGTCGGTCGGTAACACCCAAGCCTTGTTCTCCGCGCCGCCAAAGGCAAGCCATTTACCGTCGGGGCTGAAGGCAATCCCCCCCACCGCGCCGGCGATCACTTTTTGCTCGGCACCATTGACCAGCCAAAGACGCAGGACGTTATCTGCCCCGACTGCTGCCAATCGATCTTCACTTGCCGACAGAACCGCTTGTCGCACCGGTGAAAGTAGCGAAAATGATCGAATCGGATTGCCTAATTGATCGCGAAGGACGACCGTCCTGTCGGCCGATGCCGAGATCATCATCCCCGTTAGCGAACCCCGAGAGATCGACGTCACCGCGGCGCTGTGCGATTCAATCACGCGTTCGTCGTATTCGATGGTGAAAGGATAAGGAAGACGACGGACGATTCCCGACGGCTCGGCCCAGACGACCGACTGCGCCATAGGTCCGAAAGCGACCGCCGTCGCGACGTCCCCAAGCTCCGCACGGACAGAAAGAAGCGATCCATCACTCACTCGGAAAACGCGAAGCGTTTTGTCTTCTCCCGCTAAAAGAAGCAAGTCTGGATCGTGGGTCGCTAGCGAGAAGGCACGCGTAGCAAAGCCGGGATAAATCACGCGTTCTTCATTTCCGGTCGCGATGTCATGCACATGGATCGACGCATCGGCATCGAATGAAACAAGTCGCGATCCCGACCGAGCCAGATGAGTCACGTCGGCAGTCGACCCCGCCAGTGCCCGTTTAGAGCCGAACGGTAACCGCCACGCAGTACGATTGCCCGATGGATCGGCATTCACCAAGGCCGACCCGTCGGAAAGAGCGGCAATAGGACCGGCGGAACCGGCACCGATCGGCAGGATACCAGCTTGCTCGCCTGTCGTACTATTCCACGCTTTGAGTTGGCCATCGTCGCCGACGGTAAAAATCGTGGCGCGATCGGCCGACCAAGCTATTCCCTTGATCGCACCTTGATGGGCCGTCCGCTCGCCAAGACATTCGCCTGTCTCGGGTGAGAAAATCCGAACAATGCCATCCCCTCCGAGAGCCAAGATCATCTTCTCATCGGGCGAAACGACGATCGAACTGGCCACAGGCAAGGGGCCGATCGTGCGAGCCGGTTCAATGGGACCGATGTTCCAAAGCTTTGCGAGCCGATCGCGCCCCCCCGAAAGGATCTGCTTACCGTCGGGCCGAATAGAAATCGCCAGAACCATATCGCTATGCGGAATGATCGACTGAAGTTCGGCTTTACTTGCGACATCCCATCGTCGAAGGGAACGGTCGAAACTGCCCGAGACCAGTTGCTTTCCGTCGGCAGAGTAAGCCACGCTCGCGACGCCACCTTGATGACCGGCAATTTCCGAGACGCTCTGTCCCCAGGTCGACACCGGCAAGGCCAGCAGCACGAGCAACATCCATCGAATCGTTGGCAAATCATGCTCCCGCGAAAATGCAATCGTGAGCGAAAACGCGGCCCGCCCCTCGGCCCGCGCGAAAGGGAAACTCCCCAGTCGCCTCTATCGGCAAAGTCTAGCAGGTTTCGCTGGTTTGGGGGGGCCCCAAGACGGGGTCGATTTTTAAGGTGAGAAACCGGCCAGCGTCAATTACGACGCGCGTAGCCGGCATGATGATAACTTCGGATGTACGATGCGTGAGGATAACGCTTGGGAACCACCGGGGCAGACGGGGCCACTCGCACCGGCGGCGGGCCGAGTCGGCCAACGGTGAAACGCTCGATCGCTTGCGGACCGGGGGGAGAAACGCCGCCCGGCATCCACAAAACCCGCCCTTCCAGCCGGCGAGCGCCGTACCCGGGATAGAGGCTCGGCCCGTGGGTTCGACCCGCATAAGGATTCGGATTGGGGGGATAGAACTCGAAGCGGCCGAAACCGACCTGGAAGCCGCTTCCAATCCGCTCCTGAATGATGAGATTCTGAGCCCACCCCGTTGCCGGGCAAAGGGACAACAGCACCATCGCGGATAAAAATCGCCCCATGGGACCGGCTCCGAGAGAGTTTCCTCCATCGTAACTCGGTATGGGGGGAAGTCTAGAAAAAGGGGGATGTCTAGCGGTACGCCGGGGAGAGAAGGATTCTCTCCCTCGAACCGATCACTGCTTCCCAGATACCCCAGAACTCAGAGTCGAAGAAAAGCATGAGAGGGACTCGGCAGGCTTGCCCCCCCGTTTGTTGGCAGGTGCACCATTACTTCTTCTTGGCCTTTTTCGATGCTTTCTTCGCGGTCGGTTTGGCGGCAGGCTTGTTCGCGG
Source organism: bacterium (assembly GCA_019753235.1). GTDB lineage: Bacteria > Planctomycetota > Planctomycetia > Kolteriales > Kolteriaceae > JAIELF01. Next base: position 208,107 of record JAIELF010000003.1, read on the forward strand.
GCTTGGCAGCGGATTTCTTCGCCACGGGGGCTGCGGCGGCCTTGGGCGAAGACTTCTTTGGAGACTTCTTCGTCCCCTTCTTCGCGGTTGCCGACTTCTCCGTCTTAGAACTCGCGGCCGACTTCTTGCCGAAAATCAGATCGAAGTTTGGAACTCCGTAGCTGCGAATGATGGGACCACCCACTTGTCCTGTTCCTTCCTTGTTCGTTCGGGTCGATGCTCCCCGCGAAAACGGGGCCAAAGAGATCTATCGATCCTTGTTGTACCTCGATCGGCAAGAGACGCAAGCCGAGTTTACTTCTCCCCCGCCCTTAGCCCGTTTTGTCGGAGTCGCCCCGTCGCTGCTTCCTTGCAACATCGCACAGAACACGTCGCGACCAATGGATCGAAACATCGTTTCTGCAATCCCTCTTTCCTGGTAGAGCCCGCGCGAGGACAACTTGGCGAAGGTTGCGGAAATCCCGTTTGTCAAATTTGCAATCGCTGGTATCAGCAAGTGGGCAGTAACCGATCCATGCGTGGATCGGAATGGCCAGGGAGGTCCGAATCTTGAAGACGCGTTGGCGGATTCCGCAGAAGCTGGCGGCGGGCCTATTGTTGGTCGTCGGCATGGTGAGTCTGCTGTCGGCTGGCTCGTTTTATGGCCTCTACTCGTATCGTCAGAGCAACAAGACATTCGACTATCAACGAAAGCAGCTCTACCTGGTCGGCTCACTGGAAGTCACGGTTAGCAATCTGAACTTTCCCAACGATATCGAGCAGAAGCGGCTCGAATCGCTCGCCAATATCGAAGCTCGCCTTAACCAGTATCGACAAAGTCTCGACCGGGCCGAGGCCGAGGCCTTTACCGACAAAGAATCCGCCCGCGCTCAACGAGTCGAACTGGCGGCGATGGAAAAACTGGTCTCGCAGATTCGCGAGATCGGCAGTCGAGCCTCCGCAGGTGCGAATGTCGCCTCCGACAAATGGGGCATTCCTGGGCACGTCCGCGGCAAGGTCGGCGAACTGGTGACCTTGCTGGAACGGCTGCGAGGCATCATCCATGCCGAGGTCAATCACCGCGTCGAAGCAGACCGAGGCAACTATCGAACAAGTCTTGCGATCGTCTACAGTTCGACGGTGCTGGTCCTGGCGATGCTGTTTCTACTCGTGTGGCTTGGTTATCGTCTCTTGTTTCATCCGATCCGCGATCTGCACCAGGGGGTCACTCGATTGGCCCAGGGGAATTTTGATTCGCGCGTCGAAGTCGAGAGCGGCGACGAAGCACAAGAACTCGGCGAAGCCTTCAACGAAATGGCCGACCGATTGCAAGCGATCTATAAGGATCTCAATCGACAAGTCGAAGTTCGCAGCAGACAACTGATTCGCTCCGAACGATTGGCCAGTGTCGGCTTCCTCGCGGCAGGAGTTGCCCACGAAATCAATAATCCGCTTGCCAGCATCGCCTTTTGCGGCGAGGCGCTCGAGAGTCGAATCAAGCAAATCCTCGAAGAACTCCCTGCCTCGGAAGATGGCGAAGTGATTCAAAACTATTTGCAAATGATCCAACAAGAGGCCTTCCGCTGCAAAACGATTACCGAGAAGCTCCTCGATTTCTCTCGTGCAGGCGAACCAGAACGGATCGATACCGACGCTCTGGCGATGATCCGAAGCGTCATTGAGATGGTTCAGCACATGGGGCGAACAAAATCGAAGAAGGTAATCTTCGAGCCCAGCGAACCGGTCGTCGCGCGCGTCAATCCTCAAGAACTCAAGCAAGTACTACTGAACCTTGTCATCAATGCGCTCGAAAGCATCGACGACGGGGGTGAGGTCCGCATTCGGGCTGCACAGAAAGAGGGATGGGTGGAGATCAAGGTGGAAGACAACGGTTGTGGTATGACCGAAGACGTGCTCGAGAATCTATTCGAACCGTTCTACACCCGAAGCCGAAGCGGCAAGGGAACCGGGCTGGGACTTTCGATCAGCCATCTGATCATCAGCCAGCACGGCGGCTCGATTGTTCCTTTCAGCGAAGGTCCCAACAAGGGGGCCGTGATGACCGTCAAACTTCCTGTTCGGCCGCAGATCGCCCTGCGAAAGGCCGCGTAAGAGGAGACGATTCATTTGTCGGCCGGGCTACGAACAGCTCAGACATGCCGATTTGGGGCGGGTGAGATTCAAACTGGAAACTCTCTCCATAGTCCCCGGGGATCACAAACTTACTGAGGTAGACATCGATGGTGAAACCAAACGTTCGAAAGCTTCGCATTCTTTTTGCTGACGATGAGACGTCGCTTCGCGAGTTGATGCGACTGGAACTTCCTCGGCTCGGTCACGAAGTCGTGGTTTGCGACGATGGCAAGGCCGCCGTCGCCGCGGTCGAGAAGTCCTCGTTCGATGTCGCCCTCCTGGATATCCGGATGCCCGGTTTGACGGGTATCGAAGCGCTCCGCAAGATTCGCGAGATCGCACCCGATACCGAAGTCATCTTGCTGACCGGCCATGCCACGGTCGATACCGCCGTCGAGTCGATGCGCCATGGCGCTTTTGATTACCTGACCAAGCCTTGCAAGATGACCGAACTGGAAGTTGTTCTCAGCCGGGTCGTCGAAAAGCGGCAACTCATGCACAAGACCATCGCTTTGGAAAGCCGACTCAAAGCGGCCGAGGGAGGGACGAAGCTCATCGGCCAATCCGCCTCGATGCGACGCGTCAACGACATCATTGGAAAGGTCGCTCCTACGGACTCCACCGTGCTGATTCTGGGGGAGACGGGGACCGGGAAAGAAGTGGTCGCCCGGACGCTGCACGAACAGAGTCAGCGCGTCAACATGCCCTTCATTCCCGTCAATTGCGGCGCCCTACCGGAACATCTGGTGGAAAGCGAACTTTTCGGCCACCGCAAGGGGGCCTTCACCGGCGCGGATCAAAACCGCAAGGGACTCTTCGAGGTTGCCGACGGTGGGACACTCTTTCTGGATGAAGTGGGTGAACTTCCTAAGGGAATGCAGGCGAAACTGCTGCGGTTCCTAGAGTCGCGCGAGATCCGCCGTGTCGGCGAGAACGAACCGTTCAAGGTCGATGTCCGCGTCCTGTGTGCCACCAATCGCGACCTGCATGAGATGGTCGCCCGGGATGAGTTTCGCGAGGACCTCTATTTCCGAATCAACACCTTTGAAGTTCGACTCCCTTCGCTGCGCGATCGGCGCGACGACATATCAGCATTGGCCGAGCATCTTCTCATGCGGGCCGCCAAAGGTAAGAATGTGACAGGACGACTCTCGCCCGACGCGATCAAGGTCCTTGAATCGCACGACTGGCCGGGCAACATCCGCGAACTTGCCAACGTGATGGAGTATGCGATGATCCTTTCGGGTGGATCATCGATCACGCCCGAACATCTCCCCTCGCATTTGCGAGGCAAGGTCATCACCACTGCCAGTGCATCCAGCACAGGTGTACCCAATGGAGGTGCACCCGGCGCAGGTTCGGTATCGACCGGTTTGGCACCGGCAGTGTTGTTACCCAGCGGACCGGTCATCTCGCTTCACGAACTCGAGATGCAATACATCCAGAAGGCACTGGAACAGAATCAAGGGAACAAGCCCGAGACGGCTCGGCAACTCGGGATCAGCCTCAAAACGCTGTACAACAAGATCAACATGCTCACCGATTCGGGCGCGATGGCAGGTTAGCATCGTCCCACGGAAACCTAAAGGAATCAGGAAAGACTCTCGGCCGCCAGCCAAGCGGTGCTGAAGGCAGACTGAAAGTTGTAGCCGCCGATCCATCCGTCCAGATCGAGAACCTCGCCGACGATAAAGAGATTGGGAACGATTCGGCTCTGCATCGATTTGGGGTCAACTTCGCCTAGCGTCACGCCGCCCGCGGTGACCTCCGCTTTCGTGAAGCCACGCGTACCCGTGACGGGAATATCGACACCCTTAAACGTGACGACCAAACGTCGCCGATCTTCGCGCGATAGTTCCGCGGCTCGCAGGTCAGGCGGCACACCGACCACGCGCAACAATTGATCGACCAGACGATGCGGAAGAGATTCCGGAAGAAGCTTCGCCAATGATCGACTTCCGTGGGCTTCGCATTGATACCGAAGCCCTTCATCCAATTGTTCCAGCGAGACTCCCGGCACAAGGTCGGCAACAAGCAAGGTTAAGTGCGGACTGGACGACGATGTCACCGCTCGCGACACATCCAGCGCGACCGGACCTGTCAAGCCGAAGTGCGCCAGCAACAACGATCCACGACGTTCCGCCAGGGGCTTCTTCCTCGCAAAGGAAAGCCTTTCAAGCGGATCGCGCCGTGATTCCCAATCCTCTCTTTTGACAACACGCATCGTCACATCCGGAAGCGTGATACCACTGAGGTCCTTCACCCATTCCGCACTTGATGTGATCGGCACTAACGAAGGTCGAGGAGTGACAATGGTATGTCCCATCTCGGCGAGCCAACGGTAACCATCCCCCGTGGTACCACATCCGGGATACGACTGCCCGCCGGTCGAGACGATCAGCCTCGCCGCTTTCACGCTCTGGTTAGTCGTCTGGATGACAAAGCCCCCGGCATGCTGTTCGATACTTTGAACAGACTCACGCAAACGAAGCGACGCTTGGCTGCGATGAAGCCGGGCCAGCAATGCCTGTTGCACATCAAGGGCTCGATCGCTTTGGGGAAAGATTTTGCCGGTCGATTCGATTTTGGTTTGAACACCCTCGGCATGAAAGAGGGAGACGACATCCGCCGGGCTCAACGCCGACAACGCATCGCGAAGGAATCGACCTTGTCGACCAAAGGCTTGCATGATGCCGGCCGCATCGGTGTCGTGCGTGATGTTGCAGCGGGTCCCGCCCGACATCAAGATTTTGACGCCGGGCTTCGCATTTTTCTCGAGCAATACCGTCCGAAAGCCCCGTTCGGCCGAGCGGATTGCGGCCAAAAGGCCTGACGCTCCCGCGCCGATGACCGCCACATCCCAGCAATGGGAGTCATTCGCGAACGAGCCCGACTCCCCCGACAACCCTACATCCCCTGAAAGAATAGATTCTTGATGTCGAGGTAAATGACGAATCCCATCAGCGCGAGAATACACGCAAAGCCGACACGGGTGATCGCCTCAAGGATACGTTCGTTTGGCTTTCGGCGGAAGATCCCCTCGTAGAGAAGAAACACCATGTGCCCGCCGTCGAGAACGGGAATCGGCAAGAAGTTCACCACGGCTAGGTTGACGTTGATCAGACCGATCAATCGAAGCAGCGTCATGAAGTCTTCCGAGACGACATACGCGGTGTAACCCAAACGAAGCGGGCCGCTCAAGAGGTCCGCATCGAGATCCCGCAGAATTAATCCACGCAGCGTCATGTAGACGGTGGTCATCGTGTTCAGCGTGTAATCCATCCCCAAGACGAGCGCTTCCCAAACGGAATCGGCCTGGAGGATTTTGCGCTCGTTGAAGAAATTAATGCCTCGAAGTTGAATCGGCCAGGTCTTGTCCGGCACCGGAACAAGTTCAACCTCGATCGTGTCGTTGGTCGTCCCTTCGCCGGGACGAGTGAGCGTCAGTCGCACTTTTTTGACTTCCGGATTCTGCATCCCCCAGAACGAACCGGCCCATCCTTTCTCACCGGTTTTGAAAGGGACGCTTTCGAGTTCGCCTGTCGGCTCGGTTGCAGTCTCCTTGTTCTCCTTCGAACCGAACCACTTGCTCCAAAAGCTTTGCTTGACTTCGACAGGCTTAGGAACGAAATAATCGACGCGCGTCACGACATCGCCGGGCTTGATCTTACCCGACTCAGCCGCGGGGCTGCCCGGTTCAATCGAATGGACAACTGTTCCGACTCCGTAAGCGATCCCAAGCGACGGAATGCTCATAGCCGTTTCCAGCGGAAAGATCAGATGAGGAAAATCGTTCCACGCAGGAACAGCCTTGGGTGTGACATAAACCTTGATCTCCTCGGAATTACGCGATTTTCGGAACAGCGTCAGTTCGACTTTCTGTCCCGCTTTATCCGCGATGAGGTCGGCCAGACGCATTGGATCAAGTTCGGTCTCGCCGTTGACGGCGCGGATGACGTCGTCCGGCTCAATGGGGTGTGGCTGGCCCGACTCACCCACCGCGAGCGCCGCCGGCGAGTTGGCTTGCACGGCCGAGATCGGTCCCATCGTCATCCGCAACCCGATCGTGCGAACGAACGCAGGCGCAACCGTGATAACCTCTTTCGGCCCGGGCGTTTTGCTGGATGACTTTCTCTGAACCTCGACGGTGACCGGATCGCGTCGCTTCTGATACATCAGAGAATCGAACTCTTGATAGGTCGCGACTGCTTGACCATCCACGGCCAGAACGCGATCGCCAAGCTCGAAGCCCGGCGACTTCGCGGAATTGGCTGGCGAACCCTCGGCAGTAGCAACCGCGCCCGGGACATCGGGAATATTCAAATCCAACGATTGCACCACACCAATCACAGGGCGATTCATCTTCGCGGGTGAAACATCAAACGAAACAGGCTCACCTTTTCGTTCGACGACCAGATGAACCGATTCAGTCCCAGGGCGAGTGAACATCACCTGTTTTTGAAAAGTTTCGTAGCTTGGGTGTGGATGGCCGTTGACTTTGATGATGCGGTCGCCCGGTTCGAGCCCCGCCTTCCATGCCGGCCAACCAGGCGTCACCGATCCGACGCTCGCGGGAGAATAAGGAACACCGACCCGGTACGCGATGGCGAAACAGATCAAGCCGAACAGGATGTTCATCACCACGCCGGCTGAAATGATCGCCATTCGCTGTGGGACGGATTTGTTTTGGTACGATCGCGGATCGCTGGAACCTTGGTCGGCTCCCGGCATATCGCTTTGGCCGAGCATTTTGACGTAGCCCCCCAGCGGAATCGCCGAGATCGCGTACTCGGTATCCCCCCGTTTGAAGCTCAATAACACCGGACCGAAGCCGATCGAAAATCGCTCGACCAGAACGCCGCACCAGCGCGCGACGGCAAAGTGCCCCAGTTCGTGCACGAAGATGACAAGCCCGAGAAAGAAAACAATTTCGATTAAACGGACGGGGTCCAAAGGCCTGCCTCCTGTCTTGCCCAACGATCGACCTGCATCAGGTCTTCGAGCGTGGGCTTGGCCACAAACGGATGTCGAGAGAGAATCGCTTCACACAAAGAAACGATGTCGGTAAAGCGAATCGATCGCTGGAGAAACCGCTCGACGGCGACTTCATTGGCGGCATTGAGAGCCGACCCGCTCGTCCCGCCACGACGGATCACTTCATAACCAAGTCGGAGTGCCGGGTAACGGGCACCGTCCGGCTCGGCAAACTCCCAAGTGGACCGCTCCTTCAAGTTTAGCTTCCGACACGGTCCGGGCAATCGTTCTGGGTAGGTTAGAGCATACTGAATGGGAAGCCTCATATCGGGGGGCGAAATCTGCGCGATCACCGAACCATCCTGATACTCCACCATCGAATGGACCATCGATTGTGGATGAATCACCACATCAATCTGGTCGGTTGACATCTGGAAAAGCCAATGAGCTTCGATCACCTCGAGCGCTTTGTTCATCATGGTGGCCGAGTCGATCGTGATCTTGGGGCCCATGTTCCAAGTCGGATGGGCCAGTGCCTCGTCGATTGTTGCCTCGGCAAGGGTCTCGATCGGCCTGGTCCGAAACGGTCCGCCGCTGGCGGTCAGAATTACGCGAGACACTTCCTCTTTTCGGCCATTCTGCAAGCATTGCCAGAGTGCGGAATGCTCGCTGTCGATGGGCAATAGCGTGCAACCATTCCTCTGGGCAAGTTCCGTCACCAGAGGCCCGCCCACCACCAGCGTCTCTTTGTTGGCCAGCGCGACGTTCTTTCTCGCCTCGAGTGCTCGAATCGTCCCTCGCAGTCCTGCCGCCCCCACCATTGCCGCCACGACAGTATCAGCATCGGCCCGCGTCACCAATTCATCGATACCGTCCTGTCCCCAGAGGAGAATCGTCCCCGAAGGAAACGTTGCCGAGCCGACGGCATCGCGCTTGGTCTCATCGGTGATGACGACGTACGTCGGCCGAAACTCTTTGGCCTGTTGGGCCAATTCCGCCACACGCGAGTGAGCCGACAACCCGCGCACATGCAGTCGATCGGGATGCGATCGGCAAACGTCCAGCGTTTGAGTACCGATCGACCCGGTCGAGCCGAGCAGCACGATTGGCTTCATCATGATCGGCCCACGGCGCCCTTTGTTCCCGCGGAGCCAAGCGTTCTTGGCTCTCACCCTCACGGTAGTTTATCTTTGTGAGCCTCTCGGGCCCATCACGATCATGATCTGCTTGCATTTAGCGGATAAAACCGCGATCTTTGTAATCCGACGCATCATTCCTCTTCCCATTCATGATTGGAGAAGCATCTCTTGGAGTGGGTTCAAAACTACGATCCGCTTGGTTCTCGCTTTTTGTCGACGGTGTTGGCGGCGCTGCCGATTCTGGTTTTGTTGGGGTTATTGGTCGCGGGTCTGTCGGCGGCGCGAGCGGCATGCCTGGGGTTGCTGGTCGCTTTTTTGGTGTCGATCCTCGGATTCGGCATGCCTTGGGATGCGGCATTGGCGGCGGCGGGTAATGGGGCAGCCTTCGGCCTTTTGCCGATCGGCTGGATCGTCTTCGGCGCTGTCTTTCTCTATCACCTCACGCTTCGGACCGGGCAGTTCGAAATCATCAAGCAATCGGTGGCGGCTATCTCTCCTGATCGAAGAATCCAAGCCCTTCTCATCGCCTTCAGCTTCGGAGCGTTTATTGAAGGGGCGGCCGGTTTCGGAACACCAGTCGCCATCTCGTCGGCATTGCTCATCGGGCTAGGATTTGCACCGATGTCGGCAGCCTGTTTGGCATTGGTCGCCAATACATCACCCGTCGCCTTCGGGGCACTGGGCACGCCCATCACCACTTTGGCGAAAACGTCGCTGATCAACGAAATGAGTTTGAGCCAGATGGCAGGGCGTCAACTCCCACTCTTTTCACTCATCGTGCCCTTCTGGATTGTCGCCATGATGGCAGGCCCTCGCGGCATCATTGGTGCTTGGCCGGCGATTCTTGTTTGCGGTGGAAGCTTTGCCCTTATTCAATTTCTCACTGCCAATTTTCATGGGCCGACACTGGTCGATGTTGCTGGCGGCTTGGGATCGATGATCGCTTTGATCCTTTTTCTTCGCGTCTGGCGGCCCAAAGAAATCTGGACTTTCTCAACAGAGGATCAGAACGTCGCTCCGTCCATCCCCACCACCAGGCAAGTCGTGCGGGCTTGGATTCCTTGGGTACTCCTGTCGGCCGCCGTGTTCACTTGGGGTTGGCCCGACGTGAAACAGACGCTCAACGGTGGAGCTGCTGGCCATCCGAATTTCCTCGCCGGTGTCGGTAGCATGACATTCTCTGTCCCGAAGCTCGACGGGCGAATCTATCGGCAAGCGCCGGTCGCGCGTCTGGTGGATGAGACTGGTCGATCCCAATCGGCGGAGGTTGCCGAGTATATTTTTCCGTGGCTCAGCGCCACCGGGACGAGCATCTTTCTCGCGTCGATTCTGAGTGCGATTTGGCTGGGGATCGGTTGGAGAGATTTCTGGAGCCAATTCTTTTCGACCCTCTTCCAAATTCGTGAGGCGCTGGTCACGATCTCGCTCATGTTGGCGTTGGCATTCGTGACCAAATTCTCGGGAGCCGATGCGACGCTGGGCTTGGCGTTCACGCATTCCGGCTGGTTGTATCCTTTTTTTGCACCGCTACTCGGTTGGCTGGGGGTGGCGCTGACGGGAAGCGACACCAGTTCCAATGCTCTTTTCGGCAGCCTTCAACGGATCACGGCCGAGCAACTTCAATTGAACCCGACGCTGATTGTTGCTTCCAACAGCACCGGTGGTGTGATGGGTAAGATGATCGATGCGCAGAGCATCGTGGTAGCGGCGGTCGCCACCAAGCAGCACGGCAGCGAAGGGAGAATCCTGCTGCGCGTGCTTCCTCACAGCTTGGCCTTGGCGTTTTTGGTGGGCCTGCTCACGCTGGCACAGGCATATCCACTTTCGTGGATGGTACCTTGAAGTCAGAGACGACTACTTGCCGGCTTGCTGAACCGCTTTCTCCAGCGATTGATAGATGATGGGGGCAACTTCGGGCCCGCAACTATTGATCTCGCCGTATTGCCGATCTTTTCGACCATAGGCAAAAGGGGGAACCATATCGAACTGCCGTTTGGGAATGATATAACCGACCTCGTCGTTCGATAGACCAATGAGCAGAATCTTCTTGCCCGGCAGAATATCAACGACGGGCTTCTCAAGAGGCGCGTCGGGAAAATCGACGTTGGGCTCGACGGGCTCTTGGAACTTGCCGTAGATCGATTCGGGGTAGGCTTCGCCGGGGATGCCGGCAATATGAAGGTCACCCATGCGGATATAAGCGACTTCGGTATCGAGGGCAGCCCGTTTCGAAAGATCGGTTCGAACATCGAGCAGTTTCATTTCCTTGGCCCAGGGATCTCCCGACCAGACGAACGCTTCACGCAGAATCGTCTTGGACCGATAGCCCAGCTTGTAGCCTTGGTTATCCATCGGGATGAAACAGTGAACGCTGCTGACGTTGATAGGGCTCATCTTGATCGGCTCGGCCGACTCGATCGCTTCAATAGTGCTCTTCGCGAGTTTGTTTCCGTAGACCTCAGCATACTCGAAGTTGCCGTCTTCCAGTTCTTTGCCATCGTCGGTTTTGATCCGACTCGGGAGAGCCATCAACCCGCCGACGGGCCCCGAAAAGGCACCGGCCGGGCACTGATACCTCTCTTCGAGAACCTTGATCGCGAAGTAGTTGAAGTCTGCGGTGAGATATTGATTCTTCTCCGCGAGCGATTCGGGATGGCAATTCTGCTGCAGCAGCACGGCGACGTTCTTCCCATCCGCTTTACTCTTAAACTTCAAGACGCGAAGGTTCCCATCTTTGGCCAGCGGAAGACGGCTGTCGCGAAGGAGTTCTTCGTTGTTGACGGTGCCGTAAACCGCATCGACCGGGACGGCAAGCTTATCTGCCTCTTCGATCGCTTTGGCCGTCTGAGCCACGATCAATTCGATGTAATCGGGATCGACGCCACTTTTGAGGATTCTCTCTCCCCACATGCCGATCACATCAGGCGCTTCATGGACATGCGTGCTGGCGACCAGCACGTAGTTATAACCTTCCAGCCTGGATCGAATCTGTCGCACGGTGGGGTACTGAACACCAACTAGATCGAGAATGGCCATCGCGACACGCGCGTTCCCAGTCTTAAAGACGTAGGCGCGAGCAAAGAGTTTATCGTGCACACCGATGGCCGGTCGACCCATGCCGTAACCCGCGATCCAAACCGCTTTGCCAGCGGGATCAACCTTTGGCGTGATGTCGGCTTTCGCGAAACCAACGGAAAGAACTTCATCCGCCAGCGACATCGAACCCACCGCCAGCAATCCAATCCAAGCCCAACAACGCATGATGTTCCCCTTCGGTCGTACCCCCACACCACGGGTCCCAAGAGACCATCCCATCGTGGCAAGAGAATCTCGATGATGAATGACAATACCTTCCCGCTCGATTCGATGTTTCATTCTACGGAGCGAGGCAGGCTTGTTCCGGTCCGACCTTAACCCCGAGAGAATCCACTCGTCTATGTGCAAAGAAAATGCCGTGCGCCATCCGTCAAACCGGGCCGATTCTTTTGAATATCAAGCTTTTCGGCAAGAAAATCAAAGATTGCCGGCGGAGGTATGGCGGGCCAGATCGGCGATCATCGCCTGCGTGGCGTCGCGAACGGACTCCTTCCAACTCTCCGCGGAATGTTTCTCGCTTTGGTAAGCAAAGATGATTCCGCGTGAGTTGTTGACGACGGCGCCCAAGCCACGATCGTCGAACGCATCGCGAAGGTCCGCCGCCGAGCCTCCCTGTGCACCATAACCAGGCAACAAGATGGGCGTATGAGGCATCGCATCGCGAAAGGTACGAAGTTCCGCACGATGAGTTGCTCCGACGACCGCACCGACGTCGCCGAAACCAAGCTCGCCCGCCGAACTTGCCGACCAGTCCTCCACCCAAGAGCCGATTCGCGAGGAGATGGTCTGTCCCCCCTGGACCTCCATCTGCAAGTCGGCCGAGCCAGGATTCGATGTCCGGACCAGAACGAAAACACCTGTTCGATGTTGACGAGCGCTTTTCAAGAAGGGCTCGATCGTCTCTCGGCCCAGAAACGGATTGACCGTGAGAGCATCGGCAATGGGCGCCGTTTCACCCGGCAAGGGGGCGAGGTATGCCTCCGCATAAGCGTCAGCGGTCGAGCCGATGTCGCCTCGCTTCGCATCCATCACCACCACCAATCCAAGGCTCGATGCATGCCGAGCCAGCGACCATAACACTTGGACCCCCGCAGGACCAACTGCTTCAAAGAATGCCGACTGAAACTTGACCGCGGGAACAAGGTCCGCCGTCGTATCAAGAATCGCAAGGCCAAACTGATGATAAGCCTCGGCCACGGAGTCGGCCGACAGGGGACTTCCTCTATTCTCTTTGATGCTCGTCGGAAGAGAGGCCCAACGGGGATCGATCCCAACCATGGTCGGTGTTCGCTTCCCGATCACGGCTTGCATCAAACGTTGGCCAAACGATTTCACGAACGACCTCCCAGCGACGATTCAATCCGACGCATGTACTCGATACTCTCCCGCGCGATGGTGACAGGATCAGGCTTGTAATCGAATACCTCGACCGACACCCAGCGATCGTAACCGGTATCGCCAAGGGCTTGAAAGATGGGAGTGAAATCGACATCTCCCATGCCGGGACCACGTAGGTTGGGATCGTTGGCGTGAAAGTGGCCCGTATGATCGCGATGTTTCGCGATGATGGCGGGGATGGACATAGACTCGGCACTCATTGCCTTAACATCGAGATGAACGCATACGTTCGCATGATCGACCATATGCATGAGTTGTTCTGCCTGGTCGGCCGTGTTGAGAAAGTTGGTCTCCGCGGTCGAGAGAGGTTCGAGACAAAAGAGAACATCGTGTTCTTCCAGTGCCGGCGTAAACCGTCGTATCGTCTCCGCGGTCCATTCCATCGCATCGCGAGGCGAAACGCCGGGCAAGATTTTCCGAGCCCCCGGCGAACCAAACACCATGACTCGTCCACCAATCTTGCCGCACAGCTCTACTTGCTGCGCGAGGTAATCGGCCGTGCGGTCGCGGACGGCTTGGTCGGGATGGTTGATGTGAAAGCCTTCGACCTTCGCAAGTAGCCAATGCAAGCCGACGACTTCAACGCCCGCCGACCGAGCCTCCGAGCGAATCTCGTTGATCTGATCGGGGAGGATGTCGGTCACCAACGGAGCCAGCGTGAATGGAGCGATCTCGATGCCGGTATAGCCTAGCCGGGCGATCTCCCGACAGGTATCGCCGAACGACCAACCTTCAAAGAGCTCGTTACAGATCGCGTACTTCATGAGATACTCGCGTCCCTGAATGAAATATCGGCCAAAGCCTTGCCTACATTTGGGCCGGCGGCCCTGTGAAAACGTTCTATGGATGTCTCGGAGGGTGGGGTGAGCGGTCGCGTGAACGATGCGGAATCGACACGAAGCCGAGAGGAACGTTGAGAGGAGTTTACTCGTGGCGAAGAGCGTCGATGGGATCCATGTGGGCCGCTCGGCGTGCCGGGTACATGCCGAAGAATAGGCCGACAAACACCGCGATTGCCAGTGAGACAATGATCGACCAGAGAGCCACGCGCGGCTCGAGGTTTTGCACCGATTCAGGCAGCGTCCGGTAGACCTCTGGAAAGAGAACTTTGCCTGACCACTGTAAACTTCGCACGACGGGACCGCACATCAGCCCAATCACGATTCCCAGGACTCCCCCCGTCATGGTGAGGACGACCGTCTCGCTGAGAAACTGCCATTGAATATGCGATCGCTTCGCGCCCAGGGCTCGACGAATGCCGATCTCGCGAGTTCGCTCGGTGACGGTTGCCAGCATGATATTCATGATGCCAATCCCGCCGACCAGAAGCGAAATCCCGGCGATCACGACCAAGAGCATCGTGAACATCATGCGGAGAGTTTCCGCTTGCCGAAGAAGCTCTTTGGGGACAACGATCGCGTAATCGGGGAAACGATGGTACTGCTTGAGCATCTGTCCAATTAGAGATGCGGTGCTATCAACGTCTTCAATCGATTCTACTTTGACCGTGATCTGATGAAGTTCGACCTTTTCCGAGCTGCGCGAGCCCGTGCGAGCCAGAACAAACGTGTCGCCGATGCGCCACTGAAACGTTCGCAAGGGAATGTAAACGTCGAGATTGAAATCTTGGGCCGATAGGCTGCCGCCGATCCCTGCCGACGGATTGCGAAACTGCATGGTTCCGACGACGACATAGAACTCGCGACCGACCTGAACCGACTTACCCACGGGGTCTTCAAATGGGAAAAGGCTCCGCGCGGTCTCCTCGCCGAGCACACAAATATTGTCAGCCTGTGCCCCGTCGCGATCTTCGACAAAGCGCCCACGATCGACGATGAGCTGATTCATCTCAGCGTACTCGGGTGTGCAGCCGACCAACCGAGCATCGACCACACGCTCGCCAAAATTGACGTTTTGACGAACCTCTTTCATCGGGACGGCATCGGTGATCGCGGGAACTGTTTCCATGATTCGTTTGTAATCGTCTCGCAAAAGTCCGTAAGCAAAAACGAAACTACCGGCATCGCCCGGAGGAAGAGGAATCGTCGGTTTGGTGCTTCGAATAATGATGCTGGTCGCGCCGAGGCTCTTAATCTGCTGCTGCGCCTGGTAGCTGATCCCTTCGCCCATCGCGACCAGCCAGATCACCGCGGTGACGCCGATCAAGATCCCCAACACCGTGAGAGCCGAGCGTAGCTTGTGCAGTAGAACGCTTTTAATGCCGAGATGAAAAGTCTGCACGAAAGCGCGCGGCGAAATCATGCCTTCATCTCTCTTCGATCTGGGAGATCTGATTCCAACAATGCTGCGTCACGGCGAGGAGGCTGGCTTATCTACCGTTGCCGGCAACGTAGGTTTCTCCGAAGGATTATCCGGCTGATCCCCGCCACCGCCGGCTTCTTCCTTTTGGTCCGTCGTCGCTTTCCGGTCCAACTTCTTTGCTGTCGGGGCGGCATCGTTGGGTTTATCGGCGTCGGCTGTTTCGCTGGTAGTATCGGCCGTGACCTCGGGGGTGGTTTTCTTCTCGCTCATGGGACCGGTTGGCTTGTCTGTCGGCTGAGCTGACTCGCTTTGCCGGGCTCGCTTGCGTTGATCCTTCTGCATTTTCAGGAGAGACTGTTCGCCCCGTTCCTTCGCTTCGACGACACACGCTCGTGGATTCAGAATGACCTCATCACCCTTTTGAAGACCTTCCTTGATTTCAAGGAAGCTGGTGTTGGCCGCCCCGAGAACGACCTTTTGCCGAGCGATTCCGTCCGCTTTTTTGACGTAGCAAACGTTGTCAACGCCCTCTTGTACGACCGCCATCAGCGGGACGAGCAGGGCGTCGGCAATCTCTCGAATGAGAATCTCGACCTCCGCGGTCATGCCCGGCTTGAGAATCGCCCCCGGCGGGATGCTTTCGATACTGACCTTCGCGGCATACTCTTTGACATCGGACGAGAACCAGTTGCCCGGCTCAGGCTGATTGTTGACGAACTTGACGACACCGGAGAGTTCTTTACCTCGGATGCGAATGATGGCGGGCATGCCACTTCGGATTTTGTCGATCTTGGTTTCGTGGATCAACGTGTTCACTTGCATGCGCGAGAGGTCCGGCAACTGAATGATGCTCTGCATCTCACGGACCTGAGCCCCTTCTTCAATGACCGAGGCCCCATCTCGGCCACCTCGTCCTTCGCGCGGGGTGGCATAGACAACCATTCCATCTTGAGGCGCTTTAATCACGCACTTTTCTAATTGCACTTGAAGCTCATCGAGCTTGAATTTCTCGAGCTCGGCCGCCGCCTTCGACGCCGCGAACGTCGCCTCAGCCGCGCTTTGCTTGCTGCGCAGCTCTTTTGTCATCTTTGGACGAGTATACTCCGCGAGGACTTGTCTGGCGGTCAACATAGTGTTGAGGTCAAGTTTTGCCCGTTCAACGCCAAAGAGACTGGCCTCGAGTTGCAATCGGGTGATGTATCCCTTGCGAAACATTCGTTCGTTGTGGGCCGACAGGTTCTCGGCACTTTTGAGATTCTCTTTGGCAATGACAATGTTGGCGTCGGCCGTCTGTTGCTCTTTGACGAAGGTTCCGTCTTCGTACTCCTTGACGGAGATGGCGGCGACGGCCATGTCCGCCTCCCCGCGGATGAGTTCGGCATTGGCCTTTTCGTAGACGATCCGCTGCTGAGTGATCTCCTCTTGCACGGCCGTCGAATTCAGCCGGACGACGACATCCCCTTTTTTGACTTCAGCGCCAAGCGGGGCGATCCAAAGGATCTGGCTGCCGCCGTCAACTTCGCACTTCAAATCGACGTTCGAGGCGCTTTCGACATTCCCGTCATCGTTAACAGTGACACGCATCAGACCTCGACGAGCAACATCGGTCTGAAAGTCGGCAAAAAAGATCGGCACTGGCTTCTTCCCGAGAAAACCAGCCGCCCGAGCCACCCAGCCCACAAGTCCGAGTCCAACCATCAGCGAGAGGATGACCCCCCATCGCCAGCGTCGGGGTTTGGCAGGGGATTTGACCGGAACTGGATTGGCGGCGATCATCGGTTCAAGCGTTGCCGTCATCAGTGCAGGACCCTCGGAGGAATATCAAGGGGGAAGGGCGATGAAAATCTTTTGATCCCCATCCTCTAGTGTATGTTCGACCGATCGCCTTACCTACAGATGTTCGGAAAACATCGGCCGTTTGCTTGGTGATATCCCATCACTCATCCTTTTGAGCATGGCGATTTGCGTGATTCTCTCTGCCCTGGGGGCTGTCTCGTTTCAAGAGGTTACTTTGGGTTCGGCCCAAGTTCGTGCCCGCCGGCATTTGGGGGGGCTGGCTCGCGTAATGTCTCGATCTTCTCCAAAGTTTCGTTGCCCGATTTCTTCGGTGTCTCGGCAGACGACTCTTGGTGGTTCGCGAGTTGAACCTCGTCGGAAGGAGGGACCGGTGAATCCTTTGGCAAGGAGCGAACTGGGATCGTTTCAAGGATCGGGCGCTGCGAGGTCTCGATCACCTCGGCCAATGCCGCGATGGCGGCCGAGTCCCAGCCCGTCCGCTTCGAAATCTCCTCGTCATCGAGTCCCGCATCTTTCAACGATTTGAACTCGCGAATGGTTCGCGGGAACTCGCTTTTGGTGATCGTGATCGGTGTCCCCTGTCCAGATTTCTGCCACCATCGCATCATCTTTTCTCGCCAACTCTCGGGACGATCTTGTTCCCGCTCCTCGATTCGCTTCTCGTCACCGGCCTCTTTCTCCAGATCGGCTGCGGTAATCGTTTCGCCCATCGACGCATCGACCTTCTTGACGAGCGGATCATCCGGATTCTGATCGAGCGCTTTGCTCGCATCGCCGGACTGAGCGATCGTTTCATCCATCTGTCGGAGAAACGCTTCAACGGGGATATCCTGCTCTTGGAGATTCTCGATCGGCGTCGTGTTCATGCGAGCTTGTCGCATGGGCAAGACATTGAGGAGCCCGTCGGGACCAACTTCAAGCGTTCCCAGTTGAAAGGCAAGGTTAATCCGAGCGGCTTCATAGTTCAGCCAAACACTCATGAAGTTGTCCTGCGTGTTGCGCAAGTCGGAGAGTGCTCGCAAGAGGTTCTGGGCAAGGGTCGGTCCCAACTGGGGCGGAGCTTCGCCCGGCTTGGCGGGCGGGAAGGGTTGATTGAGATCTTCCAATGTTTTGTCGACGCGACGAATGGCGATCGCGAGAGCCTGCCGTTGAATTTCCAGATTCTCCGCCAATCGATTGATCTGCCGAAGACGAACGCGAAGCGACAGCGCCACGGAGTCGACGTATTGCACATAGGACCGCTTTTGCCTTTGGTACTCGATCAGCGACTCGCGATAGATGTTTCGTTCCGCCTTTCGATTGAGCGGCGCATCAAAGTTGACGTTGATCTGGGTATCGCCGGCCGTGCCACGAAATCGCGTGGCATTGTTTCCGATCGTTCCGAGATCGCCCGACGCGGTGATGTTCAGGCCCGCCAGCAGGCGATTCGCGTTGAACCGGACCAATCGCCATTGATCCACCAGGGCTGATCGCTGATTCATCCAGTCGAGCCGATTGGCCCGCGCGATTTCGATCGCTTGCCCGTACGCCAGGTCGATCGGTTCGACCTTGACCTTCTGAACCCTCAATGTGGCCTGGACCAGCCCGATCTCTTGGATGATTCCCGAGAGATCGGTCGCCAACTCGACCAGGTCGGCCGAGAGATTGCGAGGCTGATCCTCTTGCGAAGCGGAACTGACATCGTCCGATCGTCGTAACGCCAGCGCGAGGCGTTCTTCAATCACTTTCAAGTTGATCTCGGCCGTCGCGATCGTCTGATTGATTTCCTCTTTCCGCGTTGGCGTGATGGCGGCATCCTGCGAGTCTCGTTCTACTTCAAGAGACCGGAAGTCCGTCCGAGCGCTCTGCACACCTGCTTGGCACTCGGCCGCAAGAGTCGCGAGGCGTGCCGAGAGGTCTTGCTGCTCGGCGGCGGAAGGAACATCGGGAAGCTTTCCGATATCAGCAATGATCGTGGTGGCATTCTGCTGCGTGGCAGTGATCGACGGGCCGATGAGTTGGAACTGCCGAATCAATGAATCATCGAGTTCGACTTTCAGCGTAGGAGGAAGATCCATCACGTTGAACAGATATGTTTCGAGGTTGTCTCGAAAGGCAGTCGTCGCGCGAAGAAGATTGGCCCGTTCGGTTTGGATGTTCTGTCGAAATTCATCGACTTGAACGATGTCGATCAATCCCGCGGCAAAGTTCGCTTCGAGTAAACCAAGGGTCAACTGCTCGGAGGCCAACGCCGCTTCGGTGTTTCGAATTGTCTGCAATCGCTGCACGAGTCCGTAGTATCCATCGAGAATTCCTTCGCCGCCGCCTGCCAAACCGGCCTGTCCGCCGGCACCGCTGGAACCGACACCACCTCCTTGGCCGCCGGTTCCGCCGAAACCTTGACCGGCACCGACACCGCCGAAGCCCCCCGAGCCCGTTCCGGTGAAGCCCGTCAAGCCAGCACCACCGCTGAATCCACCGATTCGCGCCGGGGCAACCGACGTCCCTCCGCCGACGATGATCTGTCGGTGAAAATCCTGTCGGAACTGTCCCATGGCACGCAAGTTGGCGAGGAGGTTTCGTTCCGATCGAGTCAGTGTTTCGAGCGTGACAATTCTTCCGCCGCCGCGAAGGAGCGGTTGAACGACGCTCCAATTGACGACCGAGGTGGCAAAGCTGGAGTTCTCGCCCGAGAACTGCCAAACCATCGAGTTGGCCACACTCGCGACGAGTTGGCCGCCGGCCGCGAACGTTCGACTAAAGCCCAGGTTTGAATTCGTCCCCAAAAGCGATCGGCTGACTCGTTGCGGGCCTTGTCGAAATCGACCTAGGATTGCGAACGCTTCATTGCCGTTATTGAGAAAGTACGTGGTATTGCCGCCAAAGTACTGCACCGAAAAGCGGAACCTTTCGAAAGCGACGTCCAGCGACGAGAGATAAACCTCTTCCATGTTACGCTGATAATCTCGGCTATGGATCCGCCCGAGAAGGTTGGCGGTCGGGATGTCCAGGATGATGGTCCCATCTTCGAGGACTTGTGTGTACGTTGGCAACAGGTTCATCCACATTGGATTGACCACGTCGCTGGTCACACCATCCTTTAACCACTTTCGCATCGCATGCTTGCCGTAGATGCAGCGCATGATCTGACCCGACGTCGGATCGTCAGTCGGTTTCGGAGGATGGTCGGGATCAGTGGGATCGAAGTAACGACTTCGAGGATCCTGATAAACATTCAGGTCGTTGATGGTCCATCTCGGGTCGGTCGATTTCTGCTTGATGAGAAAGTCGGACTCTTTATCCGCTCGTAAGCGATAGATGCGTCGACTGCAACCGGCCGTGGTCGAAACCACCGACACGAGCAGGCAAACTCCCGCCATCCAAAACGCTGCTCGTCGAATCCAATCTCTTCGCACGCTGGGAAGTCCTTTCCTTCCGTGCCGAAATCAATCGCGGATCACGGGGGCGGATCATGGGGCGATCCCTGCAATGGCCAGGGATTCTTTCCGCGCAAGGGTCCGGCCGGGCCAATGGCCGAGACCGTGCCTGATATGCTCAATCGACCGATCAATGCGGTCATGATGACTGTTTCGGCAACGCGGATAACTCGAAAACCTCTCAGGATCGGGGATGTTCGGGTCGTATCGGTTGATCGGTTTGCGCCTCCTCTTCGAGGGAACGGCATAGGTAAGAATGGGGGACCTGTATCGATTTGAAGGATTGTGCCGATTTTTTCACTGCCGTCGGATGGTGACCTAACCTTCATGGGTGACAGCTCCCTTCCTCCCAGGTCGAATCGAGGCCCGACTTCGCCTGCCCCCACGATCAACGCAAGCAGGGTTGGCTTGTCGAGAGAGGCAACTTCCCGTGAACACCCTCTTAGCGGACGTCCTACTTGGGGTGAGGGCTATGAATCACGAACGATCAGCGGTCCCCGCAGAGCCCATTGCCGGCTACAAACTCGGCAGGTATCTCGGCCGAGGTGGTTTTGGTGAAGTTTGGCAGGCCGAAGCCCCGGGGGGTTTGGCCAAAGCCATCAAGTTGGCACCGGTCGATTCCGGGCAAGACGGCGTTCATTGCAGAGAGCTGGACGGGCTTCGCAAGATCCGCGAGGTTCGACATCCTTATCTCCTCTCGATCGAGCGATTCGAAATCGTGGATGGCTATCTGGTCATCGTCATGGAATTGGCCGATCAGAGCTTGGCCGACCGTTTTCGCGAATGTGCTCGATTGGGTTTGCCCGGCATCCCGAGAGAAGAATTGCTTCACTATTTGCGAGAAGCGGCCGAGGTTCTCGATCTGCTGAATCAACGACACGGGCTCCAGCATCTGGACGTGAAGCCGGAAAATCTTTTTCTCTGCGGCGACCATGTGAAAGTCGCGGACTTTGGTTTGGTCCAGCCGCGAAACACCAACGTCGCGCGATCCGCGATCGCGATCAGTCCCCCTTACGCTCCCCCAGAGCTCTTCGACGGGCGCATCGAGCCGACAGCCGACCAGTACAGTTTGGCGGTGACGTATCAAGAGCTTCTCTCGGGGCATCGTCCTTACAGCGGCGTCGATGTACGTGGATTGATGCTGCAACATTTGAAGGGTCGACCCGATCTGTCGAGTCTTCCCCCGGCCGATCGCCCGATCATCAGCCGTGCCATCCAGCGAGAACCCGAACACCGTTATCAAACCTGCACCGAATTGGTCGCCGCACTGACGAAGTCTGCCGGAGGAGCCCCCTCGACTCATGGAGAGCGGGCGGCCAGTTTGACGCCGACTCCCAGCCGACGACTGGAGAGGCCAAACTCGAAGGAGATCTCGGCCGCCACACCCGGTCGACAGCATTCGGTTCGGGCATCTATTGTCAAGCAGACAAGCGACTCGACGATCTCGGAAGCTTTGTCCGGATCATCAACCGGGTCGGGCTACCTTCTGGGACAGGCCGATTCGCGCGTCATCCTTCCGCCCGAACTTGCGCAAGCGATGTCGGTGAGCGAAACGGTGGAATCGACGTTCGTTGCTTTCATTCCGACGGAGATCTACGCGCACAAGCTTCGAGGATTTATCGACGCGATGAGCGGCGATGTGCTCCATTGCTCGCCGCAGAAAACGGTCCTCTACATGGGTAGCAAGAGCTGGTTCGGCCGACCGACCTCGCGAGGCATGTTTCTTCTCATCGACACGTTCAGTCGGATGCCCCATTCGGGATTCCGTGTTGTCGATGTTTCCATCTGGTCGGCCGGTCGACAGCTATCGTCGGCTGATCTCGGTCGACGAGGGATGCTGCTGGTGAAATGCTTGAAGGCTTATTTGATGGCTCACGATGACAATCCGGAACTCCGCTTACAGACCGATGCCGAGGTCCGCTCGGCCGTTCTCGCATGATGCGGTCAGCCAAGCTTCGTCCTTCATACAACGGGCGTGGAAGAGGCGATTCTCTCTCAAAGGACCGACCATGCCCAACCCCTACAACGCGCCAGAGATCTCGGTCGGCGAACTCGCCAAGACTCGGCAAGATCGACCCGGCGAATGGCTGATCGTGGATGTTCGCGAGTCGTTCGAGATTTCATTGGCAAGCCTGGAGGGAGATGATGTCGTCCAGGTCCCGCTGAGTGAACTCTCGCAAAGGGGGCTAGCGGCTTGGCCGGCCGATCATGGCGACAAGACTCGCCCACTCGCAATCCTCTGCCATCACGGCATCCGGAGTGCTCAAGTAACTCTCTGGTTGATGCAGCAAGGCTGGGAACACGTCCGAAGTGTGGCCGGCGGGATCGATCAATACGCCCAAGAGATCGATCCGAACGTCGGGGCCTACGAGTGACATCGATTGCCTTCCAACAATCCCTTGCGAAAGCCTGCCGTTTCCCGCAACAATGGATGGATCAAGTCGTCGCGAGGTGATTCATGAGACCAGTATCGTTGCTGCTGCTCGTCATTTTATGTTCGCCGTTATGGGGAGATCCCGCGCCGCGAAAGGTGATGGTCCCGATGATCGATGGTGTCGGGCTGGCCACCGATATCTATTTGCCGGCCGAGCAGGGGAAATTCCCCGCGGTCCTCATGATCACCCCGTACGGCCGGGCGGGCGCGAAAGCTTTGGCGGGGAAGCTTCTCGAAAAGGGTTTTGCCGTCGTCAGCCAAGACATGCGCGGACGAGGCGATTCCGAAGGATCCAACGTGGTCATCTTTCAATCCAACGCATGGGGCAAGCCGCACGACGGAAAGACAACATTGAAGTGGCTTGATGAACAACCTTGGTTCAATGGCCGGGTGGCGACTTGGGGCGGGTCCGCCGTCGGCATCACGCAGAACTTGCTTGCTCCTGGCGCGTCCGATTCGCTTCATGCACAGTTCGTCGAAGTGGGGAGTTCAAATCTTTACGCGCAGTGCTTCTATCAAGGGGGCGCGTTTCGAAAATCAATGATCGAAGGTTGGCTTAAAGCGACCGGCATGGAAAAAGGGAATCTCGATGTGTTCCGTTCTCATCCGACCTACGACGATTTCTGGGATGGGATGAATCCGGAAAAATATGCCGAACGCACCGTTGCCCCGGGGATATTCATCGGCGGCTGGTACGACATTTTTTGTCAGGGAACGATCAACTCCTTTCAAGAGATTCAAACCCGTGGCGGCCCAAGGGCAAAGGGAAATTGCCGACTGATCATGGGACCGTGGGCCCACGGCCCTTTTGACGAACTGAAGTATCCGAAGAACGCAAGCGAACGACCTCCCGCGGCCGACTTCTTTCGATTCATCGATCATCATTTGAAGGACGCTTCCAACGGTGTCGATAAAGATTGGCCGGTGCACTACTACGTGATGGGGGATCCTGGTGACGCCGACTCGCTGGGCAACGTTTGGAGACACGCCGACAGTTGGCCCCCCGCTTGCAAAGCGACTTCTTTCTACTTTCATGCCGACCATTCGCTCCAGACGAGCCCGCCATCAACGGAAGCGTCGCTGAGTTATCGCTACGATCCCGCACAACCTGTCCCGACGATCGGCGGACAGAACTTGATCCTTCCTAAGGGGCCCATGGATCAACGGAGAATAGAGAATCGTGACGATGTTCTTCTCTTCACAGGGGCCGAGCTTTCAGAGCCTCTGGAAATCACGGGGCGCATCAAAGCGACGCTCTATGTCATCTCCGATTCGCCCGACACCGACTTCACGGTGAAACTCTGCGATGTCTATCCCGACGGCCGATCAATGTTGATCACTGACGGCATCCTGCGAGCTCGCTATCGCGAATCGTTCACCACACCGACCATGATGCAACCGGGTCAGGTATACACGTTGGAAGTTGATCTCTGGAGCACGTCGATCATTCTGAGCAAGGGACATCGTTTGCGGGTGGCGGTCTCCTCCAGCAACGCACCTAGATTTGATCCCAATCCCAACACGGGCAAAATGTCATGGGAAGAATCGGAGCGTAGGATCGCCAACAACACGATCCGACTGTCTCCGGGGCAGGCCTCGTGTATCGTGCTGCCGATCCTTCCAACGTCATCGAAAACCACGGCAAAGAGGGGATCTTGATGGATCGGCCAGTCTCGCGACCTCGACGCAACCGTCGTACCGGCATCATTCGAAGCCTGGTACGCGAGACGCATCTAACGCCGTCATGCTTGGTGCTGCCTCTTTTTCTCCATGAGGGGAAAGTCGATGTACCCATTGCCGCGATGCCCGGCTGTAACCGATTGAGCCCGGACGGTCTTTTGCGGTCGGCCGAGCGGGCCTTTCATGACGGCGTGGGAGCGATTGTTCTTTTTCCCGCCATTGATGAATCGCTGAAGACCAAGTTGGCCGAGGAATGTTATCGTCCTGACGGCCTGATCCCCAAAACGATCCGCGCGCTGAAGAAGCAGCTCCCCGACTTGATCATTATTACCGATGTGGCTCTCGATCCCTATTCGAGTGATGGACACGATGGCCTGGTCGCGTCCGATGGCCGAATTCTTAATGATGAGACCGTCGAGGTCCTCTGCAAGCAGGCATTATGTCATGCGCAGGCCGGTGCCGACATCGTTGCTCCGAGTGACATGATGGATGGAAGAGTCGGGGCCATCCGTCGATCGCTGGATTCGGCCGGCTACACCGACGTTTCGATCCTCGCCTATACCGCGAAGTATGCCTCTGCGTACTATGGACCGTTTCGCGAGGCGCTCGACTCCGCTCCGCGCGCGGGGGACAAGAAGACCTATCAGATGGACCCGGCCAATCGGCGTGAAGCCATTCGCGAGCTTCGACTTGATGAGGCCGAGGGTGCCGACATGGTGATGGTCAAACCGGCCGGCCCTTATCTCGACGTCATTGCTGAGATCCGCCGGTCGACCGTGCTCCCGGTGGCGGCGTATCAAGTGAGCGGCGAATACGCCATGATCCAGGCAGCCGCTCAAAAGGGATGGCTCGACGAACGAAGCGCCGCCCTCGAAAGTTTACTGGCAATCCGTCGTGCGGGTGCCGACTTTATCCTGACATACTTTGCTCAGAAGGCGGCCCACTGGCTTAAGTCGTGACATCACTATGTCACACCTCACCGAGGCAGCAGATAACCTGCCGCGAGCGACGCGTACTGTTGAACCTGCTCTTTCTCCCAGCGATCATCTTTACCGAGTTCTTTCGCGAGGATCTCGGCCACCGTGGGGGCGGCCCCGACCGAGCCAACCGCATCTAAGAATAAGCATCGCGTTCGCCGAGCGAGGACATCTTCAACGGTCCGCGCCATCTCATGGCGGGCCTGCCAAAGGACTTCGCCTCGACGGTACGGTAGACCAGGCACGAGCAGATCGGCTCCCCTCGTTGTGGTCTGACAAAGCGAATCGACGAGCGGCCATTCTGAACCATAGGCGAGAAAATCGATATCGTCAGGCGAGCGATCGACCGCGCCATGAAGGCGGAGGTTGGGTGTCTGGCACGCGCGAGGTGGAAGCCCTCCGACAGTGATCGCCCGGCCGATGGCGTCCTGTGCCATTCGGCGATAGGTCGTCCATTTGCCGCCGGTCACCGTGATCAGGCCCGAGCGATCAATCAACAAAGTATGATCGCGCGACAGCGAAGAGGTCTTGCCCGCACCCGTCGAACGGACCAGCGGCCGTTGGCCCGCAAAGAGACTCCGTACGTCACTCTCCACAGGGTCTCTGGCGAGATATCGTCGGGCATGCGTCATCACAAAGTCGAATTCCTCGGGCAGCGCGCGAGGCTCGAAAGAGACTTGGTCAACCGGCGTATCGGTCGTGCCAACAATGACACGATCATGCCACGGGATGATGAACAACACCCTTCCATCATCGGTCTTGGGAACCATGAGGGCCGTCTGGCCCGGCAAAAACGAGCGGTCCAGAACAAGGTGAATTCCTTGACTAGGACGAAGCATCGCCGGCAAGCGTTCATCATCCAATTGCCGAATTCCGTCGGCAAAGACTCCCGTGGCATTGATCACCACGCGAGCGCGAGGAGAGTACTCGGTGCCGACTTCCCCATCTCGAAAAGTGACACCGGTAACTCGATCACCCGTTTTCATGAGCCCAACAACCGGCGCGTAGTTGATCAGACAGGCTCCAAGATCCGCGGCCGTCCGGGCTAAGTGAACGAGAAACCGAGTATCGTCGAACTGTCCATCGAAGTAGTGAATCCCACCACGAAGGTGATCGCGTTCAAGCGTCGGGATCATCTCGATTGCTTGCGAAGAAGAAACAAACCGCGATCGACCGAGACCATGCCTTCCCGCCAGCGCGTCATAAATTTTGAGGCCCAGGCCGTAGTAGGGTTTCTCCCACCACTTAAACCCGGGAACGAGAAACGCTAATCGACGGGCAACATGCGGCGCGTTGGCGAGCATCAAGCTTCGTTCGTAGAGGGCTTCGGTCACCAGTTTGATGTTGCCCTGCGCGAGATACCGAACGCCGCCGTGAACAAGTTTTGTCGAGCGACTAGAGGTACCTTTACCGAAATCGAATTGTTCCAAGAGAAGCGTATCGTAGCCTCGCTGAGCAGCATCGACGGCAATCCCCAGACCTGTCGCCCCCCCACCAATCACGACAATATCCCAGGGATCGGTCCGAGCGAGGACCCGATCGAGCATGGATAGACGATTCATCGAGGAGCACAATCCTTCATACTCGCCGCGATGTCATTCACTGAGCTCATCACGATACCAACCTTTAGCCCGCTGAACCGCCTCGGCCCAACGCGCCCGCTTCTTCGCGGCCAATGCAGGCGGCATGGAGGGCTCGAATCGGCGATCGACTTGCCATTGGCCGGCAACGTCGCTGGTCGAATTCCAGAATCCGACCGCTAAACCTGCGAGATAAGCAGCCCCCAATGCTGTCGTCTCGGTCACTTTCGGTCGGACAACGGGAATGCCCAGCAGATCCGCCTGAAACTGTAACAATAGATCATCTGCGGTCGCGCCGCCATCGACCCGAAGTTCTTTGAGTGCGAGCCTCGAATCTTGCTGCATCGCTTCGAGCAGGTCGGCCACTTGATAGGCAATGCTATCGAGCGCGGCGCGGGCGAGATGCGCGGCGGTCGTGCCGCGCGTGATGCCCAGCAGCGCACCGCGCGCGTGAGGATCCCAGTGCGGCGCGCCGAGGCCAGCGAACGCTGGCAC
>JAIELF010000006.1 GCA_019753235.1 bacterium
TCAAGCCGGCGCGGCCCCACCTGACGCCACCAAGCAAACGCACGGGGCGATACGGGACCAATTCAAGACGTGCGCGCTGGGCGTCTTATATGGGCTCGGAGAGGCTTCTCTAGGCCAGCGCATCGGCAAGTCGAGTTCTCATGCCCGCGAGCTACTGAGGCTTCACAAGGCCGTCTATCCCGCTTTCTGGCAATGGTCGCAAGCGGCCGTCGACTCGGCCATTCTCTTCGGCTCGATCCGTACCGTCTTCGGCTGGACGCAGTTCACTGGCCGAGAGATCAACCCGCGTTCACTCGCGAACTTTCCCATGCAAGGGAACGGGGCCGAGATCCTTCGTCTAGCGTGCTCGATGCTCACGGAAGCCGGCGTCACCGTCTGCGCGCCGGTCCATGATGCCGTTCTGATCGAAGCCGACGAAAGCGAAATCGACCAAGCCGTCGAACATGCCCAAGGGATCATGACCGAGGCTTCCCGGGTCGTCCTGGGAGGTTTCGAGATCGGCACCGATGCGAAAATCGTCCGACACCCGCAGCGCTACATGGACGCCCGAGGCCGGCCCATGTGGGAGACGATCGGCGGCATTGTTGATCGACTCGAAAGATCGAACGCGACGATACGCGAAGACTCGCAATAGAAGACGTGCCGAATAATGCCGAGGGGGTGTTGCAACTTTGCAACATCGATGTTTTTATTTTGCAACATAGATGTTGTTACTTTGCAACACCCGTACAATCTCTTTAAGTATCTTATCTATGTATCTTCTTTTATTACTAGGGGAGAAGGAATGGATACCGACTCTTTAGACGTGGACCGATTCCGCCTGACAGTTCGGGAAGTCGACTTACCGACCGATCCACCCATCTCCCCACCGAGGAAGAAACGGAGTCGCTTCCTTCGAGGCCCTGTCCCTTGGGAATGGATCTGTAAGGCCATGACCCTAGGTCGAAGTCCGCTGGCCCTGGGGATGGTTCTCTGGCACCTCAAGGGCTTGAAGCGGTCCGATACGTTCCGCCTTCCCCCATCGGCTACCGAATGCGTCGGGGACCGCATAACGGTCTACCGTTCGCTTCGGCGACTAGAACGGGCTGGCCTAGTTCACGTCGAGCGGCACCAAGGCCGGGGACCGACGGTATCATTGATCGACCGACCGGAAGCCGACCGACCGCCCGAGGCGAATTCGCTCGACGGGGAACGAGGGGAGTCCCTTCCCCCAAAATGATAAAATGGATGATTGGGATAGATGGGAGATATGGGACGAGAGGGAGAGCCAGGTTCCTGAATCACCAGCCTGTGCCAATCGCTTACTAAGCAGAGCGATTGCCAAAGAAGAAACACGTGGTTATTTTGTCGCCATTGACATGCCGAAGCTTATAGTTAAGGGTGCACGGAGATGGTTCAAAGCCTGCTCAAAGCGAGCTGGGCAGAACCTCCCATGATGATTTTTGTAGCGGGGTATTGGTGATGTTACGTTGGCTAACCAATCTGTTCCGGACGCCCGCACGATCGCCTGAGGTTGAAGAAGTCGAGCGGAACTTGGAGCGGGCATTGTCGGACTCGAATCAGAGCCGCAGGCTTGTTCTGGCGATTGCGAAAGCGATTTCAAAAGGCGAAGGGAATCCCGAGATCGAAATCGGATCCAAAACCTACCACATCGATAATACGTACGTCTCGGGAGGAGCGGAGTACTCCACTCGCCATGAGTTAACGGCACAGCCTTAGGTAACCGGCTTTGGATATCGCTTTCCCCGCGATCGTCATTTTCCTTATCTCTCTCCCTGGCATCATCTACCGAAGATATCGCGACCCTGTCTGGTCAACAGATGGCCCTCAGGGTTACCTTGCTATGGCTGTGGAAGGTGCGATAGCGGGTGTATCAATCCATTTCAGTGTTTTCTGGATCGCCAAAAGCCTCTGCGATTTTTGGGCGTGGGAACGTCCAAGCATGGAGGCCGTTGTTATCTTCGCGTCCGGCGCTGGGTACGGCGAAATCACCAAGCCGTATTTCGATTGCCTTTCGAGAAACATATGGGGCGTTGCCCTTTACTTCGTGTTCGTGTCTGCGGTTGCTTACGTCGTCGCGAAGTCTCGTCGCTATGCAACGGAGTATGTGCGAAAGGACCGCCTAGGTTGGCAACTCTTCTTTCCCGAGAGTGAAGCGAATTGCCTTCGATTCATACACTGGAGCGGCATTGACAACCCCACGCGAGTCACGGGTAATTGGTTACCAAACACAGCGCTCCGGCCGTACTCCTTCTGTTATCTTGCTACTGTTGTCGAGATCGCAGGCGAGGCGTACGTCTACCTGGGAATCATTGACGACGTACAGTTCAACTCGAATGGTGAACCGAAACTTCTGATTTTTAAAAGCCTATTTCGTCGTTCAATCTCGAAAGACGAACCGAACAGGGGTAGAACATCATCATCATCCGATGGACAGACGCCTCCCCCCGATTTGAACCCCCCCAACGATGACAGATACTACCGCATACATGCAACTCGATGCGCAGTCGAATATGCCCATGTGAAGACGGTTGCATTAACTGTGGTTCCCATTAGGGAAACCCGACCGAAATCTATACCATTAAAACTGCGGATTTGGGGTTTATTTATGTATATGATTACGTGGCTTCCTCTTTAGCGGACGCTTGTGTGGGTCGGGCAAACTCTTCCCGACGCCTTCTAGCGTGCGTACACTTCCCGGGGGAAAGGGGGAGGTTCCGCCATATGAGCGCAACAATCGGCTCGGAAGCAAGACTCCCCTGGTTCGCACCGATCGAGGACGGCGACGCCTACCGACGTGCTGGAGGCCGGCGTGCTTACAATGCCCGCCGAACGTTGGCGAGAGAGGCTCGTCTACGTCGCATCGTGGAAGCGTTACACCGCATCCCCCGTAGCCCAACGTCGTTTCACTTCATCCCCTGGGGCTTGCAAAAGAAACTTGCCGATCGCCTGGGCGTTCATCCTGGCACGATATCCCGCGACTTAGAAGCACTTCGAGCCGAGGCTAACGCGGCCCGCTGGGCCGAAGCGTGAGGGTAGGGGCCTTCCTATCTCTGGGGCCTTTCGATCCCAAACCGTGCCGACCGTCTTTTGTGTCCGCGCCCGATATTCCCATAGGGGTATACCCGACGGGTCCTTCCCAAGGGGTGGCACCCACGCGGGGCGGCCAGTCGCGACTATCGTGCGTGCGAAGGTGTTTTGGTGGGGACGCAACGCAACTAAATTGGGCATGGGGGTGGGTCTATCCTGACATGAAAATGTGACATAGGCATGTCACGCAAGGCAACATTCGTGGGTCCTTCCTGGAGTTAGAATCGCTCGTCATACCGGTGGGAAATGTCGCAAGGGTGGAGAGAGTTAGTTTTGGAGAGAGGCATCAGAGGGTTGACCCCTTATGACCCCTTTGGGCTCGGAAACTTCGCAAAAACCTAGGAAAACTTGAGTCTCTTCGCGAACGCTTGTTCGAAGGTCGGATGCGTCGTAAGACAATCACTGCCAATGAATTTGGCTGGAAACGCAGTGAATCAAGGCCGGGCTTTTGGTTCTGCATGTTCTAGGTTCGAGTCCTAGCGGGGCAGTTTTCGTTTGTAGTAGGTAGCTGCAAGTCATTGCAGTAAGAGGCATTGAGGAAATCCCTCTCCGGAGACGAGAATTCGGTTTTCGAGTCTTTTCCCCCTCTGACGAGCGTTTGCTGAGCTGGATTCTGCACCACTCTTTCCATCGGGTCATCCACTCGCCGCTAGTTCGCTTGGATCGGTGAAGTTCGGGGTGCTGTTGCCGACGTAGCGGTAGAGGTTCATGTCGCCGGCAGAGAAGCCGATCAGATCGGGAGAGAGGAACCGGCCTGTCTGCGGATCGTAGTAGCGAGCGCGGTAGTAGTAGTCGCCCGTCTCCGGGTCAAACTCTCGGCCGGTGTAGGCAAAGCGACTGATCGGCCCGGCGGTGACGTTATTCCCCTGGCCATCTCGGATGCTGCCAATCGCCCCGAAGGCGGTGTAGGTCAACGCTTGCACCATGCTCGTCTGCCCAGCATTGTGACTAAAAACGCTCGTCACCGAGACCGGCCTCTACCCAAATATCTACTCTCGGCAGCGATAACCGACGCCCGTCTCGGTAAGGAGATGTTTGGGGCGCGAAGAGTCGATTTCCATTTTTCGGCGAAGACCTGCCATCAACACCCGGAGGTTATGGGATTCGACGACTTGGGCTGGGCCCCAGATTTCGCGGATAAGATAGCGGTGCGTGAGAACCTTGCCAACGTTCTTAAGCATCGTGACGAGAAGCTTGTATTCGGTGGGAGTTAGCTTGATCTCTTCGCCGGCACGCTGAACCGAATGAGCATCAAGGTCAATCGAGATATCACCAAGCACCAATTTGGCGGATGGAGCGGCGGCGGATCGGTGCGCGCGGCGAAGCAGGACACGAAGGCGAGCAAGGAGTTCGGGAACCGAGAAGGGCTTGGTGAGGTAATCGTCCGCGCCGCTGTCGAGAGCTTCAACCTTTTGCGTCTCTTGATCACGCGCGGAAAGGATTAGAACCGGGCCGGTGTACCACTCTCGAAGACGCCTGAGGACAGTCACGCCATCGATATCCGGCAAACCAAGATCTAGGATCACCAGCTCGGGGGGTTCCTGCGCCGCCTGCCGCAAGGCTTCCTCCCCAAGATCTCGCTCGCGAACCGAGTAACCCTCTGCTTGGAGGGATGTGCAAAGGAACTTTCGGATCGGCGCTTCGTCCTCGATCAGCAAGAGCTTTACCGGAGCGGCGTGGGTCATGGACGAGCCTCTTCAAGTTCAGGAAGGAGCTTTGCTCCTTGCGCGATCGGAAGAGTCACTCGGAACTCCGCGCCACCCTCCTCTCGATTGTGCGCGACGATCGTCCCGCCGTGAATATCCACCACGGCTTTGCAGATTGCCAAACCAAGGCCGACTCCTCGCCTTGAATCGGGCCGACGGTTGGTCGATTGAAAGAACTTCTCAAAAACTTGTATCTCTTCACCAGCAGGCAGGCCGTCTCCCTCGTCCTGAACCACCAACTCAACCATTCCTTTCCGTGCCTTCGCCGTTACGGTAATGGTACCCGTTGGCGGCGAATGCCGAATTGCGTTTTCCAAGAGGTTAACGAGCATCTGTTCGACGAGGATGCCATCGACCGCGATCAATGGAAGACTCGCTGGTACATTGGTGGCAATCCGCTCGGATTTGAGCAGGGATTCGACACGAACGATAGCCGAGCCAACAAGTTCCTCGAGGACGTGAGGTTCAGGATGAAGGTTGATGGTAGACGACTCAAGACGCGTCATGTCGAGTAGGTTTTCGACCAGCCGCGAAAGACGCTGCGACTCCTCGCGGACGCTTTTCAGAAGCGATTGCTCAGTCGAAGTGAGTCGGTCACCCGACGATTCAAGAATGCTTGAGGTTGCCCCGGAGATGACGGCTAGTGGCGTGCGGAGATCATGGGAGACGGAACTTAGGAGGGAACTTCGAAGCCGTTCCGATTCGACATCGAGTTTCGCCTCATAGGCGTTCAGGGCGAGAATATCCCGTTCGATCGCCAGTGCAAGCTGCCTGATACAAGTATCGAGGAGTTGGCGTTGATCGGGATCGTTGAGACGGTCGGGATCAGCCGTTCGAATGCCAACGACGCCGATCGTGCTTTGAGCGCCCACGAGCGGAATGAATAGAGCGCTGGCGTTGGGCAATGTGTCTGTTCCCCGCCCAGCGGTTTGATGATGCTCGGCGACCCAAGTGGCAACCGCTTCGTTTGATCCGTCCTTCAGGATACCGGATCTTCCACCGAAGCGTTCGTCCAGTCGGCCTGAGGCGACGCGAATCGCCACGGTCACATCCGCCTTGAAGAGCTCCTTGAGCCGCTCGCCGGCCATTGAGATCAAAAACTCTAATCCTGTCGCTTCGCCAAGCTGCCGGGTGAGTCGATAAAGAGCATGCGTCGAACGTTCTCGCTCTTGGGATTCGGTGATCTGTTGCCGAACGCGCGCGGTGATGCCGCTAATCAAGAGACCAATGACGAGCATCACAGCAAACGTGAAAAGATACTGCGCGTCGGCGACGGCAAAACTGAGATAGGGGGGAACGAAAAGGACATCATAGATGATCACGCTGAGGACGGAGGCGAGAACGGAGGGACCCCGGCCGAAGAAGACGGAGACGACCGCTACCCCCGCGAGATAGACCATGATGACATTGGCCTCGGCAAGGGCGAAGCGGTGCATGAACCAGCCAAGCGTGGTTGCCAGAAGCACGATACCTATAGCCACGATCCAATGAAGCGTGGGTGAGCGCCGAACGCGGACGGTCCTGTCCAATAGAGGCTTCGCCTCTTCCTCTTCGCCTTGCACAAGAAAGATGTCGATATCACCGCTTTCGCGGATGAGTTGGTCCACGGTCGAACCCATCATCCAACGTCGCCAGAAAGGCTCGGCGGTTTTCCCGACGAGGACTCGGCCCACATTGCGCGAGCGCGCGTAATTTAGAATCGTGGAAGCGACGTTTTCACCGACGAGCTGATGGACCTCGGCGCCCAGGCTCTCCGCCAGGTGGAGATGGGCCGCGACCTGTTGCTTTGCTTCGCTCGAAGTTTGAGATGCGTTGCCGGTGTGTACAGAGACCGCCAGCCACTCGGCATCGAGAGCACTTGCCATCCGCTTGGCCGCGCGGATCAATTTGGCCCCCTTGGGACTTGGACCGACGCAAACGAGGAGTCTTTCCGATGTCGTCCAGAGCTGTTGACTACGCGTTTCGACTCGTCCTTCATCAACATCGCGCTGGAGTCGGCGCGCCGCTTGCCGAAGGGATAGTTCGCGGAGAGCCGCGAGCTTAGGCTGCTGAAAGAAATGCTCTAGGGCGCGCTCGGCCTGGGCCGAGATGTAAATCTTCCCTTGCTGGAGTCGTTGGAGGAGTTCATCCGGCGTGATGTCGATCAGCTCGATATCGTTGGCGCGATCAATGACGGCATCAGGGAGCGTTTCGCGAACGGCAACGCCCGTGATCTGCGCGATAACGTCGTTGAGGCTTTCGATGTGTTGGACGTTCAATGTCGTGTAGACGTCGATCCCAGCATCGAGGATTTCGAGGACATCCTGCCAGCGCTTCGCATGCCGGCATCCCTCGGCATTGGTATGGGCCAGTTCATCCACAAGCGCCAGAGCCGGTCGCCGACGCAAAACTGCATCCAGGTCAAACTCGCGTAGTTGAACGCCGCGATAGGGAACTACGAGAGGTGAAAGTACTTCTAGACCGTCCAGGAGGGCTTCGGTCTCCTTGCGACCATGGGGTTCGACATAGCCGACAACAACATCGATGCCCGCGCTCTTGTCTCGCCGAGCCGCTTCCAGCATGGAAAACGTCTTGCCGACGCCAGCCGCGTAGCCGAAAAATATCTTGAGTCGTCCCCGCTGGGTTTTCGCTTCGCCAGCGGCAACTTGCTCAAGTAGCTGATCAGGATTGGGTCGACCGTCGGACATGAGCCTATTCTACCGCCGCGAGCGCATCGAGGGAGAGATTAAGCAACAGAACGTTCACGCGTCGTTCTCCCAGTAGACCAAGCGTTCGTTCTTCGGTCTGTTCTTGAATCAATTCGTTGACTTGTGCCTCCGAAAGTCCACGAGACTTTGCGATGCGAGCGGCCTGATAGAACGCGGCCGTGGGAGTAATGTGGGGATCAAGTCCGCTCGCGGAAGCCGTGACTAGGTCGACGGGAACAGGCGACACCTCACTCGCACTGAGGTTTTTCGCGCGCGTGGCGACAGCTTCGAGAATCGCCGGGTTCGTCGGCCCAAGATTCGAGCCCGAGGATGCTCCCGCGTTGTAGCCGGCCGCTGATGGCCGGGGCCAAAAGTAGCGAGGTTTCGTGAAAGACTGGGCAAGGAGTGATGAGCCAATCACTTTTCCATTGTCATTGACTAAACTCCCTGTCGCCTGACGAGGGAACGCTGCTTGGGCGATGACGGTTACGAGCAGCGGATAAAGGCCGCCGGTGACAAAGGACAAAATGACGAACAAAACGCCACAAGAATACAGGGACCGAAGCACGAGACATCTCCTTAAGCAAGTCCCAAGACAACGAGGGAAAGATCGATCAGCTTGATGCCGATGAAGGGAACGACGAGCCCGCCGAGGCCGAAGAGAAGTAAGTTATCGCGTAGAAGTCGCGCCGCACCAACCGGCCGATACTTGACACCACGAAGAGCGAGCGGAACGAGAAAGATGATAATCAACGCGTTGAAGATGACCGCCGAGAGAATGGCGCTCGCTGGGCTCGCAAGTCCCATCAAGTTCAGTTGATTGAGCACCGGATAAGTTGACGCGAATGCGGCGGGAATGATAGCGAAGTATTTCGCGACATCATTGGCGAGACTGAACGTCGTCAACGCTCCGCGCGTCATGAGAAGTTGCTTGCCGATCTCGACGATTTCAATGAGCTTGGTCGGGTTTGAGTCAAGATCGACCATGTTCCCCGCTTCCTTGGCCGCTTGCGTCCCAGAGTTCATGGCTACCGCGACGTCTGCCTGGGCCAAAGCGGGAGAGTCATTTGTCCCATCGCCGGTCATGGCGACGAGCCGGCCCTGCGATTGATACTCGCGGATTTTTTTGAGCTTGGCTTCCGGGGTTGCCTCGGCCAGGAAATCATCGACCCCTGCCTCGGCCGCGATCGCCGCCGCCGTGAGCGGGTTGTCGCCGGTGATCATGACGGTCGTGATCCCCATCCGGCGAAGTTCGAGAAATCGCTCCTTGATACCACCCTTTACGATGTCGCTCAATTGGATCACGCCCAGTACCTTGTCATTTTCCGCAACGAGGAGAGGCGTCCCTCCTTGTTTGGCGATCCCCGCCGCCAGATCTTCGACATGTCTCGTCACCGACCCGCCGTGACCCTCGACAAATCGTCGGATGGCGTCGACCGCCCCCTTGCGAATCTCTCGTCCATCGACGTCAACGCCGCTAAGCCTTGTATGGGCCGAGAAAGGAATGAACCTGGCGTTCATCTCATGAATGGGCCGACCCCGAAGGCCATAAGCCTCTTTCGCCAGCACCACCACGCTTCGGCCTTCGGGCGTTTCATCCGACAAGGACGCCAATTGAGCGGCATTGGCGATCTCTTCGACGGCGACTCCATTTGCTTGAATGAACATTGTTGCTTGGCGATTACCGAGCGTGATGGTACCAGTCTTGTCGAGGAGGAGAACGTCGACATCGCCCGCCGCCTCCACGGCACGACCCGAGGTCGCAATGACGTTGGCCTGAATCATCCGGTCCATGCCGGCAATGCCAATGGCGGAGAGAAGTCCGCCGATCGTCGTCGGAATGAGGCACACGAGGAGCGCGACGAGGACCGTCACGGTCACTGGGCTCCCGACACCCGCCGCATTCACGCTGTAGATGGAAAACGGTAGAAGCGTGACGCAGACGAGCAAGAAGATGATCGTCATGCCGCTTAGCAGAATATCGAGCGCGATTTCGTTCGGCGTTTTCTGTCTTTTTGCTCCTTCGACGAGTGAGATCATCCGGTCGAGGAAGGCTTCGCCGGGATTGACGCTGACGCGCACAACGAGCCAGTCCGAGAGGACGGTCGTTCCCCCGGTGACACTACTTCGATCACCGCCAGCCTCACGGATGACCGGAGCACTTTCACCGGTGATGGCTGACTCGTTGACGGACGCGACTCCTTCAATGACTTCGCCATCGGCCGGTATCGTGTCCCCCGCCTCCACGAGAATGACGTCTCCCTTCCGAAGCAATGGAGCGGGCGTTGCGCTCCACGACGCTTCCCGCCGTGCTTCGGAGAGTTTTTTCGCCGTCACGTCGCGTTTGGCGTTTCGCAAGGAGTCCGCCTGTGCCTTGCCTCTTCCCTCGGCCATCGCCTCCGCGAAATTCGCAAAGAGGACGGTCACCCAAAGCCAAAGCGAGATTGCAATGATGAACAGGGGCGATTCTCCACTCGACGCGGTAAGCCGCCAAGCGAAAAGACCGGTCGTCAGGATGGCCCCGACGAAGACCGTGAACATCACGGGGTTGCGTGCCTGACGCACGGGGTTCAGTTTTACCATCGCGTCGACGAGGGCTTGCCGAACGATCGCTCCATCGAAGAGCCGGCGATTCTGGGATTTCCTACTCACAGGGATGTCTCCAATACTTTTCAGCTAGCGAACCGCGATCATCTGCAGATGCTCGACAATTGGACCGAGGGCCAATGCCGGTACATACGTCAGCGCGCCAACAAGAAGGATGGTGCCGACCAAGAGGACGACGAAAAGTGGCGAGTGTGTCGGAAGCGTCCCAACGCTGGCGGGCGTCCGTTGCTTGGCGGCCAATGAACCTGCAATGGCTAACACCGGCACGATGATCCAGTACCTGCCCACGAGCATCGCCAGGCCAAGAGCAATGTTGTACCACGACTCATTCGCCGTCAGCCCCGCGAAGGCGCTGCCGTTGTTGTTCCCTGCTGACGAAAATGCGTAAAGAATTTCCGAGAAGCCGTGCGCACCAGGGTTGTTCAAATTGCTCTTCACTTCGCCCGTGTCGGCGGCGGCATACTCAAGGCCCGGCCCGACCACGGCGATGGCGGTTCCTAGAAGAACGACGAGAGGCGTGACGAGGATGACAATCGCCGCCATCTTCATCTCGAACGCCTGGATCTTCTTCCCGAGATACTCGGGCGTTCGTCCCACCATCAAGCCGGCGATGAAGACCGCGATAATGGCGAACACCAACATGCCATAGAGTCCGCTCCCGACCCCACCGAAGATGATTTCTCCCAGTTGCATGAGCCACATCGGTATCAGCCCGCCGAGCGGCGTGAACGAGTCGTGCATCGCATTGACACTTCCATTGGAAGCTGCCGTCGTCGCGGTTGCCCAGAGAGCTGAGTTCGCGACGCCAAAGCGGACCTCCTTTCCCTCCATGTTGCCTCCTACATGATCCGCGGACGCCGATCGATTGACATGGAAAGCATCCATTTGCGGATTGCCCGCTTGCTCGGCGGCATAAGCACCGAGTACGAGCGGAACAAAAATGACAAGCATTGCCGAGAGAATGGCCCAACCTTGCCTCGTGTCATTCACCATTCGGCCGAACGTGTAACAGAGTGCCGCCGGTATGAGAAGAATGGCGAGCATCTCCATCAAGTTGCTCAGCGGCGTGGGGTTTTCCAGAGGATGAGCGGAGTTGACATTGAAGAATCCGCCACCGTTGGTGCCGAGTTGTTTGATCGCCACTTGCGATGCCACCGGCCCGAGTGCGATCGTCTGTTCCAATCCTTCCAGGGTCGACGCCGTCACGTAAGAGGCAAATGTTTGCACCACTCCTTGGGAAACCAAAGCGACAGCGAGAACGAGCGATGTTGGCAACAGGATGTAAAGCGTCACGCGCGTGACATCGACCCAAAAGTTCCCGACGGTCGCGGACTTGGCTCTTGCCAAACCACGAATCAACGCCGCGAGCACTGCCATCCCCGTCGCCGCCGACAGAAAATTCTGAACCGTCAGTCCAGCCATTTGCGAAAAGTACGACAGAGTCGATTCACCGCCGTACGACTGCCAATTCGTGTTCGAGGCAAAGCTAATGGCGGTGTTGAAGGCTAGGTCGGGTGTCGTTGCTGCGAAGTTTTGCGGATTAAACGGCAGAAGGTGCTGAAATCGAAGGATCGCGTAAACCACCCCTAGCCCTAGGGCATTGAAGAGAAGAACGGCAAAGGCGTAGCTCTTCCAATCCATCTCCTCGTCGGTGCGAATGCCAGCAACTCGATACAGACCTCTCTCGGGTCCGCGGAGCCAACTCCCTTCTCGTGGCCAACGCCCCTCCAAGACCTCGGCCATGAACCAGCCGAGTGGTTTCGCCGCTAGAAGAAGCAGTCCCAGGTAGATGCCGACTTGCAACAGTCCGTTCGCTGTCATGAAAACCACTCCGGCTTCAAAAGAGCAATGAAGAGATAGACGAACAGGCCGATCGCCAAGGCACCGGCAACGATGTAGATTCCCGTCATCGTTTCTCCTCCCCCAGCCAGCCAAGACCCCAAACCGCCCCGGCCGACAAACCGAAGAAACCAAAAAGCACCAGGATCAACAAGAGATCCATCACGCAAACACCTCCCGAACGTCTTTCCATGCCAAGAAGTCTAATCAGAGGGCCATCAAAGAGAGGTCAAGAGCCGATCAATCAACATCAAAATCCTGTCAAGAAGATCGGTTGGCACAAGAATCACCTTGCCCAGATCCCCTAAGACCGAAGCGACGTCGGTGCTCTCGCATTCCTTGATGAACTGGTCGCGTGAGGTGCTCGTACAGGATGGCAAGGTGGGAGTCATCAATTGCATCAGCCGGACGTTCACAAGCAAAATCACTGGCCAGAAGGGGCTGCCGACGATAACAGGAAACGTCAGTTCATGTAGATGGCCTGGCTCGTGGAAAAGACGCACCCTCTTCCACTTGGCTAAATCGCCCTTCAAGGATGTTCGAACATCCTCAAGCTAACTCAGCACTGGCCGACGAGTTTTAGGCCACTCGATAGTTCTTTCGCCAGGCGGCGATGCCTAGGCCCAGAAGTCCGAGCGTGCTCAAGACGAACGTGCTCGGCTCCGGCACGGGGCTGTAGATGACAAGCGGGGCGACATTGTAGAACGATGGGCTGGATCCCGATGGCGTCAGACCCGCGCGGGTCACGCTCGCCGTCAACGACTCTTCCCCCAAAACCATAGATCAACAGCGTCGGCTCCTCACCTTGTACCCAATTCCCAGTGAGAATGGACCGCTTACGCGAAAGGTCGAACGAGCCGGCGCATCGACCGCTTTTAATCAGCGGCCTACTCCAAAGCGACGAGATGCAATGACAAACAACCCAGATGCCAATGCCATCATCCAAACTTGTCCGGCTTCTGGAATCGATGATTGAAAAACGACATTGTCCACGATGGTCGGATAATCCTTGAAAGGCTCCTCAACTCCACTGATGAGCAAGCCATAACTGCCGGGCGTCGTCAGCCTCGACCACCCGCCCGGAAGGAACCAGCCGTCGAGGGGACGCATTCGGCGGGGATCAGCCGCCTTGCCCGTTAAATCTATTCTGACAACTCGCGCGAGATGCACAAGGCGACCTCGACCAGCGAGAGTGATACCGTTTGATTTTTTCGGTCACAAAGCACCTGGTAATCCGGGGTCGACCGTATCAGTTTCAATGATCCGAATGCTTACCTCGTCCCCGGCCTTGAGGTCTAGTTGCGGCCAGTGTTGTGAATGGGCATTCGCTTGTTCGTCTATCTCAGATCCAAAAGTCCGCAGATCTAGCTCCTCATAAAGTTTCCCACTCATCCGATGTCCAACCCGCACGTGGTGGAGATGCAACTCCAAATGTCCATCATTCGGTATGCCAGCCGTGTACCGTCGCTCGCCATTTACAGTGATCTCAAAGGCAATCATTTACGTCACCTGCGATCAGGTAGGAATAACGCCTAAATCTTAGGCATCCAAAGCATTCATTAAATCCGCGAACGACCAAAGAGACGTCGTTACGTTTGCCGCCATCGCGGGTGTGACTCGCATCTTACCCGGTCGCCAGCAGAAGTTGTAGCAGGCCATGCGCAAACTAACCGCTGCTTCCAGGTTCTCAAACTTCTTCGAGAACGCCAACGAAAGACGAGCGAACCGACGAACGAACGTCCGCACGGTCAAGTTGTGTCGATCAACGTGGCTGGCCAGGCTTTCGGCTAGACGCCGGTCGGAAGTTCAAACGGTATCACTACTCGACCAGCGAGTGAAAACGACCCTGTGCAGGGCCGACGATGGCCTACGGTCAGAGCAACCGTCACTAGGCCATTTTGGAGCCATTTTTTGTACCCGCCTTGTACCCGACCAGGGACTAAAACCTACCATTTCTGACCATAACACCGCTTCTTGCCCAAGAAACGAAGAACGCCGAACTCCTTGGTTTTTCCAGGGAATCCGGCGTTTTATTGACTACAGCCAGTAGGATTCGAACCTACAACCTACGGTTCCGAAG
This sequence comes from bacterium, assembly GCA_019753235.1. Lineage (GTDB taxonomy): Bacteria > Planctomycetota > Planctomycetia > Kolteriales > Kolteriaceae > JAIELF01. The sequence goes on from JAIELF010000006.1 coordinate 14,010, forward strand.
ACCGTTGCTCTATCCAGTTGAGCTATGGCTGCATGATCATCATTTCTCGATCGAACGGATCGGACGGCCGATCTGTTCCAAGGGAAGTATCGAGTCCGATCCCTGCGGGCAAGGAGAAAGTCTTTGGGACTATTCCTTGGCGCCGTGCGGACCGGCTCGCCCCCCCCAGAATCTGCATCTTAGGGTATCTGACAAGACGAGCAAGCGCGGGAATCGGCGTGGGGGGACCCTTCCTGCCAGAAGGACTCGCGGCGCGGGGAAGGGTTCGCTAAGATGCTTCCTATGTTCACAAAGCAATAGCCGTTATCCGTCGAGACTCTGGGGCTAGATTCTCGAGCAGATCGGCATTGGGCGCTGGATTGCTGATGGCTTTGTCGGCGCGAGTATCATGTATGATGTTGATCGTGCGATCCTGTCGCGGTGGTTCTAACAGGTGCACTTTTTAAAGAGGGATGGGGCATGTCGTACGGCTCTGACTATCCGCGGGAGGATCCGAGGCAGGGATATCCTTCATCAGGGCAAGGCCCGTCGATCGGCCGAGCCATCGGGATGCGCTTCATTCCGGTTCTGGTGATGGCCGCCATGGCGGGCCTGTTTCTATTGCAAAGCTGTCAGCGAGGTCCATTCGGTCGCAATCAAGTGATCGCGATAGGACCCGAGGAAGAGAAGGCCCTTGGCCTGCAGGCTTTTCAGCAAGTTTTATCCGAGTCAAACGTCATCAGCCGAGGACCGACCGTCGAGGCGGTGACGCGGGTGGCACGTCGATTGGCAGAGGCCTCCAACAGCGAGCCGTTCCGTCAAGCGATCGGCCTTCCGCCGCAACAATTCGAATGGGATTTTCGGGTTGTCGACAGCGATCAGATCAACGCCTTCTGCTTGCCAGGCGGGAAGGTGGTTGTCTTCACGGGGATCTTGCCGGTCGCGCAGACTGAAGAGGGCCTTGCGACGGTGGTAGGTCATGAGATCGGGCATGCGATCGCTCGGCATTCGGCCGAGCGAATGGCGCAGACGAAAGTGGTGCAGATGGTTCAGCAGGGGGTTGCCGTGTCGATGTCCGATATGGCGCCGCAACAGGTGCAGCAAGTGATGGGGATGCTCGGCGTCGGATCACAAGTGGGGATTCTGTTGCCGTTCAGTCGCAATCACGAATCCGAGGCGGACCACATCGGCATTTTGCTGATGTCGGCTGCTGGTTACGACCCGCATGAGGCATCTCGATTTTGGATTCGGATGCAAGAGGCGACATCCGATCAAAAGCGACCTCCCGAGTTTCTTTCGACGCACCCCAACAGTGAACGGCGTGCGGAGGACCTTGAAGCGTGGCTTCCCGAGGCGATTCCACTTTATCAGGCCAGTCAGAAGCAGCCGACGGGCAAGCCGTTGCCGATGGCGGGCGGTTTGGGTGGCGCGCGGGAGGAACCCCTCTTTCCAATTCGACGTCCCTCGCGCGAGCGTTCCCCCTTTCCGAAATAAAAGGTGTTTCGGCGCATCAATCGGGGGCATCGGTTGGGTTCAGTTGCCAGGCGATGCTTCGTAGAAGTCGGTGCTGGACGATTCGAGATTGGCGATGACAACACGGTTGTACATCGGCTCTCCTGTCGGCAGACGAGGCAATGTCTGTGCTTCCACCGGGGCGGCGATCGACGTCCGAATGATGTTGGGATGAATCTCTCCATCCTTGGTCAGAAAATCGACCACGGCCACCGTTCGCGCAAAGGCGAGGTCACGAACACTTGCAAACGGGGATCCCGCTGGGACCCCGGGAGGCTCAAAGCCTTTGACTTCGATCATGTGAAGTTTACCGCGAATGGCGGAGGCGACATCGAGGATTGCTTCCTTGGCCTCTTGTGTCAGCTCGGCCGACCCGCTTTCGAATAAGACCGGGCCGCCGATGACCAAGCGGTTTCCATCGCGGATATCGGTGACACGGGTGCGATGGCCGGGCCGGCCTGGCTGGGCGGCATTGGCCCTTTTGCGAGGGATGCTCGCCTTGCGATTTTCGGTGATGGACTTGCCCGGCGTCTCGACCGCGCTCATCCGCTTGTTGAGATGAAACATGGCGAGTTGATGAGGGTCGCCGAACTGCTTGAGGATCGCTTCGACGACGACATCGGGGACGGCCTTTTGACCTCCTGAAAGTGAGTAGAGAAGGATAAAAAAGCAGAGCAACAACGACATCATGTCGCCATACGTGAGGACCCATTCGGGAACGCCACCACCCTCGTCACACATGGTCGGCTGCTCCTGAGTTAGCTTGATGCCCGTTGATTGGGCGCAAGGAACACGTTCAACTTCTGTTCCACGATGCGGGGGTTGTCCCCCGACTGAATTGCCATGACCCCTTGAACGATCATCATCCGAGCTTGCACTTCCATGCGTGAATAAAACGCCAGCTTATCGGCCATGGGTAAGCAAATCGCATTGGCGATGACGGCACCATAGAGAGTGGTGAGCAAGGCGACAGCCATACCGGGACCGATGGCGCTGGGGTCGCTGAGGTTGGCGAGCATGGCGACCAAGCCGATGAGGGTCCCGATCATACCGAAAGCAGGTGCGTACTTGGCGAAGAGATCGAAGAAGACCTTGCCGTTCTTGTGTCGTCCTTGAAGCGATTCGATGTCGCTGAGCATCAGTTTCTCGATCAGTTCGGGGTCGGTTCCATCGACCGCCATTCTGATTCCTGTCGCGACGAACTTGTTGGTCTTCTCATCGAGGTGGTTTTCGAGCGCGAGAATACCATCGCGCCGCGCGACCGTCGCAAACTCCACGAGTTGGGTCATGATCTGCTTGAGATTGACTTGCGGAGGGAAAACAACCTTCAGGCCGACACGGAAGAAGTTGAAGAACTCACCCATGGTCATGGAGGAGAGGAGGGTAGTGATACCGCCGCCGATAACGATGATGATCGAGGGGATGTCGATGAAGCCCCGGATGTCGCCGCCGATCATGATCGAGACGACGATCAGCACTTGCGAGCCGACCAGACCGATGATACTTGCGATGTCCATGCCGACGGGATCCTACCGATTACCCCCACGACCCGGCACGCTCGGCGGGCTCCCGCGGGAACGGTGAGCCAACGATTGCCAGGAAGCTTCAGGGGCGAAGAAGAATTATCTCTGCCGAGCAAACCCTACGTTGCCGATGACTCGTCGCGAGAATTTTCGGGTCGGGAAAACCCCTTCAGGCAAGCGCGAGAGTCGGGTCGTAAGGGTGCGCCGGTCGGTAACTTGCTGAGGGCTCTCGCAGAAAGAGAGTTTCTCACTTCGAGCCGACCTGTAGAGGTGGGGATTCGCTGGGCCTTTTGTGGGGAAGTTTCAGATGGAACGAGGTGCCTGTGGCATCGGATTCAACCCAAATCGTCCCGGCCATCCGGCGAACAGATTCTTTCACCAGGGCCAATCCTATGCCTCGGCCGGCACCCAACTTGGTCGAGAAACCATCTCGAAAAATGTGAGGCAAGATGGCCGGGTCGATGGGACGACCGGTGTTGTGGACGATCGCTTCGACGTGATCGCCTGATTGCCGCAATCGAAAAGTAATCTTGCCTGCGGGTCGCTGGTCACGCATTGCTTCGAGTGCATTCTTCGCGAGATTGACAAAGACATGGACAAGAGCTCGCCGATCGAGATGGACCCAGTCATCGGACGTCTCGATCACTTCTTCGAGTTTGACGCCGGCCGACTGAATCCGCAACGTGAGTAATTCATGTGCCTGCTTCCAACATTCCGACGTGCGGACCGAGATCGGTTCCCATTGGAGATTCTGACCAAGTAGATTTCGGTCGAGTTGCTCGACGGTGAGATTGATGTACTTCGAAAAGCTTTCGATTTGTTGGTGCGCGTCTTTTGCCAATTCGGTGGCCGAGAGAACGTCGGTCTGCGGATCGAGATGCAGATCTGCCAATTGCTTTTTAATCTGTCGACGAAGCCTATCCATCTCCTTGGGATCGATGCGAAGGCGTTGGGCAGCCTCGGCAAGGGCTTGCGGTTCCTGCGAAAAGTAGTTCTCGATCATTTCGAACAGACGTCGAAGGTTGTTCCCTTCGAGCGAGAACGCCCACAATCCATTTCGGAGTTCATGGCAAAGCTGTCGCGCCAGATCGAGTGTGACTTGTTGGCTTCGAACACGAAGAGCTCGCTCGCGAAGTCGGTGCAGATTGGCCAGGACCGCTAAGATCATCGCCATCCCCAAGAATGCGAACAGCCAGCCCGCCAGATCGTGAAGCCAAGCGATTCGGCGAAGGTTCGGCAACGCGCCGAGTGTCAATTCATTGAATTTGTAGAGGACTTCGAGCTTACCAAGCGGCTCTTGTTCCTCGAGGAAAAGGGGAATGGTGACGTTCGACCAACCGACTGGAGGGCCCGCCAGGGAAGCCTCCTCGGATTCCCAAGAGGCGAAAGTGTTGCCTGTTGCATCGATGACGCGAATCGAGCGAACCGATGTTCGCAGCACGAAAGATTCGCCGTACTTTGTTGTCGTTTGTCCGAAGTCGTCTAAGAGTTTTTGACATGCCTCTTGTCGGCGCTGTGCCAAAAGGCCGGCAATATTCTCTCCTTGGCTATCAACGGTCGCGCGGGCCCAATCTTTCCAGATGTCGGCTTCCACTTCTTCCACCGTGGGGGGGCCAAGCCAATGAAACAGAAGCAAAACCAGGACAGTCAGGATGCTGACAAGGATGATGAGCCAAGTCCCAGATCGGCCCCATTCCGGAGGGAGATCATCGTGGCGCACGGAAGCAGAGTCGACGGCGATCACGGCGAGCTAGCCCAAGCTTTCGGAAGCCTGATTTCAAAGCCTTCCCCCATCGGGTTGGCATAGGCCACGAGCGCCGCTCCGCCGTCGGCTCGCTCGAACGCGTTGAACGAGATTCGATCCTCTTCCGGACCAGCCTCGCGCAGCGCCGCCGATAGTTGATCAGGCGTCGCTTGTTGTCCGAGTCGACCCATCGCCGACAGAAGCGTGTGAGCCAGATCGCGATTCAGTCCGACCGCGGGGCGATGACTGAGAGGAGCATTCGAGATCGATCGATCGACCGGATTGACGTGAGAGAAAAACAACAACGGGCCCGGCATCATGTTGGTTGGCAGGCCCTCGGTGACGTCGTAATAGTCGAGGGAATCTCCCGAGAGGAGGTAGATCGGTTTGGCAAACGTCTGCCGTTTCTTCTCTTGGTCGATTGCCAGGACTAGGTGCCGAAACGTGTCCAGATCCGTGGGGAGGACGATTGCCGATGGAGCATTGGGATTTTGGCTCAGCGTCTGCACGATTCGGCGAGCCAGCGCGACCTCCTCGGCGGTCGCCCCTTCGGCGCCTCGGCCAGCGGTAGGGAGCATCCAATTCGTTCTGGATGAATCCGGCGAAACGTTCGGGTCGTTCAGAATGGTTGCTCCGAGACTTTCCTTCAGCTCTTGAGCAAAGTGGTTGGCCAGATCAACAGAGAATGGATTGTCGGCTACCTGCACCACGATCGCTTGCAGAGGTGTTGATGAGTTCGAATCATCAGGCAACATTGTTGCCAGTTCGCGTACCACCGTTCTTGCTTGATAGCTGTTACTAAAGCCGAACCGGAACGATCGGCCAGGATTGACATCGATGAGTTGATCAGTGGTGGCATGCGTCATGAGCAGAAGCGGAACCCAATCGGGACGGCTTGCCGAGAAAACCTCGGTCCCGATCGCTTTCGTCAGTGCCGTGTTATTCGCGCCGACAACCGCTAAAGGAGGGACAGGTCGCTGGCAAAGATCTCGGACTTTATTTTGCAGCGCGAAGCTTCCGATCACGGGATACCACTGAAAACGGGTTGGCCTGGGGGATGTCATCACGCGAACGGCATGTCGCGAGGAATCCTCGATGACGGAAAGGTTCTTTGCCTTGGCCGCCAAATGGACGCCGCGCACGAAATCGGGCCAAGCCGCGACGTCAGAACTCGGGAAAAGAACCGCCACTTCATGATCGGCATCCCCTGCCGAGGCGTTCCAGGGTAGATACGACAGACCCACCACCGCCGATACCAGGGCTAGCCCCAGCGCGATCAGAATCGACAGTGTTGGTTTGAAGTTCACTCTTTTGCCATCCACAGCCGACCACCAGAATTCTGGTGGCGTAAGCCGACTCTTTTTCACACTGGCCGCACTATGCCCCAGCACCGTCATTGGCGTCAACCCCACGCATGGCTAGCCGAGAATCGATTGCCAAACTGGCGAATCACCGATTTTCGGCGGGCCAAAGAGCCACATTTGCGACACAAAGGGGGACGCCTCTGCTATTCATTCAACCCAGCCCTTGGGACTGGGTACCATAATGCCGGCGAGAAACCAAGCTCGCCACGGCCCCCAATAAGAGAAGGGCGAATCCAGTGCCAATGCGGAAAAGATTCGAACGGCCCCGACTCGCGCGAGGGATTTCAATCCGAACAATCGACTTCGCAGCGAGGAACGCGGTGGGTGGGCTCCTCTTCTTTCTCATGATTTTGCTCCCCGATAAAGTGCGTGGTCAATCGACCGACGACTATTTGAAGGCGGGCGAGCTGGCCGGCAAGATCACCGTTCAAATTCTCACCAGTGACTTCAGCGGCAAAAAATGGTCCAACAAAGTCGGCGCGGGGACGATCATTGATCCCTCGGGCGTGGTGCTGACTTGCTCGCACGTATTGGGGACGCACTTTCGTGTTCGGGTTCGCTTGATCGACAACACTCAATACGCGGCTGAGGTCTTGGGTCGATTCCCAGAGCACGATCTGGCTGTTCTCCAATTCCATCCCAAAGAACCGATCAACGCGATTGTCGGTTTGAAAGAGGAGTTGATCTCGCCCGGGACGCCGGCACTCTGCGTCGGTTTTCCATCGGGCAAGAGAAGCAAACTTGCCGCCATCATCAAGGACTACATCCCCAACCAGGAACAGGGACTTGTCCGAATCGGCACGCCGGTCCTCTATTTCAAAGGGAATGTCGTTCCAGGCTACAGCGGCGGGCCGCTGATGAGTCTGGACGGGAAACTTCTCGGAGTGGTGATCGCGCGGAGCTTACGCGAACCGGTCGGCTTGGCGATCCCGACAGAAATCCTCAAACAAGACCTTCAGCGGGCGACCTTGCCCAAACCACCGAGCCCCAATCCGGCCCCTCCATTGCCGTGACATGATGGTGTCACCGATGGAAGTGACATAAGGATGTCAGTCCGTGGGCTCGTCGATGTCGAGACCCTGCTCGGCAGCAAGTCGGGCTCGCTCGGCCAATTCTCGCAGCATGCGGATCTCGTCGGCTGTCGCCAGGCGGCATGTGCCCGAACGCAACTTGCGAATCTTGATCGGGCCGATAGCGACTCGTTCCAATCGCATGACTTTATGCTCGAGGCTGGCAAAGAGTCGGCGGATCTCTCGATTGTGGCCTTCGCGAAGGACGATACGGAGCATCGTCGCCTCGCCGCGCATGCCGATTTTTTCCACCTCGTGTACCCGAGCCCGGCCATCGGAAAGCCAAATACCTCTCTTGAGTTTAGCGATGACATCAATGTTGATTCGGCCCGCGACCAAGACTTCGTACGTCTTCGGCACGCCGTAACGCGGATGCGTGAGTAGATTCGTGAGGTCCCCGTCGTTGGTGAGCAACAATAGTCCCGTGCTCTCTTCATCGAGCCTGCCGACAGGAAAAACCCGTTCGGTGATGCCCGGCAACAAGTCCACGATGGTCGGTCGCGCGTGTGTATCCTTGGTCGTCGAGAGAACGCCTTTGGGCTTATTGGCAAACCAATAGACGAGCTTTTCCCGCTTGATGGTTTCGTCATCGAGCGTGATCTCTTGCTTATTCGGATCGACGCGGGTCCCGAGTTCGGTGATGACCTTGCCATCGACAAGGACACGCCCCGTGAGGATGTACTCTTCGCATTGTCGTCGAGACCCGAAGCCGGCACTGGCGAGAAACTTTTGCAGGCGAACCAGATTTTCATCGCCCGGCATGGGGACGCGTGGCGTCGACTTCTTTTTCGACGGTCGTCGTCTCTTGATCGGTCGTCGGCCCGGGCGCACAGCACCAGGCACGGGGGCCGTCGAAGGTTTCCCGCCGGGTCGCGGTCCAGGACGACGCTTCATTCCACCCTTGACGGGCCGGGCGGTCTTGCTGGCTGGTCTGGAGCCAGTCTTTTTCTTCTGAGCCAAGAAGGGCCTCTTCGTTGCTTGGAGTCAATCGCGGGGCCGATCGTTGAAGGTGGATCCCCGTCGCAAGGGGAGCACGGATCAGGCCATGGCTCCCTTTGTATGACCCCATGTTTCGGAAGCGGCCGACGGCTCCCTGGATTCCTCTTCCTAAAGGGCGTGCAAGATGAGAGGTCTCCGCCTACCGAGTTACTTCGAAGGCGGTCACGCGTTTGCCGATCTCGCGGAGTCCCTCGGTCACCATTTCGACATTTTTGCTGTCGATCCCCTGCTGAAATCGCTGGGTCGCTTGTTCGAGCCCCGCCAAGTTCTCGGTGAATTCCTTCGCCCCCACTTGAGGGGGTTTCTCCCCTTTCCAACGAGTGATGAGCTCGTTGAGTCGGCGGGCATCGTCTTTCAATCGCTCCCAATCATCACGATAAAAGTCGGCCAGCGAGCTTTCCCAGCTCGTTTTCGTCAAGTCGACCAACTCTTGCGAAGAGAGCTTTTCCGGGAGGGGCAGGGTGACATCCCGTTTCTCGGGGCTCTCGCAGCCGATGATCATGCACGAAAAGAGTAGGGCGACGAGGGGCGTCCACGGAGAAGCGCTGTCAGGACGACTAATTCGCTTCGCGCGGGAGCATGTCGACGTGGGGCATGACCGATTCGTCGGGATAGGCCAGAAAAAACCGAGCATCGCGTTTCTCTTCCTGCGCGCTGCTGGGGGGTGGATAAATCGCCGGTCGGCTGTTTCCCGTGTAGACCGGGCTACCAGGGCTCAAACCGATCGACTGGCACCCCGCCAGGGTAACCAGAATCGCGGTCCATCCCCAAATGCTGATCCGTCGCATGGGATACTCGTGCAGGAAGATTGCTCGGCCTCGTGCCGAACTCTGTTGCCGATTATCGACCTCGGGTCAATCCAGTTCCTCGGATTCGGGACGATTCAAAACTCGACCAGGTCCTCATTGTCGGCACCATTCCTGCCAAAGGCAATTCTCTCGGAAGTGGACTACGCCGGCAAGGTAATACGGAGAAGTTGGGCAGGAGAATCGGTCGATGTGCCGATCCAGCCAAGCGACTTGGCCGCCGCCGGCACTAAAACCGACTGGCCCGCGGTGAACAGTCGGCGATACTCCCCGTCGTCGCCCACAAGTTCGGCCGACCCTCCCAGCAACATCCAAATGGAGAGTTCCCCCGTCGGCACGGCGACGCTTTTGGGCGAAGAGTACCTGTCGATGGTGAAGTAGGGGCATTCAATCAATCGCTGGCCGCCATCGGCCAGCGGACGAGGCTCGACCGGGGCGACCGGCCCTTTCGAGAAATCGATCGCCATCAGCGATTCTTGGAGATGCAGCGCCCGTGACGCGCCGTTCTTATCCAAACGGTTCCAATCAAAGATCCGGAAGGTGGCGTCGCTTGTCTGCTGGACCTCGGCAATGAGTACGCCCCCACCCATCGTGTGAATGGTACCAGCAGGGATGAAAACACAGTCGCCGGCATGCGGACGAAATCGGTGCAATGCCTGACCAGTTGTTTTGTCGGCCATGTGTTGCTCGAACTGAGAACGATTCATGCCCGGCTTCAAGCCAGCATAGATTTCTCCTGATTCAAGAGAATCAATCACCACCCACGCTTCGGTCTTTCCTTTTTCGTTGCCGAGAATCTGCTCGGCTTGCTCGTCGTTGGGGTGAACTTGAACCGAAAGAAGTTCATGGCAGTCGAGCAGTTTAATCAACAGCGGGAATTTTCCATCGCCGGGAATCGTACGGCCGAAGATCTCGCGCGGATACTTCTCGCAGAGATCGGCAAGCGTTTCGCCTGCATGGGGCCCTTCACTGACGACGCTGATGTGGTGCGGATGTCCGCTGATCTCCCATGATTCGCCGTAGGGCTCGGCCGTCGCGAGCGGTTTACCGAAACGCTCCGCCAGGGCTCTACCTCCCCAGATCTGCGGCCGCAAGTACGGCGTAAAAACCAGAGGATGCCAAGATCCTGTCATGCCGGTAGGGTCCTTGTCGACTTGTCAAAAGAAGCCGGCCCCTCCTCATGCACCCGTGAGTGGCCTCATTGAAACAGCATAGAGAAGATGAATCACTACAAACAAACGATAGAACGCCAAAGCCGACCTGGCACTCGAACGCTGCGCGGAAAGTCACCTTGCGGGAAATCCGTATCGACCGACCATGATTCCGAGTGAAAATGCGATCAACAGAAAGAAAACCGCCAACAGGCTTCCGCCGATGATCGACCAAATCGAGATTGGTGCCGGGCTCGCGTCATGAGACGAAACCGATCCTCCCTCTGATTCACCCTCTGACATGGCTTGTTCTGGAAGCTTTTCCGGATCGCGTCGCCAAGGCTCCGCACTGGTCGAGTCACTCTCTCTGGGGGCGATCGGTCTCAAGGCAGGAACGGGTCGGCGGCGCGGAATATCCGTCGATCCGAGTGCTGTGGGGACGTCGAGCGTGCTGGCCGATTTCACACTGGCCGAATCGACTTCGGAGGTCCCTTCCTCGGAAAGCCGACCGATCCACTCGTCGAATCGGCTACTCTCAAAAAAACGCGCTGCTTCTTTTCGCGTAGCTCCCTGGGCGGATTCTGTGGGAACACTATTCTCGTGCCGACATTTGGGGCAACGGACGGCCGAGCCAGCTTTGCGGGAGGCAATGGAAAGCAATTGACCACAATAATCGCAGCGAAAACGAATCGGCATGGTGGTTCTGCCCGCTTGGAATGCTCGGCCCTACCCGATCGCTTTAGCCTATACCTGCTTGAGGAGAGTCTCAAGGGGAGTGATCGTTTCCTGTCGATTAAACCCCGCTTTTCTAAAGTGCGGGAATGCGGACCGGCTGGTTCCCGGCGCCGACTCCGCCACGGTCGTGACCTGCTTCTTTACCATCTCTTCACGCCCGGGTATCCTTTCGGTAGGCGGGGATGAGAGAAAGAGGCCCGGGTCGGGTGGGCCGAGTCTGAATGACCCTGCGACCTATCTCTGTTCAATGGTTTGTTGGCCCCAATAGGAGAACCAGTTCCATGGCGACGGCGGAAATGCCTTTGATTAAGCCCCCTCGAATTCGGCAAACCCAAATGCTCATCAATGGTCAATGGGTCGACAGCGGAAGCGGTGTCACCTTTACGACACTCAACCCCGCAACCGAAGAGGTTATCGCTCAGGTGCCGCTGGGCAATCGAGACGATGTTGATCGCGCCGTCAAGGCGGCTCGTCGTGCTTTCGAGACCGGCCCTTGGCCGAAAATGGATGCGCGGGAACGAGGTCGGCTTCTCTACCGACTTGCCGATCTGATCGAACAAAATGCGGAGGAACTCGCCGCCCTTGAAACGCTCGATAACGGCAAGCCCATCCGCGATAGCCGGGCAGCCGACCTTCCGCTCGTGATCGATACCTTCCGTTATTTCGCCGGCTGGGCCGACAAGATTCACGGCGAGACGGTTCCCATTCGTGGCAACTACTTCTGTTACACCCGGCGCGAACCGGTCGGTGTTTGCGGTCAAATCATCCCTTGGAACTTTCCACTTTTGATGATGGCATGGAAGTGGGGCCCCGCGTTGGCGGCCGGCTGTACTTCGGTCTTGAAGCCTGCGGAGCAGACGCCTTTGACGGCGCTGCGACTCGGGGAACTCGCGCTGGAGGCGGGCTTTCCGCCCGGCGTGGTCAACATCGTCACCGGCGACGGAACCACCGGCGATGCGATCGTCAAACATCCGGACGTCGACAAGATCGCTTTCACGGGTGAGTACAAGACTGCGCAGATCATCATGGCTAACGCTGCCCAGACACTGAAGCGGCTGACCTTCGAGCTCGGCGGCAAGAGCCCCAACGTCGTCTTCGCCGATGCCAACATCGAGTCGGCCGTTGAAGGATCGTACGCAGGCATCTACTTCAACCAAGGGCAGTGCTGCTGTGCCGGGAGCCGACTCTTCATCGAAGAAAAAATCCATGACGAGTTCGTCGATCGAATGCTTGCCAAAGTTCGGCATCGTAAAGTCGGCAACCCACTCGATCCGGAGACCGAACAGGGGCCGCAAGTCGACCGGGCTCAGTACGACAAGATTCTCTCGTACATCGACAAGGGAAAGAAGGAAGGAGCACGGTGCCTGAGTGGCGGGAACACGATCGGCGATAAAGGTTTCTTCATCGAACCGACGATCTTTACCAACGTGCAGGACAGCATGGCGATTTCTACCGACGAGATCTTCGGGCCGGTCCTTTCGGTCCTGAAGTTCAAAGATTTCGATGAGATCGTCGAGCGCTCGAACAATACGTTTTACGGATTGGCGGCCGCGGTCTGGACCAAAGACATCGGCAAGGCCCACTCGTTGGCTCATAAGGTCCGGGCCGGTACGGTCTGGGTCAACTGCTACGACGTCTTCGACGCGGCCGCTTCCTTCGGCGGATTCAAAATGTCGGGGCAGGGACGCGAGCAGGGGGCCAAAGCGCTCGACAGTTACACCGAACTGAAGACCGTCACGGTTTCGCTGGGGTAGGTTCTTCCTCGCTGCGACCGCATCTTCGATCGAACGCGACGCCTCGGGCCGTTCTTAGGAGCGACCCGAGGTTGTTGTCTTTGAAGTGTTGCCTTCAAATGGGACGTTCCTTTAGGGCTGAGCCGGAGCGGTCCGCTGCGATAGAAGGTACGCCATCAGGTCGAGGAACTCTGGTTCGGGTAGACCGCGCGCGACATCGCTGGGCATGGGCGAGAGTTTCGACTCTTGTTCCTCATCAATGTCCGAAGAAGCGAGTCGAACTTCCTTTCCCTGCGCGTCGGCCAGAACGACGACAGCGCCCTCTTTTCGAAGCACCAGGCCGGACAGCACACTTCCGTCGGTCTTGACGAAAGTCCGTTTTCGGAAGGCTTGATCGACGTTGCGATCCGGGTCAAGCGTATCTTCGAGAAGACGATCGATGCCACGGATGCCAACCCCGTCGAGCTGAGGACCGATCTTCGCTCCTTTGTTGGCGATCTGGTGACAGATCCCGCAATTCTTGTTGAAGATCGCCTCGCCTCGGCCCGCCTCACCTGGCTGATTTTTCCATGCGTCGTTTCTCGAGGTAAGGATGCTTCTGACGGCCTCATCGGGCGTTGGGATACTCGCCTTCAATCCTTCGATTCGTTCGTCTTTGCGAGGAGCCTGGCGAAATTTGAGTTCATGCCCCACGACGCCGTCATGCAGAAGTTCCGCCGGGGCTTTGCCACTCTCCATCAGTGTTAACAATGCGTCCGCGCCGGCATCGCTCCACGATAGCCCGCGAGCGGCATAGACCGCGAGATTGCCCGTGGCGATCGTGAGAAGCTGACTGAGAATCGGCGTCGAAGCAGGGTCCTTTAACTTCCCTAGAAGCTCGGCCGCCGGTTGCCGAACGTCGATACTGTCCGATGCATCGGGGACAATCGATGACAAGATCGCCGTCGCCCGTGCCGGGTCGATCTGTGCCAAGGCATCGAGCGCGGCCGTTCGACAGTCGGCATGACGAGAGTCTTTCGGAGTCAGGGCGGCAATGGCCTCTTTGGCCGATGCCAATCGCAGGTCGCGAGCCAGTTCGATCCCTTGCCGACAGTTGTTGCTACTTCTACTTCGCAGCAACTTGTCAACCACCTTCGATCCCCAGGTGCCCAACGTCGCCGTCGGCGTTTCGCCTCGTTCTTGCGAGGCATGAAAGAGAGCCCGCAGGACTTGCGATTGCCGAGGCGAATCGTCACCGACAATGTTCGGAGCTTGTTCGATCAATCGAGCAACGCCATCGGCATCGGCATAGCGGGCGGCATGATGAAACAACTCGGCTTCGCGACTCTTCTCAAACTTGCCGGCGCCAATGCATTTCACGAGGAAGCCGGCGGCGTCGGATTGAGGAATTCCCAGGCAAACATCGGTCAATCGAGCAACCACTTCCTCGGAATCCCCCAGACTCTGGGCGATCGACTCGGTCGCGTTCAGATCGCGGAGGTTGTTTCGAAGAGCAATTCGTATCGCATGAATGAGATGAGTGTCCTTCGTCGGCGTCTTTTTCCAAACATCAAGTAAGGGTTCGACGTTCAAACGATCTGCATGCCGAGCCAGCGCGTCGACCCCGGCATGAACCACATGGGCGTTCTTATCCTCGGCGATCCGTTGAAGGATGAGCTCGCGGATGTTGATGGCGGATGTCTCGGCCCAGTCCTTTCTTTCGGCCAGGGCTTTGAGCAAATGTGTTCGAACGATCGGTTTTTCATCATGGGCCAGTCGATCGATCTCGGCTGCCGACAGTCCTCGAAGCCTTTCGACGACCCAGAGGGCATGAGCCCGCTGCACGTGAGAACCGTCCGAAGAAAGAATCGGTTCGACCGCCGAAAGTGCAGGCGGACCCAAGCGATCAACCAACTCGTTCGTTGCCAGCGTTCGGACGGTGATGCTCGCATCGGACAGTTTCTTCGTCAGTGCAGTCGCATCGAGCTTCGTTAAGTCTGCCATCGGTCGCGGAGGATTCACCTTCTCGCCTGGCAAGCCTCGGTAACTGATCCGCCAGACTCGGCCATGCTCGCGATCGCGTCTTGGATGGGGCAGGGGTACTTCGTAATGACCGATGATGCAGTTGTAGAAGTCGGCCACATAAAGCGAGCCGTCCGGCGCGAGCGCTAAATCGACCGGGCGGAACCATCGGTCATCGCACGTAAGAAAGTCCGGTTGTTCGACGGCAGTGGGCGAGGCACCTTTCCAGGTGAAAGAGTCGCGATTGATTCGCCCCGTGACGGGGTTGCCTATGAAAAGGTCTTGTCTGAATTCCTTCGGAAAGTGCTTGTCTTCGTAGACGACGATGCCGCCAATCCCTGTTGAGCCGTGAAGATGCTCCATCATTTCTGGCCCGAAGCCGAGCCCGTCGTGAGGCTTGCCAAAACTGGGATAGTATGCTCCCGCTAGGAGCATGTATGCCGGCTTGGTGTGACAGTCCGATGAGAAAAGATCGCCCCAGGCATTGAACGCCAAACCATAGGGATTCACCTGTCCCCAAGTCCGCTGCTCGATGCGCGAGCCATCAGCCCGGAAGCGATAGGTGTTCCCCGAGTTCATCATGACCTCGGGCGTTTGCGATCCCTTAACGTGCGAATCATTATTGAATCCATGACAGGCATAGATCCAGCCATCGATCCATGGCCTGAAAGAACTTGCCATGCCGTGCGTGTCGCGGAAGCCAAACTCGCCATAGAGGACCGTTCGTTCGTCGGCCAAGCCGTCGCCGTTGGTGTCGCGGAATCGATCGATCGTCGGGATCGAGTACGCGATCAGCCCGTCGTTGATTTTCGCCAGGCCGATCGGAATGTTGAGTCCCTCGGCAAAAGTATGAATCGCGTCCGGCACGCCGTCACCGGTCGTGTCTTCCATGTATCGGGTGCGGTCGCGCGGCTTTCCTTGAGCTGGGTAGGGATACTCGAGGGTAGAGTTGATCCAGAGCCGGCCCGCTGCATCGAAGGCGATGTTGGTCGGCTGGCCGATTTCTGGCTCCGAAACGATGAGCTGTATTTCAAAGCCGGGCGGAAGATGGAACTGTTTGATCTGTTCGCTTGGGGGAAGAGGCTCGGTCGGAGCAATGAGATTGGGATCGTCGGCTGCTCGTATGTTGCTCGAAAAGAGCACTGACAAGAGAACGAGATAGCTTCCAATCGAATAGCGAATCATGTTGGCATCTTTCCATTCGATAGGCCGATGAGGAGTCGATCTTTCCCTTCGAGGAGATTACGAGATCGGGACGATCTCTTCCCGCGATGGGCTTTCGTCCTGTTCCTTGGAGAATCCGTAAGGACAGTGTCGGCATCCCGATTGGCAGCAGTGGCCTCGACGAAGAAGATACTCGGCCGTGAAGACGAACATCCCATCTTCGACGACGTAGTCCCGGCCTTCTTCGAGTTTGCTTGGCGGCATCGGCTGGGTCTTCTCCTGGAGAACCGGTTTCCTCTCCGTGATTGATGGTAGTCAAACGAGCGGGCCCTCGTCACGCCTGGATCAGCCACTTCCTGAAATGAACGAGAGTTCGTTCCTGTTTTCACGATAGGAGCGTCAGGGCCGATTCAACTTGAAAAGAACCCGCGGGCGTCGCCAAGGTCCGGATAGCCCGAATTTTCCGCTTTTTATGACCCTAGGGCTTTCCCCAGGGTCGTCTTTTGGCGGCCTGTCGCCAGAAGAGATGATCGCGCCGTGGTCGAAAATCAAAGCAGATTGATCTCCTTTATCGCCGGCAAATACAAATCTTTGGTGAGGAGGAATGGACGATGTGGCGCCCGCCCTGTCCGTACGAAACCAACTGCCGATTTCGGGTAGGTAAAACCTGTTGCATGAGCTTGGTACAAGATCCCATCCGCGACTGCGGCGGCAAAGGGGGGGAGGAAGTGCTTCGGGCCCAGTCCGTCCCCCTTTGGGAGAATCGGCACGTCGTTCTCCCCGTACCGCCGAGACGCCAAGCGGGTGGCTAGGGGGACCTTGAATCTCTTCTTGTCGACGCCGATCAATGCTTGAAGTGACGTTGACCAGTAAAGAGCATGGCAATCCCGAACTCGTCGCAGGCGGTGATCGAATCTTGATCTCGCTTGGATCCGCCCGGCTGGACGATTGCTTTGATACCCGCGGCGGCTGACAAATCGACGTTGTCCCGGAACGGAAAGAATGCATCCGAAGCAAGCACCGCCCCCTCGGCATGCTTGCCCGCTTTCTCGATGGCAATGTTGACCGAATCGACTCGACTCATCTGGCCAGCTCCGACCCCAAGAATCGCTTCGTTCTTCGCCAGCACAATCGCATTGCTGCGAACATGCTTGACAATGATCCAGCCGAAATAGAGATCCGCAAGCTGCGCTTCCGTCGGAGAGGTATGGGTGACAAGGGATCGATTCTGCCAGCCCGATTCACCCACGTCGGGAGTTTGAACCAGCAGTCCCCCTTCGAGGGAACGGAAGATCGGCGTCCGACCACGGAGGTCGGCATGAGCCCGAAGATCCCCCACTTCCAGAAGCCGAACACTCGTTTTCCAAGTGGGGCGTGTTGTCAAAAGCTCGAGCGCCGCCTCGTCGAATGCCGGCGCGACGATCGCTTCGACGAATCGGTTGGGCTCGGTGAGGAGCATCGCGGTCGATTCATCGACAGTCTTGTTAAATGCGATCACCGAACCAAAGGCGCTGACCGGATCGCCGGCATACGCCTTTTCAAACGCATCGACGAGCCGATCGGCAAGGCTGGCGCCACAAGGATTGTTGTGCTTGATGATGGCCGCGGCCGGCCGATCGAACTCCCGCACGATGGCCAATGCCGAGTCTAGATCGAGCAGGTTGTTGTAAGAGAGTTCTTTGCCATGCCTTTTGGTCGCCCGGGCAAGCGATGCGGGCTGATATGCCTCGTCGATGTAGAACGCCCCTTGTTGATGAGGGTTCTCGCCGTAGCGAAGAACCGCATCTCGTTTGAAATAGAGACGAAGGTCGCTTGGGAAGAGAGTTGCATCCTCGCTTGGTTTCGATCGGGAAAAGAAAGAATGTATCGCCGCATCGTATCGGCTGGTCCGTTCAAATGCAGCCCAAGCGAAATCACGCAAAAGCGGGGTGGGAAGCGAGCCATCATGTTGATCGAGATGCTCGATCACAGTGGCGTACTGCGAGGGGTCGGTGATGACCGCGACATGCTCGTGGTTTTTGGCGGCAGAGCGAATCATGCTCGGGCCGCCGATGTCGATGTTTTCGATCGCCTCCTCTCGAGAAACATCGGCTTTCGCGACAGTGGCTTCAAAGGGATAAAGATTGACGACCACCATGTCGATCGGCTCGATCCCATGTTCCTCGCATGCGGTTCGGTGCTCGGGCAAATCGCGCCGGTAGAGGATTCCGCCGTGCACTTTGGGATGGAGCGTTTTCACGCGTCCATCGAGCATCTCGGGAAAGCCGGTATGCTCGGAGACCTCTTTCACCGAGAGGCCCGCCTCGCGGAGGGTGCGATAGGTTCCGCCCGTCGACAGGAGTTCAATACCGTGCCGACAAAGAGTCTGCGCCAGTGCTATCAAGCCAGACTTATCACTGACGCTCAAAAGCGCCCGTCGAATTTTGATGGATTTCATGTCCCGGTTTCCCATGTCTCGCCTGCAAGGGGACCTCGCGGTGTCCAGGCGGCTTAATATGGGTTCGTCAGGAGGGAAGAAAGGGGACAGGGTCCAGCGATTCTCATCGGACGAACACCTCCGCGCGATCCGCAGAGGATGCCCGCGAATATTCTCGGCCTTGACCGGCCCGAGGGAATTCAGAATGCTATCCGCGATAGACGACTTCGACCAACCCCTCGGGAAAGAAGTTGATGACGACCTTCTGCTTGAACAAGCCGTAGTCGTAGGTGATCCGCGATCGCTGAATCACGATGCGGGGCTTTCCGACCGGCAAGGTCAGCGGAACAGAGATGGCCTTATTGGTGTAGGGGTGCAAAAAGGTCACGACTTGGTTTGGGACGCCGGAGCCGAAATTGGCGTCGGCGGTTCCGCCCGGAACGCAAGTGGGGCACGAGGCCGACAGATTGTTCGGGTCGGCTTGTGCAGGCAAACCTGCGTAGCCAGCCGATTGCCCGGTGGCCGACGCCATGGCAACCGCGTCAGAACCCTGGAACCAAATGCGGTACGGATTGCCGGCGAGCAGCGTTGAACTGCATGTCAATAAAGCCAGCCCGGCCCAATGATGGTGTCGCATGGTGTATTCCCTTCAGTCTCACTTCGTATCCGCGGCGGCCAAAATGCTCGGCCGAAGACGCGTTTTCGATCTCATCTGTCCCGCTTCCGCTCCGATCAACAAGTGACGTAGCGGAAGGTCCTCTCATCCCGAGGGCCAATTACGGTTCGGGGGGCAACTCGAGCCTTTGCGGGTCTGGTGATGGCAGACCGTTTGGCCCCGGTGCGATTGTTCGAAATCGGTCATCAGGGCGCGGCGGAAGATTACCCGCTCCTGGGGCTTGGCTTGGCACCAACTGCATCTGCCCTTGAACTTGCCCTTGGACCGGCTGGCCCTGGACGATGGTCGGAGCAGGAGATCCCGGAACGGCAACCACGGCTGGCTGGGTCGGGACAGCCACCGCCGTTGCTGGCACGGCCAGTGCCGCGACCACGGGCCGCGGGCTCGCCACCGGCGCGGTCGGCACCAGCACGGGTGTTCGATTGTTGATGGGCGGGGCCTGCATGCCGGCCGGCGCCCGCGTCGATCCGAGGATCTTCGGTGAGCGCGGCGGCGGCGCCTTGCAGCCGGCCACAATGGTCAGGGCGACCAAGGCCAAGCTCCACGCTCGCCATCGAATGGGATGTTGTCTCATCGCCTGTCACCTCGGTTCAACGTCACTGTCCGCACGTTCGTTTCGACCATTGCCTAAGGAACGATCGGCCTTGTCCTCACAAGCATAGGAACCGTGTCAATAGGTGGTCAACGGCACGATCCCCCAGACTGCCTCGTTCATCAAAATCGGCACCGTCACAATCGGTACAACCATTAAACTCGACATTCAAACTGCCGACGCTATCTCTACTTGGGATTGATTTTTGCCCATTCTTCCTCGCCGAAATCAGCGGGATCGAGAGCGCGCAAGACAGTTTGCGACCTCATCCGCCGAGTCAGGATGAAAAGGAGCCGAGGCGTGACAGCGAGATGGATCGATGGAAAAGCGATTGCCGACGAGATTCGTTTAGAGATTGCTCACCGCGTGAAGGAGTTCGTTTCGCAGACAAAGTACAAACCCCATTTGGCCGCCGTGCTGGTCGGAGAGAACCCCGCGAGCGAGGTCTACATTAAGAACAAAAGGCTCGCCTGCGAAAAGGTTGGCATGGAGAGCACGCTCCATCTGTTGCCTGCCGATATCAGAATGCCGGCTCTTCTCGATGTAATTGCGTCGCTCAATCGCGACCCCACGGTTCACGGCATCTTGGTTCAGTTCCCTTTGCCGGGCGAGTTGGATGAAGGGACAGTGGTCCATGCGATCGATCCTGCCAAAGATGTCGATGCTTTTCACCCGCTGACGGTGGGCCTGCTCGTCGAGGGAAAGCCGCGATTTCTCCCCTGCACGCCCGAGGGGGTCCATCAGCTTCTACTTCGTTCGGGAATAGAGATCCCGCACAAACATGTGGTCGTCGTGGGACGAAGCAGTCTCGTCGGTCGACCTCTTTCGATCATGTTGAGTCAGAAAGGACCGCATGCCGACGCGACAGTCACGCTTTGTCATAGCCGAACAAAAGATCTTGCTTATCACTGTAAGCAGGCGGATATCTTAGTCGCTGCACTGGGTAGGCCCGAAGCGATCACGGCCAACATGGTTCGACCCGGCGCAGTGGTGATCGATGTCGGTATCCATCGCACGAGCGCTGGGAAACTGATCGGCGATGTTGCTTTCGATGAAGTCGCCCGAGTGGCCTCGGCCATCACGCCCGTGCCAGGAGGCGTCGGCCCGATGACGGTCACCATGTTGCTTGAGAACACCCTGCGGGCGGCCATCTTTCAGCGGCAAGCATGACGATGCCCCGGTTTCGATGGGTTTGAACGCTACTTCTTCAGTGGACGATTTCGGCGGAGCTCGTCGGCAACCTCAGCCATCTTTTTTTCCAGCCGCTGAAGCCAGAACACGACCGGGCTGGTGACCAGAAGCAAATAGCCCAGCACCCCCCACAGGCCGATCAGCTCGGCCAAGGCTGTGAGAAGACCGCCCACCACCAGCATGGTCGTCGGGACACCCAATTCGATGATCTGCGACCAACGACTCTTTTCCGTCTGCTTGGCTTGCTCGATCACCTTTGCTTCGTTCTCGGTGATGGGGGCGGGGCCGGTGTTAACCCCGCTCGCTTCGTCGGCCGATCGGCGCGGCAAAAGCTGCTTCACCGTGCTAAAGATCTCTTGCAAGCTGGGCATGGTTGTTCCCTGGTCGATGGATCGAGGGGCGTACGTTGGACTTCCTGCTCCTCATTGAGATACGTGTTGAGAGGTCGGACGAGGAGGCTTCTTTACAAGTCGGATCGCAAAACCTTTCATCGACGGTCCACCATCGGGAGCCGATACATCGCGAGATGCCGACCGGCGAGGATCCAGAGGGCCCTTTCGCGGACAGCAAATTGGTGAATCACATCGATAGGACGCTGTCGCCAGACCAGCTTCCCCGCAAAGTCGGTCACGGTCATTGTCGGACCCGAAAGAAAGGCCCGCGCCACGATCGATCCGCCGCTCGACGGCAGGGAGAAGTAACTTGCCCCCTCTCGAGGTTCGGTGTTCTCCAGAACGCTTCCATCGGAGGGTTGGACGAGCAAGCTTTGACCGTTGGCTCGCGTGACGACGATTTGTGATCCTAAACGATAAATGCCCCACGGATCCCACGGCAACGTCGCGGTCGCTTTCACCCGGCCATCTGAATCGTGATAACGAAGTTCTTGTTCGTCGATCGACGCAGTGACCCAGCCGCCAGAAATCGATGCAACCAAAAGCGGAGCGGACCGAGGAGCCTGAAATCGACCTCGCTTTTTTCCAACGGAATCGAGAATGATCATCTGCTGATCTTCCAGGATGACGGCAACGTTACTCTCGTGATCGACCGCCACGCTCGACGCTCGACCAGGAAGCCGCTCTTTCCACAGAAAAGAATCGGGCGTTCGAATTCGATGGATCGTATCGCATGACTCAATGATGATCGCCTCGCCGGGCGTTTGAAGAGGCAACAGATGGCTGATGTCGAAGAAATCTCCCGCGAAGAGTGCCGAGATACGGGTCCTCGCATCGTAAAACAGGAGGCGTCGATCGGTGGAAGCAAACAGACCTCCCGGCCCCGCCACCAGGAGCCGACCGGTCCCTTCCAATCGAGCCGACTCATGCAAGTCACGGCCGTCGGCATCCACGATCCGGATCGTTCGGCGGTTGGTCGAGATGGCCAACTGCTGCGATTCGAAGAGAGGTTCTAGGATGGTCGATCGCGCTTCCTCTTCGTCGGCCGATATTAAGTTCGACCATGCCTCATGCGGATCGCGGGCCGTGCTCGAAGATACAGTAGAACGATCTTTGTTGTCGGTGGTTGCTGGCTCGGCACTGATGATGTTGGCCCAATCGAAAAAACGGATCTCGCCTGAAGCGAATCCCAGAATGGCGAATCGTCCGAGCGGATCGATGCAAATGCAGGATGCTTTCTCCGCCAAAGGCTTTTCCGCTAAAAGATGGCCGGCATGGTCGACGGCAAAGAGAAAACCATCGACCGATCCCCCCACCATTCGCGACCCATCGAAATCAATCGCCACCAGATGCGGAGGACGAGGGAGTTGGTAGGCCCCCTCGCGCTTGCCGTTGGCATTGAACCGCACAATGCCATAGGCATGAGCCGCCAGCGCGATCGTGGTCCCCGCATGGTCGACACCCATGCCGCCGATGGTCGAATACATCGTCTCCTTCCAAAGAAGGTTCCCTCGCAAATCGTGGCTGGCGACGACTCCTTGCTCGGCCGCCGCGATGACTTGCCCCGATGCTGGAACGAAGGCGAGATGCCGATAGTTTTGCGGAGTCGACGTCTTATAGACCGTCTTTCCCTGTCGATCAAGCATGATCAATCGGGCATCTTTGGAAGCCAGCACGGCATAGTCGCCGAAAGGGTCGCTCGCCAATGCGATTGGTTCAAAAGGAAGCGAAATACGCGATCGTTCAGGGCCCTCTCGGGTTAGAACCGATAATGACGGGCCAGACGTGACGACGAAGGTATGCTCGCCGGTATCGCTGCTGGCGATGAGGCGAATATCCTCGTCGCGACGAATCTCGCTTTGAAGTTGGCCGTGAACATTCAAGCGATACAGATGCCTGGCATCATCCCACGCGACAATGGAAAGAGATTCTCGTTCAAGAATCATACCGCGAAGCGGCCCATGCGAGAACCAGTTCCAACTGGATGGGATGCCGATCGAAGCTCTTGGGACGGGGGTCGGCCGACTTCGGGAAGACGATCCCATCGAAGAGAAACTCTCCCTTGGTCCATACCGATCCATCGAATCAATTAAGGCTTCGCGGTCGCAGGGGTCTTTTTCTTATCGAGCCCTCGCTCTTTGCGATTCTTCTCCAGGCGTTTGATGAAGTCGCTGGGCGGGGCTTGCTGATTCATATCCCATGCGACCAGCCAATCGGTGCCGGTTCGCTTCAGGTTAAAGTCCTGAAGTAGGTGTCGCTGCATGTCGTTCATGTGTGCCGCGCCGTAGAAGATGCCGATCTTCTTCTTTCCTTCGTCAATCTTCTTGCGAAGGACCGCGAGTGCCCGCTTGTTCCGGTCGGTCACAATGGCCGAGCCTGTCGGTCCATCCAAACCGGCCGAGATCGTTTCGAGTTGGCTGAACTGGTCGGCAAGGATGCGCTTGAGTGCCAGCGGTCGGTTGGGGCTCATCATCGCCATCAGCATCCGTAGGTCTTCCCCTTCGGACGCAGCGTTTTCCCCTTGAGCCTTCATCCCCTCGAGAGCCATCCGAAAGAAGAGTGTCATAAACGACTCGCCTCGGTCCTTCATGGCTTTGGCAAACTCGTCAGGCGACATGTCGGCATGGACGAAGTTAGGCTTCTCGTAGTTCACGATGGCCAACTGATGATCGAGACCCAAAAGATCCTTGAGCCCGTTCTGCATCAGCGCGACGGGGTGGCTGTCCGCTTCGGCTGGTCGATTGGCGGGGGTTGTGCCCTCGGGTGCCACCAATTCGTACAGCAGCGCATCATACGTCGCGAAGATCTCATTCAACTTTTCGTAGTAACCTCGATCCCCCACATGGATCGCGCTCAGCAAATCGACAGTGACAAGATCCGAACCCTCTTTGCCATTGGAGTAGTGAGCCACCGACGTTTCCATCGCCATCGGGGTTCCCCGGTCACTCCGAACGATTCGAATGAAGGACTCTTCGCCGGATTCCTTCTTCGGAGGCTTATCTCCCCAAGAAGTTCGGGGCAAAACAAACAGAGCCAAGCAAGCCAGCGTCCAGCTCATCAGTCGGCGAGCATCCACGGTCGATATCCTTGTCCTACGTGGTCGGGATGGCTCGGAGGGAGAGCGAAGCCGACACTTGATGACACGCAACTCGGTATGGGAAAGGATCACCAAAACAGGCGGGACGATTCCGCCTTTTCCCACCAGATATTCGTACGGGAGAAGTCTCCCTTGGCCTCCAACTCGGAAATCCGGATTTCGAATCTCCCCTGAGGGAATCGACGCTTTCCGAACATCCTCTCCACTATACCCGCTTGGCCGCGAGACGACAAAGAAATGCAGGCGATCGCGAGCCCTGCCTCCTTTGGAAACCGACCACGAAAGAGTTCAATCGGGTGAGCCATTTGTCACGGAGATGTCGGGGGGAAAAGAGAATCATTGTAATCAGGATCAGCAGGCCAGAGAGTGATGATGAAGCCAGCAACGATTGCCGCGATCACGAGCGAAAACGTTTGTCCTTCGATCAGATAGGCCACCAGCGACTTAAGTGAACCCGCTTCGAGAATGGCGGCGGGGAGAACTTGCATGATGAAGAACCGTTGGCTTGGATGATTGGAGTGTGCCGCTAGGCTCGACGGCTTCTGAGAAATGAGACGTCGAGCAATCCACGCGAAGGGAATCATCCCAAGAGAGATCCCCGAAAGAATGTACGAAAGGATGGGTTCTTCCTGGGGTCGCAACGGTTTGATAGGTGCGATGAAAACAATGACCACGGCATGGAAAATCACGCCGAGCAAAAGACAACAAATGATGAGCCGAACTTGTCGTACGGCGTTGAGATCGATCGTCGCATTACTTGTCATGGTCGATTAAGCAGTTCGAATCGAACTGTTGTTGCTGGCCGTTCCCGAGCCCTTAATTCGCAAATTGGGCTTTTCCAGCGTGACGACCATGTTCGGCGCGACACTGCTGGTCAACCAGACCGAAGAACCGATCACTGTATTCTCGCCGATGATTGTTTCGCCCCCCAGAATGGTGGCGTTCGCATAGACGACGACACCGTTCTTTAGCGTCGGATGCCGCTTGGAACCGCGAATGATGTTGCCTGCTTCATCCTTAGGAAAGCTAAGCGCGCCGAGCGTGACACCCTGATAGAGTTTGACATCATCGCCGATCTCGCATGTCTCTCCGATGACGACACCGGTGCCGTGATCGATGAAGAAACGCCTGCCGATCTTCGCGCCGGGATGAACATCGATCCCTGTTCGGCTATGGGCCTGTTCGGTCATCATTCTTGGAATGAGCGGGACGCCGAGCAAGTGGAGATGATGCGCCAAGCGATAGACGGTGATCGCATAAAGGCCCGGATAGCTGAAGACGATCTCGGTGGTATCGACCGCTGCCGGGTCGCCGTCAAAGGCTGCTTGGGCATCGTCGGCGAGGACTCGGCGAAGATCGGGAAGGGCTTCTAGAAAGAGAACCGCCTTCTTTTGACCCTCGTGTTCGTAGTCGGCTCTTTGGCTACCTCTGGTTTCGCAATCATGCTTCATCGCGCGAGAAATCTGTTCGGTCAACGTGTCGTGCAGATTCACCAGCAGCGCGCCAGCATGATACTCGACATTGGACAGATGCAGGTTCTGTCGCCGACCGAAGCCGGGATACATCAGTTCATACAGGTCGTCCATCAGACGGATGATCACTTCGCGACTGGGAAGGGGACAATGATCCAGATGGTGAATCCCCCGGCATTCGACGTACGTCGCCACAATGCGATCGGTGATCGAAGGAAGAGAAGATTCCTTCAGCCGAATATCAGTCGCCATATTCATCTCCACCGGCGGGGGGAGAACGGGCCCTCTGGGCCGAAGTCCTCATCTTGCCGGGTTTACCGGATTTTACCGCGGATTCACTAGAACCATCATAGACAATCGGCTCCAAAGGAGGCCTTTGTCCCTTCTTTCCCTGACGAAGAAAGCGTTCCCGACGAGCTTGTTGGGAAGATCGAGAGACTTTTCCGCAGAGTGGGAATGGGCGGATCCTATTCCGAAAGATCGGCGAGCGGGGCCATTTCGAGGCTTCTGATAACCCGATTGTAAAAGCTACAATGCGTGCGCGAGGGAATCCTCCGCCTTAGCGACAGGTTGGTCTCGGCTTGTGGCATCATGGCAGATAGATTATCGCCCTCGCTTTGAAGCAGCGTGCGGGAAACGTTGGAAGGGGTGTGAGCGTGCGACAAGAGGTGGCGGCACCGACTCGACGATGTCACGCCACGGGGCGCGAGCTCTTGCCCGGCGAGGGGTATTACTCAGCCCTCGTCGAAACACTGGTCGGCACCCAACGCTGGGATTTTGCGATCGAAGCGTGGACGGGGCCCCCCGAGGGAACCGTCGGTTACTGGCGCACGACGCTACCGATTTCGACGTCGCCCCCGCCGCCGAGGGAAGTTCCGACCGAGACGATGCTCGATTTTTTTGATCAGCTTTCGCAGCAGCCAGAGAAGCTTGGATCTCGGGAACGCCGACTTCGGTTTGTCCTGGCTTTGCTGTTAGTGCGGAAAAAGGTACTCAAATTGCACAGTGTTCGCCGAGAGGATTCGCAGGACTTTCTGGTCGTACGAAGGCCCTCTTCGAAAGAAACAATCGACGTCCTTGATCCTGGTCTTAACGAGGCGGAGACCTCCGAGGTTGAAAAGGAATTGGCTGACTGGATGCAGTCGGCCATGGGCGATCTGGTTTAACAAGTTCCCAGGCACCAAGGTTGAATTAGGAAAAGAGAAGGTATGCCTCTTCGCGGGATACTCTGGTTGACGGGGGTGATCGCGCTCGCGGGATGCACCTCTGTCCCGTTTCGCGAAACCGCGCAGCCGCGCGGCAGTCGCGAAGATCAAGAGATTGCCGACCGCTTCCTATCCCATTGGAATCAGAACGCCAAGCAGATCAACTCGGTTGTTTGCCGAGCCGTCGATGTCTCGGGAAGTTCCGAAGGTCAATCCTACACGCTTGATGCCATGCTCGCGTTTCAAGAGCCCAACAACTTTCGTCTGACGGGTAAGTTCCTGGGCAAACATGAAGCCGATCTCGGATCAAACAACCAAGAGGTTTGGTTTTGGATGGCGCGGGCGCAGCCGCCGGCCGTCTATTTCTGCAAGCGAGAAGACTTGCCTCGCGTGTCGTTGCCGATGCCCTTTCATCCGGATGACTTGATTCAGGTGCTCGGTTCGGTCCCGCTGGACCCGAGCCGATTCCGCTTTGAAAAAGGTTGGGACCGGTTCGTGACACTGATCGCTTCCGAGACGGCTCCGTCGGGTGATCCGGTGGTGAAGAGAATTGTTGTCGATCGCGAAACGGGTCGAGCGGCACGGTTCGAGGTCTGGGATCTGTACAGCAATCAACCCCGCAAGCTCGCCGAGGCGGAGATACTCCGATACCACGAGGATGCCAGCGGCGTCTTCGTGCCACAGAAGGTAAAACTTCGCTTTCCCGCGGCTCAGACTGATCTCATGCTGACCATGCGGTCGCGATCGATCGAAGTAAATCAGATCGACGACCAGTGGGCGGCCAATCTCTTTAGTCGCGGCAACTACGTCAATTCGCAGGTGGTCGATCTGGGTGAAGAGTTTCGTCGAAAACAAGCATCGCTGGACCGTCCGCCTTTGGCGATGAATCGTTCGTCGATGTTGCCCGCGAGCAGTTCCGCCCGCATCGAGCCAGCAGTCCTGCCGACGTCGGATCAACCTCGCGGCGAAACGATTGTTCGGCAATCGCCTACCAACGAAGAGACGTCGTCGACCGCCGTCCGATTGGATCCACAAGTTCAGCCGACCTCGGCATCGATGGATGTCCGCTTACCTGCCGAGATGTCCGACGGGACGGGCATTCCGAAGCCATTCGAGGGAATTAAGCCCGGCGCTTACAAGCCGAAGATCCCGACCGGCCCTATCGCGCCCGCGGAACGATTCGATTAGTCGCGACCAACTCTTCGCCAAGGAATCCCCGTCACCAACATCGCCACGAAAATGGTGATGATCGCAATTGTTCGTCCCTGGAGCAGAGGGATCGATCGAAATCGCCACTCGATCCTATGCTTGCCCTGTTCTACTTGAACCGCTCTTCCCGCGGGCAACGCGATCGACTCGGCAGCGACTCCATCCACTGTTACCGACCAGCCGGGAAAGAGGAGATCGGTGAGAACCACTTCGCATGCCGATGGCCCGTCGGTTTCGATTAACACACGTTGCGGCTCGAGCGAAACGACGGTGGCGGAACCCTCGGCCAATGATCTATTCTCCCCCGCAACGCGGTAGGCCCGGCCAGGATCTCGATCGTACCGGTAGAGATAAAGAGGCTGGCTCGGCTCCCTTCCCCAACGAGGGTGGAGAAACGGATCGTAGCCTGAAAAGAGAAGCGTTGTGGGCCAAGAGGCAGGGAGCGGTGCCAGCGTGAGAAGATGGCTAACACCCGTGCGACCAAGCGTCTTGCCGATCGATTCATCGAATGGAACATTCCCTGGGAAAACATTCGGAAACGAATCCCAGGTCTTGTAGTAGTCTGCTGGACCCATGCCGAGATAGGGCGGGACACACGCCGCCCCGGAAAGCGCCAGCGTGTTCCCGTCAATGGCAAGAACGCGATCAATGGGCCGAAGCATTCGAAAGATGACGGATTGATCTCGGAGAGAAATCATCGGCGGATCGATGATCGTTACATACTGCACTTGATGACCCACGAAGGTGTACTCGGCCACGATCGCGCTGCCGATAAAAAGGGAGACCAGCCCCTTCGTCCAAGAGAGGCGCGTTGACCAGGCGTCGATCAACAGTCCGACGACGATCGCCACGGCCAGTTGAGTCACCATGCCGTATCGGCCGCAGTAGCGAAAGAAACCGAAGCCAGGTAATGACGCCAATCCAGGCATGGCGATTCCGGTCGCCAATAAAAAGGTTGTGATGGCGATTGCGATCCAGAACCACGTTCGCTCACGACATCGACCTGTCAGCAAGCCTACCATGGTCAATCCGATCACCAAAGGGCCGAAATAGAGATGGGCTTCGACCTTGTTTGATGGGGCCTGCATGTCGGCAAGAACTTGGTCGCGATCGATAAGAAAATCCCAAGGCAATTGCGAGCGAACAAAGTAATGGATCGGCACGTTGCCACGAGCGATCTCCGCGACGAAGTCGGCTTTGTCGCGTTGACTTCGGGTCTTGAGTTCCCACGCGGGCAAGAGTTGTGGACTGGCCAGAAGATAGCCCACCATGATCGCCAGAATTGCCGATAGACGACGCGACCAAGGGATCGCGATCGTCATGGGGGAAAGAAAAGATGCTGGCGTGATGGCGATCGTGACCGCGGCAAGCAGTGTGATCCACGCGAGATTAAAGTGACCGGCCAGAAGTTGCATCGTTACGCTGATCGCCATCGCCCACCAGGCGAGTCGTCCACCGAAGAATAAGAACCGGAGTTGCATCGCGAGGATGATCGGAAGCCAAGCCCCGGTGACGATCGCCCACTCCAGACAGGCTCGCGGCGGAAACCAACCGTAGACAAAGAGAAACGCGGACATGGCCGAGCTGGCGGGGTTCAGGCTAAGCGTCCGAGCAAGGAAATAGCAGCCGACACTGGCCATGATGTAGTGAAAGAGAAACACGAACGAGTACGCGGTGTTGAGATCGAAGAACCGATACGCGATGAGATAGATCGGATAGAAGACGCCGGTTTGGCTTTCGCCCAAGATCGGCACGCCGTTACCGATGCCAGGATGCCAAAGCCGAAATTCGTTCTGCAGAAGTCCTTGTTGATAAAAATCCCGAAGTGGAAAGAAGTAGTTGTAAGTGTCGCCGCCGATGAACCCCCCGCGCCAGGCGAGCGGCCACCAAAACCAAACCGCCATGATCGTCGCAACCAAAACAACAATGATTGCTTCGGCTTGCCGAGAACGCCAAACACCAAGCGTTCTGGGCATCGGTTCCTCTTGGCTAGCTTATTGCAGGTACGGTCGCGGCACCGTGGTGTCCGCAGAGACTTGATAGACGACGGGAAGAAAAGCCCGTTCCCCTGTACTGGATTGTATCGGAACAAAGTTCACGGCGCCCGTCACTTCGATCCACTCGGCCGGCTTCCAAGCATCGTTCGGTTTACCCAACACGGTGATACTCAGCGGAACAGCGTCGGCGGCGCAGCACGTGATTTTGACCCGCATCAGTCGGTAGCGGTCGGCAAAGCCTCGATCGGGAACGGCCTGGCCGGCGATACGAACCGCTTGCGCCTGCCAACGTTCCCTCTTAAACGGGTCATCCGCGGCCGCGACAAGAACCTTCCAGTCGGCATCGACGACATCCCCCTTGGGCTCAAAACCCGGAGGCATCGAGGCGTTTCCTAGATCGGCGAGCGCCTTTAAATCCTTCGCGGAGAGTTTGTTGGTGAGCCCCTGTGCGCTGAGTTGGCTCGGCGGAACCCCCATGAAGATTATCATGATCGGCAGGGCCAATATGATCAATCGCCACAACGAAGGAGCATGCGTATGCTCGTCATGATCATGGCCATGATCGTCGCCGGCATGTTCGTGATCATGATGATGATGCGAGGTTCCGGTAAAAAGTGACGGCAACCGCAGAAGCACGATCAACCCCAGCAACACCCCACCGGCAAGAACCAGCAACTGAAACTTCGAATCCGCAAGATAAAACTTAAGCGTGTCCTGCACCACCAGATTGATCATCGACCAACTGAAGAGGCCCGCCGCTGCCAGCGAAAGCGTTTGAGCAAGAAGAAGAGTGGCTCGGTCCATCACTTACCTCCTACCGGAAGTGTCGACGGTGGCATCAAAAGAAAGGGCTCGATCCGATCGTAAAGGTACGTCAGGCTGAAAATCATCACCAACATGATCGGCACCATCGTCATCACCATTCGACCCGTGAATACCCAGCGGTACATGATGAGTAGCTTCACATCAAGCATGGGACCGAGAACGATCATCGCGAGCTTGGATCCGGTCGAAAGACCTGTGAAGTTTGCCGCGACGAAAGCGTCCGCTTCGCTGCACAACGACAACAGAAAAGCCAAGCCCATCATCGCGAGGATCGAAAGCTCTCGCTTATTGCCGAGATCTTCAAGTGTCGCTCGCGGAAGCATCGTGTTGATGGTGGCGGCTAAGAGTGCCCCGATCACGAGGAAGGCCGCAATGTCAATGAAGTCCCCCAAGGCGATCTCGGCAATCGATTGCAAGCGATCGAGCAAAGTACGCTTCGCGGGAACCGACGCATGATGATGATGGTCATGGTGATGATCATGATCGCATTGGGAATGGTCATGGTCGTGATGATCATGATGATGATGCGCGGTCGATATCAAGGCGGCCGGCTCGATGATGGTCAGGGTTGGGCTCCCCACCAGGCGGTCTCTTTTGACATCCTCTCGGACGAGCTTGACTCCTTTGGAGGCGAGTCGATCGACGACCAGGCCGATCGTGACCGCGGTGATGAAGGCGAATCCGCCGCGAAGTAGAACGATTCCCAATCCGCCGATCCCTGCCAAATCGTACGCTCCATCCTTGTATCCCCAGAAGGCAAGAGCCGTGCTCGACAGGACGATAAAATTCATCCCCGGGGCCGACAGCATGTACGTGATCGCGCAGCTTGCCGGGACACCTTTTTTCAGCAGTCGCCGCATGACCGGCACGATGCCGCACTCGCACATCGGCATCAAAATGCCCAACAGGCTGCTCATGATGACCGCCAGCCATCGACTTTTGGGAAGGAATCGCTGAAAAAATTGTTGCGGAAGAAGTTCTTCCAACATTCCCGAAACGATGGCGCCAATGACGATAAAGGGCATCGCCTCGAAGACGATGCTCATGAAGATGAGCCGAAAGTCGCTGAAGTTAAACGCCGACACGCTCGGTCTTAGCTCCTACGAATCTTTTTTGCTGGCTTTGGCTGCTGGTGACAACGAATTCTGGGCCGGCCCCGGCGCGTCCGAGGTATTACGTCCCCGTGGACGGTTTGGTTCACAGCCGAACTCGCTGATAGGCTCCCTTTTTCGGCCGAGCTGCCGCCGAATCGCGGCAGCGGTGTTTGAATTATAGAAAAGAGTCGACACGCGGAAGGATCTCTCGCCGATTGTCCACGGGAGCAGGCATGTCGATTGTCGTTCGATTCCTTCGCAAGATCTTGCACGCTCGGATCAGTCCCGGCGAGCCTTCGCTGGTCCTGGAACTTCCATCGCTTGAAATACCGACCGGTTCGTTCGCCGCAGTGATGGGGCCTAGCGGCTGTGGAAAGTCGCTGCTCATGGGGATCATGGCGGGGATTATCCCTGCTGACGAAGGGGAGATTGTGCTGGCCGATCACGCTCTTGACCTGCGCCAATCTGCGTTGAACGAGGCGTTTCGCCTGCGATCGATTGGCATTCTCTTGCAGGGCCGAAATCTCCTTGAATCGTTGACCGTGTTCGAGAACGTCGCGCTGGGCCTACGCTTCTCTCGGACATATCCCAGATTGCAATGGCGAACTCGTTCGATGGAGATGCTTGCGCGGGTTGGTCTGGCTCATCTCGCTCGCGAATGGCCTTCCCGACTGTCGCCCGCCCAGCGGCAGAAAGTCTCCCTCGCGCGGTCTCTGGTTCATCATCCACGTGTCGTATTGCTGGATGAACCGACCGCACGCCTCGATCCGGCATCAGCGGCTCAGATGATTCAACTCGCCATCGAAACCACACGCGAAGGGGGTCAAACGTTGGTTCTCTTTACCGACGATCCCGCCATCGCGGGTCGATTCGAAACACGCTTTGATGCCAGTCATCTTCTGGTGCGGAGTGACTTTCCATCGTGAGCACTTTTGTCTTGTTGATGAAACAGTTCTGGGCGCATGGCCGATTCCATGGACTGTTGATGATCGTTCTGGCTTTGAGTGGTTGGCGTCTGCGGACGCGCGAAGGAATCTGGTCCGAAGGTGTTGACGATCTGATCGGACCGTCGGCACTGCTGGTAGGCCTGTTCTACTTGCTCGGGTCTTACCTTGCCCGGGCCGGGGAGGAAGATTGGCTTCAGCTTCGACTGGTCGGGGCCAAGCCGATCGTCCTCTTTCTGATCATGATCGGCCAAGCCATCCTCGTCGCCATTATCGGTGCGATCTTCTCGGAGTTAATTCATCAAGTGATGACGATGTTCTCGACCGCGCCCACCCGTCCGATGGAGAACCGATTCAACAGTCTTGGCGTGATGATCCTTTTCGGGATCAGCGCGATTCTGGGGTCGGCATATCCATCTTGGCGAGGTTGCCGCGTCGATCTTTCTGAGCGAATCGGCCGACGTTAGAAGCTCGCTCGCGGTCATCGAAAGCATCGTGATCAGCTGATCGAAATAGATTTACATTCGGGCCATGGCATCCAGGCATGCATCGATCTCGGCATCAGTTCCGACGGAGATTCGCAAACCTTCTTTGTTCGCTGCGAGATGGAAGTAACGAATCAAGATCTTTTGTTCCTTCAGGGACTCATAGATCGGGCGAAGCGGATCATTCCTTTCGATCCAGACGAAGTTCGCTTGCGAAGGGGTGACGGTAAAACCTAGCTTCGCCAGAGCGGTCTCCAACCGGTCTCGCGTGGCCAAGACCTTTTGTCGGCAGGTGTCGAAGTAAGTTCGGTCCTCGATGGCCGCGGTCGCCGCCGCGATCGAGATCGCGTCGACGTTGTAGGAGTCCTTCACCTTCATGAGAGTCGCAATCACTTTCGGGTCGGCGACGATAAAGCCAAACCGCAGGCCCGCAAGCGAATACGATTTGCTCAATGTCCGCGTCACGACCAACCGTTCGCATTGAGAGATATCCGGGACGGAGTTCACCGGCGCGAAGTCAGCGTACGCTTCGTCCGCAACGACCAAGCAGGAAGCTTGCTCGGCCATCTTCAAGAGCGTGGCCGGGGGAAGCATTGTGCCTGTCGGCGAGTTGGGATTGGTAATGAGTGCCAAGCTTGCCCCTGCCGTGAAATCGGAGGGAAGCGATCCATCTGGCTGCCAGGGAATACTCTTCAAGCAGCATCCCTGGATGTCGGCAAGGACGCCGTACAAACCATAACTGGGGAGAGGGGCGACGACTTTTCGACCTTCGCCGACGCAGGCCCGCATCAAAATCGTGAGCGCTTCATCGGATCCATTGGTGGCCAGCACGCTGTCGGCCGACACACCGAGGAGTTTTCCCGCCGACTCGCAAAAGTTTCGAGCGACCGGGTCGGGATAAAGTCGAAGCCGATCGGTGGCGGTTTTGTGGATGGCTTCGATCACGCGGGGGGAGGGGGGATACGGGTTTTCGTTGGTGTTGAGCTTAATGAAGCCCGTCTGTTGGGGCTGCTCGCCTGGGATGTATCCCTGCATGGCGTCGATCGATGGCCTGAAGTAAGTCATGTCCGCTGGCTGGTCCTTTGCCTATCAACTGATGGAGCGTATTGTGCGACCCTCTCTGCCGCTGACCAGTCGAGGGATTCGGTTCGTTCCGCGCGATGGTCCCAGAGCCCCAGGGTCCCCGAAAAGCGACAGCTAGGCTGCGAGGTAGGTTCATGGGAATCGATTTGGTGCCGAGCTTGCGGACTCTACTTCTCGAAAAGCAGCAGATCCGCGTTTGCCGGTGGGCTTTTGCGCTCGTTATCATCGGCCTTCTGCTACAGCTTTCATCGCTGGTGCTGGTCTTTTCATCGATGGGTGGCGAAGAAAAGCCGGTCGAACCTGAGCAAATCATCACCCGACAAAGCCTTTTCTTTTTGATGGCGATCACCGATTGGCCCCGGGCCGTCGTTCTCTTAATCGTGGGTGCGCTGCATGCCTGGGTAGGCCGATCCGAGCGATGGCGCTCGGCAGGTCTGGGACTGTTGCTGACGATCTTGGCGGAGTTGGCTTGCCATGCGATTGGACTGGCCGTGATGGGGGATTCTTACTCGGTGAAAGAGGGGATGCCTTTGGGCCTTCGCTTCGCGCTGGGTGTCGAGCAGATTCTTCGGACGCTTGAGAATTGGTGGATTGCCGTGGCCCTGGCGGAATTTGCGCTGGCGTGTCATGACACCATTCTTCTGGGCCAGTCGGAAAGGCTGGGTTACGGCGTGTTGGCATCGCTGCTTTCGGTGATGGCGCTTGTGGGTTGGACGACGCCTCTCACCGAGCTTCCCGAAGACGACTTTTCGCAGATCCTGGTTGTTGCCGCATTAGCCAGCAGTCTGTTGGTATTGGTTTGGCTGATACAAGGGATCTTTCGAGCGCTGCTCATCAGTCGATTGTTGATTGCTCATCTCGATCAAGCATCGCGCGATTCAGCTTCTGCTCATTCACCCGACTCCGGATCTTGATCCCTGTTCAAATGAAATGATCGCGAGAAAATGGTAGGGCTACTTTTCGCGCGGCGCCCGTGTGTACGCCCATGCCCAGGCGACCAAAACTCCTTGTAGAAGAAGCCGACAAATGTGGGCGGCGGGCGGCGCCTGGATAATCTGTTGATTCATAAAGACATGAATATTGGCAGGGAAAACCGCGATAAGAAACGCCACGAGCGACCATGCCGCCAGCCTCTGAAGGCGAGGAACCAGCAGGCAAATCCCCAGGATGATTTCCATGACCCCCGTGACATAGACGATTTCGAGATGCCAAGGAAGGTAGGGGGGCATGATCTTGAGGAAGAAATCGGTCCGGACGAAATGCATGATGCCCGCCGCGATAAAGATGCTGGCGAAGGCATACTTGGCGAGACCGAGAGTTCGCTCCATCATGCCGCCGTTTCTATCTGTACCGAGTCTATGACTGAAAGAGTAAGCCCCGCCGGGCCTTGCCAAATCATTACCGTGGATCGTTTTTCGTCGAGATTCTATCGGCGTTCCAGAGAAGCTTCCGTCGCACGCCAACCGGGCCGAACATATTTGGTATGGCCCGCGACCAGCACCATCGCGACTCGGCCTCGGACGGTCCAACCGTGAAAGGGGCTGTTGCGCGACCGAGAGCGAAATCGTTGGCAGTCGATCGTCCATTCTTCGTTCGGGTCGATGATCGTCACGTCGGCAGGCCGACCTTCCCGAAGCGTGCCACGATTAATGCCCAGGACGCGCGCCGGATTGAAGGCGAGCTTCTCGATCAATTGTGGCCAGGTAAGATGGCCGGGATGCACCAGATGTTTGATGCACAAGGGGAGCATCGTTTCAATACCGATAATGCCGAAGGGGGCTTCGTCGAGTTCACGGAGCTTTAACTCGGTCGCAAAGGGGGAGTGATCGGAAGCGATCACCGAAATCGTCCCATCCTTCAATCCTCGAATGAC
Source organism: bacterium (assembly GCA_019753235.1). GTDB lineage: Bacteria > Planctomycetota > Planctomycetia > Kolteriales > Kolteriaceae > JAIELF01. The sequence continues at coordinate 50,342 of JAIELF010000006.1, forward strand.
CGCGCGAACATCCCGTTCGCTGCGAAGAGGAGGATTCACTTTGAAGTTGCTGTCGAACGAGCGAAGCTCGACGTCGGTAAGAATGAAATGATGCGGGTTAGCCTCGGCCGTGACCGGGACTTGTTCCGCCTGAGCCCGGCGAACGCTTTCGACGCTCCCCTCGCAACTGAGTGATTGCAAATGAAGCTTGGCCCCTGTCCACTTGGCCAGGTGCAGATCCCGATCGACTTGAATTTGCTCGGCAGCCGTGGGAATGCCGGGCATTCCTAGGGCGACGCTTGTGTTTCCTTCGTTCATGATGCCGCGCCGGGTCAGCTCTTCGACCTCGGGCCGACTGAGGACGGCTTTGTTCAACATGGTGGCATACTCTAGCCCGCGGCGCATGATCTCGGCATTGGCGACCGGTCGATCACTGTCGCTAAAGGCGACCGCGCCCCCTTCGAGCAGCCCCCCCATCTCGGCGAGTTCCTCTCCTTTTCTACCTTTCGTGAGAGCGCCGATGGGAAAGACATTCACATGACCCGCGCGTTTCGCCTGCGCGGTGATGAACTCGGCCGACGATTGCGTGTCAATGGCTGGTTCGGTGTCGGGCATCACGGCGAGGCTGGTGAAGCCGCTTTCGAGGGCGGCCTTCGTTCCGGTCTCGATGGTCTCGTTATTCTCATCGCCCGGTTCACAAAGATGGACGTGCATATCAACCAGGCCGGGCACGACGATCATTCCTCGCGCGTCGATCACGTCGTATGGTTGGCCCGTCTGTTTGTTCCCGACCCCGCGGATTCGTTGATCCTCGATCCAGAGATCCCCCTCTTGATCGATCGACTGGCTGGGATCGATGATTCGTCCGCCGCGAATGCACCGCAGAGTCATGGCGAACCCTCCGTCGGCCGAGGCTGGCCCATGGTCAGATAAAGGCCTGCCATTCGGACTACCAATCCATTGGTCACTTGATCCAAGATTCGGCTATTCGGTCCGTCGGCAACCTCCGGACTGATTTCGACGCCGCGATTGATTGGCCCGGGGGCGAGAATCAAGACGTCGGGCTTGGCCAACGCCATTCGGCGCGCGTCGACACAAAAGAGATGCCGATACTCGCGGATCGATGGAAACAAGCCGGTTCGCTGACGTTCGAATTGGATTCGCAGAATGTTGATCACGTCGCATTCTGGAATCACTTCATCCAGGTCGTGACTGATTTGCACGCCCAGGTGCGAAATCTGCGGCGGAATCAGCGTCTTGGGACCACACACGACAACCTGCGCTCCGAGTTTCTTCAATCCCCAGATGTTGCTTCGCGCGACTCGACTGTGGCTGATATCGCCTACTAAGCAGACTTTCAAACCGTCGACGCGCTTCTTCACTTCAAGGATGGTCAATATGTCCAGGAGGCCCTGCGTCGGGTGCTCATGCGCGCCGTCGCCGGCATTGATGACACTGGCGCGGAGATGTTTCGTGAGAAGATGAGGCGTCCCAGGTGTGTGATGACGAACGACCACGGCGTCAGCCCCGAGAGCTTCGAGGTTGCGAGCAGTGTCGACGAAGGATTCTCCTTTCGACATGCTCGAACCACGCGAGGTGAATTCGACGACGTTAGCCCCCAGCTTTCGCGCTGCGAGCGAGAAGCTGGTACGGGTCCGCGTCGAATCTTCGAAAAAGAGATTGCAGACGACTTTGCCACGAAGGATTTGCGACCATTCCAGGTCGCGATCTTCTTTGAAACAAGAGGCCGTCCGAAGGATCGCTTGGATCGCTTCCGGCGGTTTCTCCTCCAAATCGAGTAAATGCCGGCCGACCCAGCCTATTCCTGCCCGTGAAAGATCTTTGCTATCGACCATGCCATCCACGCCCGAACTAAACACCGCTTCCTGCGGCATCAATCCACCCAGCACCGGCCCGGTACGACGAGATTCGCCCGAGAGCAAGCTCAGCCCAACGACCGCGCAACCACGTCATGTTACCGGTTGTGCCCGTGGGTTGCCAACCTTTTCCCCGTCAACACCGATTCAAAAACCTACAGTCGAGAAGAAGATCGGTGGGAGTCGTCGGAGATGGAAAATGTTCGTCCAGGTTTATCAACTTCGCCGAAAACAGGTCCTCGCGATGTCGCTTGAGGATTGCTGGGATTTCTTCGCTTCACCGATGAATCTCTCGACGATAACGCCTCCTTGGCTCGGCTTCGAAGTTCTCTCGATGGACTGGGACAAAATGTACCCGGGCATGATCCTGCAGTACTACGTTCGGCCTCTGCTGGGGATTCGGCTCCGTTGGGTCACCGAGATCACGCATGTCGAGCCGAGGACCATGTTCGTCGATGAACAGCGTTTCGGGCCCTACAAGATGTGGCACCATCAACATCATTTTCGCCCCACGCCGAGCGGAATCGAGATGACCGACATCGTTCACTACGCAATTGGCTACGGACCGCTGGACCCGCTTATGAATAGCCTGGTCGTCCGAAATCGATTGGAAGAGATCTTCTCGTTTCGCTTTAACACTTTGGAAAAGATGTTTGGAGCCGGAAGCAGTAAGGTTGCCGCCAATCTTCCACTTTCCTGAGTGAGGAAAAGTGTGGGTAGTCGGCGAATCCGTTTCGTCGATCAGCGGAAGGCCTCCTTGAAAATAGAAACGATGAGAGTTCCACTACCGACTGCTCATAGAGTGGAGACATTTTTCTTCTAGAGGAACGAAAACGTGTTCGATTCTGGATCGCATTGGTCTGGCCGATGGGTGTTGAGTGGGTTGTTCATGTTTCTGGGCGGAGTTCAAGCAAAGGAGCCGCCTGGTCCTGATGCGTCGGTCATGATTCAGCGAGGTGAACAGTTCCTTGTGCAGATGTTCGATCGTTCGATGGATTTGCTTCCCGAGTTTCCTGGTTCAACGACGTATTGGCTTTATCACGATAATTACTTGGCTGCCAAAATGCTGGAGAAGGTCGATCCCATTTTGGCGGCAAAGATTCGCGCGAGAATCCAATCCTTTGGCGTGGCTACTTCGGGAAAGATTGAGATTCTTTTTGGCGAGTTGCAGGGGCCGCCGAGGTTTTGGCAATTCGATCTCTCGGTAGTGGATCAGATCGGCGACAAGGTCATCAAGACCGAACGAGTGACCGACCGAGAATTGAAAGGTTGGGAAAAGTATGCCGACCTGTTGGCGATGCGTGTGATCGGTCAGCCTCGCGATGCCCAAGCGAACGATTCTTTCGAGAAGCTGGTATCGCTCTGGGACGGTCGGGGTTTTGCCGATCCCGCGACGAAGCTTCAAAGGATTTACGCGACTTACAAGCTTGCCCTTGCCCTCATTGCATCACAAAAGATCGATCGACCCCTTCCGTTTCGGAAAGAACTTCTCTCTCGATTGCAGAGTCAGCAAGCGAGTTCAGGAGGTTGGATCACCGATTTTGATCCGGCCGGCAATCCGCGAGGCTTTGCCAACGTTGAAACGACGTGCATGGTTTTGCTCGCTCTTCAAGGCGTGACGATCAACGATTGACAGTGTTTGATTCGACCTCTTCGTTTGAACGGTGCGAAGAAGGAAAGCGTTCGTAGATCGGCATCTTCATCCACAATCGAACGTCGGTCGCCGAGCGAAGGGGCCTTGTCACGCGACGTCGTTGGCCCATTCTTTTCGGATCAGATCGAGCAAGACTTCGCGATTCTTCGGCTGATCCATGAAGAAGTGGTCGCCGGGAACGGTGTGGCATTCGAATCCTCCCCCCGCGTGCATCGACCAGCCTTCGATTTCATTCTTCAAGACGTAGGCGTCGTCTTGTCCGGTGAAGGCGACGATGGGGCATGAAACACCTTCGCCGGGCGAGAAAACGTATAGTCCATCGAGCTTCAAATCCGCTCGCAATGCGGGCAGCAGTAGTTGCATCAGTTCCTCATGGTCGAGAACCTCGCTCGGGAAAGCGCGTAAGCTGCGAAGGAACTCGCGAACTCTCTCAAGCGGTTGTTCGTGAAGCGTTTGATCTCTCGACACCATGTGCGGAGCGCGCCGGGCGGCCACGAAGAGCTGGTCAGGCTGCGTTCGAAACTCGCGGGCGAGTCTCTTCGTGACTTCGAACGCCACCAGCGATCCCATGCTGTGGCCATAGAAAGCGAACGGCACATCCGTGAGTGGTTCAATGGCTTCGACAATCGGCTCGACAAGATCGGCGAGCGAATCGACAGGGGATTCACTCATGCGACCGGGGCGCCCTGGAAGTTGAAGAGATTGGATCTCCACGGTTGGGGGGACAAGATCGACCCAGGGTTTGAAAATAGCCGAGGATCCGCCGGCATAGGGAAAGCAGAATAGCCGAGCCGCGGGCTCTTCCACCGTTTTGGGCGAGGTCAGCCATGCCTCGGGATGATGGGTCATATCCTTTTCCCTTTTTTCAGGCGTTTGCCGACTTACCGCAGGAGTTCGGCAGGATCGACATTAAAGAGGGATCGCAGCGCGAGCAGACCGGACGCCAGCGCCACCCCTAGGACGATCGCCGCCGTCGCCGCCAGCAGTGACATGGGTATGTCAATCTGCGTGCCGATGAGTATTCCCATCCACTGAAAAGCGACGGCCAATGGAAGCCCGATCGCCAAGCCGACCAATCCGATCACCAGCGATTGTTGCAGCACGAAGAGGTTCATTCGCCAGCCGGGCACGCCGAGAGACTTGAGGACTGCCAATTCTCGAAGCATGCTCGCGGTCGCGGAGTAGAGGGTTTGACTGGTGACGACGGCGCCGACGAGAAGGCCCAGTAGTGCAGTGAACCCGACCGCCAGGCCAGACTTGGTTTTCAGAATCCAGTACCATCGCGACTGCGCGGAGAATTCATTTTTGCTGAGGACGTCGATGTCAGGGATTTCACGAAGTGCATTCATGATGGGGGCGACTTTGTCCTCGCTGGTCGCGCGAGCGAGGATGTAAGTTGCCTCGTAATCCTTGTAGAAGAGCATCTTCTTCGCGGTTGGGATAGAACAAAAGACGTAACAGCCAGTCATGCTTGGCATGTTGTTGAGGAAGCCGACCACGCGCACCTTGTAGCCATGAATCTCGGCCACGTCGCCGAGCTTCTCTACACCGAGTTTTTCTTTGTCGGTGCGATCGATGGCGACGGCGCCCGGTTCGGACAGAGCGACCATTAACTCCGGCGAAAGCTGGGCCAGCGGCCCCAATCCGCGATCGCTGAGGTTCTGCCCACAGAGAATCACCAGCACCGTCCCCGCACGAGGATTCCACCATCGCGTGAACTCTTGAACGTACTCATCGGTCTGAGCGACATCGGGAATCATCAGCAAGCGATTGCGAAACCGATTGCTGATGGGTCCGCCGTTGTCAGCCGAGGGCGTGTGCTTGGCCGCGATCCAAATCTGCGCTTCTGAAACGTCGACAGGGGCGCTGACCGTCGCCACCAACCCAACGAGGACACCTCCCTGGACCGCCATCAAGACCGCACTAAAGGCAACCGCGAGCATCCCCGCCATGTATCGGCGTCGCTCGAACCAGAGTGTCTGAATCGCGTACTGCAATTTAATTCAACCATTCCGCTAGCGTATGGTGCTCAGGGCATCACTTTTCGACGTCGGCGTCATCCATCGGGGGCGGGTAACCCTGCGGACCTGGTCAACGAGCCTTTCTTCGCGAGGGCCGATCTCCGACCAAACGACAGGCGAAGAAAAGGAACACCAGCATGATAGCCGTCACAAGCGAAGTCGCCAAAGAGCAGGATTCAACAGGCATGCTCGATGGAGCCGGCAGCGAGGCAGGCTCAACGAAGGGGAAGGATGTTTTCTAGGAGGACTTGGCGGGCGGACTCGTCGCGGCATGGGCGGCCGGCGGAGCCTGAAAGGTGACACGAACCCGCTGACCGATGCGAAGCATTTGCGGGTCTTTCGGAAGATCGACAATGCATTCGACCGTCGGAACATCGCTTACTTCGAAGACTTTGTTCCAAATGGTGCGACGCGGAGCAACCCAGGTAGAACAGCGACGGACTTGTCCGTCCCATTCCTTGCCATCAAAATTCTCGTTGTGAATCACCACCGAGGCACCCTCGGCAATCCGGTCTGCAAATTCCTGGTCGACTTCACAGCGAACAATGAACGGTTTATCGGGACAGAACCAGATCGTCGGCGCCATCGTCGCGCTTAGAATCTGCCCCACACCAACTTGAATTCGAAGAACTCGGCCGTCCGAGGGAGCAGTCAGCGTGTGATTGGTAAGTTCCTCTTTCGCGATGGAAAGCTTCGCCAAAGCAGCGGACTCGGAGGCTTCAGCGGAACGAACCAGCAATTGCGGGTCGGCCGCTTCCGCCTCGGCAAGTTGTTCTTTGGAGATACGAAGCATCGCCTGCAATTCGATGAGTTGATCCTTAGCCGAGAGGAAAGTCTCCTCAGCAACACCTTGCTTGGGTCGAAGAGCTTCTAGCTTGTTGGTCTGACGCTCGGCCGACTGAAGGCGTGATTCGGCCGCCAATACCGACTGACGAAGTTGTTCGATCTTATGCTTGTGATTCTGCGCGCCCTCTTTGGAGCGAAGGACTTGAATGCCCGAATCTTTGACGGCAGCCTCGGCTTGTTCAACATGGAGCTTGGCAAGCGTCGAATCAAGGACGACGATCGCATCACCCTTCTTGACGCTGGCCCCCTCTTGCACGGGAATCAACGTCACCATGCCCGAAGCTCGCGGCGTCAGCGGAACCGTACCACCCTCTACGTCAATCGAGCCCGTGGCAACGACGGCGTTTTCCTTCATGATGCCAGAATAGGCAACAGGCAATGAGCTCGCTCCGACACTGGCGGCCAGTGCCGGCTGCGGTCCACCAGGAATTCCCTGGCGAAATTCGCTCATGCTTGCCGCGACGAGAATCGCCACCCCTAAAAGGGCGCTCGCCGATCCGGTGATTATCTTCCAGGTTGCCAACCCGTTTTTCCTCATTTTGGCCCGTCGAGAGCCACGCTTCTGTTCTACTACTATGCCGCCGGCTTGCAACGCCGGGTCATTGTAGTCGGCCATTCCGGACGAATTTGCGCCACCCTCAAGTTTGATCGGTCCGGTTGTGCCAATTCTTCAGTCATCATCCTTTTAGTCGAGATGGTCATTCCGAAAAAGTGGTTATTGGCACCTCTACGTCCGAAAAACCTCCCGCTAGCGACCGACCCCGGTCCACCGGCCCGCCGCGAGCATTCTGTAAACCATTTTGCCATATGTGTTTATCAAAATATCCACGATCCTGGTTAGGCGTCATCCAGGCGATTTCAGCAATGCGATGAAAGTGCATTAATATACACAGTTTGCGTCGACTTGGGGGGATGTCGAGCTTGGATGGACTTCCGATGGGCGATTCCTAGACTTGGGCATGTCATTGTCCGGGAACTAACCCGTTTTGCTGATTAAACTGTGACGCCAGCGGATGTTGGATTCGCGGTGGTCACGGGTGGGTCTTTGGCCGAGGTTGGTCTTCTCTTAGCAGACGCCTGCAATCGAGACTCGCCCAAGGATTGACCCGACTCGACAGACGGGCTCCAAAAGCGGAGCTTTCAGCCCCGTGACTGTCGGCGGCCGAGCCCCAGGGCCGGCCTTCTCGCCCGAGAGATCAACCGAGGGATTGAGGAATTGCCCCAATATGACTCCTACCAGCCGACCTCTTGAACAGATTCCCTTCCAGAACCTCGTCGAGGTATTGCGATTCCGGGCTCAGCAGCAGCCCGAGCGGATGGCGATCAAGTTTCTTACCGATGGGGAAGAGGCTCATACTTCTTGGACGTACGAGCAACTTCAGCGTCGCTCGATGCAGATTGCCAATCATCTTTGCCGACATGCCGAGCCTGGTGACCGGGTCTTGTTGGTCTTTCCACCAGGGCTGGACTATATCGCCGCCTTCTATGGCTGCTTGTACGCAGGGTTGATCGCGGTGCCGACCTATGCCGCCCGATTAACTCGTTCTTCATCGAAGCTCCTGAGCGTTCTCGAAGATAGTCAGGCACGCGTCGTTCTGACGACGGCTCGGCTGATGGAAGGTCTGCCGGCCGATTTGGCCGAGGTGGTGCACGGCACCCACTGGATGGCGGTCGAAGATGTTCCAGCGTCGGCAAGTGACTCGTTCGACTGCCCCGAGATCACTCGTGACGATGTCGCCTTTCTGCAGTACACCTCCGGTTCTACCGCAGCCCCGCGCGGCGTGATGGTGACGCATGGCAACCTGTTGCACAATCAGTCGGTGATTGCAGAGAAGTTTCAGTCCACGGCCGACTCGGTCGGTGTCATCTGGCTTCCCCCTTATCACGACATGGGCTTAATCGGTGGAATCTTGCAGCCGGTCTACAGCGGCATGCCGGTCATCTTGATGCCGCCCCTCTCTTTCATTCAGCGACCTTTCCGCTGGTTGAAAGCGATTTCCGATCACCGCGCTTCCGCCAGCGGCGGGCCTAATTTCGCGTACGACTTGTGCGTCGAACGGATATCGCCCGAGCAGCGCGCCACGCTGGATCTGAGTTCTTGGAAGGTTGCATTCAACGGGGCCGAGCCGATCCGAAGCGAGTCCCTGCATCGCTTTGCTGAGACTTTCGCCGAGTGTGGCTTTCGGCGCGAGGCGTTTTATCCCTGTTATGGCTTGGCCGAGTCGACCCTTTTGGTCACCGGTGCAGACTGCCAACAAGGCGCCATCGAAGCAACGATCGATCCGGTTCGACTCGAACAAGCCGAGGCGGTTGCCGACCATTCACCCTCCGCTCGACGATTGGTTGCCAGCGGCACCGCGGCTCGCGGCCAAAGCGTCATCATCGTCGACCGGGCGACCGGCGGTCCCGCACCCGAGGGTCGCGTCGGCGAGATTTACATCAGTGGTCCAAGCGTCGCCAAAGGGTACTGGAATCGGCCCGAAGAGACTCGCGAAACGTTTGAAGCTCGTGTGGTCGGCCAAGAGGATTTGTTTCTTCGAACCGGGGATCTTGGTTTCTTTGCGGAAGGACAGCTCTACGTCACGGGTCGGCAAAAAGATCTGATCATCGTTCGTGGATCGAATCATTATCCGCAGGATATCGAAGCGACGGCGACGCAGAGCCACGACTCGCTCAAGGGGGGACGCGGAGCGGCTTTCTCCGTCGATGGAACGGATCAAGAGCGGCTTGTTCTCGTCCATGAAGTCACATCGCGCGATGCATCCCAGTTCGACGAGATCCTCACCGCGATCACCCGAGCGATCGCCCTCGAACATGAATTACAGGTCTCCGAGATTGTCCTCGTTGGTCAGCACCGAGTCCCGAAAACATCGAGCGGAAAAATTCAGCGAAGGGCTTGTCGCGAACAATTCTTAAAGGGTGAACTCTCGGGCGTCCTCGCTTCTTGGAAAACAGGACAAGCACCAACGTCTCTGCGTGACAGTCGACTGTCACTGCCGGCGGGCGAGAAGTCGGACGTGCTTGGTGCGGACTTTTACCGATTCGTTCTCGATCCTGATTACTTGGTCGATAGCGCCGCCCTCTGGGAGGGAGCCGACCAGTTGTCCGGGGCCCAGACCAACAAGTTCGTTCGCTTGGCCGAGCTATCGGATCTACGTCCCGATACGGACGTTCTCGATGTCGGGTGCGGTTGGGGCGGATTCCTCAAGTATGCCGTCGATTCCCTTGGCTCGCGGTCGGTCGTCGGATTGACCCTCTCACCCGAAGAAGCCGCTCACGCCGGCAGCCTGATGGGCCCGCGCGGGAAGGTTCTTGTTTCCTCGTGGAGCGATTTCTCGGCCGATCAATCTTTTGATTCGGTTGTCTGCGCGGGGGCGATCGAGCATTTTGTGACCCTTGCCGATCGAGCTCGCGGCGAAGCGGTCAAACGATACCGATCGTTCTTCAAACGAGCACGACGCTGGATGCGCGGCACGGGTCGGCTCGCGATCGAAACGCTGATCAGTGTTCGCCGGGCCGACTCGCCCCAGGCGTACCAGGATGTTTCGACGCTGGCCAAAATGTTCCCGCATTCGTCGATTCCATCGATTGATGATCTGCGGGACGCATGCGAGGGTCTATTTGATCTGGTCGAGTCGGATTCGATTCGACGGGACTATCAACGGACGCTGGTCGCTTGGTTGGGAAGGCTTCACGAGCATCGATCCGAGATCCTCGAAAAGTTCGGCATGGAGACATTCGAAAAGTTCGACCGATACTTCGAAGCGAGCTTGCGACAAGCGAAAGAGGGTTATGTCGATCTGATCATGCTTTCTCTCCAGCCGTTGAATGTCAGCCCCGAGATGCTCGAGGAGGATGCCGACTCCCGCGTTACGCGCTCGCCTCTATCGGCCCGCTCCGCCACTCGATCGATGGTCGAGATTCAAGAGTGGATCACTCAATCGCTGGCCCGGAAGCTTAGAGTCGAAACAAGTGATATCGACGCTCGCCAGCCTTTCTCGACTTTCGGTCTCGATTCGCTGGCGATGGTCAGCCTGGTCGGTGAACTGGAGACTTGGCTTGAACAGTCTCTCTCGCCGACGCTGGCGTGGGACTATCCTTCAATTGAGACGTTGTCGGCATTCCTGGCCGGCGAGACGACCGGCGATCGGCAAAGCGAAGAGCCGGCCGCCTTGGCTGAGCCAATCGCGATCATCGGGATGGGATGTCGTTTCCCTGGAGCCCATTCGCTCGACGAGTACTGGAATCTCATGATGGATCGCGTCGATGCGATTCAAGAGATCCCCAAGGATCGATGGAACATCGACGAGTACTTTGACAAAGACCCTGATTCGCCTGGAAAAATGGTGACGCGATGGGGAGGATTCGTCGATCGAATCGATCAGTTTGATCCCCAGTTCTTCGGCATCTCGCCGCGCGAAGCGGCTCGGATGGATCCGCAGCAGCGAATGCTTTTGGAGACAACGTGGGAGGCTCTGGAACATGCCGGCCTCCCTTCCGATCGAGTTGCCGGGTCGAGAACAGGAGTCTTCGTCGGCATCGGTGGCACCGACTACTCTCAGCTTTATCGACGATTTGACAACCCGACGGAGTACCTTGATGCCTACTGCGGGACGGGCAACGCGCTGAGCATTGCGGCCAATCGGCTCTCGTACATTTTCGATCTGCGCGGACCAAGCCTGTCGGTCGATACAGCTTGTTCGTCGGCGCTTGTGGCGATTCACTATGCCGCCCAGAGTCTTCGCCAACGCGATTGCGACATGGCCATTGCCGGCGGCGTCAATGCGATTCTGACCCCGGAAGTGACCATCGCCTTTTCCAAAGCGCGGATGCTTTCGCCCGATGGTCGATGCAAAACTTTCGATGCGGACGCCAATGGTTACGTTCGCGGCGAAGGTTGCGGCGTCGTGATTTTTAAACGATTGGCCGATGCGGTTCGCGATGGGGATCCTGTCTTAGCCATCCTTCGGTCGACTGCAGTTAATCAGGACGGCAAGACGACCGGAATCACGGCCCCCAACGGCCCCGCTCAGAAGGAATGTGTCCGGACTGCTCTGGAACAGGCCGGCGTCAAGGCCAACGAACTGACCTACATCGAGGCACATGGCACGGGAACGCCGCTGGGCGATCCGATCGAAGTCAATGCTTTGCGTGATGTCGTTGCGGGTCGACCCGAATCGGAACCGGTCTGCTATCTCGGCTCGATCAAGGCGAACATCGGTCACCTGGAGACCGCTTCGGGTGTGGCCGGCTTGATTCGCGTGGTCCTGATGATGAAGCATGGCATCATTCCGCCTCAAAGAAACTTTCAGAAGCTGAACCCGCACATCAAGCTAGAGGGTTCGCCGCTGCGAATCACGACCGAGCCGGTTCGTTGGACTGGTTTGGCCGATCATCGTCGATTCGCGGGCGTGAGCGGTTTTGGATTCGGCGGAACCAATGCACATCTGATTCTCGAAGCTCCTCGGTTCTCGGCTGACCTCGAAGAGAATGAGAACGAGATTCCCGAGCGACCTCAGCATGTCGTCGTTTGGTCGGCCCAGTCGGAAAATGCTCTTCGCGACTATGCAGCGAACTTTCTGGCCCTCCTAGATGCTCAGCCGGAAGCGACCGCCGCCGACTGGGCTTGGTCGACTGCTCGACTCCGGACGCCGTTCGATTTTCGCGCGACCGCGATCGTCGAATCGATCAACGACTTACGGGACCAATGGACGAGCTTCGTCGAGACGGGTCGGTCGCCGAATGTGGTGACCGGGCCGGTTCGCGTTCGATCGAAGCCCAAGATGGCGATGCTCTTTACGGGTCAGGGATCTCAATATGCCGGCATGGCCAAAGATCTCTTTGAGACTGAGCCGGTCTTTCGGTCGTATCTAGAAGAATCGGCTCGACTGCTGGCGGGTCGACTTCCTCGTCCACTTCTCGATGTTCTTTTTGATGCCGACAGCAACGATGTGAATGAGACCACGTACACCCAGCCGGCGCTGTTTGCGGTCGAGTATAGTCTCGCCAAGTTATGGCAAAGCTGGGGAATCGAGCCGACAAGCTTGCTGGGACACAGTGTTGGAGAGATTGCCGCCGCCACCTTTGCCGAGGTGATGTCGCTGGAGGATGGCTTAGCGCTGATTGCCAAGCGGGCAGAGTTGATGGGCAAGCTTCCGACGGGCGGCAAGATGGCCGTCATCTTTGCCAGCGAGGCCGATGTCCTCCGGTCGATCGCTGCCTTGAATGAAGGCGAACCGAGAAGGGGCTCTGCCAGGGTCGATATCGCTGCCATCAATGGACCCGAGAACACGGTGGTGTCGGGGCCCGAACAGGCCGTTGATGAATTGCTCGCGCGGTTCGCCGAGGGAGATGTTCGGACGCAAGAACTGGTTGTTTCGCACGCGTTCCATTCATCGTTGCTCGAGCCGATGCTCGATGAGTTTGAACGATTTGCCCAAACGATCTCCTATCGTCCGGCGCGGATTCCGCTGGTTTCGAATGTCACCGGAGCGTTTTTCGCGGAGGGAGAAGCCCCTGATGCTCGGTATTGGCGGCGTCATGCTCGCGGCGCGGTTCGATTTGCGGATGGGATGTTGGCCCTTTCGAAATCGCGCGTCGATGTCTATCTAGAAGTCGGTCCGCATCCGAGCTTGGTGGCGATGGGACGTCGCTGTGTCAAGCCGGGCAAGCAACTCTGGTGTGGCTCTCTTCGGCGGGGTTCGGTCGATTCAACCGTGATGGCCCAGACCATCTCGAGTCTCTTTATCCATGGCACGCCGATCGATGTTGCCCGGCGAGATGCCGGTCGCCCGCGCCGCCGGCTCGAGCTTCCGACCTATCCATTCCAGCGACAACGATTTTGGATGGAAGAGGATGCCGACAAGAAGTCGACTCGTTGGCTGGCAACCAGCGATGCGACGGCGCATCCTCTCTTGGGTTCGCCTGTTCCTCTCGCGATGGCGACCCATGTCTTTGCCGGGGAACTCAGCACGCGCCGGGTTCCGTCGCTGGCGCATCACGTGGTGCAAGGGTCGATTGTGTTACCGGGCGCTGCCTATCTCGAAACCGCATTGGCCGCAGCGCACGCTGTCTTCGGGCCAGGCGTTCATCGTGTCGAGAATATCAATTTTCAGCAGGCTCTTTTTCTTCCGGAAGGCCGGCGTCAGGCCATTCAGGTTGTTGTTTCGCCGGAAGTCGCTGGTACCAGTACGTTCCAGTTCCTGAGTCTGCCCGCGGATGCACCGGCGGGGACTTCATGGACCACGCACTCGGCCGGTGTTCTCGCGCGGGTAACCAGTGCCGACCCGGTGCAGGCGGTCCGCGAGATCCCGACCCATGTTCGCGATGAGGTCGACATCTATCACGATCGAGCCGACCTCTACACCAAACTTCGTGATCGCGGCATGGAGTACGGCGAGCTCTTTCAAGTCTCGCAGGAAATCTGGAAAAAAGGGCAGGAGACACTTTCGCGGCTGGCACTCCCCGAGGCTTTGAAGGATGAGTTGACGAAGTTCCAACTCCACCCGGCGATCATGGATGCATGCATTCAGATGCTGGGAGCAACCATCCCAGAAGAACTCGTCGCCAGCGGTACCGGCGAAACTTACCTTCCCACGGGTGTCGCGCAGCTTCGGCTTTTCTCCTCGCCGCAGCCCCAGATGTGGGTCCACGCGAAGCTTCACACCGATTTTGCCAAAGAAGGCCTTCGGCTCGCGCAGGGAGATATCTATCTTCTCGACGATGCCGGTCGAGTCATCGCGGAGTTCCTAGGCGTCACCCTGACAAGAATCGGCGCTCGCCACAGTGGTGCCGAGGTCCACACCTCGGAGCAGTGGGTTCATTCGGTCGTTTGGAATGAGAGCTCGCTGGCGGGTGATCAAGAATTATCGCGCGGGCCGTGGGTTCTGCTCGGCGATAATCAAGGGGTGACGATGTCGATGGCGTCGCTCCTGTCGCAGCGTGGAATCAAGCCGATCGTCGCGGTCCCAGGCCGTGAGTTTGCCCGAACCAACTCAGGCTACCGACTTCGCTGGAATAACCCGGCCGACTACCGCAAGCTGGTCGAAGCGGTCGGACCATCTCGGTTTGTCCATGCCTGGAGCTTGCGATCCGACCGAGGCGCTACCAAGCAAGAGGAGGTCCGTTCGTCGACGCTCAGTCTGCTGTATTTAGTGCAAGCAATCGATCAACCGACCAGCGAGCTCTTTGTGGTCACGCGCGGTTCGCAGTCTGTTCTTATCGAGGATGACACGGACCCGGCCGCGACGGCAGTCTGGGGTTTGGCCCGTGTTGTTGCCAATGAACGGCTCGACTTGCCGACGAGACTCATCGATCTCGATCCGGCCGCCGACGAAGGAGTCAATGCATCATCGCTGCTCGCGGAACTGGGCAGTAACGCCGGCGAGCGAGAGGTTTCTTATCGCGGCGAACAGCGCCGAGTTCCTCGACTTCGACGTGAAGGTTCTTTGATTCGTCAGGATGCGAAGGAAGAGAACCGTTCGCATACCACGCTCCCCGCGTCGGGCGCGTATCGGCTCGAAGTCGGTGCCACGCCGACGTTGGATCGACTGGCCTATCGATCGTTTGCGCGCTCGGCACCGGGGGAAGGGGAGATCGAGATCGAAGTTGCCGCCACGGGTTTGAACTTCTCCGACGTTCTGAAAGCCATGGGGCTTTATCCCGGCCTGAAGCCCGGCGCGGTGCCGATCGGCATCGAATGTTCTGGTCGAGTCGTGGCGAAGAGCCCCACGGTGAAGGAGTTCGAGATTGGCGACGAAGTGGTCGGCATCGCTCCCTTTAGCTTCGCCAGTCACACGACCACAAGCGCGATGGGTGTTGTTCGAAAGCCTGCGTCCATCTCGCATGAGGAAGCCGCCGCGGTGCCAATCGCGTACTTGACGGCTCATTATGCCCTTCGTTGGCTGGCTCGGGTGGAACCAGGCGAAAGAGTTCTCATTCACGCAGCCGCCGGCGGCGTCGGATTGGCGGCAATTCAGATTTGCCAAGCCATCGGTGCCGAAGTCTTCGCCACCGCGGGGAGCGACGAGAAGCGTGATTATCTCCGGTCGCTTGGGGTCAAGCATATCTTCAACTCGCGTTCGCTGGATTTTGCCGACCAGATTCGCGAGGTGACGCAGGGCAAGGGGGTCGATGTTGTTCTGAACTCTTTGCCGGGCGAGGCCATCACGAAGAGCATCGAATCGCTGGGGGCCTACGGTCGTTTCCTAGAGATCGGCAAGACCGACATCTACCAGAATAAAGCGATCGGGCTCTATCCATTCCAAAATAACTTGTCGTACTTTGCCATCGATCTCGACAAGATGATGCGAGAAAAGCCGACGCAAGTACGAAAGATGTTCCTCGAGGTCGTCGATCTCTTCGACCGCGGAATGTATCGGCCATTGCCCATGACGACGTTTGCAGCCGAGCAAACATCCTCGGCTTTCCGCTACATGGCACAGCGAAAAAATATCGGCAAGGTCGTTGTCTCCTACGCTCGGTCGACTTCCTCGCCCGAAGCTGCCGGCATGATACGTGCCGACGGTGCCTACTGGATTACCGGGGGATTGGGGGCGCTGGGTCTAGAGATTGCCCAATGGCTCAGCCAACTCGGCGCTCGGCAACTCGTCCTCTTTGGACGGTCGGCACCCAGTCCATCGGCCGAGGAAGTGCTCGCTCGGCTTCGGCGTGATGGTGTCCAATCGACGATCGTGATGGCTGATGTTGGGGACCGCGAGTCGCTGCAGCAATCGGTCGCGAAGCTCCCGTCGCTGTTGGCTCGGCCGATCGGCGTATTCCATGTCGCTGGTGTGCTGGATGATGGTGTCCTCGCGCAGCAGAACCGCGATCGATTCGAGAAGGTCCTTCGGTCTAAAGTCGACGGAGGCTGGAATCTTCACGAGATTACGCTCGATGCTCCGCTCGATCACTTTGTTCTCTTCTCTTCGGTCGCGAGCCTGCTCGGTTCGCCGGGCCAGGCGAACTACGCTGCTGGCAACGCCTTCCTGGATGGATTGGCCCAGCATCGTCGATCGATGGGTTTGCCAGCCTTGTCCATCAACTGGGGCCCCTGGGCCGAGGTGGGCATGGCTGCTCGATTAGGCGAGGACAAACTGACCGCTCGCGGCATCGCGCCGATGAAACCAGCTCAAGCGATCGAAGTCCTTGAGAAACTTCTCGAAACGTTTGCGACGCAGGTGACGGTGGCCGATATCGATTGGCCCACGATGCTGGCTCTCTATCCCGACGGTCCGCCGGCCATGTTTTCGGAATTGGCGGGACAAGCCAGCAAGAAAGCCGAGGGAGATGACGAGCTTCGTCAACGACTTCTCGATACCCCTCACGAGGATCGTCTCGAAATGCTGCAGAGCTATTTCGTCGATCAGATCGCGCGGGTGATGGAACTCGATGCTGCCCGCATCAATCCCGAGCAGCCGATGAACACGCTCGGTTTGGATTCATTGATGGCGATCGAACTGAAGAATGGAATCGAGTCTAGCCTCGGGGTGAATATCCCCATGGCCAAGTTCCTGGAAGGGCCCAGTGCTCACCAGTTGTCGAGGATCGTGCTTGAACTGATGACGGCGAGAATGCCCGCGCCGGGTTCCGATTCCGCCGGCGGCGGGAACGAAAAGTAAGGCGACACCTCTCTGGCAAGAAACAGATGATCCCCTGCGGGAGAAGCCTCTCGTCAGGGGATCTTCGCTTTTATTGCTGATTGCGAATCAGGTTTACTTGCCGAGTTCGGTTTCAATCGCCTTAGTCAGCTCGGTCGATTCCGGTTTAACAGCCGACCGATATCGGCCGACAATTTTGCCATCCTTCGAGATGAGAAACTTTTCAAAGTTCCATTTCACGGGGCCAGCAAAGTCAGGGTCGCTCTCTTTGCTCGTCAGATGCTTGTAGAGATCACAGGCCTCGTCGCCGTTGACATCGACTTTAGAGAACATATCGAAACCGACTTTGAACTTCGTCTTGCAGAACTCCTGAATCTCGCCTTCCGATTTGGGCTCTTGTTTACCGAACTGGTTGCAAGGGAAGCCGAGAACTGCCAAGCCCTTATCTCCATACTTCTCATGGAGGGCTTGCAGGCCTTCGTACTGATTGGTGTAGCCGCAATAGCTGGCCACATTGACGACCAGCAGAACCTTTCCCTTGTACTTGGTCAGGTCGACGTTCTCGCCGGTAATGGTTTTCGCAGAAAAACTGAGCACTTTGGGGGTCTCCTCCGCCAGAACGGCGGTAGCAACCAGACCCAGCATCGCCGTTGAAAGTAGCTTTCTCATCCGCATTCTCCTGTTGAACTGATTTCCCGCCCATTCAAACTGATTCCACCGTATGGTAGTGCAACCTATCCACATCGCCAGCCAACCGAGGGGTGAATTTTTGGGGCGATAACCGCCAAAGCGCGCTCGGTCGATGGCTTATCGGCGGATGTTCATGAAACCTTCGTCGTTTCACGCGGCGGCGACGAGCCCGGATTTATGGGGCGACAGTCGGGTCGGTCCTGTTGGTGACATCGCCCGTTTGCTATTGGACGCGAACTCCCGGTGGCCGTCGGGATCAGGTTAAACGATCTCGCTCGACGCCGAGGGTTTGCCGGACACTCCAGAGTGGTCGCCTCATGACGTTTTCATGAATCCGACCGACGTAAGCTCCGATGATTCCCATGCAAAAGAGCTGTACGCCGCCGATGAATAGGAGGGAAATAATCACCGAGGCGGTCCCGGGGACGTATTCGACTCCCCATTGCTTGAAGGTTGCCGGCGCCATTCGAATGGCCAGCGTTAGGACCGCACCGAGGAACGCGATCACCGAAACCAGCGCCCCGAACACGGTGGCGAAATGGAGTGGAATTCGGGAGTTGCTCAGGACACCGTCGGCAGCAAGCTTCATCAACTTCCAATACGAGTACTTCGTTTGGCCGGCTTGACGGGCGGCTCGTTCGTACGGAAAAAGCGATTGACGAAACCCGACCCAACTTCGCAAGCCACGAATGAAAGGCCGACTCTCGGGCATCTGCACGATCACATCGACCACTTGCCTATCCATCACGCAGAAATCCCCCGCGTCCAGCGGCAGATCAAGCTCGGCAATCAGCGACAAGAGCCGATAAAATGAGAAATACAGCGAGCGTTTAAGCGGGCCTTCTTTTCGGTGACGCCGCACGCCAACGACAACATCGAATCCCTCTTTCCATTGACCGATCATCTGGCCCGCAACCTCGGGTGGGTCTTGGAGGTCGGCATCAAGGACCGCGACGACATCGCCGCTTGATGCTTGTAGCCCCGCTCGAAGCGCTAACTGATGCCCGAAATTGCGACCGAGGCGAATCCCTTTCCAGCGAGGATTGCGAGCATGGATATTTTGAATGATCGACCAGGTTTCGTCCGTCGATCCATCGTCGACGAGAATCACTTCATAGTTTTCACACCAATGAGCGATCTCCTTCTCGAGCCGATCGAAAAGCTTGAACAGTACCTCCATCTCATTGAGGCATGGAATTACCACCGACACACTCCGAAGCATCCGGCCAGACGGGTCGGGTAGCTTGTGGGTCGCGGCAAGTTCCGCAGTGGGGCCGGCAGTAGGTTGATTCAACCGACAGTTTCCTGAAAGATTGGTGTAGCGGCGTCAAACAGATCCGCTCTCTTAAGTTTACAGCATTGCCGATGCGATCGAAAGATCGACCGGTTCGCGACAGGCCCGAGAAAACATCTGATAACGATCGATTTATCGATTCAATCGGTTTCTCAGGATGCGTCGGCCGAGCGGATTGCGCTTCCCAGAACTCTTTTCCCGACGGCCGTCACGTTGTCCGGGGAGACTTCCGTGATGCATGCCAGGAGGTTCCCGGAGAGGAAATCGGGGTTTTGCGAGGCAAAGAACCGGGCGACGCGATCATCGCGGGACCAAGTTCGGGCGACAAGTTCGGGGTTGCGGTACGGCGTGCAGGCGGGGCCCGAGATGATGCCGCGAACGGGGTCGTATCCCTCGGGGAACTTCTGCGCGATGAACTGTTGCAAGATCCGCCGAATCGGCACGGGGGTCGGCCGATCTGGGTGCGGATAATATTCTCGAAAAAAACCTGGAAGAAACTGGTAAGCACGGTGGGAGGAGGCGGCAAAGACCCAATAGACATGCTCGGCCGAGAGCTGGCGTGCCAATCCAAAGGTGTGCTTTGCCCACGTCGATAGCCAAGCCCTTTCACCCATGTAGTCTGGTGACAGGAGGGTGTCACCCGAGTAGACGGCGGCGACGGGCGGGTCCTCGTCGACACTCCACAGCACGCGTGACGTGGTGAAGCCTTGGATCCTCTGCAGATCATCCTCGATCAAGACGACCGAGTCTTTATCGTCGAGATCCGCTTCGAACTTGGTCGGAGAGACGTTCTCGTAGTGATGCGATAGAAGTTCATACATTCGCGCCCGCTGCGACGGCTCGATCTGCGTCGGCGTCACAATTCGAGAAAGCGTTGGTCGGCGAGCCGGCCGAGCGTCGTCGGTGAGAAATTCATTCATGGAGAGCGCCTAGCCCCGGGGCGAATGGGAGTGCACACCAGTCACAAGGGAATTCCCTCGATCCCTCTTTCTGAGTTCAACTCGCTTCAAGTATAGCCGAGCGGGAAAGAGGTCGCTTGTATCTCTTCGAAAAGGGATGATCGGGTCATCCTATGGACGATTTTCGACGTTTTACCGCAATGGGATATCGATTCCACCTTGGAAGCGCCGACTGAAGAAGACTTGCAGCAGGCGGTCCTTGAACGACTGGCTGGTGTCCATCGCTTTATCGAAGTCCTCCTTCGTGAGCGAAAGACAATGAATGTCGTTGACCGCTCGAACCGACGCGGTGCGCGGACGGTTGGTGATAAGAGAAATTTCGCCGAACACATCGCCGGGGGTCAATTGGCGAAGTGTCTGCATCTTGCCGAGTTCCTCTTTGACAACCTCGGCGGATCCAGACTTCATCAAATAGAGCTTATCCCCCTCATTTCCTTGACGAATGATCCAGGATCCCGCAGGAAATCGTTCTTCCATCATTTTCTGCGAGAGCTCGGCCAGCGTGGCTGGGGGAAGCTTCGAAAGAACATCGACGCGCGAAAGGAATTCACAAGTGGCCATCGAGTTCTGCACGTCGATATCGGTGGCGACGCGCCCATCGACCATATTCACGATCCGGCTGGCAACATCAAGGATTCGATTGTCATGGGTGACGAGCAAGATCGAACAACCATCCTTGTGAGCCAATTCTTGCAACAGGTCGACCACGTCTCGGCTTCGTTCTTTATCGAGCGCCGCCGTCGGTTCGTCGGCAAGGATCAGCTTGGGTTTGGCGACGAGCGCCCGTGCGATGGCCACCCGTTGACGCTGCCCGCCCGAAAGTGCCTCTGGCTTGTATTGGAGTCGATGACCCATTCCGAGCCGATCGAGTATCTCACTTGCTCGGCGGACCTTTTCTTCTTTCGGAATCTCTAACAAATCAAGCGGTAAGCAAACGTTCTGCAACGCCGTGAGTGATTCAAAAAGATTATGCGCTTGGAAGATAAAGCCGATCCCTCGGCGAACGGCGACTAACTCGTTTCGCGATAAGCCGGTCATCTGTCGCGACAGGACCGTCATACGCCCATCTTGAGCTGACCTGAGTCCACCGATGAGCGTTAAGAGCGTCGTTTTTCCCGAACCGGACGGCCCGGTCATGATGACCAGTTCACCCGGCCAGACACGCAGTCGTACATCGTACAAGACTTGTTTGCGATTCTCGCCCGAGCCGAAATGATGGTTGACCTGGTCGCACCAGACGAGCGGCGCTCCATCAAATTCGGGCACAAAATCAGTCGATGGATTCATCAGAAGACCTCCGCGGGGTCTGCTTTCATGACGCGACCGACGGCGATCAATCCAGAGATGACGCACATCACGACGGTCAACACCGAGACTAAGACGATTCGCATAAGGGTGAGTTCCATGTGAAGCCCCGTCAGTTGCGTCATGATCGAATAGAAGGCCTGGCTGGCGAAAAGAGCGGGGACAAGTCCCAAAACCGCCAACAGGATCGCTTCTTTCAAGACGACGCCGACAAGGTAACCATTGCTAAAACCGATTGCCTTGAGCGTGGCGAATTGAGGCAAGTGGTCGTTGATCTCGTTGTAAAGAATCTGGTAGCAGATCATCACGCCGATGGCGAACCCAACGATCAGCCCCAGCGTGAAAATGAAACCGGTTGGCGTCATCTTCGACCAGAATCTTCGCTCGATCTGATCGTACTCGTCAATCGTGAAGACGTCGATGTCGCTGGGCAAGGCGTCGCGAATGGCTTGCTGAACCTTGGCCGGTGACTCGCCCGATTTCAATCGGATCAAGCCGACAGAGATCTGGTCGGGCGCCGATAGTGGGAACAGCGCACGGTAGGTTGATTGACTAGCCAGAACGTTTCCGTCCATCTTAAAGTCGGCTCCGAGATTGAACGTTCCTAGAACGCGAACCCGGCGAGCACCAAGCTCGGCCTCGTTGCCGGCGACCGGCGTTCCAAAGAAACTTCGAGAGCCCCGGTCGAATAGAATCGTCATCGGCTCGTGCAGCAAGCTTGACTGCGCAACAACTTCGTCCAAAAGAAAGGGTGGATGATCTGGATCGATGCCGATCACGCGAATGACATCTTGTCGACCGGTCTGAGGATGTCGCCAAAGCGTGCTGTCCATCGAGACGCCTGTCGTGCGGGCGACGCCCGGAACATCGCGGGCTTGGATGATCCTTTTTTCCAGAAAGAATTCTTCCAGTGTCAGGTTGTGCTTCGTTCGATTCACCATGAGGAGGTCGGCATCGAACAGGCGAATGCCTAGGGTTTGACTGTCGAAGAGCCCGGTTAAAAATCCGAGCTGCATGAACATCAAAAGAACCGCGAACGCGATCCCCATCATCGCTAAGAGAAGTCTGCTCTTGCGATGGGTCAGCATGTACCACGTCAGTGGGACGCGGTTGGCGTTACCGATCATGCGAAGAGCTCCGCGGGGTCGGCGGTTCGAACTCGCCTGGCGGCGAGAATGCTGGAGGCGGCACACATCACCAGCGTCAGCGTGAGGACCAATGCAGCTCGGTCGAACGTCATCCAGACGGGAACCTTGGCGGCATCGCGAAGAATCTTGTACAGCAGCAAGCCCCCCACGTACGCCGGCACGAAACCGACCAGGGCATAAATGAACCCTTCAGTCACCACCAACAAGTACACGGCCGAGTCGCTATATCCCATCGCTTTCATCGTGGCGAGTTCTTTGATATGGCTTGAAACCTGGGTCGAGAGGATCTGATAGAGAGTCACCGCGCCGACAATGAAACCGACGACTGCCCCTGCACGGAACATGATGCCGATCGGCTTGATGTTGACGAAGTAATTGACCTCAGCGGCGGTGATTTGTGGACGGGTCCAAACACGAACGTCGGGTCCCAATGCCACGCTCAGGCGATGCGCCACCCGGTCGATCTCTTGGCCAGGCTTCACGCGAAGGAAGATCAGGTTGGGGCGATCGACCTGCCGACCAGGAAGCAGTCGACAATAGGTCAAGTCGCTCACGAGGGCGTCGGCTCCCGCGATGAACCCGGTGCCGAGCTTATAACTTCCCACGATATCGGCGTGGCCCGAGCCGATATCGACAGTGGAACCAACCTCGCGCGGGCCGAATTCGCCGCGAGCTTCGCTATCCATTAAGACGGTGTCTGGACGTTGCAGCAGACTGGCTTGCTGTTGGATCGCCGGGTCAAGCATCGGCGGATCATCAGGATCGATGCCGAGCACAAGAATACCCCGCCTGAGCTTGTCCTCGAGACTTCGAATCAGCGTGAAACTTGCAAACAAAGGCTTGGCCGACTCGATGCCTGGAACATCTTTGACGCGCTCGGCAACATCGCGAGAAAGGGTCCCGGCGTTGACCATGAAAACGTATTGTGGACTGGTTAGGACGAGATCAAAATCAATCGCGCGATAGACAATGTCCGCGCTATTCTCGGCGGCGGAGAAGATTCCAAATTGCATGAACATCAGCAGGATAGAGAACGCGACCCCTCCCAAGGAAGCAAGGGCGCGCCACTTTTTGTGCGTCACGTTCTGCCAAGCAATTTTTAGCATCAGGGACTCGCGGCCGGTGTCGCGATCATGACATCGACTTGCATTCCGATCCGCTGCGGCGCGACGCCCGGCTTATCGAGACGCAGGCGAACTTCGACGACGCGCGTATCCAGTCGAGCGGTCGGATCCAGGCCCAGGACCTCGTTCCGTTTGACCATCGAACCAATGCGATCGACCGTCGCTTCGAGAGGCTCCGCCAGGGCCAAGCTGGTGATGGTCGCCTTCTGGCCAACCTTTACCCGAGCGATGTCTGCTTCGTAGACCTCCGCGATGACGTAGAAGACATCATTTTGTCCGAGTGTGATCATGGGACGCTGCCCGATGGTTTCACCCGCTTGAATGTTGACTTCGAGAATCTGTCCATCGACGGGGGATAGCACGGTGGCCCGGGCGAGTTCGGCCTCGATGAGGGAAACTTGTCGCTCGGCTCCACTGACATCGATCAGTGCCAGCGACTTATCCAGGCCAGCCTTGGTGCTGTCGTATTTTTTTTCCGCTGCCAGTTGGTTGATCTCTTTTTCTTTCTCCATGACGCGAAGCTTCGCGCGAAAGCCCCGGAGTTGTTCGCGATATCGATCGACCACGAGCGTTTGCCGATCGATCTCTGCTTGGGGCAAGTTCTTCGGGAGTTTCTCGAGATCCCGCTCGGCCTGCTGTAACTGATTCTCGGCAACCTTGATCTCGGCATCCTGAGCTTCAATCTGGATGGGGACGATCTCGGCGGGGCGTCGCTTCGCCAATTCCGTCTCGGCCAGCAGGGCCTGAGCGTGCTTTTTCTCTTTGTCGACCATGTCGCGAGCCTGTTCGAGTTTTCCGCGAGCGACTTCCAACTGTTTGGAAAGGACGCCTTCGCCGAGGCATTCGACGACCTGTTCGCCGGCTCGCACGATTTGGCCTGGCTTGACTAGAACCTTTTTGACTCGGTCGCCGATGGTGCCGGTGATGATGATGACCCCTTCGCCCGGTTCGATGCGTCCCAGGGCCGAGACGGTATCGCGATGGGGTGGTTTGACTGGCTTGCCCGTGTCGCTTGCCGGTGCGGGACTGGCAGGGCTACAACCTGTGGTCAGTCCCGCGAACAACACCGGCAAGGTGATCATTCTCCAAGTCATTCCCGAATGGGATCGGCGTGCGCTCGTTGCCGACGATATCGAACAAGTCCGATGATTGATCAACGGTTGGTCCTTCTGCAATGTCACATCTCGCGTCATCGGTAAGTTTTCTTAGCAGTGATGGCAGCGAATGGTGTCGAAGATGTCCTTCTCTTGCTCGGCTTTCTCTTTGGCGTGATTGACCAAACAACGCACGGCTTTGCCGATGTCGGCCAGGTTGTACTTCACGACCATTTCTTTCAAGTAAGCGATGTCATCTTCATAGAGTTCAAGCGATTCGTTTCTCTTGGGAGACATGGTTTTCCTCTAGGTTCGACCACGGGACTTGTTGCCGACGTTAACGAGGGGAACGAGATGGAAACCATCTCTTCCAGTCCTTGGCGTTTTCCATCATGGGATGATGCCGGAATCGGACCAATAGGTCCATGGAATTCATTCCATCCTAGGGAGGGAGAATTTCGCCCGGAAGCGGACAGTCCGGCTGAGACGTCGCCATGGCGCGAGAAAAAACAAGGAGGAACGATCGAATCGAGTCGGCAACCCACGCCCGTACCGGTCGGCATCGGCGTTGGGAGCCTTTGAAGGGGCGACTTAGAATTCGGGCTCGGGGGTGATGCCCAGCTCGATGAGAAGTTCATGAAAACGGGGATCCTGGCGAAGTGCTGTCAGGTCATCGTCGTACTGCATGTACTTGAATTCGCAGTAGCCCGAGTCGATCGATCGGCGGAGATACTCGAGGGAGAGATCAATCATCCCGACCATCGAGAAGCTGCACGCCAAGTTATAGAGAGCGACTTGATCGTGAGGCCGAAGACGAACAAGCCTTTGATCAATTTCGAGACTCTCTTCGTGCAGGGACTTGGCGGCTAGATTGCTGGCCAGCACCCGCAAAACCTCGGCATAGTTCGGGTCAGCTTCGAGGATGCTGCGATAAAAGTTGATCTCGAAATCGACCTGGCTTTCTCGCGAGAATTCCCGCACCAGATTGACCGGCCATTCAGGAAGCAGACCTTCGGGACCGCTGATTTCCTCGTATTGACTCATCGATCAATCCTCCGGGGTCGGGGGTAGAGTGTCCACCCCCTGTCATATGCCATGCGCGAGTATAGGGCAGGGAGAAGGCAAATTCCAAGGGGGGAAAGCTTCTCTAGGCGAGTCTCACCTTATCGAGAACCGGCAAACAGGTCACAAGACCTCTAACTTATCCGACTTGTCCCACCGGCTCAGTCGGAAGATCGCGATCTCGGGCCGAACCCGAAACCGAAACCGGAGCGTGTAGCCGATTCCCTTGTGAACATAAAGGTATCCTGAGTCATGATAAAACAGGCCCGAACCGAGCTGAGGCTTAAATCGGCTCCAGGGACCTTCCCCCAGTTCCACCTGACCACCGTGCGTATGTCCACTCAAGATGAGATCGCACCGCTTCCCCGCCGCCTGGTCGACTGTTCGCGGGTGATGGGCCAAAACAATTCGCGGGACATCTGGCGAGATGCCTCGGATGGCCTTGGGTAAATCCGCTTCGCCGCTCCAGAGATCGCAGACGCCGGCCACCGCGAGCGTCGCCCCTTGATAGGTCCTAAGTCGGTGCTCGTTACGCAACACCTCGATCCCATGCTGGGTTAAAGCGGATTCGACGGCCTCCTTCAGACGAGGAAACCGAGGCTTGCCCCCATAAACCCGGATCGAGTAGTCGTGATTTCCCAGGACCGCAAATACCCCCAGCGGGGCGCGGAGCTGCCCCACCAATTGAGCCACCGCATCGACATAATGAAAACCCGCGTGGACGTAATCCCCCGTCAAGGCGATCAGATCGGGTTTCAAACGAAGCGTTCGGTCGATGGCTTGGCGAAGGTGAGAAGCGGGGACGGCTCGGCAAAGGTGCAGGTCGCTGAGTTGGCAGACCGTCAGACCCTCGAGTCGAGGATCCAGGCCAGGGATTCGAATATCGATGTGATTGGTTTCTAGCCAAAAGGGTTCGACCATCCGAGCATAGCTGAGCCTGGCCCAGTTGCGACCCAGCCAGCGTGCCAACAGCGGTCGGCGTTTCAGCGGAGGATCTCCTCTGGTCCCATTTCCTGCCCCGGGTCCACGATCACCCTCGGAGCTGGATACGGGGCGAAACGAAAGGACCGTTTCGACCCCGTGTAAGTCTCGTAAGGACCTTTAGGCCCGCACATCGGCATGATTTTGTCATGTCGACCGCGAATGCTCCGACGCAAGCTCGCCGAATCAACGGCCAAGCTAGTCGGCTTCGTCTGCTTCTTCATCTTCGTCGAATTCGTCGTCGTCATCGAAAGAGTCGTCGAATTCGCGATCTAATTCCTCGTCTTCTTCGAAGAGTTCGTCTTCATCTTCGAAGTCATCGACCTCTTCATCGTCGTCGGCATCGTCATCATCGTCGTCTTCTTCATCATCGAAGTCGTCGAATTCGTCTTCGTCGGCGTCTCCCTCTAACTCTTCGGGCTCTTCGTCTTCGTCATCGGGATGACGAGCCCAGGGTGAACCGACCGTTTGGACGGGCACGGTTCTACCAAGACGGGCCCAATGCCCGGCGACGGTGCTTGCCCTAAGACCGTCGGAAGATCGTCGAATCCATTTCATCGCAACCGTCATTGGCGACCCTCATCCCATCGACAACGCGTGGATCCACACGAATCCCGTCGTTGACTAACCCGTGACGCACCGATTTCCTATTCGCACCATGGACTGTTTGCCAGTCACGAAAAAATGACAAAAGCCCATTTTTTGTTGCCCGATAGATCAGTTGACTACGCAATTGGCCGAAGGGGGTCAAGAGATCCCCGCGACCACGTGAAGGTTCGGCCGGGCGACCGGCTCACTTGTCCCGGCTGCGTCGTGGCGATCCGGTCCAAACGGACCCGTGACAATTCCGTTTATGGACTCAGCACGACAGGGAGAAGAGGTTCGACCCAACCTAAAAGAACGAGTGTGCCGACCATCGCGAACAAGATCAACACCACCCTCATGGCGAGAGCGCCTGCCGAGCCCGATTGCCCCCCCCAGCACGCACTGGCGACCGGGACCACAGGGGTGAGGAACAGCCATAATCGGGCTGCTTCGCTGCGGTTGCGGCCACTGAGATCCAGTGCGATTAAAACCACCAGCCAGATCGTCACCAACCGATCTGGACTGGTCGGCCCGAAGTGCCACCCGCTTCGAAAACCCCATGCCAGCGCCACGACGAACAGGCTCGGGCCGGTCATCATCGCCAATTCCACGAGGTTGATCCCCAGCCAGGGGAAGTACGACCTCGGCATGGCCGTGTAGAAGCCGGCATGTTTGGCCAGGTTGATCTGCCAGACCTCGATCATCGAGATTTTGTAGTTCTCGAAAAGAGCTTCCATGGGAAGCGCAAGCCCAGCAAGCAGGCAGGCGATCGTGATGATGCCTCGGCGATACTCTTTTTTGGCGACCGCTTCGCTCAACACGATGGCGCCGGCGATGGCGCCGACCACCACAAAGGCGAGGCTCAGAAAAAGACCGACACTTCCGATCGCCCCCGCAAGGATTGCGAGCAATCCGATCCGGGCGCGAAACGAGAGGATCACCAAAAGCCAAGTCAGCATCGCTAAGAAAGGAAAAAGCACATCCGCCAAGGGAAGGAAGAATAGGCCAGCAGGCAAGACCGACCAAAGGGCCGCCCCCCACCAGCCGGCTCGCGGAGAATATCCCTGTCGAATCGTCGCATAAATCAACGGCCCGGTTGCCAGCGAAAGGGCCCAAGTGAGAAGGCTGGCGAAAAGAAGTGTCGCGCGATCGGCCGGAGCGAGTGGTTGGCCGATCGCTTCGAGTCCATCGCGAAGTCTGGCGGGCGACCATTGTTCGATCGTGTCGGCCAGCGCGGGTTCGCGCTGAAACCAAGTCAGCAGCCCGCGAAAGAAAAGGATCAATCCTGGGGGATGGGTTCCTTGATGAAAGGAATCAGCCTTCGAAACCCATTCTTTGTAGCCACGAAGAAACTCGTCGGGTCGATCGATCTGTCGGGCCCGCGCGAAGTATCCCGATGTTGATTCAAAAAAAAGCGCAGGGGCGAATCGCTCCATGCCCAGTGGAGGTGAAGGAAGATCCATCGCGGCTCGCTGCCAACAAGCCGCGACTCCCAACAACATCAACAGAAGAGCCGCCCGCCCGATCCACCATGCGCGATCGATCAGACGGTCACCCGCGACAAAAACGACCAAATAGAGTCCTGACGCGATTGCCGGTATCAACCAGGAAGTAAGGCTTGTCGGAGGGACGGGGGAGCGGTTCCAAACCCATTCCCCGACGATCCCAAGCGGGATCGCGGTCGCCGTCAGAAAGAGGATCGAGCCCGCCGCGAGAACCAAACCGATCCCGGCCAGGACGAATGGCCAACGAACAACAGGGGGTGACGCGAGGGCTCGATTCATCGTGACCCTGTCCCGTTAGGAAACACGCCGGCGACTGACATCTCCCAGAAACGCCTCGATTGCTTCTCCCTTTGGAACCACCACCAAACCATTATCAGAGAGGGTGAAGCCTCGTTGGCGATCGAACACCGGATCGTAGCCGATCTGCGTTCCAGGAGGGATGACGTTGTCTTTATCGATGATGGCCCGACGGATTCGGCAATGTTCGCCGATCTCGACATTCTCGAAGATGATCGAGTCTTCAATGATCGAGCCGCGTCCGACACGAACATGTCGTGAGAGGATGCTTCGCTCGATTTGTCCACCATCCACGACGCTACCCGGACAAACCATGCTGTCGATCGCCTGCCCGCGAGAGATTCGTTGGCCATCCTCGGCCGGCGAAGAGATGAATTTGGGTGGGGCGGCGTGCGTGGGCGAAGTCCGGAAAGGCCAAGCCGGATCGTATAGGTCAAGTCGAGGGCTTGATTGCAATAGATCCATGCTTGTTTGGTAATAGCTGTCGATGGTGCCGACATCTTTCCAGTAGCCTCCCTGACCACCCTCCTCGGTGAAGGGGTAAGAAAAGACCCGCGACTCGCGAATCATGTTGGGGATGATGTCTTTGCCGAAATCATGCGAGCTCGTCTGTTTGATGGCATCCTGGCAAAGGCGTTCGAACATCACCGAAGTCGTGAAGATGTAGATTCCCATTGATGCCAACGCCATGTCGTGCTGGCCCGGGATGGTCTTCGGGCGGACGGGCTTCTCTTCGAAGCCGACGACGCGCGACTGGTTGTCGCATTCCAGAACGCCGAACCCGCGGGCCTCCGCGATCTGTACCGGCAGCGTCGCGATGGTCAGGTCGGCTTTGTTCTCTAGGTGCTGTTCAATCATCGGGCGGTAATCCATCCGATAGATGTGATCACCACTTAGAATCAAGGTGTAATCGCTGCACTCTTGCTCGATCGAATAAATGTTCTGGTAGATGGCGTCGGCGGTGCCGAGATACCACTGTTCGCCAACTCGTTGTTGAGGGGGAATGACGTCGACGTACTCTCCCAGTTCTCGGCAAAGAAACCGCCAGCCAAGATTCACATGCCGATCGAGGCTGGCTCCCTTGTATTGCGTGAGGAGCAAAATCCTTCGCAGGCCGCTGTTGATGCAGTTCGAAAGGACAAAATCGATGATGCGGTATTGGCCGCCGAACGGGACGCCCGGTTTCGCGCGGTCGCGCGTCAACGGCTCGAGCCGAGTTCCTTTTCCACCAGCGAGCACCATCGCCAAGACACTCGGCATCGGGCGGTTCCCCCTGGCCGAACCGACCGGTTCCGGAA
The DNA here is from genome assembly GCA_019753235.1 of bacterium. Classification (GTDB taxonomy): domain Bacteria; phylum Planctomycetota; class Planctomycetia; order Kolteriales; family Kolteriaceae; genus JAIELF01. The sequence goes on from JAIELF010000006.1 coordinate 80,659, forward strand.
GATTGTTTCTTCCCACCCCGTTGATTTCTTCCGCCGCATGAAGACGAATCGTGGAATCGCCTGGCAAGCCGTTCGGTTTCATCAGCCCAACCCACCTCTGCGAGTATAGACAACTTCGTGAGTTTCCTTCAGCCCCTGTTTCAACAAAAGTCTGAAAGGGAACTCGGCCCGGTAAACTCGAAGCCTTCTTCTGGAGAAAACCCCGCGCTGGCGTCTCCATTGAATGAGACTGTCAACCCGCCCACCAAGATGCTACTCTCATCGGCAACTGACGCTTCCACCGTGCGTCAACGCTCGATGAAAGGAGAGCTGGACATGGGCCGATTCCCATCAGTGCTAGCGACTATGACGGTCCTGATCTTCTGTGCCAGCTTTTCCAGTTGGGCAAGCGCGGAAGATTGGCCCGGCTGGCGAGGCCCACGGGCCGACGGCGTTAGTGCAGAGAGTAAACTTCCTACCCATTGGTCACCCACCGACGGAATTCGCTGGAAGTCGGCGATTCCCGGCCGCGGGCATTCCTCTCCCATCGTCGTCGGCGACGCGATCTTTCTCCTCTCGGCCGACGAGACTGCCCAAGATCGACTGCTGCTCCGGATCGATCGGAAGACCGGCCAAATCGTTTGGACCCAAATAGTGATTCATGCACCGCTGGAACCGATTCATCATCTCAACACATTTGCCTCCTCGACCCCGCTCTGCGACGGGACCAGAGTATTTGTGACGTTTCTCGATCAGGACGAAACGTACGTGGCGGCTTACGACTTTAACGGTCAGCAAATCTGGGAGAGCCGGCCGGGTCCGTTCTCCTCGAAACATGGATTCTGCTTGAGCCCGGTCCTCTACAAAGACTGGATCATCATTAACGGCGACCACGACGGCGAATCGTTCCTGGCGGCGCTCGATCGTGCCACCGGAAAAGTCGTCTGGCGAGTTCCCCGTGTCAACAAGACCCGTTCCTACTCGGTGCCTAGAATCCTTTCGATTCAGGGACGCGACCAGATCATCCTGACGGGCAGCTTGCTGACCAGCGGCTTCGACGCTCAGACCGGCGAAAGAATTTGGTGGGCCGACGGGCCGAGCGAACAGATGGTCGCCAGCATCGTTGAAAAAGGAGATCTTCTTTTCGCGCTGGGGGGATACCCCGAAAGGCATCTTCTCGCCATTCGGAAGGGGGGTTCGGGCAATATCACCGATTCGCACATCGTCTGGCGGACGCACCGCGGCATTCCCTACGTTCCCTCGCCCCTGATGTACGGCGATTGGCTTCACATCGTGTCCGATGACGGAATGTATTCCTGCTACGAGCCGATCACCGGAAAGCTTCTCTCGCAAAAGAGGGTTTCAAGCCATGTGTCCGGATCGATCGTCGGTGGGGATGGACATGTCTACATATCCGACGATGAAGGAAAGACCATCGTCCTTCAGAACGCCGGCGAATTTCAAATCACCGCGAACAACGAACTCGGCGAGGGGGTTTTCTCGAGCATGGCAATCTCGCAGGGGAATCTCTTCCTGCGAGGGGAGAAACATCTTTTCTCGATTGGCCAGCCGTGATGCCGTGAGCCGAGAAGGCCCCGGCCGGCGCGAGACATTATTGGAACTCTTTGAGGCCCGGACCTTTTCCTTCGGAAGGAACGCTGAGATCTTCATCGGCGAACGGTACGATCGCGTACGTGAAGATGACGTAAACGCCGAGACCCACGAGGACCATTAAGAAGATCACGGTCAACCAAAACCAAACTTGCCTCATGGCGTCGACCAGTTTCTTTTTCTTCTTTTCTTTGATGCGGGCTTCGATTTCCTCTTCGGTCGGTTCGGGTTCCACCTCGGGTTCGGGCGCCGCTTCGACGCCGTAAGAGATGTGAGCATCTTCGTCGGGCGTCACAACATCAATTTTCTTTTTGCACTTAGGGCAGTTGATTCGCGTCCCCACGAGATTCGGCGCCTTGATCTTCAGCGGAGCCTTGCATTTGGGGCAGTGCATCGTGTAGGGAAACTTGATCTTGGTCGCCATGGCGGCCTCTTTACCAGGGGGTGATCTTTTCAAAGGTACACGGTTCGGCAGGAGCGAACTCTCGATTTTCAGAGTACGAAAGCCGCTCACCGCGGAGGCAAGGGGTCGAGTTCAACTCGCGAATCGGCCCCGCTGGTCGAATCGCCCGCAGCTTTCCCCGCGGGAACATCAGCATCTCTGTCTATTGGTAGTGCAGCCGGTCGTTGCTTCAACTCCGACCGACCGCTTGGCGAGCAGTCGAAAGCAGCTCGGCCAGCCGCTCCATGGGCAAACCGACCACGTTGCTTCCGCTTCCTGAAGAAAGGGTGACGAAGGGATCATTTCGATCCTGGATTCCGTAGGCACCTGCCTTCCCTTCCCATCGCCCGGAGTCTAGATGCTCGCGAAGTTGTTCAGGCGTCAGCATCTTCATGTGGACCCAACTGGTGACCGCGTCGACAAGCGAACCCTTACTCTGAGGGAGCACGATGCACAGACCCGTGATGACACGGTGATCGGTCCCCATGAGCGACCGCAGAATGTTCTCCGCATCGTCGCGGTCGAAGGGCTTCCCTACAATTCGTTGTTCGCCGACCACGATGGTGTCGGCCCCGACGACCCATTCGTCGGGATGGCGCTCCGCGACATCGCGAGCTTTCACCCACGCGGTCAGCATGGCGTACCCCTCGGGGTCATCATGGGCGTTGGGCCTCGGCTCATCAACTTGGCTAGCATCGACGAGAAACTGATAGCCCGCCTCTTCGCAGAGGGCTCGTCGCCGAGGGGAAGAACTGGCAAGGACGAAATCGAACGAAGGCATCACGCCGATCCTTTGCTTCACGAGGGGAGGGCTATGAGTTGCCGAAGCTCTTGGCGCTGCCGATCCGTGAAGGGGATGGCTTGCCCCGGGCTTGGTTCTACCGGAATGAGCCGCTTGACGATCATCCGAATCAACTCGTCGAGACTTTCACCTGTTCGAGCGGAGACAATCCCGTCGAGCGAATCCCGCTGCTTGGCATTCCAATGAGAGGGGGCATCCCCTTTACCCCCAATGACGAGGTCCGCCTGGGTCGATTTGAACCGATCGGGGTCCTCCGTGAGATCAACGACTTCGATTCGCAGGTCCGCCAGTTCTATTTCCGCAAGGATTCGCTGGACCCCTTCTTTCTCGATGGGGTCATCCGTGTCGCGAAGCCCCGCGCCATCGAGAAGCCGAAACGGCCAGCCCTCGAAAGTCACGTCGACCGAAAGGAGATCGCGGGTCGTGCCCGCCGTCGCGCTGACGATGGCGCGCTCGAAGCCCGCGAGTGCATTGACGAGCGAACTCTTACCGACGTTCGGTTTCCCAAAGAAGACGACTCGCCAGGGTTCCGCGAGATGCGCCCCGAGCTTTTCCCACGCGAAGAGTTCATGGAGAAGTTTCTGATCGCGCGTTTGGCGAAGGAAGGTGAAGGCTCTATCGAGAGATCCTTGCCATTGATCGACGAGGAGATCCGCCCCCTTGGGCGCTGTCACCTGGCCAAGAGCTTCCATGGCTTCCACTTGGATCATCGAATAGCCGGCGGCTCTTTCGAATTCCTGCCAAGGGACTCGGACGGCGCCGCGGGCGATGAGCTGTTCGATCAGTGCCGATACCATCGCGGTTCCGCCATGACAGTGGATCTCGACGATCAGCTCGGCCGACCCGGGTCGCTGCGTGACAACGACATCGTCAGACAGTCCGATGCCGAAGTGGCCGTAACGGGGTCGGAAATCTCGTTCATCGATCGGCGGACCTTTGGCCGATCGAAAGAGTTGATTCGCCAGCGAGACAGAGCCCGGTCCGATCAATGCGAAGGTCGCCAATGCCGACTTACCCATGGGGGTCAAGAGAGCGACACGCGTCGCGGGCGTCATCGGTGCCTCGCGAAGGCGATCTCGCGCAGTCCCTCAAGGACCAAGGCGGGCTGATTTTGATGGGAGGCCTTTAGCCCGCGGGAAAGCAGGTCTGCATCGCCACCGGTCAGAAAGACTTCCGCTTTTGGATGGATGATCAGGAGTTCGTGAATCAGTCGATCAATGGCGCCGACGCCGGCGTAATAGATTCCCAGTCTCATGGCCGAGATAGTGCTTCGGCCGGGTACGGTCGGGAGAAATCGGTCCGTCCCATCCACGCCTTGCGATTCGGGTGGGGGAGGACACGTGATGCGGGGGAGGGCGGCGGTTCCCTCGTGGAGTGATCTGGCCATCAAGCCGAGCCCGGGCAGGATTGCTCCTCCCTGAAATGCCCCGTCACGAGTCATCAAGTTCACGGTGATCGCCGATCCACAGGTGACCACAATCACATCTTGGCCGGGCGATTGGCAAAGGGCGGCCAAGCTAGCAAGGATGCGATCGACACCCGTTGTGCGCGGGGTATCAACGCCGCAACCAACGAGGCCTTCTTCAAAAAGAGACCCATCACTTTCGTACACGCGACCAACGTCGATCGATCGCGAGAGAAGGACTTCTCGAAGTCGATCCGAGGCCGTTTTGTTCACGGTGGCGATGAAAGCTCGGCGGAAGGGACGTTCGCTGAGGGCTAAGTCGACGAACTCTTCGACCGTTTCGGAAGAGTGGTGCCGTGCGACGCGAACGCCGTCGACAGAGCCTTTACCGAACCAACCCGCCTTAATGGTGGAGTTGCCGACATCAAAACCCACCGAATCTGTCGGCACGTTCATCCCCGCGATCACTCCCGCAATAATGGCAACGCGGGCCATTCTATGGAAGAAGCCTGCGAGATCGGATGGCGCTTCAAAAAGCGACGCGAGCGAAGCCGATCGGCCCCGCCCACGTCTTTTTCAACCTGTTCACCCCCCCGGGCGGACAAGGCTTCCCTTTTACGATTCGAAATCAGATTCGGATTGGTCCTCAATAGGCATCTGGCGTCGTCGGCGGGGCCGACGAGTCTTGGCCCAGACTTCGGTGAGGGCCGCGTACGCGTCGGGCGCTTCATATCGGACGACCGCCGGGCCGTCGGAAATCGGCCCGATCAGTCCCTTGAAGACCGGCTCGCCGTGCAGCCGAAGGGTGTAGCTGTCCTCTTCAACGCCAATCTGCTCGAATTGATGGGCCAACTCGACAGGCTCCTGGAAATCCTGCTCCACAAACTTGCCTGCCTTGGTCATGGTCACCACGCGGTAGACGGGCATTTTTCGATTACCTCGCTCGTGTGGGTATCGGGGCCACGGATCGTGATCGACGGAATTCTTTCCCGCCGATCGGTCCCGGACAACCCTGTTATTGAGTTATCGACAACCTTTCTTCCCGGATCGATCCTCAGAAGTGCTTCGCTCGTTTCCAACGGAGACGAGTCGACCGATTCTCGGGGCGTTCCTTGCGAACGTCCAAATCTAGAACAAGACCTCGACTGGGTGCGGTCGGGAAAAATGCATTTCTCGAAATCACCGAATCTATTCGAAGCGAGGGAATTCGAAACGAGGATTCGCTCCCTCACTTAATCCACGCGCCGCCGAGCACTTGTGCGTTGCGATAAAAGACAACTGCTTGGCCCGGGGTGACCGCCTGCTGAGGAGTATCAAAAGCGATCTCAATCTCTCCTTGATCGCGCGGCCTGATGTTGGCGGCAGCGGGTTGATGCAAGTATCGGATCTTTACGTCGGCACGGATCGACTCGCTCGGCTCGGGTTCGATCAACCAATTCACTCGCTCGGCTTCGAGCCTATCCTGAGCGAGCAACTCTCGCGGGCCGATCACGACCTGATTCGTTTCTGTTTTCAATTCGACGACGTAGCGAGGCTCGCCGAACGCCAGGCCGAGCCCCTTGCGTTGACCGATCGTGTAGTGGCTTAGCCCCGCGTGCTGGCCCAATTTGTTCCCGGCCGGATCGACGACGTCTCCCGCGGATTCCTGACGATTCGGGCGATGCTTTTGGAGAAAATCCTGATAATTCCCGCTCGGGACGAAGCAGATCTCTTGGCTGTCGGGCTTCTGAGCCAGGGGCAATTGGTACTCGGTGGCAAGCTGCCGAACTCTCTCTTTCTGCAAATGACCGACCGGCATCAAGATCCGCGACAACAAGTCCGGCCGGATGCCAAACAGAAAGTAGGACTGGTCCTTCGTGAGGTCGGCCCCGCGAAACAGCCCGGGCCGGCCAGCCGCGTCGGGAAGGACCTGCGCATAGTGCCCCGTGGCGATAAACTCGGCATCGACGGACTCAGCATATTCCCACAATTTGCCAAACTTTAGCCAGGTGTTGCAGACGACGCACGGATTGGGTGTTCGGCCGCGAAGGTATTCGTCCGCAAAGTAGTCCTTGATGCGACCGAACTCTTCCGAGAAGTTCAACGAGTAAAAGGGAATACCAAGCCGATCCGCGACCCGACGCGCGTCGGCAGCGTCGATGGCGCTGCAGCAACCCCGAATCTTATTGCTGGTGGCGGGGGCATCATCATGAGCCCCGGTTCGCATGAAGAGACCGACAACGTCGTAGCCCTCGTCCGCTAGCAGACAGGCGCTCACGGAACTATCGACCCCGCCACTCATGGCCAGGACCACGCGTCCCTTTCCCATCTTTGATGCTACCTCATCTACTTGGAATGGGAGACCGGTCGAGCTGTGCCGGTCACCTTCCCCTGTTGCCTGAGCCAATCGATTGTTTTGGCCATCCCCTCGTCGAAACTGGTTTGGCCGACGTAGCCCAGTGTTTTCTTTGCCTTGGCGATACTGTAGTCGAGATTCAGGCCCATGAATTTTAGCCGAGCCATGCTCAGGACCGGCTGAAAGTTCAAGGCCTTGCCTGCCGCCTCGAAGGTGCTGCACATGAACCGCGCGAACCACATCGGCCAAGTCGCCAATGGTCGAGGCAAGCCCGCCAGGTCGGCAATCCGTTCGAAAAAGACCTTTTTCGTCACCGTCTCCGGATCGGTGATGTTGAAGGCTTCGCCCAATGGCGACCGAGGGTCGAGCGCCAACTCGATCGCTTCCACGACATTGCCGACGTAGACGTTATTGAGCCTCTTCTCTCTGCTGCCGAAATAAGTCACGAGCCGAGCCTTCAGGTTCGCGAGAATGCGCGGCATGACGGTTTCGTCGCGCGGGCCGTAGATGAATCCGGGCCGAATGATGATCAACGGTAGTTTCTTCTCGCGGTAGTAGGTCATCGCGAGATTTTCCGCTTCGACTTTCGTCTGTGTGTATCCGTCGATATGAGCGGCGGGCAACGGGGTGGCTTCGTCCGTGCCATGATGATCGCGTGCCTCGTAAACACCCAGCGAGCTGACCAGCACGAAACGAGCGACGCCCTCGGCAAGGGCCGCATCCATCAGCACCCGCAGGGCATCGACATTTATCTTGCGGTACTCATCGACAGGGCCCCAATCCCCCACTTTTGCGGCACAATGAACGACGGCATTGACCCCGACGCAGGATCGCCTGACCGCGGTCGCGTCGGCAAGGTCGCCCGCGATGATATCCACGCCCCAGCCCTGCAGAAGTCTTGTCTTGCCGGCCGATCGAGCGATGGCTCGGACCTGCCAACCTTTGCCTGCGAGAGTCTCCGCCACGTGGCTGCCAAGAAATCCCGTCGCACCCGTCACCAATACTCTCATGCAGACCTCTTGCGTGTGGCCTTCATCCCTCTCACGGAGTCGTTTTATAAACGATCAAGGCGAAGCTTGCCCGCGGGATGTAGGTTGGGTGAAGGAACATGGGGCAAGGGGGGGTTAGGAACCGGGGGATTCGCTCGAATCGACCGTCGCGAGGCGAATCCGCTGAGCGCCGGCTTCACTGGCAGCATCGTAGGCCCGGACGACAGTCTCATGATGAGCGGCGCCGGCCGCCTTGATGATCACCTCGTTCATGCCCGTCTCGTTGATCTCGCGACGCAAAAGTTCATCGAGTTCTGAGGGGGGGACGGTCCGATCGTTGAGCAAAACCGAGTTATCGGCAAGAACCTCCACGATCACATTATCATCGCGAAGATCTTCCATCGTCGGGGCCTGTTTGGCGGATTGCTCTTGAGAACTGGGCGGGGGCGTCTCGATCGACTTTTGCGGTGCGTACGCGAGTGTCACCATGAAAAAGAAGATCAACAGAAAGGTGACGTCGGCCATCGCCGTCAGATCGAGATCCTCGTCGTGACGCTTTCGCGATCGGATGGGACTCGATGCATCGTACTCGACCGGCTTGGCTTTTCGCAGGGGAGGGGGCTGAACCCGCGAACGCCGAGCGGAATCTCTGGATGATGCATCTGGAGAGGGCTCCATCGAGAGCCCATGGCTTGGCAACTGGGGCCAACGGCCTTGATCCATCTCGACGGGAACAGTCTCGGAGAGTGGGTTGGCCGGGCGAAGGAGTCGGCTCGGCGGCTTCAGCGGGGTCGGCTCGGCTTGCGTGGGATTCTCTTCGCGAAGTTTTTTTCGCGTCGCCGAGTCGGGCATCTCGTCGCGCCAGACATTGTTGGGCAAGTCGGCAATTCGCGTCCATTCGGATTGGCCAGTAGGTCGAATCGAATCGTTCGGAAGAAGTTTTCCCTTTTCGATCATCCTTCGAATGCGATACTCTTCGACGCGATAGGCAACCTGATTCGTTTCACTTTTGAGAACATCCCACAACGTCATTCCCTTTCTCCTTGAACCGCAATGACGAAGCGGGACACTTCCCCCTGTCGCGCAACCAGTTGAGCGACTTCATTGACGAATCGGTGAGGGACAAGCCGCTCGGCTTTGACCATCACATCTTTTCTGCCGGCCTTCATGCCGGCCGCGATGTACGTCGCGACTTCATCGATGCTCCCCTTGTTGCCGAACCCGTTCCCCAAAACAAATCGCGCCGGCTCGCGGGCAACATCCTCGGCCAAGATCGTGACAATCGTCGATCGATCGGGATCAACGCCCATGAAGTGCCGGGCCGAGGGAGTGTCGACCTGTGTTCGGCTATTGAGAGCGGTCGAGTAAATCAGAAAGATGAGGAGCAAAAGGACGACGTCGATCAAGTTGGTGAAGTCGATCTCACCCCGATCGCGAGTTTGCGGTCGCGTGAAGAAATCGTCGTCGGTCCAACCTGGCATCGCCGGCTCCTTTCGCGAACAGTGTTTCGAAACAGGCAGGCCGCTTTCTCGCAATCAAGCCATTATCCCCGTAATCGCTCGGCGCGGCATCGATCCTCTTTCTTCGCTCCCTCATGCGGCGTTACTGGTGCTTTCGACATCATCGAGGACGACTTGCAATCCTTCGATGGTGCTGTCTTCAAGGTTGCGCATGCGCACTTCGATGATGCTTTGAATCACTGTCATGGGAAAGGCGACGATTAGACCGATCGCCGTCGCCACCAGAGCCAAACTGATGTCGGCCCCGAGTGCCGATGGATCGACCTGCTCGGCCGAGCCTATTTTGCCGAAGGCCCCGATCATGCCCGAGACCGTTCCCAACAAGCCCAGCATCGGTTCTCCTTTCGCGACCGTGCCGATTGTGGCTCGCTGATTTTCGATGGAACTGCGAACTTCCCGGTCGAACGTTGCTGCGAGCGTTTGCCGAAGCTTGACAGGAGGAAGATGCCGCTTGCCGATCGCGGTTTTCGCGAGAATGGGGACCGCCCGGGCAAGGTGATTGGGGTCATCACAAAGTTGGCTGGCGGCATCGAAATCCCCCTCTTCAATCTGCGTCCGAACCGTGTCGAGAAAACTATCACGAGCTTGCTCGGTTGGAAAACGCCGACGACGAAATTGGCGAAAGACGAAGTAGACCGCATAGATCCCCCACACCGCCAGCGCGAGTTGCGCGATGTAGACGAAGTTGTGCAGTTGATGCAGGATGGAGCTGATCTCCATAGTCTTCCCCTCGCTGTTAGCGAATGTAGGTGATGCCGATCACATAAAACTCGAACGTCTTGTTTTCGGACGATCGAACGCCGAACTCGGTTTTTCGAATTCGCGCGATCGGTTGTTTCGCCTCTTGCTTTTCTAGGGCGGCAAGCTGTTGTTCCACTTGAGTGCTGAAGAATTGAACGACGATAGCCCCCGCGGTGGCGACCCCTTTCTCGCGTAAGAGATCGATATCTGCCTTCCGCCGAGCGTTGTCCTGCCACTGAAAGAAAAGTCGGCTTTCCGTCGCGGCTCCCTTGCGAATGACCGCGTTTCCTCGGGCGAGTTGGGAGACCAGCGTCAACTCTTTGCCACGAACGACGCCCAGTTCGATTCCAAAAAAGTCGAGGGCGGCGGCGTACTCCGAAAGACTCTGACTTGGATAGCGAATGTCCCAACGTGAATGATTCGGGATCCCCCCTTTGCCCCGACCCGACCCTTCTTTCCCTTCGCCACCAGGCAATCCAGGCCGCCCCGAGCCGGGCTGGCCAGAACGCTGACTCGGATCTGATAGGTCGATCTCACTGTTGGCGGCGGCATCGAGCACGCTCGAGAGCGTCTGCAATACGTCGTTGTCTTCAAAGTCGAGTGAGCCATCACGCATGGGAAGTTCCTCGGCGGAGGGGAGAGCTCCTTCGCCGAGTTCGGGATTGTCGCCCGCCATCCCTTCCTCTTCCCCGACGGCGATTTGAAGGACTTCCATCGCCTGCGCCGGTTTTCGCGAGGGCCAAACTCGGTTGGCGATGAACATCGTCAGCAGCACGAGCACCGCGGCACCCGTCAAAGTGAGGGCGGCTTCGAGCATGGCCGAGATACTGTCGAAACGCCGAAGCCGGCGCCGCATTTGTTTGGTTCGCGGATCTGTGTCGCTCGCGTTGGTCACTCGGTTCCTGCTCACTTAAAGCACGTGATGGAAGAGATAGCCTCAGGGGGGATCCCATTGGAAGGGATCCCCTGCCGGTAGATGAAAAGAATTCTAACAGAACTGGGCGGGCAGGGGAGCAGGCTCTTACGAGTTTGGATCCAGACGACTTTCCCAATACGCGAGGATCTCCGCGACCTCGGTCGCGTGCTCGTAACGGTCGGCCGGCAACTTGGCGGTCATGTTGGCCACGAGCGACACAATTCCTGCCGGCACATCGGGCCGAAGCGACTTGAGGCAGGGGGGGGCGAGCGTCTGATGAGCGTGGATTTTGTCCCGCGTCGATTCAATGTCGACGAAGGGCCCTCGACCGGCCAGCGCGAAGTAGAGCAGGCAACCCAAGCTGTAGATATCGCTCTGAGCGTTGGCCCCGGCCGAGTTAGCACATTGCTCGGGGGCGATGTAGTCGAACGAGCCGACGATTCGCCGGTGTCCCATGATCTCTTCCTCTCGGTGATCGTCCTCCATCCATCGGGCCAACCCGAGATCCAACAACTTGGCCTGACCGTCGGGCCGAATCATCACGTTGGATGCTTTCAAGTCGCGATGAATAATCCCCGCGCTATGAGCATGCGCCAAGGCGCTCGCGATGCTGGCCATCCATCGACAAACCATCACTAAAGGCGGTAGGCCGTTCGCCTTCATCCAGTGGTAGAGATTACTGCCGGGAATGTATTCCAATGCCAGGTAAGGTACCCCGTCCCATTCGTCCGCTTCGTATGCCTTCGCTAGGGCAGGGTGCGAAAGCTTCTGGGTGATGATCCGCTCGCGATCGAAACGGAGCATGCTCCGCTCGTGACCCTGCTTGCTGGGGAGCAACACTTTCAGCGCGCACGGGTGGTCCGCTTGTCGATCCCAAGCAAGATAGACTCGGCCCATGCCTCCTTTGCCCAGGAAATCTCGGATTTCGTATTTTCCGAAGAGGAGTCCATCATGCTGGCCGCGAAGGAGATGTTTGGCCTGGTACAGCGTGATGACGTTCCGCTGCACCAGGTGCCGAGCCAAAGGGACCGCCGACGCGATCGTCTCTGCGGGAAGTGTCGGCAACAGCTCGCGGATCGGTTGGGAATTAACCAAACCGCTCTGCCCGAGGGTTTGAAGGAACTGATCTGCCGAGCATGCTTCCGGCCGATTCAACGCGAATCCTCGACGCTAGAACCCAAGGGGGATCTCACCACTCGGGCAACGCTATCACCAAACAAGGACGTCGCCCATGCAGACCCATCAACCGATCGTAGGGCGCGCGACGGCGAGATTACCCGCTTCCCGCCGTTCGAGATCAAGAGTCGCCAGGATACCAAGGGCCGAGCCACCATCCCAAGTCAGCTGTTCGACGAACGGCTTGGCCAAGACCCCCCGGGTGATGGTCTCCACATTCGTCGTCGGGCCGAACGCGCCGGCCAAATGGACCCAAAGTGGTGTCTCGAGTCGTCGGAATCGAGTCAGAACCTTGATCACATCGACAGCGGTTCGCGGCGGTTCCAGCGGATGGCTGCCCGGATGAAAATCGACATAGATCCCAGCTGGCTTTACCCCCAGACGAAGAATGGAATCAATAAATTCCACGGGCCAAACGTGTTTGCCCGCCTGGCCGGCGTACCAGCCCCAAGGTTGATCCACCCCGAGGGCGAACCGGCCGGCCGGCTGAATCTGTTGACCGGTCGCCAGTAGCCGAGCCGTCAACCATTCCCATTGCGGGTCGGCCAGCGGAAGTGAATCGGTCGAATTGGTCCGGTGCGTGACGATCCAGTTGGACACGCGGTCGGCAAACTGATGCACCACCGTTTCGACACAATCGATGAGAAGGGTCACCAGTGTCTGCGGATCCCCCTCCCATTCGACCATGTGGGCCGGCAACAGGTCGCGGCGAAAATCGAGAATCGGCCCCAGTCGAACCGATAGCCCGGCTGAGGTGCAAGCGTCGATCTCCCGTTCCAGGGAAGACCAGTCATACTCGCCTGGTACTTTTTCGATCTCGCTCCAACGGAGCGGAAGAGTCACCGAATCCAATGAATCGGACTGAGCGAGGATTTGATTTTGCTGATGGACTTCGGTCGGAAACTGCAGGCCCCAGTCGGTGTTGATCCTTTGCGCGAAGCGTTCGGCCGTGGCCCATCGACCATAGTGGAGCGCCATCGCTTCGCCCATTCGAATCGTCTCGATCAGCGTGGCGATCGCTCGCTCGTCCGCGCTCGAGTCTCCCGCGCCGTGCAAGCAGTGGCAAAGTTGACTGTTCGCTTCGCGGGCGTAAACCTCAAGATCCGCCGAGGGTCGCCAACCGTCCCGTTCCCACTCGACGCGAAGATTGCGGAATTTGTTGGCTTGGCCCCGCACCAACTCCGTGGCCAGGCGATAGGGCTCGCTCCGCATCATCAAAATAGAGGTGTGCAAGACCAACGGCGTCAAACCAGGCAAGCCGGCCTGCAGATGCAACGTTCCGCTCGGGGCACCTTCGTGGTCCCACATGAGAGTTCGATCGGTCTGGCGAAACTGAATCAAGCGAGGGAGTCGTTGGCCGTCAATCCAAAGCACAGGGTCCGTCGGATGCCGATCAAGCAACTCTCTGTCGGGTATCGTCAGAAGTAGCTGCTTCATCGTGAGTCTCAGATGATCGAACGTTGCCTTTGGAATATCCATTGGCCGAACGGCCGATGCCCCTGCTGTACCATTCTAGGGTGATTCTCCCCGGGAAGGCGACCCGCTCCGCCAGGGCAAGTCGCTGCCGGGCGTCGGGATGATGCGTCCCAAAGCCCTTGATCGAGCCGACCCTGTCGTCATGGTCCCTGTCTAAGGAGATGCCGACGAGACCACCGGCGAGGCAGACCTCGAGATCACCTCGTTCGGGGTCGAAAGCTTCTCTAGATCCCAGATTTCTCCCCGACCCAGATTTGCCCCGAGGCGAGTTCGCTCGACCAGCATCGCGAGCTTCTTTTCGTCATTTTTGCCCAGATCACCCCAGAGAATCCGACCCTCGGATCGAGTCAGAATTTCGAGACGAACGAAGCGAGCCTTCGGGTCGGAAGTGAGATGAATCGTTTCGAGGTTCAGTGGTTCGCGAACCCGCAGAAGCTTCTCCGCCAGGTGGCCAACGTCGGAGAGCCGACGATCGGACAAGGGTTGGCCGGCCGACGGAAAACCGACAGCTTGGGCCCCCTTGACGACCAGGCAGCCGATCCCCCCCCGAGCGGTCAGTGTTTCGACATCGAGAGCCATGGCGTCACGATCGGCAAAACAGTACCGGCCATCTCCCCACGCGACCGCCAACATCGGCGCGCGGTAGTCGATCTCCGCAAAGTACCCTCTCTTCGATCGACGAACCTTCACTTCCCGGACCCACGGCGATGATGCGATCTGCTCGGTGAGTTTTTGCGCACTAGTGGTTGATAGATCGGTCGACGAGATCCGCTTTGCGGGCGAGCCATCGTCGGCAATCCAATCGGGCAGGCGAGTTGTCTCGAGCGCGATCGGCCGTTGGCTATCGACATGGGCTCGAAGGGATTGTCGAGCAGTTGAAATGCCCACGACGAGGCCAGCCACACCGATCAAATAGACGAGGGGCTTTAGCGCCCGACGAATCGCGGAGAACGACCATCTCGGCCGATCGACTTTCTTCGCGGTCGGTTTTTTCTTCGTGCTTGCCATGGGCGCTTCGGATTCCTGGAGTCGAGGGAGGAAAACAATCCTCCGCTTAAGGTTATGCCGCGCGATTGGTGATTGGGAAGGACGAGAATTGTTCGGAAGCGTCTGTATTGTTCCTCAGCCCGGTCATCTTTTCCACGTGCGCAAGCTTTGCCGTCACTGACTGACTGACGCCGGTAGGATTCTCGCTAGGGAGCGGTGACTTTGTCGTAGAGCGAGTTTGACGCCAAGAACTCTTTCAGGGCGTTAATGAACTCGGGGCGAAGGACTGTCGAGCGATGATTGGAGTCCTTTATCTCGACCAGCCGTACCTCTGGTCGGACTCTCTTGATTTCTAATGCACTTTGAAGCAGAGGATCTTTGTCCCCCACAACGAGTTGCAATGGGACTTTGGTTTCGCGGAAGACCTTTTCGGGAACAGAAAACTCCTTAAAGCCCCGGATACATGCAACAACCGCCTGCGCGTCTGTGCCCATCAATCGGACTTGGCTTTGACGAAGCATTTGCTCTTCGCTGAGCGGCGTTTCGTCCGTGGGGGTGAGAAATCGAATGATCGGGCCGAACCCTCGTCCTTCTTCCACCGATTTTGCTAACTCGTCAGCAAAGTTCAGCCCACTTTTGTCGACCCATCCAAAACCACCTAGGGTAGCGCTCAACAAACGGTCGGGATGATTCTCAATGAGTTCCTGCGTGATGACCGAGCCCATCGAGTAGCCGATTACGTGCGCTCGGGGGAGCTTCAAATGGTCCATGAGCCTAACGACATCCTCGACCATTTCCGAGCCATACTGATCGGGGTCATGAGGCCCTTGGCTCTTGCCATGTGCGCGGTGATCCATGGCAATCACGCGGAAATCTTTCGCCAATGCGGGCATCACCCGTGTCATCCGCCAATTGATTTCCACGCTCGCTAAGAAACCGTGGAGTAAGATGACCGGAATGCCTTCGCCCTGTTCGACGTAACGAATACGAACGCCATTGGAATCGAAGTACTGGTCCTTGCCAACATCCTGACTCAACGCCGGCGAGGCGATTATGCACATCGTTGCCATAAGCGAGAACATCGCTCTTGTAGATTGCATTTTCTCTCCCTCCTTCAAGCAGAGTCAATCATCTGCTGATTGTCCGTGGTTCGTCGACGAGGAAGGAAAGTATCCAAATCTTGTTCGCGGAGGTGCAGAACCGGAAAGCGGTGGTCGCCGGTTAGGTCGATCCCAAGGCACGAAATCAGACTGAAATCCAGTGTGAACTCGGGTTCTGATTTTCACAACCGAGAGTGACGATAAGCGTTTCTCGGCAGACAAGGGTTACCCTTCGTCGGCGGTCGCGACTCGCTTCAGCATGCCGTAGATTGACGAGACGTGGTTGAGAAGCTGACCGTAGCGGTCGACCATGTCGTTGCGAGCAAACTCTGACTCTTCGAGGTTCTCTTTGTTGTCTTCGACGTGATCGACTAGATCATCGATCAATTTGCCGAGCAATTCTCGCATCGCTTCGGTTGCTCTTTTGCCTCGGGCCGACAAGCCGGGGATCTCGTGGATCCATTTGACGAATTCGTCCCGTTGGGCGTGTATCTGTTGAACGTACCGCTCCTCCATTCGTTGACTAACTTCGAGTTGCCGACGAGAGAGCTGAATCATCTCGCGGTTCTGGTCGGCAATCAGCTTGAGGATCTCGGCGATCTGCGGATCGATGGCGGTGCCGGCGGCGGGGGCCGTCGATCCATCGGGATTCGCACTTACCTGAATGGAACAGAAGTAGTCGGTAGGCTGACGAGCTTCGGTCACGGTCGGTCTCCCAGGTGTTGAATCATCTGTAAGAGTAGCAGAGTCATCCCCCGGAGCGAAGGTTTTCTTGATTCGGGCAGGGGGCGTTCGTTTGACCGTGCCGCCAACATCGCGTAATCTATAGCGTCAGGAACTCGATTTTGCTGGGTTCCTAGGAGGATAGCGATGTTGGCCGGCCGAATTTCGATCATCATTAGAATTTTCATCGGCTAGGCCTGAGCAGTCCTCGCAAAAACGCGATTACGACGGCCCGGGCCAAAAACGCTCGGGCCTTTCTTTTTGGGAGCGAGTCTCCCACGGAGTCCGTGATGAAGCGAATCTCCATGTACGACACGACGCTGCGCGACGGCAGCCAGGGAGAAGGAGTCAACTTCTCCCTGATGGACAAGTTGCAAATTGCCGAGCGACTCGACGCACTGGGCATCGACTTCATCGAGGGGGGATATCCTCTCTCCAATCCCAAAGACAGCGAGTTCTTTGCGGAGATTCAGAAGATTCGCCTTCGCCACGCCCAAGTCTGTGCCTTCGGCATGACCCGAAGACGCGATTGTCACCCCAAAGACGATGTCGGCATGAAGGCGCTCGTCGACGCGAACACCCCCGTCGTGACGATCGTGGGCAAGACTTGGGATCTCCACGTGACCGAAGTGCTGCGGGTCGATCTGGCCGAGAACATCGCCATGATCAAAGACTCGCTGGGCTACATTCGTCAGCAGGGGCGACGAGCCTTCTACGACGCAGAGCATTTCTTCGACGGACTGAAACACAACAGAGAGTACGCCCTTTCCACGATCCGGGCGGCCGAAGAGGCCGGCGCAGAGGTCATCATCCTCTGCGATACCAACGGCGGAAGCCTACCCGAGTGGATTGCCGAGGCAGTCGATCTGGCCCGGAAGACGGTCTCGGCCGAGATCGGGTTCCATGGCCATAACGACGGCGACCTGGCGACGGCGAACTCGCTGATGGCCGTCCAGCATGGTGCTAATCAGATTCAAGGAACGATCAACGGTATCGGCGAAAGGTGTGGCAATACCGACTTGATCGCCGTCATCGGCAATCTCAGCCTCAAAATGGGCTTCGACGTTTTGCCCCCGGAAAACCTTTGTCATCTCACCGAGGTTTCTCGATTCGTCTACGAGACCGCCAATCTCAGCCTCCGATCGGGTCAACCCTACGTCGGTGCCAGCGCCTTTGCCCACAAGGGAGGAATGCACGTCCATGCCATCGAACGGAACGTCGAAACCTACGAGCACATTGACCCGGCTCGCGTGGGGAACTCGCGCCGGGTTCTTCTCAGCGAACTGGCCGGTAAATCCAACGTGCTCGCACTGGGGAAAGGGAAGTACGAGCTTGGTTCTGAACAAGCCAGCCGGGTGCTGACACAGATTCAAGATCTCGAACACCAAGGGTACCAATTCGAGGCCGCCGGCGCGTCGTTCGAGCTACTCGTTCGGAAAGAGATCGGCCTTTACGAACGATTCTTCGAAACGATTCATTACCGCGTCAACGTCGAGCACGACGGCAGCGACCAGACGCCGGTCTGCGAGGCGACGCTGAAGCTGCGCATCGGTGAATCGATCGAGCATGTGGTCGGCGAAGGGGACGGGCCGGTCAACGCGCTCGATGCGGCTCTTCGCAAAGCGCTCGAGTCTGCCTTCCCCATCTTGCGCGAGATGTCGCTGGTCGATTACAAAGTTCGCGTTGTCAATTCGCGTGCCGGGACCGCCGCTCGAGTTCGCGTCACGATCGAATCGCGCGACGAGCATGATGTCTGGGGAACTGTCGGCGTTCACGAGAATATCATCGACGCCAGTTGGCAGGCGCTCGTGGCCAGCTTCGAGTATAAGCTTCTCAAAGATCAATCTCTCGCGGCTGGGTCCGACAGAGCGCGACCGGCCTTCGTGGGGAGCGATGCAGGGAAAGGGACATGATTGCGTTCGCCGTAACCACCCAGATTCCAGACGACCCGGCAATAGTGGTAAACATCCAAAAGGGATAGTGTTTGCAGGGTCCGCAAGACGACCAGTTGATCGCTCCACAGATCGGTTCGAAGGATGATCTCGCGCCAACGACTTTGAACAACGTCACAGGGATTAACCCCGGCGGGGATCGATTCTACCTCTTGAATCCAATCGTGAATGATCGCCCAGTGGCGAAGGAGTTGTTTCACCACGCGAGTCCTCGTTCCAGGATCCATGGGTGCAAGCCCCAATCGATCGAGTCCCTTTTGTACTGACCGCTTCGATCCGAACCACCAACCCCTCAGCCAGCGGCGAGACCCGTTCAATCGGAACGGTGGCAAGTCGGCCGGCATGGTAAATGTTGATCCTTCACTCTGAACAATGGCCGACACAATTCGCCGGAGCGCATCGATCGATGTCGCAAGATCACGGATACCTCGTTCGTTGACCATCCAAGCGGCCGTGATGGCGCGCATCACCTCGGCCGACCGATGGGCCAAATAGGGGTAATGTTGCGACAAGAAAGCATTCAGGTTGTCGATCGGTACGCCCAGCCGAAGCAGAACAGGATGAAGCAGATCCACTTGCTGTCGCTGATTGATCACCAGTCGTTCAGCCATCAATCGTTCGCGACGCGTCGAGCCGATGAAGTTCAGGTCGTCGTCGAAAAGGGTCGGCGAGCCGACCGTGATGGGGACTCCTGGAACGCCGATGCCAAGATATTCCGCATCGAACTTAGCTCGCATCCAAATCGATGCGAGAACGCAGGGCTTTCGCATCCGGTGGATCTTGCGCAGGGCAATGGCAAAAGAGTCGGCATCGACCGCGGCGCTATTGGAGACTCGCGGCTGCAAGATGTCGCGGACCGTCCGTTGGAATGCCCCCGTCAGTATCCCCATCCCACGAATCGACCACCAAATGATCCGCGCGGGTAACAGCAGAATCCGTCCCCCCGCGGCATAGTCGAGATAGATCGTCAGCGGGTTGATCGTTCGGTACGCCTCGGGGAAGCGATGCAAAGGAAAGCTGCGGAATGCCTGTCGGATGGCTCGTTTCCGGTCGATCTTGAGAAGCTTGGCCAGTTCAGGGCCAAAACGCCGACGAATCTCCTGCTCCCGATCCGAACCATACGTGAGAAAATCCATGGTGGTGAATTCGACTGTCTCGAAGAATTCGTCGGCTCGGTGGGGATCATCCGCCAGCGTCGTCGCTTGGCCACCGTACCGACCCAACGGTTCCGGAAGTGAAACGTGCTCTTTTGGTCGGCCCAATCGTTGCGACAGCCAAACGCGATAGCGCTCACGCACCTCGGCGGAGGCACTAGGCAACCGACAGAGAGGGACGGCATTCTTGTTGTAATCGCGAAGCAGTTTGGCCGTCTCTTCGGTAATGATGCGTGTCATGTAATTGAACCAGAGGTACGATCCGCCGAAGAGCCCGCCCGAAAGACGTGCTGCTTCAAGCGATCGATCCCGCTCTGCTTCCCGCGTCGAAATGTTCAAAGCGCTTTGGCGAAAGTTGGCCAGCGCGAGATTGCCGAGGAGCTGCGTCGTCATCTTCGTGTCCGTCGGACGAAAGATGCCGCTGTCTTGATAGTCCAAGTGCAACAGCGACACCGTTCGCAGGAAGAGCATTTCCTCGGATAGCCCCCCATCACCGGGCTGGGACGAAGGAGCATGTGCGGTAGGCCGAAGCAAACGCTGGGCCGCATCTTCTAACTCAGCTTTGGCCTTGGCAAGCGTAGGGGCCTGCGCGCTTGGCGTCGGATCATCCAGTGTTCGCAACGTCAATTCCGGAAGGACGACACGATCTGCTAAGAAGTCGAGATCGACCTCGACGAAGCTCTTCTTGAGAATCTTGGTCTGGGCAGCAAACTGGGCTTCGACTAGACGCTCACCCTCTTCGCTTGACTGATTGGCCAACCACCGGAGCCAGCGTCCCAGCAGCATGATCAGAAAACATGCCAACCCGAGAATGATG
Organism: bacterium; assembly: GCA_019753235.1. Classification (GTDB taxonomy): domain Bacteria; phylum Planctomycetota; class Planctomycetia; order Kolteriales; family Kolteriaceae; genus JAIELF01. Next base: position 100,784 of record JAIELF010000006.1, read on the forward strand.
ACGGGCAAAACGAAAACGGTTTTCAGCTTCCGAGCCAAGGCCTCGAGAAAAACAATTCCGAGTAGCCAAGCGAATGTGGAGAGCAGAAAAATCCCCAGCGCCAAATAGATGAGCCGATACGCGTTTCGGCTCGTCGCTTTGACCAGGATCATTCCGAAGCGATCGAGAAAAATGGGGCCAGAAATTGTTCCCTGCAAATCGGCCAAGAAGTAGCCGATCTCGAGCAGCGACCGGAGCAGATATCCCAGAAAGTTGGCCGCCAGTGCCGCCACGTGGCCGGCCCCTTGATCTCGACTCGCAACCAGATCGCGAATCACGGGCAATCGACGGATAAGAGGAACATCCAAAAATCGAACGTATCGAGCGACCGATTCGGGGAAGCCCGTCCCCAGTCGTTGCACCAGACGCTCGGGAGTCATGTCGAGCAGATCGCGAACGACTTCTTCGGCATAAAGATCGCGTTTAACGATCGATCGGCGGACAGGCTCGGCAACAGCGGTTGTCGGCAAACTCTCAAGCCGAATCCGCAAATCAATCAGCGTCCGCGAAACTCGCTCGACACGATCCGCCGGCGAAAGCGTCGCCGTCAGTTCGCGCATCCGCTGCTGAAAATGTTCACGCAAGCGAATCAACCGCAGACGATAGCTGGGTTCTTCAACGCCGATCGCATCAGGTTCAAAGAGAACAATGTTTCGATTGAAGACGGCCGCATTTCGCCGAACCAACCGATCGGTCGTTCGCAAAAGAAAGAAGATAAGCCGACCCATTCGAACGATCGGCTGCGCGAGCCGAAGATAGCGAATCAACTGCGGCAATCGGAGGAATCGCAGTAATCGCAATAGCGATGCTTCGCCTGCCAGCGTTTCGAGTTGGCCTGCTTGAAAGGTGATGAATCCGAACGGAATCGAGGCGACTAAATCAATCAACCAATGCCGACGCAGGTAGCGCCAACGGTCCGGCGCGAGCGAGATTTTAAGCAGAAACTCGGCAAGAAAGATCGAGCAAATGAGAAGATCCGACCACGCAAAGAACGCCTGCAAAGGAAGAGATAACCGACCCGACCAGGAAAGGATCCCCTCGACGATGATCAATCCCGTCAAGATTAGAATCAGCAGCAGGATAAGGTTTTCTAGTCGACCCACCCAGCGTTTTCCGAGCAGATTCTCGAGCCGAAGCGCTAGGCGTTTCTCTTGCAACTCGGTCTTGCTTCGGCGGGTCATCCGGCGCAGATCGCTTGCTCGAGTTGATCTCGACAATCGATCAAGCGACCCTGTCAGCCGGCGAAAGTCAGAGACATTCGCGCGAAGCAGTTCGACACCCACGCGGAGAGGGATGTCTTCCACGAGAGTCAGGATATCGTTGGATTCCTCCTGAGCTGCCAGAACGAGATCTTCGACAAGTTGTCGTTGTTGCGTCTCGGGCAAAGCGATGAGTCGATCTTCGGCGAGGTCGGCAAGCTGTTGTTGACGCGTCTCCAAAGTGCCGAGCATCCCCGTCTTCGCCGTCGACTCGCAAGATGCCATCCGGTCCGCTTCCAAACGAGAAAGTTGGAATCGCCGATTCCATAGACTCAACGGCGATGCGGACTCCAAAGGGTATGTCAATTCATCGGCAATGCGACGATCGAGATACTCTCGGTCGAGTTGTCGGCATTCCTCTTGACACCGAGCAGCCTCGCGCGAAAGGTCGTCGCCGGTATTTGCGGTATCGCCGATTCCGTCGATCGAGGCGGCCAATTGATCCAAGCGACTTTTGATGGCGTAAGCTCGGTCCGGCTCTGGTTCGTCGCGCAGTCGCGAAGTGAGCGTGTCGTACCATTGCATGTCGCCGTGAAATGCATCGAGCCGAGCCAGCCCCGGCCCACGGGCGATATCAGGCAGCGAAAGAAGATGCGCCAGATATTGATCGTCGCGGGACAGTGCGAGATCCACCCCTTGCGCGAGTTCCGTCTCGAAGAAGAGACGCTCGTCGGGATCAGCCAACACTCCCCATCGATCGAGAATCGTCAGTGTTGCGAATTGAAGCCGAGCGATGGTCCGAACAAAGCGGACATGATCAAAGATGAACGCCGGTGGATCTTCTTCCCAGTGTCGGCGACAAAGAATTCCTCGCTCAACGAGATCGATTTTCTGCCTTAGCACCACCGCAGACAGGGAATGATCGGCAACCGACAGAGTCAGATGCTCTTCGGCGGTGGTCGCCCAATCCTCGAACAAGAGGGTTTCGCCGGTCAAGGGGTAGGCTCGCAGGAGGGGGGGCTTTGCTTTTGGTAGGCGGTGTATTTATCAGGTTTACCTCGAACCAGATCGGCGGGGTACTTCTCGGCCGCCAGGAGAAGTTTCTCTTTCATCGCGTCGGCCAGATCGACATCGCAGACATCGGCGAGCCGAAGCAAAAGCCACATGCCGTCGGCCAATTCGTGCGACAGTTCGCGTTTGCTCGAAGTAACCTGCAGGTAGTCGTGAATCTGTTCGTTGGTGCGATAGCGAAAATGTTCGAGGATTTCTCCCACCTCGATCGCCAGTGCCACACCGAGATCTTTGGGATGATGGAAAGGTTCCCATTCCCTCTCGCGGGTGAATTGCCGAATAAGCTCGGTTAATTCCGCTAGGGTCGTCGTAGCGTTGCTCACGGGCTTTTTCTACTCCATCGACGGCTGCTGGGGCAAGCACTCGGCCTTCGTGCTGCTTAGACTGCCGGCTATCCGATGAACCAGGCGACATGAACCGGTCGCGATGTTGCCGTGCCCAACGGCGTTCGTTTCCCGATCAGCGTCAGACAGCGTCAATATAACAATCTCAGTAGGGATTTGAGAGTCAAACGGGCAATCGGCCCACGCGATCGTCGGTGCCGTCAGTTGCCGGCGACGAGCTCTTGAAGCGAGGGTGTGTGATGGCGAAGGGACTTCATCTGGTCGCGATGGTGCAGTACCAAGGCGCTGCCGAGAATGATGCCGCGATCCCTTGGCATGCAGATTTCCTTCGGATCGATAAAGACCGCTCGTCAGAAAACGGGGACGCTTTTCATGAGACGAACCTCTCTGAATCGATTCGAGCGCGGGGGATTCACCGCGTCTTGGTGGCGGGTTTAACGACGCAGAATGGCGTCCGCGAAACGGTGATGGGGAGTCTTCGCGAAGGCTTCGAGACCTGGTTGCTGATGGATGGTGTCGCGGATCAACCGGCTGATGTTCCGCTCGCGGACCGGGCTTTGATTGAGATGCGATCGGCGGGAGCGGCATTTGCCAGTGTCGGTCAGATTGCCACGTTAATTAAACATCAGCAAGAGCCGACGGCCCTTGTCGCCGTGGGGATTCAATCATTTCATGGGCCCGGCGGAACGGAAGAAGTTCCCGGTGCCAAAGCCGTTTTCGATCGTATCGGACAACTGATCGAGTTTGGTTGCCGACAGATTCATCGCCGACCCGAGGAGATCCTCGCGTAGTGCGGTAGGTACGGTCGGGTCAGGGATCTCGCTTTTCGGGTGTCAGGCGATAGCGAAGGATCTCGCGATCACTTCGGACATAGATGCTATCGCCCGCGAACGCGGGATGAGCCCAAAGTGTTTGGCTGGGTGGGGCCGGTTCGATTAGGTGAACGCGGTCAAGTTCATGGCATCCCTCTTCGTTCCATTCCGCGCGAATGAGATCGCCGTCAGCATTGAACGCGAGAACCTCTCGTCCTCGGCCGGTCCAGACGAAGCTCGCTTGCGGGTTCGTGCCGGCGGGTGTCATCGTATGGTCATCGTCCCATTTCTTCTTACCCGTGCGGATGTCGAAGCAAGTCAGTCCATGCTTTTTATCCAGAAGAAAGGTATCGCCCGCGGCTTGGAGAGGCGGGGCCATCAAGCCGCGAAGCCAGCGATTTTCCTCGTAGAGAATCTTGGCTTGGTTTCGCGCGGGGCCAATTTCAATTGCCTTTGATCCTTCCCAATAACCGCTGACAAAGACGATCCCTTCGTGATAGATCGGGGTGGCGATCGAAACGCCGTAGGTCACCTTGTACGGGATCGACCAATCGATCTGCCCCCCGTCCGGGTCGATGCCATGAACTTGTTCGGGAGTCCACACGATAAGCTGCGAACCGAAGGGGGCCTTGATCAAGATCGGCGTGGCATAACCGGCCGGTTCATGGATCGATCGCCAATTCTCCTTCCCAGTCCGCGCGTCTAAGGAAACAATCGAGCCCTTCGGAATGCCGACATGAAGGATGACTTGTTGCTGGATCAATAGAGGCGTGGCCGCCAATCCCCAGGTTGGGATGATCGCCCCCTCTTGCTGCCGAAAATCTCGCTGCCAAATCACTCTTCCGGTCGACGCATCTAAGGCGCAAGCGGTTCCGACGGCCCCCAGGGTGTAGACGATGCCATTCACAACAGCCGGGCTCGCTCGGGGGCCACTGGCGTAGTCAAGCGAGCCGTAATGCGCGTCGTGGGTATGCGACCAAAGCGTTTTTCCGGTCAGCGTGCTTAAGCAGAGAAGACGCTCTTGGCCGTCGGGCTCGGGCCCAGCCTTTGGGATACGGTCCATCACATAGAGGTTGTTCCCGACGACCGAGATACCGGCATAACCTGGCCCGACGCTTTTTCTCCAGACGATCCCTTGGTCGGGCGGGAAAAAAGGATGGCGTATGGGAGGAGCGCTCCAAGTTCCATCGCGACGCGGACCTCTCCAATCGGGCCAGTCTTCACCCTGCACGCTCGCCGAGCCCGCGAGGAGCAGCACGATGATGCCCGCTTGCATGGGAAATCGATATCGGCGCATTAGAAGTCAGCCTCTCCGCAAACCTCGAAAACAAGAATCTTCCCGTCGCCGATTCGGCCCGTCCGAGCAACCTCCACCATTCGTTGGACGATGCGCGGGACAAGTTCATCGTCGACAAGAATGCTGATCTCGATTTTGGGAAGATAGACGGGGTTGTATTCGCTGCCTCGATAGAGCGGGAGCCGATCTTTCTGTCGGCCGTACCCTTTCGCCTCCGAGACGCAAACGTTATCCACCCCGAATTCTCCAATAGATTCGAGGAGGGCCTGGGCTCGAAATGGTTTGACGATCGCGACGATCTGCTTCATGAGGGCATGATTATGGATGTCAACATCCGTTCGGCCTGTCTGGATGGCCAGACGAACTTCCGGGGCGAAAAAATTGCTGGCCGAGCCCGCCAGAAAACCGGTTTTATTGCGGTATTTTTCGTTGTTAGAGAAACGATCGGCTGATATTTTGACATTGCCCAAGACTTGGCTGGGCCACACCTCGAGCGCTTGCGAGGGATTTCGGTGGCGGGCCGAGAGTGTCCCAGCGAGAACGTCTGCACATCCGTTTCTCGCGAAATCAGATCAGCGTCCTAAAGAGGAGTGGCGGGGTCGCCCTTGAAAGCGGGCTCGTCAGTTGGACGTTCCTGGTCAAGTTCCATGTATTCGGTCCGTTCCTCTAGGGTCGATAGAGCACATCTCGAGCGGTTGTTCTGACTAGCTCGAAGGCGGGGGATCGGAAATCATGGCATTCGCGTTTCGGGCATCAGTCTGCGCCTTCATCTTGTTTTGGTCATTCACCAACGTGGTTGATGCCGGCGTCATTCGCGACGATGTCGCGGACGCGAGCTACCTTGCTTTGGGGAACTCTCCGACTTACGGGGCCGTGGGGCAAATAACCTTCGGGAGCAATAGTGATTGGGGATCGGGTACGTTGATTGCCGGCCGATGGGTGCTGACAGCCGCTCATTTGGTCCGCTCGAACTTCTGGGCCAACACACCGGGCAATGTGCAGTTCACCGTCGGCGGGAACACTTATTCTGGATCTCAAATCTTTCTGAATCCAGGTTTCGTGCAAAACACCCCTTACAACGGGAACGATATCGCCATCGTGAAGTTGAGCTCCGCCGTGCCGAACGTTTCGCCGATTGGCCTCTACACCAACAATGACGAACTTGGACAGACCGGCACCTATGTCGGTTTCGGTCGAACGGGGAATGGGCTGACCGGACAAGTCGCCTCTGGGCCCACCAAAAGAGGTGGGACGAATGGCATCGACATCACCGGCGACCAGTTTTCCACTGGCTGGTCGTCGAATGTTCTTCTTTCTGATTTCGATAGCCCGTCCTTGAACGTCAGTTCCTTCGGTTCTTCGATCCCATCCCCCCTCGAGTATCAGCCCGCCGAGAAAGATAGCGGGGCAGGGTTGTTCCTTGATGTTGCGGGCGTGCCCAAAATCGCCGGGGTTGTTTCATTTGCCCTCTTTAACAGCGACGGAATCAATTACGCGTACGGCGACGGCATCGCGGCGACCCGCATCTCTGGCCAGCTGCCATGGATCACCAGCGTCGTCCCCGAGGCTTCTCCTGTTGTCCTGCTCGGGTTGGCCGCTCTGATGGCGGGAGGGATCGGTTTCATTTCCTCTCAGCGAAAAAATCGATCACGCTGTTGAATCCTTTCCTTCGATCCGGACATGCTCTCTCCATAGATCCTTAGCAGCAGTCGGCGTCATGGAAGCCTGCTCAAGGGAATCCAGTTTTTGCATCACCGTGAAAGCCGGTTCCCCAGCACGCCAACGCGTCCCGAGTGCTGGCCGATCCGCGCACCATATTTTTGCACTGTGATTGTCGAGCGTCGGCAATGGGCGGGTCAATCGAGAGGCGAATGGGGAGAAGATGATTCGCTTGGTCAAGTATTGATTCCGATGAAGGGGGAACGGGCCGAGCGACTCCCCAGCAAACGAGCGTCGATGCTGTTCGAAGATCGAGATTTGACGAGCATGCTCGATGATCTCGGCCGAGGCGGTGTATCGAGGATTGATTTCGATGACATGAACGCGTCCCTCGTGCCAAATGAAATCGACGCCAAAGACTCCGCGAAGACCGATCTCTTGCACCAGCAATTCCCCTAGCAGATCAAGCTCGGCATCCCGTTCGCGATGAGGGTCCAACGGGCCGACACTCCCCACGTAGGTGAAGGGCTCGTGCGGACGCGTTGGGTCATGGTCATCGCCGGCCAGCAACTGTCGGGTGACACCTAGTCGGCAACAACCCGCGCTGGATCCAGCGAAAAGAACACTGCATGAAAGGCCCGCGACAAAGCTTTGGTAAAACTCCCCGATTCCCGCGCGAGAGCCCTCGGCCCTGCGAACGCGCATCCCGCCTGTTCCCCGGCAAGGCTTGATAAGCCAATCACGCTGATCGGTAGGAACATGCCCGGGTCTGAGGATCGTCGGCGTCAGAAAGGATCGGTTGGTCATGTAGTCGTGCAGCTTCCACGGATCGCGAATAGCGTCGCAGACGGGAGAGGGGTTTCCCCACAGGGGGCCGGTGCGAGCAAGCGCATCCAAGACATCGGGGCGATTCTCAAGTCCGCCGGTGTAACAACGGGGGATACTGGGAAAAGAGTGCGCAACAGCTATCAGGTCCGTCGGATAGCGATCGATGGGTATCACGATGACATCGCGAGCGACCGCGCGGAGATCTTCATCGCCAAACAAGTCGGCCGCGATGACGGTGCAACCAGCTCGGGCGGCCGACTCCGCCAATGCACGAACGCTCGCACCGACAAGAAGGATCTGCATACCTGTTACCCGTGACCGATGGGAACTCCGCTGCTTCAAATGCTTTGCCAAAGAAAGCCGTCCGACCCAGCCATACTTGGTAGAGATTTTCCTCCGACCCCACTCGTTTCATCGCGATCGTTTCATCGAATCTCAGCAATCTTGGCGAAGCAATTGGAGGCGTACGAGATTGAGGGCCATCTTCGCCGCTCGCACCCGTGTCGACTTTCGGTCGTTGCCCCACTTGAAATTCCGCACTTTGACCTCGCTGGACGAAGCCAAGCCGACATAGACCAAACCAACGGGCTTTTCTGGCGTGCCACCGTCGGGGCCGGCAATCCCCGTGATGGAAACAGCAAGATCCGAGCCGGTTCGCTCGCGACAATTCTTCGCCATGGCGGCAGCGCACTCTTCGCTGACAGCACCATGTCGCGAAAGAATATCCGCGGGCACACCCAATAGATTGATTTTGAGATCGTTCGAGTACGTCACGTATCCGCCAAGATAGACCTGACTGATGCCGGGGGTATCGGTGAGCATCTGTCCCAACATCCCGCCCGTGCAGGACTCGGCGGTGCTGATGGTGACGTTCTTCTTTATCAACGCCTTGGCCACGGCATGGTGGAGTTCGACATCGTCCTCACCAAAAATCAGCTCGCCGAGCTTTTCATAAATGAAGCGGGCGTCCGGCTCGATCAACTGCTGGGCTTGTTCGGGATTGGCCCCTTTCGCGGTGACGCGAAGCGAGATGGTCGCCTCGGAAGCGGTGATGCCGACCTCTGGTTGTCGGCCCCGCTTGGTGAGGTCGCCGAGCATCTCTTCGATCTGCGATTCACCCGCGCCGAAGCAGCGAATCGTGCGATGAACGATCACTTCTCCCAGCGAGAACTCTTGTCGAAGCCGTGGAACGACCCAATCGGTGAACATGGGCTTCATCTCGCGTGGGACGCCTGGCAAGCAAACGAAACAAGCGTTGCCCGCCATCAGCCAGATACCTGGTGCGGTACCGTTGGGGTTGGTGATCACCTCCGAGCCGACGGGGAACATCGCTTGCACGCGATTCCGTTCGGGCATCGGTCGATTGAACATTTTGAATATCGACTCGATCCATTGAAGCGACGGTTCGTGGAATTCGAGCGGGACGCCGGCAACCTCCGCGAGAACTTCCCGCGTGAGGTCATCTTTGGTCGGCCCCAGGCCGCCGGTGACCAAGACCAGATCCGCCCGACTCTGGGCATGCCGAAAGACGTCGAGATTGGCGGGAAGATCGTCGGCCACGGTCGAATGATAAATGACATCGACGCCAATCTGAGCAAGCTGGGCAGCCAGCCATTGGCCATTGGTATCTAAACGAACGCCGCTACTCAGTTCGCTTCCGATCGAAACCACTTCCGCTTTCATGGAATCTTCCCAATTGTTGAAGATGGCCTTTTCTGAAGAGCATTGTTGAGAGAAAGCCCCTCTCCGGCAGGAGTTTGTCGAAATACCGACGAACGGGGACCACTTCTGGCGTCGGATCCGACGACAGAGAACTCGCCTAGCCTCGTCGGTCATCATCCGTAAAATATGGCAGCGTGCGAGCTTCCGGGCAGCGTGCCGGCCCTCGATCGGCCTTCCTGTTGTTTCCTCTTTTCGTTCTATCTGCATGGGCAGGTTTTGGACGTGGGAACATCTTATGGACGGATCCCCCCTCTCTCTTTCGCAAGAAAGCGATGGGGCCCCGACCATAAAAGGTAGGTCCGAAAGTAGGTCAGGCGGCGTTCGTCTGGAAGCCTTTGTGAACGACCATAGGCCGAGGGTGGCAGCAAGACGAAAGAACGGGCTCGACGAATCGAGCATCTCTTCGCACCCGCCGGCCTTTAACTGATCTCGATCTAGGAAGACCAAGGACGACCATGATTCGTGAGGATATCCGCAACGTTGCCATCATTGCCCACGTCGATCATGGAAAGACGACGATGGTCGATTCGCTCCTTCGGCAATCAGGTCTCTTCCGAGAAAGCCAGCTGCAAGGGGACTGTATTCTCGACTCGAACGATCTCGAACGAGAGCGAGGCATCACCATTCTCGCGAAGAATATCGCGCTGACCTATCAACCCCCCGGTTCGGATAAGTTGGTCAAAATCAACCTCATCGATACCCCTGGTCACGCCGATTTCGGCGGCGAAGTCGAGCGTATCGTTCGGATGGCTGATGGCTGTTTGCTTCTCGTGGATGCCTTTGACGGCCCCATGCCGCAAACCAAGTTCGTGTTGAAAAAGGCGTTTGAAGCCGGCCTGCAACCGATCGTGGTGGTGAACAAAATCGATCGGCCCGACGCCCGTCCCAAGGAGGTCCTGAACCTCTGTTACGACTTGTTCATCGATCTAGGGGCCAGCGACGAACAGGTGGAGTTCCCCTACATCTACGCCAGCGGCAAAGAAGGCTGGGCGACCTTTGATCCCCAAGTCAAAGGAGAGACGATACAGCCGATCTTCGATCTGATTTTGAAGCATGTTCACGGGCCCGACGTCGAGGTCGATGGCCCGCTTCGACTTCAGGTCAGCTCGCTGCAATGGAGCGAATACGTCGGACGGATCGGCGTGGGCCGAATCAAGTCGGGCACGATTACTGTCGGACAAAACATCGTCCTCATGAAAGAATCAACCCGGGTCAATCATCAGATCGAAAAGCTGTACGAGTTCGACAAGCTCGGGAAGGTCGAAGTCAAATCCGCCTCGGCGGGCGATGTCGTCGCGGTGGTCGGTCTCGATGACTGCGAGATCGGCGACACGATCTCGAGCATCGAAGATCCAGGGGCTCTGCCGCGATTGACCGTCGAAGAGCCGACGCTCACCATGATCTTTACCATCAACGATTCGCCGCTGGCGGGTCGAGATGGCGATTTTCTCACCAGCCGTCACCTTCGCGAACGATTGATGCGAGAACTCGATTCCAACGTCGCCCTAAAGGTCGAAGAAGGAGAATCGAAGGAGCAGTTTCTGGTCTCGGGTCGCGGGCTGTTGCACCTGGGGGTTTTGATCGAGACCATGCGGCGCGAAGGTTACGAACTCTCCGTCGGCAAGCCCCAGGTCATTTTTAAAGAGATCAACGGGGAAAAATGCGAACCATTCGAGCTGCTGCTCGTCGAAGTTCCGTCGGATCGGCTTGGTCCGGTGATGGAGATGACCGGCGCTCGGCGAGGAGAATTGCTGCGTATCGAGACTCGCGGAACGCAAACGCAAGCGGAGTTTATCATGCCGGCCCGTGGGTTGATCGGATTGAAGACTCGTCTGCTCAATGCCACCGCGGGCGAAGTCATCATGCACCATGTCTTTCATGAGTACCGCCCCTTGAAGGGCGAGATCCCCCGTCGAGCCAATGGGGTCATGATTGCCAACCAATCCGGGAAGGCGAATGCCTACGCGCTCGATGGCCTGCAAGAGCGAGGCGACATGTTCGTCGCCCCGGGACAAGATGTTTACGAAGGAATGGTCATTGCCGAGCATTGCCGGGATACTGATCTGACCGTCAATCCCTGCAAGGAAAAGAAGCTGACCAACATCCGGGCGTCCGGCGCAGATAAGTCGATCATCCTGAAGCCACCCCGCGAGATGTCGCTCGAGATTGCGCTTGAATACATCGAGGACGACGAATACGTCGAAGTCACGCCAAAGGTGATTCGGCTTCGAAAACGCCATCTCAGCGAAGAGGCTCGCAAGAAGGCCACCCGAAGCAAAGCCGGCTAGCCGAGCTTCTTCAAAGAGCCCTACCGCTCATCGCGTCACCAGAGGATAAGGCAGAGAGAATCAACATCGGTTCGAGTCAGAAAGGAATAAGGTCAGCCATGTCGATTGCAACCGAACAGCCGGCACTTCTGGGTGGGCCCAAGACCAAGGGGAAACCCTTTCCCAAATGGCCGATCCACGACGACGGCGAACGGCAAGCGGTTCTCGACGTGCTTGAAAGTAAGGTCTGGTGGCGTACCCCCGGGACGCAGACGCTGGCCTTCGAGAAAGAGTTTGCCGAGTTTCAACACTGCAAGCACGGCATCGCGATCACGAATGGTACACACGCGCTTGAAGTGGCGCTCTTAGCGATGGGGGTCGGCCCTGGGCATGAAGTCATCGTCCCCAACTATACCTTTGTCGCGACGGCCAGTTCGGTCCTCTGTTGCGGTGCCATGCCGGTGATGGTTGATATCGAGGCAGACTCTCACAACATTGACCCTGATCTGGTCGAAGAAGCCATCACGCCAAGGACCAAAGCGATCATTGCCGTCCACATGGGAGGCCAGCCCGCTCAGGTGGAACGGTTGCAACAGATCGCGTGTCGCCATGGGCTCGATCTTCTCGAAGACTGTGCTCATGCCCATGGGAGCGAATGGAAGGGGAGACGCGTCGGGAGTTTCGGCGTTGCCGGTACTTTCAGCTTCCAATCGAGCAAGCTCATGACGGCCGGTGAAGGGGGCTGCATCGTGACGGCATTCGATCAGTTCGAACGCCAGGCCCGCAGCGTCCACGATTGTGGCCGACTGCCAGGCGAATGGTTTTACTCTCATTTTCAGTACGGCTCGAACTACCGTATGAGTGAGTTTCTCGGGGCCATTCTGCGAGTTCAGCTTCGCCGCGGCGAAGAACAGACGAAGCGCCGCCATGAGAACGGTCGGCTCCTCGACAAACTCTTTGCCGAGGTCGACGGGATCATCCCCCAGCGAATACCGCCGGAAGTGACACGCAACAGTCACTACGCGTACATCTTCAATGTCGACTTGGCAAAGTTTGGCGGCATCTCGATGCGAAAGTTCATCGAGGCGATGAATGCCGAGGGTATTCCCAATCAGGCGGCATACCCACCCATCCATGCTCTCGACTGTTTTCAGAACGGCTCGTACCGTGCGAAGCTTTCCGGCGATCAAGCCAAAGAGCCCCACCGCTTCCTGCGCCAACCTTTTGCCGAGACGCTTCGTGCCGCGTGGGAGAGCTACTGGGTGCCGCAATACTGCTTGCTGGGTGATCAAGAAGACATGAGCGAGATCGTCGCGGCGGTAAAGAAGATCCAGGCTTCCGCCAAGCAACTGGTTTGATCGCAGCGCGATTCGTATTTCACGGTCGCATGTCAGGGACGGTAGATTCGCGTACTTTCCTGTTGCAGCAGGCCGGGCGTTCCCAGAGAAGGGTGCTGTACGTTTAGGCTGATGCGGGCATCGCCGTCGGCGATTGCTTGCGTTCGGACGCGAACAACCAATCGCTGACCCGGATCCAAGCGATCGATTCTTCCTAGCTCGACTCGTCCGTCTCGCACCGTGGCGCCAAAGTCCCCTGTGGCCGAGGTCGCTCGCAAGTGCTTGGAAAGCTCGGCCGAGAGAGTGATCGACTCGGCTGGCGCGGTTCCTCGGTTCAACACTTCGATGTCGTAGAGTGCTTCGCCCGCCAGCGCGACAGGGTCGGAAACATCCGCCAAAGCAACTTCTACCGTCTCCATTCCGCGTACATCGAGAACGTCGAAAGTTTCCACCCGGGGCGAGAGGGTGTCGTCGGCCCACGTCCGAACGGCGAGGCGTTCGAACGTTCGTGCAGGCGTCGCGGTGGTTCGAACGATCGTCTCTTGTCCCGGCATTAGCCGAGCCAACTTCCAGCGAATCCGATCAACGAAACGAACCCCGTCGGTGGCATCCACGTGCAGACCCGCGGGGATCTCATCTTCAATCGTCACCTGGTCGGCCGCCACGTCGCCGACATTTTTAACTCGAATCGAGTATTCCGCCTGCTGACCGACTCGCCATCCCTCTGGGAAAGTCTTTTCCACCGATAGCCGAGGCTGAATGAAGCGGACCATGACTTCCTTCGCCGCCTGAACTTTGTCTCCATCGCGAAGTTCCACGCGAACACGCCGCTCGCCAGGCTCACGCGATGTAATCGCTAAGTCGTTGATGGGGGATTTCTTGTCGCCGCCGATCTCGGCCAGTGCGAACCGAAGCCCTGCTTCGTCGCGCCCCTCGGCCAGTTGCGACACCACCTCGACTCCCGATCCCACGAGTGCAATGACTCGGCCCCGAAGATTCTTGTTTGATCGATCGGCAAGGAGTGTCGTCACATTGACCACCGAACCGACGGCAGCGGACTCCGGCGCGCGGACCTCTAGACCCGGGATGCCGGCCGACGACCAGCGGACTTCGATCGCTCGTTCGTCGAGCAAGACTGGCGGTCCCGGCAAGATCGGTCGACTGAAAAGCTGAACCCGAACTTTGCTTGATGATGCACTCTCTGCATTGGGACGAAGTGACGTGGATGCCGTGCCCGCCGAATCACTGGATCTTTCAATGGCCTGAGCGTTATTGCTGAAGTTCGAGGAGGAACGGTCGATCACTTCAAAGCGAACAGGATAGCCTGCAAGCGTTTCGCCCTTTGCGTTGAGAATACGGGCCGAGATGGGTGTTGCTTCCGTGCCGACGACGTCAAGGGTCGGCTCGAGTTGAAGCTCCGCCTCGTACCAGTGCATGCGGTGCGTCGCTTGGCATCGCTCGGCATGAACAATGTCTGTTGAGTGAGCGGTCAGTATCAGGTCGCCGGGCGAGGCACTCTGCAAAACGCACCAAGCGTCGCCGGGCCGAATAACAATGGCTTCGTCCGAGAGCCCTTTTCGATCGAGCGAGTAGGTCGTCGTGCTGGTTCGGCACCGAGCGAGTGTTGCGGACTTTCGATAGTTGTTCTCGTCGGGGTCTTCTTTGCCCCCCGCGGCCGTGATGCCCCCCACGCCTGCCCGGTCGATAAGAAACTCAACGTCCGCGTCGACGATTGGTTTGCCGTCGGGTCCAAGCAACCGAGCGACCGCGACCACGTGTTGATCGAGTCGTACTTTTGCGGGGAGCGTCAACAATTCGAGACGCTCGCCGATCGGTTTGGGAGTCACGGTTTTGATGGCAGCTTGGGCCGGCTCGATCGCCCGTTTACGGGATGGTTCGAACCAGCTTGGGACGACCGTGATCAAGGCCGGCTCGGCCGAGAGGACCTTTGGCTCGGCAGGCAATTGTTTCGAGACCATCGTCGTCGGCGGCGGGGCCAACGGCGGCGTTACCCGTTCGGGAGGAGGAGCGACTGGCTTTCGAGGGGGTATTGGTTCTGGAGCGGTGGAGCGGTTCTCGGGCGGCGCCACTCGTGTAGGCTTCTCAATTATCTTTTCGGGTTCGAGCTTGATGGGGGGCACGACTTCGGCAGGCTTCGAACGTGTTTTCTTCGGAGCCTGACAAAGATCCACCAAAGGATCATCACATCCCGTCAACAGCAGCACGCCGGCCAGGAGCAGAGACGAAGCGATCGAACGAGAGGGGATTTCCTCTCGGTGGGGATTCGCCTTCCTTTGCTGCCCACTCATGATGTCTGTTGCCTGGTTGCGTGTGACGAACGTGGCTCGTGTTGGCCTCGGGACAACCTTCTGGATGGCCCCGTTTCAATAAAGATCATCTCGACAATAAGGGAGCCAGCCCCGGCAATCCCTATTGTCACCCATGAATCGTTAACGGACGTCGAGAAACCGCACAAGGGGACTTAGAGAGATTCCGAAAGCGGGGCGAACTATCCATCTTTGCCCCAGGGTTTCTGCCGGAAGCTAGCCCTTTTCCTTCGGCTTGGGACCGAACTTTTTGACAATCTCTGCAAAATAGTCGATGTCGTGATTGCGAGCCCCGAAAGCTCGGCTTTGGTACCGGCTCATCGCACCGATGCGCAGACCAAGCTGCCAACGAGGTTCGACCATCACTTCCCACGCGGCTTTCGAGTTCAGTCGGAAGTTACCGAAATCGTCGTAAGCGGGAAAGTAATCGATCCCCGCGGTCAGCGAGTTTCGATCGTTGATCTTATACTTCCAATCGCCGCCGAGGCTGGCCTGCGGAATCCAGCGATCATCGGGGCTCCCGAATTGTTTCAATGCACCCGAACCGAAGCGAACCTGCGAATCGACAGTCTCGGTCTTTTGAATCTGGTAGGCGACACCGGCATCAAGTGTCAATCGATAGTCAAATGACTGAAACGCATCGTAAAGGCCCTGCACTTGGGCGTAAGGTTTCCACGGACTGTCGCCGAGCTTCCATTCCTCACGAATCGTGTGTAAGAAACGGTCTTCGACGTTGTTCCCTCGAGCATCCGTTCGAGCATAAGTGGCATTGAGCTTCAGGTCGGCCCGCGGCCCTTCTCGAACCGAATCGTAGCCGAAACGTGAGTTGAAACGCTGAGAGTTCCCGTCCGAACCATTAAGGCCGAACGAGGCTTCTCCCTTCCAACGGTTTACTTCATCGAACGCGCGGAGGGACCAGCCGGAGAGAGAAGGCTCGGCCTGACCGGTTACTTCTCCATCCATCACGGCAGGGTCGTCCCCGCTTGGAAGGGGCACCACGATATCATCCCCCCACAACGTCGGCGCGCAGAGCGCCGCGCAGAGCAATACCCATCGCTTCATCAAAAGCGTCTCCAGATCTTGCGTCAGGGGGGAGACCCATGGAACATGACGGGGGATAACAACAACATGGATTCAGTCAACGCGAATCGTGATGGTTATGTTCCGTCGCTTATATCCATCTCGTCGCCGATGCCGTTCCCTCGTCGTTTTCGGCGCTCGGACTTGCCGGTGGGAATATTGTAATCCTTGATTTTTCGGTAGAGAGTCCGCTCGCCGATATCCAGCATGGTTGCCGCTGCCTCGCGGTTCCCTTCGGTCTGTTTCAGGGCCTGCTCGATGTAGTAAGCTTCGACATCCTTGAGCGGCTTACCGACCAACGAATCTTGTGCACTGAACGGCGTCGCCACGTCTTCGCGCCCTTGCAACTCGTCGGGAAGATCGTCGATATCCAGTCGTTCGTCTTGATCGATGACGACCATGCTCTCGAGCGTGTTGCGCAATTCCCGGACATTGCCCGGCCACGGATAATGGCGAAGCATCCGCATGACCGGCGTCGAAACGGTGGGTGTCGGCTTGCCGTGCGTCTGGGCAAACTCCTTGACGAAGTGCTCACACAAAAGGGGGATGTCCTCGGGTCGTTCGCGCAGCGGTGGAAGATGAATCGTGACCACCTTCAATCGGTAATAGAGATCCTGCCGAAAATCGCCGTCGGCGACCATCTTCGCGATATCGCGATTCGTCGCCGAGATCAGTCGAACGTTGACAGGGAGAGGATCATTCGACCCGACCCGCATGATCTCTCGACTCTCAATCACGCGCAGGAGTTTGATCTGCGTCGACATCGGCAGATCCCCCACTTCGTCGAGAAAAAGGGTTCCACCGTTGGCGAATTCGAATCGACCCTTCCGGGTTCGGTCGGCACCCGTAAACGCGCCCCGTTCATGGCCGAACAGCTCACTCTCCAGGATGCTTTCCGACAGGGCGGCGCAATTCAGCGCAACAAATGGCTTATGCTTTCGAGGGCTGTTCGTGTGCAGCGATCGTGCGACGAGTTCCTTTCCGGTGCCGTTCTCGCCGAGAATCAGCACCGTGGCAGGCGTCGGCGCCACCAGGCGTAGCCGAGCGATCACTTTGTGCATGGCCAGCGAATTGCCGACCACTCCTTCGAAGCCGAACTTCTCGTCCAGTTGCTGTCGAAGTTCGATGTTCGATTGACGTAAGCGGTGTCGTTCGGTCGCTTTGCCGACGACCGTCCGAAGTTCGTTGATGTCGAGTGGCTTGGTGAGGTAGGTGTAGGCCCCTTGTTGCATTGCCGTGACCGCGGTCTTGATGGTGCCGTGCCCCGTGACGACAATGACCTCGGCTTCCGGTAACTCTTGCTTGGCTTTGCGAAGAACTTCCAAACCGTCGGTCCGACCCATCATGAGGTCGGTCAGGACGACGTCGAACTGCTCGCTTTCGATTCGACGCAGGGCTTCCTCTCCGTCGGCGGCAATCGTACACTCAAAGCCGGCTCGTTCCAGACTGTCGCTGACTGCGTCGGCATGGGCCGACTCGTCGTCGACAATCAGTACCTGAACCTTCTCTTCGGGCATGTGTCCTGCCACTTTGGCAATTCTAGAGATATTTCAACCTAGTATAGTGACGGCTGCCAGATTGGCCATTTACGGAAAGTATATTTTCTAAACCTAATCTTCGTCATTACTTGCTTCAATGTCTGACGGTCAGTTTGATACCTTCTGAAGAAGCTTCGCGGAGGAAACAGAAATGCCAATCGAATGGGGCGGAATGAACCGTCGACGTTTTCTGGCCGAGGTCGGGGCGGCGGGGGCTGTCTTGCTTGCGGGCCAAGCACAGGCGGGTGCCGAGTCGAACATCAGCACGATAGCGCTTCTTTCAGATACCCACATCGCGGCCGACCCCACCCTTCGCCGTGGCGATGTGAATATGTCGGAGCATTTCAAAGCCGTCCGAGAGGATCTGCTCGCTTGCCCGACCAAGCCAGCCACGGTTCTCATCAATGGAGACTGTGCTTTTCTGGATGGGCAAGAAGGGGATTACCGAACCCTGATCGAACATTTGGAACCGATTCGAAAGGGAGGCCGATCGATCGCGATGAACCTAGGCAATCACGATGATCGAGCCTCGTTCACTCGCGCGTTCGAAGGCTTTCATTTTTCCGACAGCCCCGTTGCCGACAAGCACGCCACCGTGATCGATGCCGGCCCGGTTCGATGGTTCCTTTTGGATTCGCTCGAGAAAGTCAACGACACCCCAGGAACGCTCGGCGAGAAACAGCTCACTTGGCTGGATGCATCCCTGGCGAAGCACTCGGACAAGCCCGCCTTGGTGATGGCGCATCACAACCCCCATGTTTTGCCGATGATCGAGAAGGGGGAAGTCGTCGTGCCCGTGGCTAAGAACCATTTACCGGTCCCGGGGCTGACCGACGCGGACCGATTAGTCGATGTTCTTCGGTCGCACAAGCATGTGACCGCCTACTTCTATGGGCACACGCACCAGTGGAATGTGTTTCGCTGGGAGGGGATTTATTTCGTGAATCTCCCATGCGTGGCCTATCCCTTCACGCCCGTCGATCCAGCCGGTTGGGTCCTCTGCCAGAGCCAGGCGATGCATACCGACCTTGAACTTTGCTCGCTGGATAAGACTCATCCGATGCACGCGCAAAAGGTCAAGCTTCCGCACCGCGGCGCGTAGTGTCGATTGTCGATAAGTTAGGTTGGCTGCGTTGAATCGGGGAGCAAGGTTCTTCCCGCGTCCTTTCATGAGCAGTGAATTTTGCGGGCTATTTCGCCTCCCTAGACCGCATTCATCTTGTCGCAATCGGTCAACTTGGTCATGGGACAAGCTCTTCCAGATCGGCATCGATGACGTTGGCGTCTCCGCTGGGCGGGGAACGTCGCCGACGGCGTGGGTGAAGCCTTCTCATGGCAGGCAACTCCCCCGGCTCGGCAAAGTCAGCAACGAGTCCCATGGATTGGGAAGCATGATGCGGGTGTGGATCGGCACAGGGATGATGATCGTGGCCGTTGGCCTATTGGCGGGCTGTGGCGGCGTGCCGACATCGTCCACAGAGAACCCCGCGAGCGTCACGCTTACCAACTATGAAACGGTCTGGGAAACAACGGCCGAGGTGCTCGATCGCTATTTCGACATTGCTTACGAAAATCGTTACGACGGCCGAATGGAGACCAAACCCGTTGTGGGCGCGACGATCATCGAGCCATGGCGGCTGGACAGTGTCGGCCTTCGTCAACGACTGGAATCGACTTTACAGACGATTCGCCGTCGCGCGTTCGTGATGGTTTATCCTTCGCCTGCCGGTGGCTTTCAAATCGTTGTCGAAGTCTACAAAGAGATCGAAGACTTGCCGCGCCCGATTGGTTCGCGAATGGCCGGGGGAGCGTTCTTTCAGAGTGTTCAGCCGATTCAACAAGACGTCGTGACGTCGGCGGTCACGCCCGGCGCGGGTTGGATCTCGCTGGGTCGGGACAAACTCCTTGAGGCCCGCATCATTTCCGATCTACACGCGGCACTGGGTCGCTATGACATCGAGTCGCGCGAAGTTATCTCGACCTTTAAGTGGCCGAAACTTCCCTGGTCCAATAGTGCCGCTCCCGAGAATGAGACAACGATACCCGCAGAAAAATAGTCCCCGCTTGCCCATGCTCGGACCGGCAGCAAGAGAAGATTGTCTGGCCGATTCAAGTTTTTGTTACGATGTTCAAGTGGTGTTGATGAGTTCGTGCCGTCCTTTGAACCTCTTAAGAATGGTGAGATCATGGAGGGAAAGCCGGCTTCCGGTTCGCCTCCATGGAACCCCTACTGTGAATGGCTTGCGATTCCTCCATCCCATGACCCCACCACGCCGGCTCAACTTCTTGGTTTAGGCACGGGTCCGTCGGATCTGGAGAGAGTCCAACGAGCCGGCCAAAGGCAGCTTCGCCGAATCGAACCCCATCTGCATGGGCCTCATGCCGATGTCGCCGTCCGAATCTTGCGGGAGATCACCGATGCCATCGAGAGTCTCACGAAGCAATTGTTGTCGCTAGGGCCCGAGCCCCAGCCGCCTGGTCATCGACCAACCCGATGCCCCACCGAAGAAACCGACTCGGTCACCTCCGAAGAACTCGATGTACTCGTCTTTGATGAACCGTCGGGATGGCCGACCGCGTCAACGGTCATGCGACCGAATCCTTCTCCGTCGACTTTCGGACTGGGTCGCGTCCTGCTCTTGGCATCAATGGTCACGTTGGCCGTCCTTTCATCAACGGCGGTCCTATTTGTTTGGCGAGGTCGATCCGTGACCACGGATCCCGCGCTGGTCGCTGTGGAACGTCCTGCGCCGCTCAAGCCTGAACCTGCTTCCAACGCCGTCGTTCATGAAGGATGTTGGCGTCTTGTGCGGACGGTCCCGGTCACTACTTGGGACGAAGCGCCAAAAGGAGTGGAGTCGATCGAACTTGCGAAGTCGCCCGCGGATGAATCCTTTCCGTCGATGTCGCCGAGCGGCCTCGGGTTGTTGTTCACTCGCCGAGTAGGGGCCGAGTATGAGATTCATCGATTGACGCGACCGTCGACGGCCGATGCTTTTCACGCCGATTGGGTCTGTTCCGAAGATTCAACGCGGACCGTCTGCTCGATGAC
The DNA here is from genome assembly GCA_019753235.1 of bacterium. Classification (GTDB taxonomy): domain Bacteria; phylum Planctomycetota; class Planctomycetia; order Kolteriales; family Kolteriaceae; genus JAIELF01. The sequence goes on from JAIELF010000006.1 coordinate 121,356, forward strand.
TTGGGCCGGAGAGGATCGGTGGGGACTGTGTCGACCGACTCGCGAGGGTCTCGATTTCATGGAACTGTCGATCTCAGCCAGCGATGGCAGGCCGATCTGGCGATCGATGGGGCTTCCTGTGCGTGGTGCCGAGGGAGATCTCTTTCTTAGCTTGAATGGTCGATCCATGTTATTCTCTCGCAAGCTTGACCGGGTCTACCACATTTTCGAAAGTCGTCGGGCCGATCGGCAGAACTCATTCGAACCACCCCTCTTGACTCCGGTATCGTCGGGGTATCGTCATCCTTGTCTATCGCGTGACGAAAAGCTTCTTCTCGTCGAAGGACTGGCCAGCGACGGGCGCGTCGCGATCTTCGCTTCCCGTCGGCCGAGCACGAGATCTGCCTGGGGAGGACCGGTCTGTTTGGAGAAGATCCGATCGACTACCGGATCACGAGGGGACTTTACTCCTCGTTTGACGCCGGATGAGAAGTATCTTCTTTTCGCCAGTGATCGCGCGGGGGGAGCGGGGATGCTTGATCTCTATCGCGTCGCAATGAAAGAAGCGATTCCCGCTTGGGACGACGCTCCCTAAACAACGTCGTGTCGTCGATTACCGGGTCGGCTTTGCTGTCCGGCCAATCAGTCGAACATCTCGAAAGCGAACTTCATGATCGACCGGCCCTTGTTCGGCCCATAACCCCAAATCGGTAGGGAGCCAAGAGGTGCCGTTCTCGCTCGGAATAAAGTACGCTGCTCTTTTCGCGTACAGAATGTACGTCGGTGCCTCGGGGCCAGCGGAATGAAGATCGCTTCGCCAAATCCCCCAGCGGCGGAGATCATCCAGCCCGGGATGATCGGGACGCAAAAACACTTTGCTCCCCGAGGGCAAATCGCGAAGTGTTTCCTTCCAGTCGTCGTCGGTCATGGCTTCCCACCAGTAGCTGGTTTCGAACCCCAGGGCCCGGGCGCCGGACATTCCACCGACGGCTTGATTGTAAAAGCAAAGGCCATGAGCACGATACGTCCATGTCTCGTAAAGAGGTTCGATCAAGAGGATCGACCAGGTGAGAATGACGGCCCAGGAATGCTTCAACAAAAGGTTCGACAGGCGGGCAGCACTCCAGCCTGCGAGGATCGCCATGCCATAGAGAGCCGGCGCAAAGTGCCGTTCAACATCATGTGTGGGAAGAAGACCGATCGACCGCGCGATCATCAGTGCCAACGTTGACATGCCGATGACAAGAATCCGTCGATCCGTCCATGAAAACATCACGCCCCCTACACCGAGAAGCAACGTGACGATCGGCGATGTCGCGGAAAAAATAGCCCAGCCGGTCCAGCCCGGCAACCTTGCGGACGTGACCTCGCCTGCAAAAAAACTGGGAATGGACCATGGATTGTCACGGACGTGTTGAAGATAGTCGAGCAGCCCGCGGATCGGTTGATGCCAGAGCGGAGGCGTCAACAAAACAATCATCGGCCAAGGCAGGATCACGCAGTAGGCGATCATCCTCTTCCAACCGGTCGGCCTCAGAAGCAGAATCCCTACCAGCACGACCGGTGCTAAGAACCATCCGGAAAGCTTCGTCGCCATCGTCCACGAAAGAAGCAGCGGAACCATCAAGATATGGTGACGCATGCGTGTCACGGATGAGTCGATCAGCGCGAGCGTCGTGAGCCACCACAGGCAAGAGAGGGTGGTTTCGGTTCCTGCAAGATGCGCGTGCCCGAAGACACGCGGCGACGCGACAAGCAGTATCGCCGATCCCCAGCCCGCCTGGGGGCCGAAGGAATCACTCATCACGCGGTAGGTTCTCGCTATCAGCCAGGCAAAGAGAATCATGGACGCGAGTCTTGCCGAGAGTCGTTCTTCTAATTGGCCGAGCGTCAGCATGCTGCCGAGCGTCATAAGGTGCATCGAAAGAGGAAGGTTGAAGTTGGAATGAGTTGGTCGATCTTTTCCTGGTTCTTCCAGAAAATGCCACCGTGCTTTTAATCCTGCATCCGAGAATGACTCCGCAAGGGGCTTTGATGGAAGTTCATCAATCCATGCCTTTTCCTCTCGAACGACCCAGAGATAAGAAGCTTCGTCGATCGCGTAACCGTACCAACGTTGAGAGGCTAGCAGACCCGACAGCGTGATCACGAAAAGAAAAGTCGGTGCGATCCAGCGATTGGCGCGACGGCTGGGAACGGAAGAGTTCACGACGGTCTTCTCTTTCCGGGTTGAGAGGAAGTTTGTTCAAGCGTACCGCTTCGAACAATAGAGTCGAAGAGAAATCGAAAGTGGTGGCAAGTCCAGTCGAGACGAAGCGAGAGTATTGGCGGATCGATTTCGAATCGCGTCGTTACGCGGGGCAAAGCATTTTCGAGGCAACGCGAACTTGATTTCGGCCGCCGTCTTTGGCGGAGTACAGCATCTTGTCGGCGGCGTCGACGAGATCCTTCGAGTTCTCGTAGCCGATCTCGGCCGTGGAAGAAACGCCAAAGCTGGCCGTGACCGGGACTCTCTCGCCGTTATGCACCAGATGAAGCTCTTCGATCGCGCCACGGATTCGCTCGGCCAGATACGAGGCGTTCTCCGCGTTCTGTTCAGGAAGGATAATCACGAACTCTTCGCCGCCGTACCGAGCGACGACGTCGGATTGGCGAGCGTGGAACCGAGCGGTCTCGGCCACTTCCGCCAGAACAACATCACCGAAACTATGGCCGTAGGTATCATTGACTCGCTTGAATCGATCGACATCGAAAAGAATGATCGCCAGCGTGCCGTTGTAGCGTCGCGCCCGATCAAGTTCCTCTTCGATCCGATCATTGAAGAACGCGCGATTATAAAGCCCTGTTAAACCATCGACGCGGGCTTTCTGTTCGAGAAGTTCGAGAAGGTACTTGGTTCGGTATGCCGAGCGGACTCGAGCGCGAAGCTCGACAGGGTCAAAGGGCTTGGTCACGTAGTCAACCGCCCCGAGATCGAGCCCTCGCACTTTTTCTTCGGTGCCGGTTTTGACGGAGAGAAAGATGATGGGGATCTGGCTTGTTGTGGAATCATCCTTGAGAGCTTTACAAGCTTCGAAGCCCGTCACGTCGGGCATATCGATATCGAGAATGATGACGTCGGGAACAATCGTCTGACACTGCGCGACCAAATCCTGAGCCGATGTCAGGCAGACGACTTCGAATCCATCCGATCGCATCCGCGCCTGCACCAAGCGTTGGATCACCACGCTATCATCGACGATCAAGATTTTTCGCTTGTCGCGCGATGTCATGGAAGCCGTTGCCCTTTGCTCGAACAGGGGCGAAGTACCGTCGGCAACGAATCTTTGCCGATGGTGTCTTTCCGCCCGGCGCTTTCTGGGCCCCCACGGGGTAACCAGGCAAACAGCCCTAGGCGGTAAGGTTCTTTTGAGACCCTTATGGAATGAAACGTTGTTCACAATTGCAAAAGAGTCAAACGATCGGGGGGTTATTCAAAACCCAGGTACGGTGGACCTTGAGGGTTGGTCAATTCAGTGTGGGTGTAAACTCATCGATCCCATTCCGATTTTGTCATAATTACAATCTGCCTTCCAGAGTCCGATCGCCCACCCATCGCCTACTTGCCGAGCAAGTCTCTCTCCCATTTTTTTACGAAAGGGTCTATCGCCGAGTTCGGTCAAAAGGATTCGCAGGCAGGGGAAGTGAAATGGTTCGGATGCTGAGCACATGGGGGATATGGATCGGGGTTGCATTCGCGGGAGCCCAAGAAACAACGCCCGAGGTGACAGTCAATGGTCAAGCGATCAGCTCGGCCGAGGTCGATGCCGCCTTCGCTCGCACCAGTCTGGCCAAGCAGCCTCTCACCGATGAACAGCGGTCGGTCTATCGTGGCCATGTGATCAACCTGTTGATCGATGGCACTCTTGTCAAACAGTTCTTGACGGAGAAGGGAATCAAAAGCGATCCAGCCCTTGTGGATCGGCATCTGGCCGATTTCGAAGCTCTTCTCAAAGAGAAAGGAAATACGCTCGACAAATTCCTGGCCGAGAACCAAGCCACCAGCGAGCAGATGAAGCAAGAGGTCAACGATCTCTACCAGTGGTTCGAGTACGTCGACGGAGAGTCGTCTGACGCCAATTTGAAAAAATACTTCGAGCAGAACCGAGGGACTTTTGATGGCTCGCAGGTTCGCGCCAGGCACATCATGGCCGAGCTTCCGCCTCATGCCTCGCCCGAGCAAAAAAAGAAGGCGCGGATGAAGTTGGAGCAGATCCGAGCGCAGTTGGCGGCCGGCACCGATTTCGCTTCGCTCGCTCAGCAGCATTCCGATTGTCAATCGAAGAAGCAGGGGGGCGATGTCGGCTACTTCCCCCGCAAAGGAAAAGTGACCGAGGCGTTTGCCGCCTGCGCTTTTGAACTTCCGCCGAACCAGATTAGCGACATTATCGAGTCCGAGTACGGTATGCATCTGATTCAAGTGACCGATCGTCGGCCCGGACAAGAAGTCGCTTTTCAAACGGTGGCGGAGGATGTTCGAAGTATGTTCGCGGCGGACCTTCGAAGTGAGATCATTCAACAGATGCGAGATAAGGCCGACATCCGTCTTGCCTCGCCCGCGGCGGTGGCATCCGATCCAAGCGAGCCCGCGGTTCGGCGATAGTGGATGCTACTCTTGAGCATCGACCGCTTAAAGCGGGATCCGCGAAATCAGTTCTCGCTAAAGTCGAGTTGGTCTGCGGAGGATGCTCCAAGAGGCTCCTGCAGGAATCGGGCTCGGCATTCTCCGCAAAGATCAAAGCGAAGAAAGACCGGTCGACTTGCCTCGACGCATTCGGCATCTTGTGACTCAAGGGATTTGAGCGTCTCGCTGATCAAGTGAAGGTTATCTTCGTCCATATCTTCTTCGGTGAGCGTTGCCGATTCGTCGCCTGCTTGAACGGAAATTCGAATCACAAACCGAGCTTCGCTGGCGACGATCTCCCGTTGGCAGCGGTCGCAACAATAGCGAATCATGGCTCGGCCTTTCTGTGATAGCTTGCAATTTCTCTTGCCACCGGCGCAAACGATAGTGTCAGAAACACTGAGTCGGCTTCATCCATGCAGACAAGACAGATTGCTCGTTCTGCCGTGCGTTGGTCCGACAACTCTCCCTGGAACAGTTCGCGATCATGACGCCGACTGCATTCTAAACCGAAGTGAGTGGTTTCTCCAAGCGCCGCTTATCTCCGGTCCCAAAACATGGACACCGTGCTGGCGAGAGTTCATCCGGATCGAATCGTCGAGCGAAGCGGCTCTCGAACTCGGGACCATTCGGACTTTTCTCCGGTAAACACCCATCCCGAGGCGATTGCTTCTTGAAACCTTCGGGTGGGATGATCTCGCGGAGGGGTGTTTGGTTCTCGCCCTGCGGGCTATCGCAGATGGGCCAGGCCGTGCTTATCTCGAAGTTGCTGCGTTGCTTCCCATAGTTCGGGGGTTGTTTTCAGAAATCGGACCAGCGACGACGTTGCCACCGATAACTGATCGGCCGTCATCGACACCTTGCCCTGATCATGATCGACGCGATCCAAAATAAGTGCCGACGTCATCAAAAAAGATTCGTGTCGCTTGCTGACCCGTAACCCCTGTGCCACCGCTTGCATTAATATCGGGGGGAGATCACTTTCTGATACGGGAAGGCGAAGCCGAAAGGCGATCGCTTCTCGCATTCGGCGAAGGGCACGCTCGCGATTTTCTTGTCTTGATCGGCTTTCGGTCGCCACCACTATAAGTCCGGTCTCTTGATGTCGCAGCCGAACGGCGCTCTCGGTCTTGTTCCGTTTCTGCCCCCCCGGTCCGCTGGCTCGGTAAAAATCCTCATGGCAACTTCCCAACAATCGTTCATCGCTGAGGGCCAGCCAATCGTCCCGATTCATTTCTTTTCGTCTCCCAGGGACTCATCGGAGTCTACAGTCTTATGGGACATTCTTCCGACAGGGATTGCCGAGCCATGACGACGTCAAAGCTTACTCATCGCGTGCCGACCGTCGAAGTGTTCTATGACGGTGACTGTCCTCTTTGTCGGCGCGAGATCGACATGCTTCGCCGATGGGATAAGAAATCGCGAATTCTCTTTACCAATATCGCGGCAGAGGGTTTCGATCCTGCTCCGCTTCAACGAACGCACGATCAATTGATGGCTCAGATTCATGGCCGAAACGCGTCGGGAGAGTTGATCGTCGGCGTGGAAGTTTTTCGACAGCTTTATCAAGCAGTCGGTTTGGGTTGGTTGGTGTGGGTGACTCGGCTTCCCGTCATTCGACAGATCCTGGATGTCTTCTATCGGCTATTTGCTCGCTATCGGCTTCGTCTGACTGGACGCTGCGACGCGGGTCGTTGTTCGGTTCCCCCGGCATCCCCTTCTGTTCCTTCGCGATGATAAAACATCGTGTCGGCTCGAAAAAAACTTGGAATCTCCCTTCCAGGGCCGCTAGCTTTGATCGTAACAGAGTCGGCAGCCTCACTCGAGATAGGCGACCGAGCAACGTTGGTTGGGAAGGGAGAAGGGGAACGTGGTCGAAGGCAACAGAGATTCCTTGACGCGGCGAGATTTGATGAAGTCGGCGGGAAAGGTGACGGCCGTGTCTGCCTTGGCGGGCGTGGCTATTCCAAATGTTCACGCGGCCGAGGATAACACCATCAAGCTCGCTCTCGTCGGTTGCGGCGGGCGTGGAACCGGGGCGGCGGTCAACGCGCTATCGACGAAGATCGGGCCGACGAAGCTTTTTGCCATGGCCGACGTCTTTCCCGAGAAGCTCAAAAACAGTTACGACTCGATCAAAGGTTCGCATGCGGACCAGGTCGATGTTGCCGAAGAACGCAAGTTCATCAGCTTTGACGGCTATAAGCAGGCCATGGATACGCTCAAGCCGGGCGATGTGGTGATCTTGACGACGCCGCCCGCCTTTAGATGGGTTCAATTCAAATACGCCATCGAGAAGGGTCTGCACGTTTTCATGGAGAAGCCGACCACGGTCGACGGGCCTACCACGAAGAAGATGTTCGCGCTGGCCGATGAGTCGGTTCAGAAGAACCTGAAGGTCGGTGTCGGTTTGATGTGCCGACATTGTCGTGCTCGTGGCGAGATGTACGACCGGATTCGCCAAGGAGAAATGGGCGACATCATTCTCATGCGGGCCTATCGGCTCGCTGGCCCCACCGCGCATGCCTTTGCCGAGCCCAAGCCCGAAGGGATGAGCGAACTCCTCTATCAGATTCAAGAATTTCACGCCTTCCTTTGGGCCAGTGGCGGCGCGTACAGCGACTTTCTCATCCACAACATTGATGAATGCTGTTGGATGAAGGATGCTTGGCCGATCTCTGCTCAGAGCGTCGGCGGTCGGCACTATCGGGGTACTTACATCGATCAGAACTTCGACACGTACTCAACAGAGTACACCTTTGCCGACGGTTCGAAGTTCATCATGGAAGGCCGACTCATCGATGGTTGCCATTCGGAGTTTGCCAGCTACGCCCATGGCAGCAAAGGCTCGTGCATCATCTCGACGTCGGGACATGCTCCCTCACGTTGCCGAATGTACAAGGGACAGAAGTATGTCAAGGAAGACCTAACTTGGAAGTACGGCAAGCCCGAGCCGAACCCTTATCAGACCGAATGGGATGACTTGATGGACGCCATCCGCAACGACAAGCCCTACAACGAAGCGCGACGTGGGGCCGAGGCAAGTCTGGTGACATCCATGGGGCGGATGTCGGCTCACACCGGGCGCATCATCACCTACGAACAAACGCTCAATTGCGAGCATGAGTTCGCTCCCAATGTCGATAAGCTCACCATGGATAGCCCGGCACCGATCTTGGTCGGGTCCGATGGTAAATATGCGATCCCGCAGCCTGGGATCGTGACCGATCGCGAGTATATGGCATAAGCCAGTATTCTTCGACTCAGCGAGCGTCAACTCCGTCACGGCATCACGATCGCGGCGGAGTTTTCGCTATTTAATCAACACTAACCGGTGCTAGGGATGAAGGGATCGGCGAAACTCCTCGGCCGACTGTTGGCCCATAGGCGACGCGATCGGCGCACCGGTCACTTCGGCCAGTGCCCAGACAAGTCGGCGCCAAACTTCCTGCATGGCGTCGTCCGCATTACCCCACGTCAGAACATGTATCCCGTGTGCATCGCGACGAAGCGTGATCATGTTCTTCTGGATCGCTACTCGGAGTTCGCTCCAGGGACCTTTGGGTTCTTCATCGGGAAAGGCAAGTTCGCCATCAATCATACGAGTTTGAAGAGCAATCCCGTGATCGGCGAGAAGTTGTCGAACGGTAGAGAGACTGGGTGGGGCCGCCTCGTGCAAGACCACATACTCGATTCCCATGCAGGTCTCTCCCCGATGAAACAGAGTCGAAAGCCGATCGGCGTCATGGAGGATGAGCTTGTTCGATGATCGCTTTGGCTTGGCCCATCCTGAATCAGATCTCGCCGGCCCCAGTTGGCTTCGGCCTTCACCATTCTATGCTAGCCCAACCGTTTTCGAATCAACTGAAACCTCTTCGAGTCTGTCGGCATGCGAATCCTTCTCAGCAACGATGATGGCATTGATGCTCCTGGGTTGGCCTCCTTGGCGCAGGCCGTGGCCGGGTTTGGGGAGTTGTTCACGTATGCCCCCGCGGACGTGCAGTCGGGTTGCAGCCATAAACTCACGACGGACGATCCTTTTCGCGTGCATCATCGCGATGAGAAGCATGTTGCTGTCGTCGGCACACCAGGCGACTGCGTTCGCTATGCGCTGCATGACCAGACCGCTCCCTTCGACTGGATTCTCTCTGGAATCAATAATGGGGGGAATCTTGGGGTCGATGTTTTTTACTCGGGGACCGTGGCCGCCGTTCGAGAGGCATCGTTTCATGGGCTCCCCGGAATCGCGTACTCACATTACATTAAGCGAGATCGGCCAATCGATTGGGACCGCGTTGCTGGCTGGGCGAAGAAAGTGACCGCGATCTTGCTCGATCAGCCGCGCGCCAGCGGTTGGTTCTGGAGTGTGAACTTCCCGCATCTGTTGGCCAACGACCCTGATCCAGAAATCATCTTTTGTCCTCTTGATGTTAATCCCTTGCCATTGCAGTTTGATCCTCATGAGGAGGGACTCAAGTATTCGGGCGTCTATGCCAACAGACCCCGGACGCCCGGACACGATGTCGATGTCTGTTTCTCGGGGAAGATTGCTGTCACTCGTTTGTCGACTTGCCACGGTTCGCACGGCTACGTCGATTCGAGGTGATCGAGTTCTCGATTGCTTGGACCTGCTGGCTCTCTTTAGAATGAATTGGGAATGATAAACCGACGGAGTTTCGAGATGTTTCGAGCAGTCTTGCTGGTCGCTTTCACGTTGTCGTCTATTGTCTCACAGAGCTTAGCAGCCGAGTGGAAGGTCGTTGTTCATGCGGATCGTTCCCTTCCGATGGCCATCGCGTCGGCCCCCATTCCCGAAGCGATTCAGGGTAAGTCCCTGAAGTTGACCACGGGCGACGACAAGAACGTTCCGGTCCAATCGGACGGAGCAAAGTTTGTTTTCGTCGTCAATGGATTGGTGAAAGGATCCGACCAAACGTTTCTGCTGACCGAGGGGCAAGGGGAATCGCTGGGGGGCGTTGAGATCGCGGAAGTCGAGGCCGGCGCGGACGTCAAGATCGACGGTGTTCTCTTCACCACCTATCAAACCCACAACGGACCCAAGCCCTACCTGTGGCCGATCATCGGACCCTCCGACACTCCGATGACGCGCGCATTTCCCATGGACAAAAAGGTGAAGGGGGAACTGCGAGATCACATTCATCATCGAGGACTTTGGTTTACCTTCGACCGCGTCAACGGGACTGATTTCTGGTCCGAGACACCTACCAGTGGAAAATCGACCCACGATAAGTTTGTCTCGATTACCAGTGGCCCCGTGTTTGGCGAGATTGTGAGTCAAGTCTCTTGGAAGACCCGAAAAGATGCGCCGGTCGCTCAGGATGTTCGGACCTATCGCTTCTACCGTGTGCCGGGGGCTCGCCTGGTTGATTTCTCCATCGCGATGACCTCGACGAGCGGCCCTCTGAAGTTCGGCGACAGCAAAGAAGGTCTCTTCGCAATTCGCGTCAACGAACAGATGAAGGTGGAACGCAAGGACAACCCGGGCTCGATCGTGAACGCCGGGGGACAAAAGGATGGCGATGCCTGGGGCAAGCGAGCGGAGTGGGTCGACTACTTCGGCAAAGTCGATGGCAAATCGGTCGGCATCGCGATGTTCGATGCTCCGTCTAATCTCCGACATCCGACTTATTGGCACGTCCGAACGTACGGCCTATTTGCTGCCAATCCGTTCGGCATCAGCCATTTCACGGGCGACAAAACGCAGGACGGATCGCACGTGGTGCCGGAAGGCGAGTCATTCAAGGCGAACTACCGCGTCTACTTTCATGACGGCGATACCACACAAGCCCAAGTTGCGGACTGGTACTCTGCTTTTGCAAGTCCTGTCTCCGTCGAGGTAACCTCGCCGTAACGTCATCGGTGACATACGTGTGACACTGGGCCGAGAGCAGTCGCTGGCGATCGTCCATCACCCGGGCGATTTCTCGCCGAGCAATCGAGCGATCCGGTCGAGATGATATCTTAAGCGCTCTTGCGGATTCATGGTGGCGAAGGGGGGCAGGTTCGCTTTCTTCTCCGTGCATCCACAGTGACACTCGCCACTCGTGCCGCACCCATTGCTGACTTTGGTGGCTGCTTTTGTCGGTGCGGGCAGGCAAGCATGGCTCATCGTTACAAGAGGCTTGTTCGGTGTTGCGGCCTTCTTCGAAGAGGGTGACCACGGCGACACCATCGGCGACAGGGGCGCGGTCGGGCCGGTCCAAACCTCGGCAGGAATGGCCGCTGGGACAACTACCTGTGTCGAAGTGGATGCATACCGCATGACCGGCGTCTGGAGTTGCATGTCTTGTTCCAACGACCGGTGCGGTTTGATATGCAGTTTAGCCAGGACGCCATGATAGGCCCGGACCGCCTCCTCGGCCGAGATCTCACCATCAGCCAGCAGTCGCAGTAAACGAATAAAGACGAACTGGTTCTCGGCTTGGTTGATCTTTCGACCAAAGAGAGCCGCCCGCGCGCCGTACTTCTTCGCCTCGGTGAGAAGCTTGAACGCATCATAAGTGGTCCCGGCCGAGCCCCCCAGAACGCCGACGATGACACTGGAATCGTACGCAACCAGTTCCTCCATCGCCTGAGGGCCGTTGTAAACCACTTTCAAAAACACAGGTCGGCCCCGCTCGGTCACGCCGGCCAGCGACCGCGCGATCATGTCATTAACGAAGGCCGGCTCATCGGGAACTTGACCCGGGATGTTCGGATTGAAGACTTCCAGAAAGTGACGAAAACCCTTCGATTCCGCCTCGAGTCTAAATTCGCGATAGCGCTCGAGTGTCAATAGATCGTCATCGGTACGATTATTGAACGTGACACTGTAGAGACCCAGATCAACCCCCAGTTTTCGTTCGGCGTCCTGACACACCATCTTACCGCATTGAAGATGATCAAGCGTGGCGGTCCGGAACGGGCGAGGAATGCCTTCGGTGTACCTGCCTCCTCGAACAACATGAACGTCAAAGGCATCATTCGCCCGGCAAGCGGGTGTCACAGGGCTGTTTTCGAAGATCCGCTCAGAAAGCGTGAGGACTTCGCTGGAACTCGCCGACATCAGCATGATGTCGACCAACTCTTGGCGGGCGATCTCGCGAATCAAGTCGCGATACTCTTGCACGGTGCGGAAACGGGTCTGCCCGGCGTGGTTCTCAGGGGATAAGCCTGGCGCGCCGATGCCGAAAGCCATGTCGGCATCCTTCGCGTCGGCAAGAATGAACTCGCTTGCCTGCGGATTCGCGTGAAGCGCCTTCAGCTTTCGATCGAGTGATTTCTCTACAGCCACGACTGGATCAACCCTTTAGCACGTCGTTGAGAGTCTGGCGAAGAACCTGTCCCGATTTCTGGAGAGCCATCTTCTCTTTGGGCCAAAGCTCGATCTCGAGTTGCTCGTGAGCTCCCGATCGTCCGACGACAGTGGGGACAGACAGGCATATGTCACTGATTCCGTATTTGCCATGCTGCAACGTTGATACAGGAAGAACTTGTCGTTTATCTAAGGCGATCGATTCAACCACAGCAGCAATGGATACACCCACGGCAAAACCCGCGCCCCCTTTCTTCTTGATCACCTCCGCGCCGCTTCCCTTTGTCTTCTCGAACAGTTCTTGTTGCAAGCTGGCGGACATGCCCGGCCATTTCTCCATGGGGAGACTGGCGATGGTCGCGCTCGACCAGATCGGCACCATGCTGTCACCATGCTCGCCGAGGATAAGAGCGTTCACCTGCGTGGCCGGCACCGAGAGCCGAGCCGCGATCAGGCTGCGGAACCGACTCGTATCAAGCTGCGTTCCCAGGCCAATTACTCGCTGCCAAGGGAGTGCAAGTTCCTTGACAGCGAGGTACGTCAAGATGTCGACCGGGTTGCTGACAACGATCACCTTCGCGCTCGGACCGATCCCCGCCCCCTTGCAATCGGCAAGGATCTGCTTAAACAGCGTGACGTTTCGATTGATGAGTTGGAGTCGGCTTTCATCGGGCTTTCGGCGAAGCCCGGCGGTGATAATGACGAAATCACTGTCGGCCACATCGCGATAGGTGCCGGCATAGAAGGACTGATCCGCGACCAGGGCCGCCCCATGCTGCAGATCAAGCGCATGGCCGGCGGCGGCGTCGGGGTTCGCGTCGATCAGACAGATCTCGTGAATGACTCGTCCGTACTGGAGTGCAAAGGCCGTGGAACTTCCCACGAGCCCGCCGCCACCGATGATGGTTGCCTTCATTTCGCGTCGATTCTCCGCTCGTTACTTCTGGCCAAGAGCCGCCAGAACTTGTTCCGTGATGGTTTTGATCAACACTTCCGTGGAAGCGTCACTGCTGGTGGCGGGCGACGACTTTGCTTGGCCCGGCTTGCCCGAGCAACTGTTGGGCGAACTGGCCGGCGGAGCAAAGGCGTTTGAATCGGTCTTAAAGTCGTCGTATCCCTCGCGGAAAAGGCTGTTGCCACACAGGTCGCAGTCCTCCATGTGAATGCGAGGATCGTCGATGCCCAAACGCTTCTTGAACTGCAACAACTCGCCGACCTGCTTCTCGCTGAGATACTTGAGCGGGCCAAGCTGTTTGGCCAGAATCAGCATTCGGCAATAAGCATCGATGATCTCGGTGTTGAAGTACGCCTGCATGATGCTGTTACCCCACGCGACCGAACCGTGGTTGGCCAGCAGCATGGTGTTGGCGTTGTGAACATAAGGAAGCACGGTGTCGGCAAACGTCTGTGTCCCGGGGGTCTCGTATCGGGCGATGGGAACCTCGCCGAGAAAGACTTCGACTTCGGGAAGGACGCACTTGGGAATGGTCTCGTGCACCATCGCGAAAGCGGTCGCATGGGGTGGATGGCAATGCAGCACGCCAATGATCTCGGGCCGGGCCTTGAAGACCGAAAGGTGCAGCAAGATTTCGCTCGTCCGCTTCTTCGTGCCGGCAACCTGCTTCCCTTCGAGATCGACAATACAAAGATCGTCTGGCTTGAGAAAGCCCTTCGAGACGCCGGTCGGCGTGCAAAGGATTCGCTCGGGCGCGAGCCGAACGCTGATGTTGCCATCGTTGGCGGCGGCGAAACCGCGATCGTAAAGACGTCGTCCGACTTCGCAGATGTCCTTGCGTGCTTGCCATTCGTTTGCAAACGCCATGATGTCCCTCGTGTTGCTTTCGTTGAATGAATCTCTTTTGCGGAATTTCTTCCGCTATTTCTTCAGCAATTTCTTAACCTCGGCCTCATCAATGCGAAGATCATCCAAAATCCCCGCGATGTAAGCATCAACCGGTTTTCGATCCGGTTCAAATGGGGCGGCCGCTTCCCGCCCATCTGTGATCGCAACCAGTGCCCCCGGCGTCGCGCCGAGTTCATCCACCGCGATCACCTCTTCGTCTGTTTCCTTTCCCTTGCCCGCCAAAACGGCCAGCGATTGCGGCATGGCCAAAACCCACCGCATGCCGATCAGCGACGGATGCGCCTTGACCAGCGAAATTTTGCCGACGACACGACCTATCTTCATGGCGATCCTCCGCGACGTTAGTCGTCTTCCAGACCAACCGTCGTGTAACGGACCGGCGTCTTGTCCGATTGCGTGATCTCCCGGGCGAATTTACCATCGCTGGTGATGATCACCGTCGAGCCAATGCCCGCGCCGAAGGAATCGACGATAAGTATCGGAAACTCGTCGGGTCGATTATCCACGCCAAGCGGCTGAGCGAGCAAAAGCTTGTGGCCCGGCATCGACGGGTGCTTGATCGTCGAGACAGCCTGGCCGATCACTCTTGCTCGCTGCAAGGCCATGCCCCTTTCTTTGACTCTCTCTTGGAGATCGTGACATACGCCTGTCAGCGATCCCTTCGCTTCGTTTCACCCTCGGAATCGTCTCAGATGATTCGGAGTGCATCCACCAGCGTGCAGCGTCGCGAGCGAGTAAAGGTGAGAGGCGTGGTGACCCCTTCGCCGGTCGGCGTCGCGATGCTGAAGCTGAGAAGTCCTTCACCGCCGGCCCCGATCCCCGCCGAGCTCGGTCCATTCTTGACGTACACCGTGCAGTCCATCTCCTGTCCCATGCGCGTCAGTGCTCGCAGGTCGTTTGAATGGATGATGGCTGTATGGCGGAAACCGTGCTCGTACTTCTTCGCTAGGTCGATGGCCGAGTCGACGCATCGTGTTCGAACGAACGGCAGCACGGGCATCATCTGCTCATGATCGACGAAGGGACTATGTTCGTCGGTCTCGGCATAAAGAACTTGTGTTCCTGTGGGGACGTTGACTCCGATCGTCCCGGCAAGCATATCCGGATCTTTGCCGACGTAGTCTTTGTTCAAAACGGTTTTGTTCGAGCCGTCACCCGCTGGGAGAAAAACAACTTTTTCCAATTCACGCAGTTGCGAATTGGTCAAGCGATAGCCTCCATACCGACTCATCGCGGTCATCAGTGGATCAAAGATGCTCTCGACGGCGAAGATTTCCTTCTCGCCAATGCAGAGGAGATTGTTGTCGTAGGAAGCCCCCGTGATGATGGAACGAGCTGCCCGGTCGAGGTCGGCCGTTTGATCGACGACGACCGGAGGATTCCCAGGGCCCGCGACGATAGCTCGTTTTCGGCTGGCAAGGGCCGCCCGAGCGACGGCTGGTCCGCCGGTTACCACAATCAGGCGAACATCGTGATGTTCAAAGAGCTGTTGAGCGGTTTCGATCGTGGGCGGATCGACGATGGTGATCAGATTGTCGATATCGATCTTTTCCCGGATCGCCTCGTTGAAGAGTCTGACGCCTTCTTTGGCGATATTGGCCCCCGAGGGATGGGCGTTAAAGACAACGGTGTTGCCGCCGGCGAGCATTTCGATGGCGTTGCTGGCCAGTGTGGGGAGCGAATGGGTGACGGGCGTAATAGCGCCGATGACGCCAAAAGGTGCATACTCGATGAGTGTCACCCCATTGTCACCAGAGAAGCACTCGGTGCGAAGTGTCTCGACGCCAGGGGTTCGCTCGGCCGCGGTGACGAGCTTCTCCACTTTATGATCGCGCCGGCCGATCTTCGTTTCGTCCATTTCCATGTGGCCCAGGCGAACCTTGCCCGCCAGGCAGATATCACGAATGCATTGGGTGGCGATTCGCCTCTCCGCGATGCCGAGCTCGCTGAATTTGAGGAACGCTTCGTGGGCGGCCGCGACCGCATCAGAAACCGATCCATGCACGCCTGCGGCGCCCGTCGAATGCCGACGAGCAGGGGCCACCGAACCGACGATGGGGCTGCCGGTGGACTTTGATCGCTGGAGCTGCGAGACGACTTGCTCGACAACACTTCGCACGGTCTCTTCGTTGATGGTGACCATGATTATTTCGACTCCTTGCCGTCAGGCGTCACAATGTCGTGGCCGTAGGCACTCAATTGATTGACTAATCCGATGATCGCCGCATCGACGGGCATCTTGGCCGTCACTTCGGTCATGCGTGCACTTGAACCTTGAACGATCAGCACTAATTCGTCGGCCCCGACTCCCACAAGATCAACGCATACAAACGTTCGGCCCGTTCCGATGAGTCGATCCTTCTTATCGGGGTCGATGCGAAGAGGTTCGACGGTGAGAAGCTTTTGGCCGCTCATCGTGGGGACTTTCAGCGTCGAGACCACGTTGCCGGTGACTCGTGCTACGAACATCGCTTACCTCATCACTTTTGATCCCCTTGTTGGGGAGCCCACTAGCTTGACGTCCTGCTTTCGAGAGCTTCGACCGTTTGCCGGGCCACAACGATCTCCTCGTTTGTCGGCATGACCCAGATCGCGACCCGGCTCTCGTCGGCGGAGATCACGACCTCGCCCTTTGGGTTGGCGTTTTTGCCGCCATCCAAAAGAATTCCCAACTCATCCAGGCCCTGGCAGACGGCCAAGCGAATCCGCGAGGAGTTCTCGCCGATCCCCCCCGTGAAGACGATCGCGTCGATTCCACCGAGCCGAATGATGAACGAGCCAAGATAGTCGCGAATCGATGCCACGAAGAGATCAATGGCAAGTTGAGCTCGCTTATTGCCAGCATCGGCAGCGGTTTCAACATCGCGAAGGTCGGCCCCGACGCCACTTACTCCTTTGAGCCCACCGTCGCTTGCCAATCGATCGAGAATCCCGGTCAGATCCAGACCAGTCTCGCGGGCGATCAGCGGTAGAGCGAATGGATCGAAATCCCCCGCGCGGTTGTTGTTCGGTAGGCCCGACTGAGGACTCATCCCCATGGTCGCGCCAAGACTTTTGCCGGCAGAAATCGCACACAGCGAGCTACTGCCACCTAGGTGACACGAAACAACCCGCAGGTCCTGCCGACCGGTGATTTCCGCCAATCGCTGGGCAATGAATCGATGGCTTGCTCCGTGAAACCCGTAACGACGAATGCCGAGCTTCTCGGTCCATTCGTAAGGAATGGCGTACGTTCGGTTCGCTTCGGGCGCGGTTTGATGAAAACCCGTTTCGAAGGCGGCCACCAGTGGAATCGACGAGAATCGCTCGCGAAGTTGACGCATCGCGCGAATGTATGGCGGATTGTGCGCCGGGGCGACAATGCTGTACTTGTCCATCGCGTCGAGCACGTGATCATCGACGATCGGGGCACCAGAGACATCGCCGGCATGCACTGCCTTGAAGCCAATGGCGGAGATCTCTTCCGCGTTCGAAAGACATCCCGAGGTCGGATCGGTCAATTGCTCGATGCACGCCGCCAGGGCCGATCCATGATCGGGCACCGGGGCGATTCGTTCGATCGTCTTCCCATCGAGAAGAACGTACGAACGACTCGCTTCTTCGCCGATTCGTTCGACTCCCCCGCGAGCCAATAGCGTCTCGCTGGGCATGTCGTAGAGTCGGTACTTGAAGCTTGTCGAGCCGATATTGACGACCAGAACCTTCATGTGCCCCCTCCTTGAGCCCGTTGATTGACCGATCCGCCGAACGTGATCGTTCTTAGACGAACATGTCGACGATCGCTTTCTCGGGCCGAGGAATGATGTGAGCACTCAAGAGCTCGCCGGTTTGGCTAGCAACCTGCGCACCGGCATCGACGGCCGCGCGGACCGAGCCGACATCACCCCGAACGATCGTGGTGACATACGCTCCGCCAATTTGAACTTGCGTGATGAGTTCGACCTCGGCCGCTTTGCACATCGCATCTGTCGCGACGATGTGACAGACCAAGCCCCGCGTTTCGATCAGACCGATCGCTTCGCCTGTGGTTCCCATGGATCGTTTGCTCCCTTTATTGAGTCTGCTACGAATTTGTTGATGTTGTTGATCGTCTGGATTGATCTCGTGCAGCACCGAAACATCGATGGCTGTGCGAGATGTTCAGGCAAGCCGATAGGGGTTGGTCCCTCGGCTTAGGAGACGGCTCCCGCGGTCGCCTTCGACTTGGGCAGAACCTTGCTCAAGTCGCCGTGCGGCCGAGCGATGACCTGAACGGAAAGAACTTCGCCGACCTTGCTGGCGGCGGCGGCGCCGGCATCGGTGGCTGCTTTGACGGCAGCAACATCGCCGGTGACCATGATGGAAACATAACCCGAGCCGACTTTCTGCCAGCCCACCAGTTCGACGTTGGCGGCCTTGAGCATAGCGTCGCCGGCTTCAATCAGCGACACCAGGCCCTTGGTCTCCAACATGCCCAGCGCCTGCATCTGCTTGGCCATGGAAACTTCACTCCTTATTCGGCTCGCTCGCACCGGCCTCCTGGCCGGTCGGCGTGTCGAGCCTGTTGAATTTCGTCGTTGCCGAGCCACCCATAGGCTCCTTGCTATTCGTGTTTCGTCGGTCCTCATTCAGCAGAGGCCGATCCTCTTTCGTACTTTGCCGATCGCTGAACGATCGCTGAACGATCACGACTTACAATGGCAATCGTGCGGTGCTTGGCGTTTGATCAGTTCGACCGACGTTGCCCGGGTCAAATTGCTGGCGTTCCCCTCGTCCGTATCAAGATGGACCTCGAGCTTGAACTTGGGAGAGTGCCGAACCAGCAAATTCTCAAGGACCGTGGGGCAATCGCTGTCGATCCGCAGATCCATCCGGTCGCCATCCTTCACGCCGTAGTAAGCCAGATCGGCGTCCCCCATGTGAACGTGGCGTTCGGCACGGATGACACCTTGTTTCAACGGGAGAATCCCGGCGGGGCCTTGCAACCAGCAACCGGGCGTGTTCTCGTGATTGCCGCTCTTTCGCACCGGCAAATCAATTCCCAAGGAGATGCCGTCGGTGAAGGCGAGTTCTACCTGCGTGAACGTTCGGCATGGTCCGAGAATCCTGACGTTGGGAATGATTCGCTGCCTGGGTCCGATGACGGTCAACGATTGATCGGCGGCAAACTCGCCGTCCTGATACAGCATTTTCATCGGCGTCAGCTTGGCACCTTCGCCAAAGAGTATTTCGAGATCTTGCTGCGTGACATGGCAATGACGCGCGGAGATATTGACGACGAGTCGAGGACGATCACCGGTCGACGCGCCATCTTTGATAGCCATTCGATCGTAGACGACCTGGCGTACCAGACGCTCGACGACCGCGCGATCAACTGTTGTCGCGATCATGCTTGGCTATTCTCCTCGCTGTTGTTGGCCGATCCGAAAACATCGGCCGTCATCACTTCCACTTGCGTCCCCACGAGAGCACGCTGCTCGGGCCGCAAACCGCTGTCGACGACGACGCGCGTGATCGCGGACCAATCGGACAGGAACGTCAGCGCCGACCTTCCGAACTTGGTGTGGTCGGCCACCACATTTGTTTCGTCGGAGCAAGCCATCATGGCTCGCTCGGTTTCGACCAGCAGGAGGTTCTCGTTGAAGAGTCCTCGTGCGGTCAAGCCACTGACACTGAGCACGGTTCGGTGCACGTGCAGATTTTTCATTGCCTCTTGGGCGAGCACTCCGAGAGCGACGCCGGTCTTCGGGTAGACGTAGCCGCCGATGAGAACGAGATCGACGTCTCGGCTTCCCGAGAAGAGTTGGGCGATCGGCAGGGAGTTGGTGACCACCTGCAGCGAGCGTCCTAAGAGGTGGCGAGCGACTTCGAGGGTCGTAGTTCCACCATCTAAGAGGACGGTCTCTCCATCCTGAATCAGGGAGGCCATGGTTTGGCCGATCTGTCTTTTCTCGATGGCCTGGCTTTGGGATCGCTCGTCGAACGCCGAGAGGGCCGGGCCACCGGAGATGGCCAGCGCCCCGCCATGGGTTCGCCGAAGGAGTCCCGCATCGTGCAGGTAATCGAGATCTCGGCGGACGGTCGACTCGGAGACGCCCATTTCGTCGACCAGTTCAGGCAGGGGGACAAATCCCCGTTGCCGAACGATGTCTGCCAGTTTTTGACGCCTTTCTTCCACAATCATTCTAATCATTATGACCGGAAAAGGATCGCCAAAGTCCCTATGTTCGCTGTTATGAGAAGATATACCCGATGAATGCACGAATTCAAGCATGATTTGAAAGATAATTGGATGAAATGCGCAGAATGAACCCTCTGTAACGGTTTTAGCGGTGGTAGAAATCTTTCGGATGCTATCTGTTAGAGAGCTTCGCTTGCCCCCTTTCTTTTCCCACGTCCCCTGAGAGAATGCCACCAAGAGCGCCAACCGAACGCGGGCGCCGACGGGGAGTCTGCATGGCCAAACCGAAGAAGCGGAAGGTGAGAGTCTCCTTTCGCCGAAACAACGAGTCAAAGCGACGAGAAGGGGATTTCACCCGGCAATATCAGCAGCAGGATGGCCAGCCGAACGATGAGGCCGTCTCCTCCGAAAGCGTTCGGGCCAAGGGGGCCCTCTCTCGCAAGCGGACGGTCCAACTCGATGAACAGGGACAGCTCTCCATTGATGAGAAGGGTTCGATCCGCGGTCGCGTAATCACGCCGCACGGGCTCTACTGCCTGGTCGCCGACGAGGAGGGGAAGCTCCACAAATGCTACACCCGCCGGCTGATCAAGTCCCTGCAACAAGATGCTCGCAATGTCCTGGCCAGCGGCGACTGGGTTCGGTTTCGGCCCGCGCCGGGGGGGGAGGGTCTCATTCTGCGCGTCGAGCCGCGCCGGCAGTCATTAGCGCGGGCCTATCGTCAACATGAACAGATCCTGGCGGCCAATGTCGAACAGATCCTCATCGTCTGTGCCTTGGCCGAGCCTGAACTGAAACGCAATCTCATCGATCGATATCTCGTCAGTGCCGGCCTCGGCGGTCTTCAACCGATTTTATGTTTGAACAAGGTTGATCTTGTTGATCCCTGGTCATTGCAACCGATCGTTGGTTTGTACGCCCAGCTGGGTTACCCCATCGTCTTGACCAGTACGCATACAGGCTGGGGCATGATTTACCTGAAGCGTTTGCTTGCCGGCAAAGAGACGGTCATTGTCGGGCAAAGTGGTGTCGGTAAGAGTTCACTTTTGAATGCCCTCGAACCGACCTTTCATCTCCGCATCGGAGAGATCAGCGCCTCCTCTCAGAAGGGAAAACACACGACGACATCCGCCCAGTTGTTAGCGCTTCCCGGCGGCGGATCGGTGATCGATACACCCGGTGTTCGTCAATTCGATGTCTGGAAGGTCGAGTCAGGAGACGTGGAGCGATTCTTCCCAGAATTCCGATCATTCACGTCGCACTGCCGATATCCTGGTTGCCTCCATCTGGATGAACTCGATTGTGCGATCCGATCGGCCGTGGCCGACCGCTTCATCAGCTATAGTCGCTATGAGAGCTACGTGCGATTGTGTACGCAAGGGGCCAACGACCGAGCAGCCCAAGAGGCCGACGAAGGTTGATCGGCTCCCGCCTTGAATGGGTAAGGAGGCGATCGGGCGTAGCGTCTCAAAGTTGTCTATCGGCCGATCGGCCAGCGAAAGTGATGTCATGATTCAATTGACTCGGCTCAATGGCCATCCATTCATTTTGAATGCGGAACTCATCAAATTCATCGAGCAGACTCCCGATACTCTCGTCACCCTGCGCGACGGCGATAAGCTCATGGTCCTTGAATCGGCCGATGAAGTCGTTCGGCGGGCGATGGACTTTCGTCGAGCAGCTCGGTGGATTCCCAACGATAGCGTCGTCTTTTAGTCGGGGTCTCAAACGACCCTTTCCCTCGAATCCGGTCTCAGCCCGTCGTCAACGAACCAAGCCATTCTCCGTTGCTTGTATCGCTTTGATGGTTTGTTGGATTGAGAGGGGCTCTTGTGGGCTCGGAGTTGCTTACCGAGTGAGCTATCTTTTGTCATCGAGAGAGGTTACATCCGTTGCGATCATTGATGGCATTCGTGAAAAAGAACGTCGTCCCGCTCGCGGTGGTCATTCTGTTGGCCATCGAGGGGATGACGTTCCATTTCATGATGCCTTCGCCGCATCCGCCTAAAGAAGCCGAGAAAGCCTCGGAAGATCACCATTCAGGGCACGTCGAGATTCCGTTGGGAGATTACAAAGTTCGCAATCATCAGAATCCCGCGGATGACCACATCGTGAAGTTCACCGTCTGCTTGATGGCCGACGGCACTGCCGCATCAAAGCTCAAGGATGCGATCAAGGAACACGAACAACGGGCCCGCGAGGCCATCTCGACGGTGGCTCGACGGGCGAAGCCGGAGATCCTTGGCGAGCCGACGCTCGCGACACTCAAACGGCGGATCGGAGTCGCCATTAAGACAGCGATCCATCAATCAGACGGGCCGGAGTTTGATGTCTTATTGCCTGACTTCCTTGTGCAGAAAGGATAGCGCGTGAAGCTGGAAGGAGTCATCGCGAGCGCAACCAAGAGGCTCTGGTCGCCGTTCGCTTCGAGCACGTTCGCGTACGAGCTTCGTCCTTGGCTGATCGGCGGATTGATCTTGGCGTTGCCGTTGATGTTGTTGCTCCTCGGGCCAACTCCCTGGCGAGTGATCCTAGGCTCGAAGGAGAAGTCTGCAACTCCTGTCGAGGGAGATTTCACCGAGCATTTCGTTGGAGAATTTCACGAGAGCAACAGGGCATTTCCTGATGCATCTCTCCAGATCGACATGAAACTCTTCGCCGAGGTCCACCACTCGCAGAACGAAGCCTATCGGCAACTGGTAGATGGGCAAGAGAATCGCTACCGCGAAGCAGTGTCGAGCGTTCTCCGCGGACTTCCACCGAGAGATCTTCGCGAGCCGACCCTCACGACGTTGAAACGAAAAGTGAAGGTGGCGATGGTCTCCATCGCGGGGACGGACACCAGCCTCTTTGATGAACTGATCATTCCCGAGTTCGAAGCCTTCAAAATCAATTGAAAGGCCTTCTTGAATCTTCCACCCTTCACGCCGGAGCGGATCCTGCATGCGCTTTATCACGGGGCTCGCGTAGAATGACACGGATCGCGCGGCGCCGATATCGAGAGAGGCTCTAAGGCGAAGAATTCACGTTGTCGCAGCCGATGGCATGGGCTCTTTGATCGCGATGGACTGACATTTATTGCGGAACTCGAATGCTGAACCCTCCGTCAAAAGATGACTTGCGCACTTGGGACAACGAGTACGTTTGGCACCCCTTCGCTCCGATGCGATCGTATCGTCAAGAGGAGCCGCCCATCATCCAATCAGGGGACGGCTTTCATCTCACCGATATCGAAGGCCGACGCTATATCGATGGTTTCTCATCCCTCTGGTGCAACGTCCACGGTCACCGCGTCCCCGAGATCGACCAAGCAATTCGCGATCAGCTTGACCAGGTTTCGCACAGCACGCTGCTCGGGCACGGACAAGTACGCTCGATCGAGCTTGCCAAACAATTGGTCGAACTGGCTCCGCCCGGCCTGACAAAGGTCTTCTACTCCGACAGTGGTTCAACAGCGGTGGAGGTCGCTCTCAAGATTGCTTTCCAATACCAAAGGCAAAAGCCTGGCGGAAACGATCGGCGGAATCTCTTTGTCTCGATTGATCAGGCGTATCATGGGGATACGGTTGGATCGGTCAGTGTCGGTTCCATTGACGTTTTTCATGAGGTTTACGGCCCGCTCCTCTTTCGGACGCTTCGTGTTCCCTCGCCGGTGACGTATCGATTGCCGACAGGCCACTCACCCGTGACATACCTGCGTCACTGCTATGATGAGATCGCGCGTGTGATTAAATCGCATCGTGATGAGATCGCCGCCGTCGTGATGGAACCCCTTGTTCAAGGGGCAGCCGGCATTCTCGTCCATCCGCCTGGCTATCTCTCCTATGTCCGAGACATCACGCGAGCGAACGATCTGCTCCTTATTGCGGACGAAGTGGCCGTCGGGTTTGGCCGAACAGGGA
Organism: bacterium; assembly: GCA_019753235.1. GTDB lineage: Bacteria > Planctomycetota > Planctomycetia > Kolteriales > Kolteriaceae > JAIELF01. The sequence goes on from JAIELF010000006.1 coordinate 145,239, forward strand.
CGATGTTTGCATGCGAACACGAAGAGGTCTCTCCCGACTTGCTGTGCCTGGGCAAGGGATTGACGGGGGGCTATCTTCCGCTGTCGGCAACGTTGGCGACCGACGAGATTTATGACGCTTTTCTAGGGCATCCTTCCCAAGGCCGAACTTTCTTTCATGGGCATACTTTCACCGGCAATGCGCTTGGTTGCGCCGCAGCGATCGCCTCACTGGAACTTTTTCAGAAACGATCCCTCTTGGCTCATGTCGAACACCTATCTCAGGTTTTTTCCAAGGAATTGTCTTCTTTTGGAGATCTTCCCGGCGTCGGAGAGATTCGCCAACGAGGTATCATGATGGGGATCGAATTGGTCGCGGATAAAGAGTCCAGGCAACCGCACCCGCCCGCCGATCGAGTGGGGCACGCGGTGACGCTGCACGCGAGGAAGCGTGGTTTGATGATTCGGCCGCTGGGGGATGTGGTGGTGCTGATGCCCGCGCCGGCGATGCCATTGGATCTTGCGAGTGAGGTTTGTTCGATCACTAGAGCCAGTATCTTGGATTGGGCGATCGAATCATGACACCACTTTCGACGGCGACACCTGCCGCTGCCAGCGAACTTGTTCGAACAATCTTGTCTCATTCGCCCGATCCGCTCGTCGCGGTCAGTTCTCAGGGCCTCATCCTGTTTTGGAACAAGCCTGCCAGCCAATCGCTTGGCTATCAGCCCGATGAACTTCTGGGGCATCCCTTGCCCATCCAGATGACGGAAGCTTTTCAAGAGGCGAAGCGCTCGGCGATTCTGGGAATCGATGCTCATTGTCTGCTGGAGGGTATCCATCGATCAGGCGTCGCTGTTTCGCTCGAAGCGAAGTTGGCTGGGGCCGGCCCGGCCATTTTGCTGTCTTGGAAACTTCCCGAGACAAGCGGCCTGCCCGATAGTGTTGCCTCGCTACGAGCGCAGCTTGAAGAGAAGTATCGAGAACTTCGCGAAGCTCGTTCGTTGATACGGGCAACTCTCGGAACGGGGCGAGAGGTAACCGTTCTGCTCAGTGCCGAGGGTGCAGTTCGCTTCATTAGCCCCAATTATGGACAGGTGAATCAGCTCCCTCCAGAGCAACTCATCAAGGGCGACGTCACCGAGCGAATTCATCCTGATGATGCCGGTGACATTATGGAGGCGGTTCGCCTGGTGGCGGAATCACCTGGCGCGAGCATCACTCGGCAAGCCCGCGTGCTGGATGGCAATGGAAACTACATCTGGGTGGAGGCGACCGGCGTCAATCTTCTCCACGACGAAAGTATTCAAGCGATCGTCGTGAAGTCACGCAATATTGGAAGTGAGCGAGCGCTGCGCGATGCCCTTGAACGGCGCGAACAGAATCTGCGTATGGCGCTCGAATCGGCCGAGATGATCTCGTTCGATTGGAATCTGTCCGATGATTCCGTCCGCTTTTCGCATGATTTCTCGTCCTTTTTCGGTGTCAACCCAAGCGAAGGGATCACGGCTCGTCGCTATTTGATCGCGTTTCATCCAGATGAGACCGACCGGATTCTCGCGGCGTTTGCCAATGTCAACTCGGTCGGAGGATCAGTCAACGAAGAATTCATGGGAAGCGTCCCTCTCTCGAGTGGTCAGTTTCCTCATTACCAGTTTCGCAGCCGAACTTTCTTTGCGTCTGACGGAACACCCGAGCGAGTGTTAGGCGTCGTGTCCAACATCACCGCGCGACGGCTGGCAGAAGAGGATGTCATGTTGGCCAAGGCGCGTCTGGCGGAGGCACAAAAGCTTGCCCGGCTCGGGGCATGGGGAATGCAGTTTCACACATATGTTGTCTGGTGGTCGGATTCGATGTACGAACTGTGCGGTATGTCCAAAGACTCATTCACCCCGACGGCCGAGTCTATTTTCGAACGACTCGAACCAGAAGATAAGCCCCGCGTCATCGAGATGTTCTACTCTCTCTACCAAAAGGCTGAATCTGATCCTTTGATTGTTCGCTTTCGCAAACCAAACGGGGATATCGTTTTCTTTAACGTTCATGTTGCTGTTGAGAGAGATCGCTGGGGCAAGGTCACATCGGTCTTGGGAACGGTGCAGGACATCACTCGACAAGTCGAAGATGAGCAAGAGAAGAATCTTTTGCGCGAGCGAGTCCAAAGGCAGCAAGAGCTCGAGAGCCTGGGGATTCTGGCGGGTGGAATCGCTCACGATTTCAACAATCTTCTCACGCCCATTCTGGGCTACGCAAAGTTAGCCTCGGCGGCGCTTCCAGCCACTTCCTCTGTGCAAAAGTCGCTTGATGAAGTCGAGCGCGGCGTCCTCCGGGCTGCTGAATTGTGCAGACAAATGCTCGCGTATGCCGGGCGCGGACGATTCATCGTGGGGCCGCAATGCCTGAATGAAATCGCACGAGAGATGACGCAGCTCCTCGAATCGACCATCTCGCCGCGTGCGCAGCTTCATCTCCATTTGTCGGCCACCATCCCGTCGATCGAGGCCGACGCTACCCAGGTTCGGCAAGTCGTCATGAATCTGCTGACAAACGCCTCGGACTCGTTAGGCGAAAAGGCGGGACATATTCACGTCGCGACCGGCGTCGTATATGCGACAAAGGAAATCCTTCGCAACGGTTCTCCTCCCGCCGATCTCCCCGAAGGAGAGTACGTCTTTATCGATGTTCGAGATACGGGATGCGGAATGACACGGGAAACCATCGAGCGAATCTTCGAACCGTTTTTCACCACGAAGTTTACTGGAAGAGGTCTCGGGCTCGCAGCGTGCTTGGGAATTGTCCGATCGCATTCGGGAACGATTCTCGTCGAAAGCGTCCCAGACAAGGGGAGCATGTTTCGAGTTTTGTTTCCTCCGTCGACGGCCCCCGTCCGCGAGCCGGTTCTTGAGGATTCCGACTCTGATGATGTCGATCTAGGTCGGGCTCGCGTTTTAGTCGTCGATGACAGCGAACCGATCCGAGCGATGGCCACCAGCAGCCTGGAAGCGGCTGGTCTCGAAGTGGTCTCGGCCCAGGACGGCCTCGAAGCTCTCGAGGTGTTGCGTGAGGATTCGAGTATCGAGATGGTGGTGCTCGATCTGACGATGCCGCGATTGGGAGGTCTCGAAACACTCTCGCGGATTCACAAAGAAGGTTATCGACCTCCTATCTTGCTGATGAGTGGTTACAGCGAAGAAGAGCTCCAAGCGAGATTCGGGCATCTCGGTTTCTCGGCATTTCTGCCCAAACCGTTTCGGCCTGCTGATCTGGTGCGAACCGTTCGTCGCGTGCTTGCTGCTCACCGCGCGAGAGCTGAAAACAGAGAATCCATCTGACCCGACGGTCGGGCCGATCGGTTTGGCGTGATCGATCCGCTTTCTCTTCTCGATCCAGCGACTCCAGTGAGGTACCGAGCGATGACATCGACGGCCCGGGCACAGGATGTGATCGTTGTAGGGGCAGGTGTCATTGGCTTGTCCATCGCTTGGCAACAAGCTCGCTTGGGCAACCCGGTGCATGTCGTCGACCGAGCGACCTCGGGCGCGGGCGCGAGCGGCGTTCCTTGGGGCGCGCTTTGGCCGACGGCCGCCACGAAGAACGGCTTGGGGCACAGGCTTCATCGAGAGAGCCTTTGGCAATTCGAAACTTTCGTGCGCGAGCTCGAAGAGGCAAGTGGTCTTTCGATTGGGTTCAATCGACCGGGTCGGCTCGAACTCTTGAGCAATGATTCCCGTCGGCAGGCGGCGATTCGAGAAAGCCAAGCGGCTCAGCAATATTGGCCCACCTTTTCCAATGAACCCGTGCAGCGAGTCCTCACACGAAAAGAAGCACTTGAACTCGAGCCGGCCGTCACAGTCGAAGACTGGGGCGCGCTTGCGTGTGATGCGTCGGCTTGTGTCGACACGGGGACGTTGCTCGCGGCCCTGCGGAGCAGCATCATTCGGCAAGGGGGCGTCATCGATGACGATTCGGAAGTGAGGGATTTATGGATCGACGGGAATCGCGTCTGCGGAGTGGTGACCGATCGCCCCATTCCCGCTCGGTCGGTCGTGGTTGCCGGCGGCGCCTGGACGAGTTCGATCGCGCCCGAGTTGGCCGCTTCGACGGATATCGTCCCGGTGAAGGGAGAGGTGATCATCCTTCAATCGAAAGAGAAACTCTTCTCGCGCATTCTCAAGCGAAGTCGAACGTACATGATTCCGTTGCCGGCCGGGCGTGTGTTGGTCGGATCGACCTCGTACCCTGATGCAGGCTTCGACAGCGTGCCGACCGAGGAGGGTCGCGACGCGCTCTTTGCCTCCGCGGTGTCGATGGTGCCTGCTCTTTCGTCGGCGAAAATCGAATCTCAATGGGTGGGCCATCGACCGCAATCGATCAGTAAATCTCCCTATCTCGGTGAAGTCCCAGGGACGGCGCGTCTCTACGTTGCCAGTGGGCATTTCAAAATCGGCCTGGCGATGGCACCGGTGGTCGGTCAATTGATGGGCAAAATTCTCGATGGGGAACCGATTGAACACGATCTCTCCGTATTTCAACCGGGCCGGCCCCCGCGAACTTCTTCACTCAAGTGAGCCAACCAAGTCAAGCTGTTGTCGTTCGACCATATCGCGGTATCGGCTGGCCTGCGACATGAGAACGGCGTGACTACCGACTTCAATGATTCGGCCGTCGTCAAGAACCACGATTCGGTGGGCATCGCGAACGGTGCTTAAGCGATGGGCGATAACGATGGAGGTTCGGTCCTTCATGAGTTCGGTCAGACTCGCTTGTATCAGTTGTTCCGATTCGGAATCGAGATTGCTGGTCGCTTCGTCCAAGATGAAGAGTTTCGGATCGGCCAGGACCGCGCGGGCAATCGCGATCCGCTGTCGTTGACCGCCGCTGAGACGAACACCCCGCTCGCCGATCATCGTGTCGTATCCCGACGGCAGCTTGCTGATGAATTCATGCGCATTGGCGACACGGGCGGCATTTTCGATGTCGCTGATCTCGGCCGTGCGGGCGGCGTAAGCGATGTTATCAGCCACCGTTCCATCGAAAAGAAAAACGTCTTGCTCGACGATCCCAAGGAATCGGCGATAAGTTTCAACATGAATGTCGCGAAGGTCGGTCGACCCGACCATGATTCGGCCCCGCGTAGGATCGTAAAAGCGGGCGAGCAGATTACATAGAGTTGTCTTGCCCGAACCGCTTCGACCGACGAGCGCCATCGTCTCGCCCGGTTGAATCAACAGATTGATGTCCTTGAGGACTTGTTCACTGTTGCCGGGATATTGAAAAGAGACGTGTTCAACTTGAAGAGGTCCATCGAAGAGAGAAGCGCTCGCGGACTTTATACTGGGTGGACCGGGCAGTTCGCGCGGCTCGGCCAGCACGTCGAGCACGCGATCAAGCGCGGCCAAGTTGCTTTGGAACGCGGTCGCGCTCGTGGCTAAAATGGCGATCGGCTCTAGCAACATCGTCATGTAAACGAGAAACATCATGAGGTCGCCTGGCGAAAGTTTCTTGTCGAGGACTTGCCAACCGCCGTAAAGCAGAAGCGCCCCCGAAGCGGTGGGAATGATCAGATCCCAGATGATTTCGATGATTCTTTCGCTCCACCAGACGTGGATTTCTTGCCGACTCATGAGGTGACTTTCGCCGACGAAGCGAGAGACCTCGCGCTGTTGTCGGCCAAACGCACGGACGACACGCATCCCAGCGAAGACCTCGGTCGTTTGAGCATCGATATCTTGCCGTTGCTTTTTAATGTCGCGATAGAGTGGACGGATTCGCCGAACCCAGAGTTGATGATTCCAATAGACGATCGGCAACAACAGCAGGCAGCCGGCTAAGAGTCGGTAATCGACCCAAAGCAATACCGCCAATCCGCCGAGCAACTGCACGACTGCTCGCCACGGATTGAACAATAGATTGAAGACGAGATCACCCACGCCGCCGGCATCTTCGCGCAGCAGACTCGACGCTCCACCTGATTTGATTTCATGAATTTTGTGCAGGGGAAGTCGTGCGGCGTGCTGGAATAGCTTTCGTCGTACGTTGACCTTTACCCGCTGCGTCAACCGAGTCGCTTTCCACCGAGCCCAGAGATGAACGAAGGTGCTCAGCGTGGATATTCCCAGCACACTTACCGCCAGCATAATGAGCAAGTGACGCGGATCTGTGGAGATCGGCAGGATGCTTCGAATTCTGTCGGGGACCGGTTGCCCGAGCAAGACGTAATCGATGACGAACTTGGTCGAAGCAGGAATGGCAAGGCTGAGAAATCGGCCGACCGTGAGCATGGCCAAAATCAATAGCACGATGGTGCGATGGCCATGAAGTAATTTCAAGAATTCCCAGACCAGCTTGCGAAAGCCGCGTCCATGGCGAATCTGATCGGCAGGATCCTTGCGATCCGTTTCTTTCGAAGAGCGACGAACTTCGCGTTCCGCGAGGTACTGCGTGAAGCGGCGTCGGCTGCTGGTGCGATCATGAAAACGAAGCGTCATCTTGTTCGATCACTCGTCTTGTGCCGACTCGACCCATCCACGATGAACGTGGCCGTCGAAGTCAATATAGCGTCGCACGAGCAAGCGTGCTCGAAAGAGAAAAGAGGCGATCGTCAAACGCGAGTCGAGAAGGGGGACACTTGGGCTGAAAATGAAACCAGGCTCCGGCAGAAGGATCGCCTCTTCAGGTTGGCCGAGCGAGGTGGTTTTCACCTGGCTTGCACCAAACATCAAGGGATCAAACGAGGCCGGAGCCTGCGACGGAAGCGGGCTCGACGTGAGCAGACCGGCATTAGCCGACCTTGCTAGCGGACTTTTGGCCGGCACCGGTCTCCGTGCTGGCGATGATTTTGGCCCATTCCTCGGCACCGTCTTGCTCTTCGAGAAGGATGTCTTCGAGCAAGATGACAAGGGCCTTATTCCCCCACTCCTCTGCCATCGCGATGGCTTCGCTGTAGAGTTTGACGGCTCCCTCCTCGAAGGCGAGGCTGTTTTGAAGCATCTCGTCGAGTTGAATCGTCTGCTTCACCTCGGCCCGTTCCAGCGTTGGTGTTCCGCCGAGGGCGACGATTTTGTCGCCGATCTTCTTCGCGTGTCCGAGAGATTCATCCGCTCCCTCTTTGAACTCATCGGAGAAAACCGCACGCCAAGGGCCGCGAACCAGAAAATGATACTGCATGTACTGGGCAACGCCGGTCCATTCCCATCGCTGGATCTCGTTTAGCTTGCTAAGAACGGTCGCCTTATCCATGACCGATCTCCTTTTCACAAAACATTGTCTCGTAGTCTCTGTTGGAACGATATCGCCTTGTGGGGATCGAAACTATCGAATGATGATGAATTCAACGATAAACAACAAACTCAGGGAAGTGGTTGAGATTCTGTCTCAATCTCAGCTATGAAAGGAGGCGTTATTGCCTTCGATGCCTCGGCGAAGGAGGGTACGCCGACGAATGCGAAGGGTCACGAAGAGGCTCGCCGCGAAGTGAGCGGGGGACTTCCAGACCATGTCTCTCCATCAGAGCCGCGTCCCCTAGGATCGCCCGCGGCAACCCGTCCGCATGGATCTGACCCTCGTCGAGCACCATCACGCGGGTTGCCATCTCGAGAGCGAGTTCCAGATCATGAGTCGCGATGATCTTCGGACCAGCCAGCGAAATCACCAACTCCATCCACTCGCGTCGGCCTCGCGGATCGAGATGACTGGTGGGTTCGTCCATCACCAACAATTTTGGACCACACGCCAACACCCCCGCCAGGCATGCCCGCTTTTGTTGGCCGACACTGAGCTGGTGCGGCGAGCGATCTTCCATTCCCGACAAGCGTACAGCTTTTAACGCGTCGATGGCTCGGCTTCGGGCAGCATCACGCGTCAGCCCGAGATGAAGAGGGCCAAACATCACATCTTCGAGCAACGTTGGACAGAAGAGTTGATCGTCGGGATCTTGGAAGATCAGCCCGACGCGTTGGCGAATATCTCCTAATCGATCGGGTCGAACTTTAATTCCGTCAACCCAGACGCCGACGTCGGGCCCGTCGACGGCAAAAATCTCCGGGAGAACGCCGTTCAAATGGAGGAGCAGTGTCGATTTACCCGCTCCGTTGGGCCCCACAATGAACAGCGTTTCGCAAGGGTGGATCGAGAAAGAAATATCCTGCAAGACACGTTGGCCCGACGGGTAAGCAAACGAGAGTCGGCGAACGTCGACGCACGGCATCGGGTCTATCCCTTCGCATCGATGAGGAGGCTCTACCTCGTTTCGCGAACGATCTCGGGCGGAGAGCGTCGTCGCGAATCATTCTTGTTACGCTTTCGCGCCGGCAATCTGGTCGCGCACCTTTTCCAGAAGTGCTTTGGTCGCGCGGATGCCTGCCGGCTCGTCGAGTTTGCTACCTTCGTACTCGATGCCGACAAACCCGTGATAGCCGGCCTCGGTGACGATCTTCATGATTTTGAGATAATCGGAATGGGTCTCATTCCCTTGTTCATCAAAATCGTGTGATTTCGCGCTGACAGCTTTCGCGAAGGGCATCAACTCGCCAATGCCGACGTAACGATCATACTTTTCGATGGGGCTGACATTGAAGTTGCCGAAATCGGGCAACGTGCCGCAACGGGGATGATCCACCATCTTCATGACACCCGTGAGCCATTTTCCATTCGAGCTGAGTCCGCCGTGATTTTCGACGATGATGTTGATGCCGACCGTTTCGCCGTATTCACTGAGCTTGCGCAGTCCGTCGGCGGCCCGCTTCATGGCATCATCGAACTTGCCGACACTCTGAGCGTTGACGCGGATGGAATGGCAACCCAGGGTCTTGGCCGCATCGGCCCAGGGCTTATGATTCTCGACGGTCTTCACGCGATCTTTCTCGGACGCAGCGCCGAGGGCGCCTTCGCCGTCGATCATGATGAGGAGTTGTTTGACGCCGAGATCGCCCGCTCGCTTGTTCAGCTCGGCCAGGTACTTTTCGTCCTTCGCCTTGTCCTTGAAGAACTGGTTCACGTACTCGATGGCATGGATGCCGTATTCTTCTTTGGCCGTCTTCGCGAAGTCGAGATTGTCGAGCTTGCCGGCGAAGAGCGTCTTGTGCAATGACCATTCGGCCAGGGAGATGTCAAACAGTGGAGATGCCTCCTTCGCATGTGCCTGAGTCTTCGTTGAAAGAAGAGAATCGGTCCACACGACCGTTCCGGTTACCATGGCTGCCTGTTTCAAGAAGTCACGTCGAGATGTCATGATCAAAAGGTTCCTCTCGTTGAAATTCCCGCGGGGGAGGGGGCGCCTAGTCTTCGCGAAAGAAGATCTTCGCGAAAAAAGTTCTTCGCCACGAGGCTGCTTCTCGCGAAAGAGACTCCCCTCCCACTCTAAAGAATGTACCGAAGCGCCCCGCACCGGGAAACTTGCGATACGCAGAAACAGCGCCCCAGTCCTAACCCGCGCCGGCCGCCAGCGGGGGGGGCGCCGAATTCAAAGGGCAGGGGGGAGGGCGGCCCATTTTCATTCTGTCCGGGCCCGGCGGCGGGACAAAGTCACTATAAATCTCGAAAGGAGGCCGAATCCTGAGGGATGCGGGCCTCTGTCGGAATCGTCGTTCGAAATGATTCCACCCAATCCCTTGGGAAACGATTTCCGTAGGGAGCAAGGGGTGTTGACCCGCGGGCCCGTCGCCGACGGATCCGGTAGGGCGATTCGAGGTTTTGAGAGATCAATTAGGAGAAACATCGCATGGCAGGTCCGATACGAGTCGCAGTCACCGGCGCCGCCGGTCAAATTGGTTACAGCCTTCTCTTTCGGATTGCCTCGGGTCAGATGTTCGGGCCCAACCAAAAGGTCATTCTGCAACTGCTGGAAGTTCCGATAGAAGGTCCGATGAAAGCTCTCAGCGGCGTGGCGATGGAACTCGATGACTGCGCTTTTCCGCTACTCGAAAGTATGGTGCTGACGTCGGATCCGGCCGTGGCATTTCGCGATGTTCATTGGGCATTGTTGGTGGGATCGAAGCCACGCGGGCCTGGGATGGAACGAGCGGACTTGCTCAAGGATAACGGCAAGATTTTCGTGGCCCAGGGAAAGATCATTGATGAGGTTGCCTCGGACGATTGCCGAGTCGCTGTCGTGGGGAATCCTGCCAACACCAATTGCATGATCGCCGCCCATCAAGCCAAGCGGTTGCCGAAGAGCCGGTTCACGGCCATGGTCCGTCTCGATCAAAATCGTGCTGCCACACAGTTGGCAAAGAAAGCGGGCGTGCCGGTGACCGATGTCTCGGAGATCTTCATCTACGGCAACCATAGTCCGTCGATGTTCGCGGACTTTACGCATGCGAAGATTCAGGGGAAGCCCGCGACGACGGCGATCACGGATCGAACCTGGCTCGAAGATGAATTTCTGCCGACGGTCGGCAAGCGTGGTGCTGCCATTATTGCCGCACGCAATTTGTCGTCCGCCGCCAGCGCCGCCAATGCCCTTGTCGATCATGTTCGCGACCTTTGCACACCGGGAGCGATTCATTCGATCGCCGTCGAGAGCGACGGTAGCTACGGATTTTCACCAGGCGTATGGGCGGGCGTCCCTGTCAAAACGACGAGTCCAGGTTCGTGGGAAGTAGTGAAGTCCTACACGATGGATAGCTTTGCTCAGTCGAAGATTGCCATCACGAATGAAGAGCTAGTCGGTGAGCGCGACACCGTAAAGGAAATGCTTGCATGAGCCTTTCGGCCGACCCTGCTCGAACCGAGCGAGTCGCTCCTGGGGCGCAGTTTGCCAGCGACAACGCAGCGGGCATTTGTCCCGCAGCGATGTCGGCTTGGCAAGAGGCCAATGCGGGTTACGCTCCTGGATACGGTGATGACGCTTGGACCGAGCGGGCCGCCAACCGCATTCGAGAGATTTTCGAAACAGATGCCGACGTCTTCTTCACGTTCAATGGGACAGCCGCCAACTCTCTCTCCTTGGCAGCCCTCTGTCAGTCGTATCACAGTGTGATCTGTTCTGACATTGCTCATGTCGAAGTCGACGAGTGTGGCGGGCCAGAGTTTTTCTCCAATGGAAGCAAACTCCTTTTGGCTCCTTCGCATGCCGGCAAACTGACCAGCGACGGAATCGTTGAGATCTTTCGTCGCCGAACCGACATTCATTATCCCAAGCCGAGCGTCGTCACGGTCACGCAGTCGACCGAGCTGGGGACGGTTTATTCGGCAAACGAGATTGGTCAGATTGGAGAGATTTGCCGAGATCTGGGCCTATCGCTCCATATGGATGGAGCTCGCTTTGCGAATGGTCTGGTTTCACTCGGGGTTTCGCCCGCCGAGATGACATGGAAAGCGGGCGTGGATGTCTTGAGTTTCGGGGGAACGAAGAACGGGTTGCCGGTCGGCGATGCGGTCGTCTTCTTTCGCCGATCGTTGGCGACGGACTTTGATTACCGATGCAAACAAGCCGGCCAACTTGCCTCGAAGATGCGTTTTCTCTCGGCTCCTTGGCTTGGGATTTTGTCGAATGATGTTTGGCTGGAGAATGCTCGTCAAGCCAATCGCATGGCCGAGCGTTTCGAGCACTCGCTGCGGAAGTTGCCTTCGGTCGAGGTTCTGTATCCTCGGCAAGCAAACGCGGTCTTCGTTCGCCTCCCCGAGTCAGCCCATCAACAGATGAAGCAGAAGGGTTGGCGATACTACAACTTCATCGCTAAAGGAGGAGCGAGGTTGATGTGCTCGTGGGCGACGACACCCGCCGACGTTGATTCTTTTGTAGCGGATCTCGAACATTCATTGGCTACTTCGTGAACTGCGGCGAATGGAACTCGACGTACTGCAAGTGCCGATAGAGGTCATTCGTCTCGACCAATTCGCGATGCGAACCGACCGCGGCCAGCTTCCCATCCTGCAACAGGAAAATCTGATCGCACGCGCGAAGCGTCGTCAGTCGACTCGGCAGGACAATCACCGTCCGGTTGTGGCAGAATCGTTCCATCGTATCGTCGAGAAGCGACTTGGTATCGGGGTCCAGACGATCCTTGGGTTCCTCCAAGCAGACGATCGCGGGGTCTCGCAGGATGGCGCGGGCAAGTGCAATGCGATAAGCTTCGCCCGGTTTAATGGGGAAACCCTCGGGGCCGATGACACACTCATAACCGTTGGGAAGTTTTTGAATGAAGTGATGAGCATGCGCAAGCTTGGCCGCCTCGGTGATCTGTGTGGCCGAGAACTTCACGTCGCCGCACCCAATATTCCCCGCCACCGTGTCGGGCAGAAGAACGTCACTCTCGAGGACCACGGCCAGCTGCGACCGAAGCGATAGCGGGCTCACCTTCTTAATCTCGGTTCCATCGATTTTGATTTTGCCCGCGGTCGGCTCGATGAAGCGATTGATCAAGTAGATGAATGCGCGTCGTTCGGGCTCGGTTTTGGCCATGACGGCAATGCGCTGACCCCGATGAATGCGAATACTGACGTCGGAAAGAACCATGTTACCGTCCATGTCTTCGTAGCTGACATGCTCGAAGTCGATGGCGTCTGTCAATCGAGGAAGATTTGCCGTCGCCCCCTTCTGTTTGGTAGGTGTTGGGGTATCGAGAAACTGAAACAGCCGAGCCGCCGATGCCGATCCGTTCTGCATCGTTCGGCGTAGATCGACCATATGGAAAACCGGGAGCGTTAAACTCAACAGCGAACCGAACAGCCCGCATGCGGCCGAGAGTTCAAACTTTCCTTTCAAAACATTTTGTGCCGCCAAAACCAAGATCACGATAAAGATGATCAGGCCCGCGAACTGTCCCAGATTTGTCAATCGCCCTTCATAGGTGAGTCTTTGCTCGGTCGCTTGCTTGGCTCGTTCGACATACGCGCCAAACGATTTCGTGTAGTGATTCTCGGCCGAGAAGCCGGCGATGACACGGTGCTTGGTAGCCAGACCCAATAGTTGACTGGTTGCCTTTCTCGATGTCTCTTCGAGCGACTCCCGATGTCGATGGAAGGATTGCCAAAGTCGCTCGCCGGTAATCCAAGCCAGCACGGAAAGGATCACGAACGAGAGACTCAGTGGGACGTTGATCAGAAACGAGAACGCCAAAAGCGAGATCATCTTTGCTGGCTCGCGGACGATTCGCTCCATGTATCGCTGGACGCTTTGCAGCACGGTGGGGAGATCGTCGCGAAGGATCGATTCGACCTTCGATTGATTGGTCGGGGTGACGGCATTGCCACCGAGTTCGAACTGCTTGTCGAAGATCTCGGTCTGTAAACGGGCCTGTGCAGAAGCGGTGGCGGCGACCAAGAGTCGGCTTTGCAACAACAGCAGTAAGAAGCGAACGACGCCAATGGTGATGGCGGTGATCGCGATCAGAATCAAAAAACGAACGTCGGAATGGGTGAAGGAGACCTCGTTGTAGAACTGCTCAAGAGCCGGCCCGAACCATTTGTTGCGAAGTCGAACAAGGGTCGGCAAAAGGCCCGTGCCGTTTTGCTGATAGATGTCGAGCGACCCATTTTCGGATGGGCGAAGCGGGGCGATTTCGTGCGCGTAGCGAGCGTCGGCATCGACGAAATTGGCGATTCCCTTGTGTTCCAACAGATCGATGCAGAAGACCAACAGAACCATCCAGCCGACATAGAGGATGCCGGCCAGCAGACTGCACAGGTGGCTGCTGACCACATGAAGTCGCCGGCGATTGATGTATTTTCGGGCACGATGCAGATCGGTCAACGCCATGGGGCCTCTCCGTCCCATCGGCCGGCCGGCCGACGGATTCCCCCACCGCCGGGGCAGCCAACGTTCCCCGCGAATGGTCTCCCCAAGCTTATGCTAAGTCGCGGTCCTCGAACATCAGAAGGGCGGCAAAAATCGCCACACCAGTGTAGAGTAGGCTGTAAAGAAAGGACCAAAGGACATAACTGATCGGGACGATCGCGTCGGTCGAAATGGCCGGCCCTATGTTGAAGTACCCAAAGCCGGGCAAAATCGTCGCGAAAACCTGGGCGACAAACTCGATCCCTTTGAAACGATTATCCTCCTTAGCCGCCGCCACGATCTGGCTGGCGATGTTTCCCAAAAGGAGCACGGTCGCGCAAATCGTCACATTCCAGTGGATCGGCAGCCGGGTCGAGAGGGCCACCGATATCGCACACAAAATCGATAACTGAAAATAGGTCAAAACCAAACCGGGCAACACCTGCACGATCAGTCTCATCCGCCGATCGAAGGACGGGACGTCCCGAGCCCCTTCGCGAGCGTCGTATCCGATTTTGAAGTAAATCGTGATGAGGTAAGCCGCCCCAACCACCACCACGAGCGTCAAAACCGCCAACATGATCCCCAGAAACTTTCCAATGATGAAGTCGCGCCGACTGATGGGCTTACTTAAGAGCGTGATCGCGGTCTTCCCATCGATTTCATCAGCAATCGAGACGCTAGCACTAAAAATCCCGACCACCAGACCGGCAATCATGATGACGGCCAGCCCCAGGTCCATCACCATCTTTGTGTCTTCACCGAAGGTGTTGTACGGGAGGTAAAAAGAGACCGGGTAGATGGCGAGAATGGCCACCGCGACGATCGACCAGAAGAGCGGACGCCTAACCAGTTCTAGGTAGGTTGTCCAAGCGATGGTGCCGGCCTTCATGATGCTCCCAAATAGTGCGGTGCTCGGCTATCGACGGATGTTAAAGGCGTCGAACTCTCCCGTAGGAGCGGCCGATTCGATCGTGGTTTCGTGAATGTGCGTCCTCATGCGAAAAGCCAACGCGTTGACGAACGCATCGACCGATTCGCGTTTCCCTTCTACGACCATTTCGACCTGGCCGTTCGGCAAATTCCTGACGAAACCAGCAACCAGGAAACCGGCCGATACCTGTAAAGCGGTATAGCGAAATCCAACTCCCTGGACCTCCCCCCGGAAGAGGATGGTTTGCCGAACAAGAGCGTCCGTCATTGAGCGATGACCTCCGCCAGGGGCGAGATCCCGACCACATGCTCCATGCGAAAGACCAGCATTTGCCTGTTTGGAAAAAGCCCGTGCCGAACGACTTTGACTAAATAATTCTCTCGCGATGTGGTGGAATCACGCAGGTCGTGCATGTCCGCGTCGACCAGTTCGAGAAAATCCTCGCCCACCTGCCGAAGCGTGCCGATGGCGACATACGGATGAGAGCAGTCGATGACGACAATTTCGCCTATCCAGCCAGCCAATCGCTGGACGACCCGCGGCGGCAGGTGGACAGTCGTCGGTGATGATGGGGTCTCTTCGGATTGCATGCCCTTGTTATAGCAGACCAGGGGAGTCACATCTGCAACGAGACGCGTTTTGCTCGGCTATCGGCCTAGTCCGCTCCAGACGGCATCGAAAAGATCCCGCTCTGTGGCGGCATCCCCCTCTTCATCATCACTAACTTCCTCTGATTCAGATGCCGACGAGGACTGGTTGGAAGAACTCGAGGCGAATGGGACAGGGACCGTGCCGATCGGTCGGGCTGGAAGATTAGCGAAAGTGAGATCCAGCGCCGCTCGCCAACGGAGATTCTCCGCCACCGAGTTCGATGAGGCGAATAGACCACCTGGGGTAAAGCCGTCGAGTCTACTCGATGTTGCCGACGATCCCAGCGACGATGCCGACGCCAGCGACGGAGCCAACTCACTCGCGGATGTGATCGTATTCTGCCCACCACCACCGTTGATGAAATTGGGGCCATCCATGGAGGGGAGTTTGTCAGGCGGAGATGTCCCGCTGATGATGTCGTTGCTTCCTCCGCCCAGCAGAATGTCTGAGTCTGCACCTCCGAAGAGTCGCATAGGCCGAGTTGTGACCTGCGAACCATCAATAAAATCAGGGCCGGCATTCCCCGAGGCGGTGATCCAGCCGGTGATCGATTGGAACGTCTGGGTGTAGTTGATGGATCGGCCATGCAGCCTTGTGAGATCGACAGAGATCGCGGATTGTTGACCTTCGCGAAAGCGAACCCAATCCTCGCGATTGCTCCCTTCGAAGAGGATATCCCGTCGGCTTGAATCGATCGAGATCAAGCCGGTGGCGGTGTTGCCATCTACATCCCACACTTTGTAGTAGATGTTGTTGCTGACCGCGCTGGGGAAGGCATAGGTCCATTGAGCGCCGCTCACTCCTTGTTTGATCTCTCCCGGATCGTTAAAGCTGCCGTTGCCGTTGAAGTCGAAGGCCATGTTAAGGGCTTTTCCTGGAGATTCGAAATTATCAACGAACATGGTGAAAGAGTATTCGCGGGCGTTCGCGGTTGGCCCCGCCAAGATTGCGACCGAGATTGGTGCCGAATTCACCGGAACGAAAGTGTCGCCCCACCGACGAAGCTTGTACTCGAAGACTCGGCTGTCAGCCACCGTCCGGATGATGAACGACGGATTCACATTCGGATTAGTGAATTGATGGGTGAAGCTGAAGACGTCGCCTGCCAGGACGCGTGGCTCGCCATTGAATATCCGATCGTAAATGCCGTCGCCGTTCATGTCCGCTTCGTAATAGAATCCAGCGCTCTTGCGGTCGAGTTCGCGACCACTCAGTGTGAACGTGTATTCGTTGGGGTTACTCGTCTTGCGGACGGTGACCGGTGTATCGTCCGCCACGGATTCGTCGAAACCACTGATGTCGTTTCCGATCAACGAAACCGATTGCCCCATCCCGACGATGATTCCCTTCGAGCCCGCATCGACGATGCCGGGATTAACGGTGTTTCGTGTCACGACATTCTTGTAGACCAGAGCGTCGCGCACGACTGCTTGATTGACCGCGACCGCAGAATAGTCGGGCGTCAATCCCAGCGAGAAGTTGATCCCGGTGGGTACATTGCGAAAAGTGTTATGTTCGATGATGAGGTTGTCGACGACGTCCCCCGCGGGAAATTCTCCGTTGCGTCTTTGGTAGGAGACATCGAGCCCCGACTTGAGGGCACTCTCGACGATATTGCCTCGAAAGACATTCCCCAGCAGGCCGCTCCTTTCTCGGCTCTGCGGACTATTGGTCATCGGGATACCACCATAGGAGTAGTAGACCATGCCGTAACGAGCATTCCGGATCACGTTGTTCGAGACAATGGTGTTCATGCCTGCTTCGTAGGAGGGGTAGCCGAGATTGTTCTCGGTGTAAGAGTAGATGGAGATCGGCCGACGTATGTCGGTGAATTGATTGCTATCGATGATGAAGTCGCTGGTGCCGGTGTAGAGCATGATCCCCGAAGTGCCGATGTACGTGCTGCGGGTGACGTTCTCGGCAATACCGTTGAGGTTGTTGTTGAAAACGACGCATTTTTCTGATTGCCAGAGAATCGAGATATCACTGGTGGCATCGACCTGAACGGTGAGCGGGGACTCTAGCGTGAGGGTGATCTGGGTTCCACTCCGTGTCGCGCCGAGGATACGTCGACTCTGCCCGACGCCTTGGTTCTGCACGATGTTGATGTAGCGTCGTCCGTCGCTGAAATCGAGCGTGCTAGAGACCTGTTGGAAGGTGATGGTGTTCGCGGTCCAACTCACCGGTCGGCCCTGAAAGACCGAGGTTGCTCCCTCCCAAAGTATCTGTTCGCCGATGTTGTCGGAGATAGTGGTCGGTAAGCCGAGGTTGCGAGTCGTGTTGTGGGCAAGGTACTTGTACCGGCCTCCGTGCGCGTTGACAAAGAGGCGAACGCCCCAGTTCGCGATGCGGTTGGGATCGGAGGTATCGAGGCTCTGCGCGGTCGAGTTGGTCAGCGTAGTCTGTTCGCTTCCCCAGTGAGAGACCGCCGCTCCTCCCATGTTGGTTAAAAAGAAATTGCAGCCATCGACGAAGATCTGTGTCGACGTGTCGATGAAAAGAGGTTCTTTGCCGTAGAATTCGCAGTTTTGCAGCGTGATTCGGGTGCAGTCTTTGAAGAAGACACCGTCTTCGACGCGGGCATCAAAACGGACGCTCCGGAAAGTGACATCCGTTTGTCGAAAGAATTTCACCACCGCTTCCACGCCGCCGGTGTACTCGGCATCGGTCGGTCCGAGCGTGTTGTAACCACTGTGAAGGGTGAAGTTCTCAAAGAGCGTATTGTTGGATGCTCGGCCGCCGTTATCACTAAAGAGGAGGCCGATCCCATTGAAGGTCGAATTTGCTCGGGCTTGCAGAATCGTTTGATTCATCCCTTGGCCGATGAGCCGAAGTTGACTGGGGAGGTTGATGCGTGAATCGAGATAGAACGTCCCCGTCGGGAGCACAATGGTGGCGAATGGCGTTTGTGCAGCGCGAGTGAGAACCGCTTGAATCAAAGCGGCATCGTCGGCCGACCCGTTGTTCAAGATCTGTCCCAGCTCCGGGGTGTTGAATTGATCGAACGTTGGTCCGCTCCAAAGCGTTCCGTTGTTGGCGGCCGAGCGAACCGTGAAATCAAGCGGGGCTCCCCAGCCGAGACTTCCCCCTTTACCGTTGTGGACCCAAGCTCGGTAATTCCCGGCAGCCAAAGTCGACGGAAGCTGGAACTCGACGCGGTACTGATTGACGGACGTCACTTGAACTTGAATGGCGGTGCCGCCCGACTGTGGTGCGATCCAAACATACGACGGAGCCGACCCCGCGCTAACGCCTGCGTTCCATTCTTGATCCGTCTGCCCGAGGTTTCGGCCGTAAATCGCAAGCTTTTGCCCCGCTTGGCCGGCGTTGGGTCCAATCCACCATGTCTCGGTTCGATTGATGAATACGGGCCGACTCACGCCGTCATCGTCGGCAGCCCAGAGCATATACATCGTGTTGGTCGGCATGCCGGACCGTGGAAGCGTCACGATGGCTCGGCTATCTCCTTGCACGGATTGCGTGGTGGCTTCGAAGATTCGGCCGGGCCCCGTCCCGGCATCGGCAAAGACGAAGAACTTTGTTCGGCCTCCCTGAAAGGTCGAGAAGTTATCACCGACAATCGAAAGTGATTCGTCTTGGTCGGCGTTTCTAGTCCATTCGGCGATCACCGGGGCATTGGCCGGCGTGGTGCCGTTAAAGTTGATACCTGCGGACGATGGATCGAATGCTTCGCCGGGCGCGTTGATTCCCGAGGGTCCCGCCGGTGCCGAGATGCTGGGGAGTGAAATCGTCGGATTGATGGTGGTCCACCATTCAGCCGGGACGGCATCGATCAGAATGTCGGCCGGATTGACCGTCATCAAGGAACGCTCTTCGAGCTTCTCGAGGCTCGGTTCGAATCGGCCCGAACGAAGCGATCGCCGGTTCGCTGCGCGGGACTCGTTGGGGTTCCATGCCCCATGCGAAGGTCGCATATTGACTCCTTCATTGTCGAACAAGTGCCTAGCCCGAGGCCGCAAAGGGGGAACGCGGCGGACGTTGGCGTCGTTCTTTCTTTCGCTTGGCTCTGCGGAATTGATGTGCGTAAGCCCGCTCGGAGGCCTTGCGAATGAATTCATCAAATGGTCGACGAGAACCACTAAACGGGTGAGAGGTGTCGGAGCACCATCCCTGGCGCTAAGGGGTGAAGAACATCTTCCGACTCTTGGCCGGTGAAGGGACCGGTGCGGGTAAGAGTCGGTCGCCGGTCGGCCCGTCTCCCGGAGGAGGAGATGGGCGGATATGACCGTGGCGTCCTTCACGAGAAACTTAGAACACGTTTGAGGGATACTCGCCAGGGAAACGGTTGGCTCGCAAAGGGAGACGATCAACACGAGAAGGGCCAGTCCCCTCCGGTTGCTCATCCTTCTTCTTTCTCGGTTTCGAGATCGATTCGAGCCTGCTTGATCGCTTCCAATTCTTTCTCGTTCGGTACGGGAAGCGGCAGTTTCAATGACGTGATGGTTCTCGACAGGATTTCTGCCACCAGGATCCGGGTGACCCATTTGTGATCGGCCGGGATGATGTACCACGGGGCCGACGAAGTGCTTGTCGCTTCGATCGCCTCTTGATACGCGAGCATGTATTCGTCCCAGTGCTTTCGCTCAGCCACGTCGGCGGGCGAGAACTTCCAGGTCTTTTTTTTCTCTTCAAGTCGCGAGAGAAATCGTTTCTTCTGTTCGTTCTTCGAAACGTTCAGAAAGAATTTCATGATGACGGTGCCGTTTCGAGCCAGATGCTTCTCGAACTGATTGATCTCCTTGTATCGTTGCTTCCAAAGTTTCTTTGTCGTCTCGACGCCGGGAATTCGTTGCTTTCCGATCAGTTCGGGATGAACGCGGACGACGAGAACCTCTTCGTAGTAGGAACGATTGAAGATGCCGATCCGCCCTCGTTCGGGAAGGACTTTCATACACCGCCAGAGGTAGGTGTGATCGAGTTCTTCGGGCGAAGGGGCTTTAAAGCTGTAGACTTGGCATCCCTGCGGATTGACGCCACTCATCACATGTTTGATCGTGCCATCCTTGCCGGCCGCGTCCATCGCCTGAAAAACCGCCAAGACCGAATAGGTGTCACTCGCGTAGAGCGTCTCTTGGGCGTCGGCGAGTTCCTTGACACTCTCGGCCAGAATCCGCGTCGATGCTTCTTTCTGCTGTTCTTCGGTGAAATTCTGCGCGAACTTGGGGAGCCAAGCCGGGTCATGGTCTTTCAGTTTGAAACGCTTGCCCGGTTCCGCATGGAACTGAGCCAGGATATCTTCTTCCAGCACGAGATGATGCCTCCGTTCATGCCGACGATCAAGGCGAAGGAACGGCGTCGACGATCGGCCGAGGCAATTACCCAGGCCGATCGTATCGGCAACGAATACCGATCGAATTCCGACAAAGCCGACGTGTCGTCTACTCGTCGGTCACGCATCCCTCGCTGGCACTTTTGACATTCTTGATGTACTTGTAGAGCGTCCCTCGCGTGTACTTGTAGGGAGGCATCTTCCACGCCGATTTTCGTTTGGCGAGTTCCTCGTCAGAAAGAGCAACCCGCAACTCATTGGTCTCGGCATCAATCGTCACTTGATCGCCATCCTTCAATAGAGCGATCGGCCCACCGTCCTGTGCTTCGGGGGTGACGTGCCCGATGATAAACCCGTGCGAGCCGCCGGAAAATCGTCCATCGGTGATGAAGGCGACGTCTTTGCCCAACCCCATCCCCATGATTGCCGCCGTCGGGTTCAGCATTTCTGGCATACCGGGCCCACCCTTAGGGCCTTCGTAACGAATCACGATCACGTCTCCCTTGGTGATGTGATTCTTTTCGACGGCTTTGATCATGTCCTCTTCGCAGTCGTAGACCTTGGCCGGCCCGGTGAAGGTAAGTCCCTCTTTCCCGGTGATCTTGGCGACCGCTCCCGTGGGGGCGAGGTTTCCTTTCAGGATCCGGATGTGCCCTGTTGCCTTGATCGGCTTCTCAATCGGTTGGACGACGTCCTGGCCGGGCTTGAGGTCGGGCAAGTTCAACAGGTTCTCGCCGATCGTTTTTCCCGTGACGGTGATGCAGTCGCCGTTGAGGTATCCCTTGTTTAAGAGGTATCGCATCACGCCGGGGATGCCTCCTACGTCGTGCAGATCCTCCATCACATACTTCCCGCTGGGACGCAGATCGCAAAGGAGAGGCGTTCGATTGCTGATTCGGTGAAAATCATCAAGCGTCAGATCCACTTCCAACGATCGCGCGATCGCCAACAGGTGAAGCACACCGTTGGTCGAGCCGCCGATGGCGATCATCACGGTGATCGCGTTCTCGAAGGCGGCCTTGGTCATGATGTCGCGAGGCTTCAAGTCCTTTTCGAGAAGCAGCTTCATCGCTGCCCCCGCCCGCCGACAGTCGTCGTTTTTGTCTTGGTGGACGGCCGGTATCGACGAATTGAAAGGGAGAGACATCCCGATCGCTTCCATGATCGACGACATCGTGTTGGCGGTGTACATCCCGCCGCACGCCCCCGCGCCAGGACAGCTACTCTTCACGATCGCTTTTCGTTCGTTCTCGTCGATTCGACCCGAAACAAACGCGCCAAATGATTCGACGGCCGAGACGATATCAAGAGGTTTCCCTTCATGACAGCCTGGCTTGATCGTGCCGCCATAGACCATGATTGCCGGCCGATTGAGTCTTCCAGCTGCAATCAAACACCCGGGCATGTTCTTGTCGCAACCAGGAATGCAGACCATCCCGTCATACCACTGAGCACGCATGACCGTCTCGATCGAGTCGGCAATGAGATCACGAGATTGCAACGACAGCGACATGCCGTCGGTACCCATCGAGATGCCGTCGCTGACGCCGATGGTGTTGAATCGTAGACCAATCATCCCTGCGGACTTGACCCCTTCTTTCACGTGGGCGGATAGATCGAGCAGGTGCATGTTGCATGGGTTGCCTTCCCACCAGACACTCGCAATGCCGACCTGGGGCTTATTCATGTCTTCCTCAGACATGCCCGTCGCATAGAGCATCGCCTGGGAGACCCCTTGATGCTTCGGCTGAGTAATGTTTCGGCTAAACTTGTTCAATTCCCCGCTCATTAGTGACATCCCCTTGTCATTCTTTCATGATAAACGCTCGCGATGGAGCCGTTCACTGGACTATCTCGATCTCGAACAGTCTCGGCCAGTTTTTCCCCGTGACGAACAATCTCTTATGGATGGCGTCGTAGGCGATTCCATTGAGAACGTCGACACCTTGCTCGTCGGGCCGAGACGAAGCGGACCTTTTTCCCGGCAACAATCCCGACAAATCGATCCATCCCAGCACCAAGCCTGTGTCGGGTGAGATACGAACGATTCTGTCGGTTTGCCAGACGTTGGCCCAGATCTCTCCTTCGACATATTCGAGTTCGTTCAACCGGGCGACCGGGCGACCTTGCTGATCCCGGACTTTGATCGTTCCAACCACTCGCCGGGTGACAGGGTCCAGTCGCCGGATTTCACTGGTCCCATCACTGAGAAAAAGATGCTTTCCGTCGTGCGTCAGTCCCCAACCTTCCGGCGTGAATCGGAATGATTCGACGTAACGCAGGTTTGCCCGGTCGTAGACAAAGGCAACGCCGTTGCGCCAGGTCAGTTGGATAAGCTGATCCTGCCAAATCGCGAGCCCCTCGCCGAAATACTCGGGGCCGAGGTTCATCTGTTTCTCGACTTGGCCGCTGGCGAGATCGACTTGTCGAAGGGTCGATCGACCGAGTTGGCCCGTGCTTTCGTAAAGTTTACCGTCGGCGATCACGAGCCCTTGGCAGAAGGCGCCGGCATCATGCGGATACGATGCAACGACTCGGTAATGGGCGACGGGGCCTCCGTCGGGCGAAGCCCACAGCCACCAGCCGGCCGCGAGCATCCCTCCGCCGATTGCCGAGACCATCCACGCGATTCGCGTCACGACCCATTTACCCCTACCCGGAAGCGACCCTTTGCCCGTCTTTATACGACCTGCCCACCGTAGAATATCGTTAGGGATGCGAGAGATTGATTTGTCCAGCGCCGGAGGGGGGATCCTATGTTGCTGATATCTCATACCCGGCCTAGGATTTTCCGCCTCGCCGCGATCGGGGTGATTTTCTTCTTCGCGGTCGATAGCGCGGTCACCTGTCCCTTTTGTGCAAAAATGACTCGTACGCTGGTGGACGAGGTCCGCGAAGCGGATGCCGTCGTTTACGGGAAGCTCGAGCGTGTTTCGTCGACGCGGGCTCGTCTGGATCATGAGATCGTCGTTCGGCCCGCGCTGGAATCGTCGTCGTGGGATATCAAGATCACACTGGCTCCCGACCGCATTCCTCAAAGGCAAATCGTCTTTCTCCAGCGTCTGCAGGATACCTGGGTAGCGCAGAGGTTAGATACCGTCTCACCCGCGGTGGCCGAGTATCTTTGCGAGGTTTGGCAGGCACAGGATCAACCCCCCGCCCACCGATTGGAGTATTTTTATTCGAAACTTGATTCGCCTGAGCCTCGCATCGCGACCGACGCCTACGGCGAGTTCGCGCGCGCGAGTTATCGAGCGACCAAGCAAGCCGCCCACGCTTATGAGTCTGCTCGCATTCGCCGTTGGATCGAAGACCCGCAAACCCCCTCTGAAAGAGTCGGCTTGTTCGGATTGATGCTGGGATTGGCAGGTCAGTCGAGCGATCGGGACTTTCTCGATGAAGTGATTCATGATCCTACCGAAGGGCAAAGAAACGGGTTGGACGGGCTGCTGGCGGGGCTCTACCTTCTCGATCCATCGCATGGAGAAAGCATGATCGTCGAGTTGTTGCGTCGGCAAGACTCATCGTCCTTGCAGAAAGCTTCCGCGCTTGCCGCGCTCCGTTTTATCATGGCCGATTCGCCGCCGGCGGATCCTGGTTCCATGCTGCGTGCTGTGCTCCCTGCGCTCGATGACCAGGCCTGCGCGGGGCAGTTAATCGACGAGTTTCGCAAAGCTCAGATCTGGGATATCGGTCCGGAAGTGGTGGCCCGATTTCAAAAGTTGCGAGATCCCTCCGCCATCGTTCGCTTCGCGCTGATGTCTCCAGAACCTCAGGCGAAAGCCTTTATCGCGCATCTGGAAGAAGTCTCTCCCGCGTCCGTCGCCGACGCCAGGCAGTCGCTTCAATTCGAGGCGAACGCGCGCGGTCTCGACTTACGGCGAACGGAATCGGCACGACCGTGAGTCTCGATGAGTGTCGTCGGATAAAGTCTAGTGAGATGGCGATGTTGAATGACTTCGTCGGGCGAGTGCTCCTCGCCATGGGGCAGGTCGTTCGATGGCGTAACGAAGCCGAGCCTGCGTAATCTCTCCGAAGCGTTCGAGGTAGGGATGCATGCACCAGCGATCCCAATGCCGAGGAAACCAGAAGTACGAGTAGACTGGCACGGCGCGGGCCCCACGCAGATGGGCCGCATGTGGATTGGCCGACCCCAACCAGACTCGACGATAACCCAGTGCAATCGCACGTCGAATCGGCTCGTAATAGGCGAGGAGACTGTGAGCGAATCGGTCCTTCGCATCGGTCGAACGAAGTTCCGCAAGGCGATAACTGACGAGTTCGCCGCGCCGTTCGTTTCGCAGTGTCAAATGGTAGCCGAGAAGATTGTCGTTGCGAAGCGCGAAGAATGCTTCCGCTCGCGATCCCAAATGCTCGGCAAGTCTTTGGAAAAACTCGCGATTGGGTTTCAGGGTCGAGTCGTCCTGTGGAAGGCGAGAGCGGGTTTCGACATACGCCAGGTCGGCAGAAGAGTCATCGAGATCGTCGGAATGATGAAACTCGGTGCCCAGACGATCCGCCAGCGAAATCTCTCGTTGAATCGCTCGCCGAGTCGATCGACGGAAACTCTGCACGTAGTCGCTGAATCGTCGATAGGGCTCGACATCAACGACACTTGCATAGTACGCGAATGATGTCTGGCACCCTTCGCGGGTCAACGATTCCCCCCAGCGACTTCGCTCGCCGGGCAAACAGAAGAACCATAACGGAGTTCGTTGACGCCGTGCGTAGCGCTGAAGTGTCTGAATCATCGAGTGATGAATCGCCGATCGAGAAGATGCTGCTGATGGTGCCACGGCAATCTGGGTACGCGATGCCAGGGGACTTCCCACCAACAGGACGTCATCCAGCGGCGATCGACTCCACTCCAACATCGAACGAAACCATCGCACCGACTTCGCTGCTCGTTCGAATCGGGCTTGAACCAAAGGATGGGCCCGGCGAAGTTCCTCCATCCAAGTTTCAAAATAGTGTCGGCGAATGCTGTAAGAAGCAAACGATCCGCGTCCGTGAATCCGCAGCAGTGGGATCAAAGCAACCGGTCGGCCATTCTCTCTCGTGATAGCAAAGCCGAGCGAAACCTTTCCGCCCACGATCGGCTCGACGTCGACATTTTCTAAGAAACGAAGCCATTCAAGGGAGGCAAACGAATGGCCATCCGCAGAGATCTCGGCAAGTTCGTCGGGTCTCAGCCCGGTTCGGCCTGCCACCAAAGTTGTGTCGATTCGGATCATGGATTCTCAACGCCCGCTGCTCGGGGCAGCATGGTTCTTCAACGACTCCGTTCTCTCAGGCGATCCTGTTGGTCTTTTCGGCGTCCCGCTTTTGAGGAACAACATCAACCGCATGGCCGAATTCGAAAGGGGGCTCCCAGGCGGACCGGTCAAGAGGTTGTTACCTCCATTCTTTCCCCAGATCGCTGGTAGGGAAGGAAGGATCCTGTGTCACTTGGTCCGGGCGCTTCTCGCCAGCGATCGAATCGATCACCGAGGAGAGGGGATGATCCGATTGGCAAGGGCCGGGTTGTAGAACGATCGGACCATCGGTCTCTGCTAAGGCTTTGATTCGCGCGGGCACACCGATCGAGAGGCCTTCGAGTGCCTCGAGCCGAAGCCGATGCCCTTTGGGCTTAGGCAAGGGCTCGGGAGGATCGGGTACGCGCGCCATCTCCGAATCAGTCATTTTGTTACTTGCGACTCCTCGCGTTCTCGTTGTTGGCGATGATCGCGCCTGTGGCGACGCCATTCGCTTCTCTGATTAGAAAACGTCGAGGACGTAGTGATTCCCCTGATAGTAGTGCTTGGGGTTGTTGCCAGGCTTCATGTGTCGATGATACGGGTAGTACAAATCCGTCCGGAAGTACGGCGGAAAAGCCATGTAAGAAGGGTACATCGGGTAACCGTAGGGAGTCTGAAAGTCCTGACTTCGGAAGGGCTTTCGGTAGCTGAACGGCGTGTACGAATAGGGGTAGTGATAGAAGCGTCCCCAGTCCTCTGCCGCCGCGCCGCCGGCGAACCCCATGATCATGCCGACGACCAGTGCCGCCAGCCAAGTTCGTTGTCGACGCACGTCTTGTCTCCCTTCCCAACTCTTCCACCCGATCGGTTCCGATCGATCCGACGGTTCAGACCCCACCAAGTAAGGTCCCAGCTCTCCTTTCATCAGCTAGATCAGGGAACGAGGGTGAGAGCGCCCGCGCGGATTGCCCCCGACAACCATTCCTCTCTCCGTTGCGTAAGGAATGTTCGGTGCTGATGGCAAAGATCGCTTAACTGGCATGTCAAAACGACGGGGCGAAAACTTTTCCACGAAAGGCCTGAATGTGGCGGATCTAGGTAGAACAGGGAGGATAGTGGGCCGATCGCGACGAAAATCTGGAGACTTCTCCTAAGCCCCGAGGTGATCGGGCCCTAGTCTGGAGAAGTCTCCAGCGCACAGCGGCCAAGAGTTGTCTGCGTCCATGCGAGGAAAAGCACCATCCGTGGTCTTCTGGCTGTAGCATAGGGTGGCGATCGTGCCAAATCTATGTCACTTGAATGAAAATCTGTTGAATCGGTGTCAATAGGGCGTCACTCGGGATCGGTTCAGATCGGCACAGGTTGCCTAGGAGAGAGGAGGAGGGGATGCGATCGCGATACTTACTCCTCAGCTTGCTCTCGCTTCTCTTTCTCGCCTGGATCTTCTGGTCCTTCTCGCAGTTGCTTTACAGCACCGCTAGCGACGCCGAGGGTCGCGTGACCCGAGGCGAACTCTTTGTCTACCTCTTGTCACCGATGTCGGCCGATCACCCGCTTCACTACTTCTTCCGATCTTGGCAACAGGTCGATCTTGCTGACTGGCTGGCCGAGCGAATCCCGATCGTGCTGCTGGCAACGTTCTTTTGGATGACATTCATCGCGGTCGGCCATCTCCTTTTTCTGCTGATCGGGTATCGGCCGAAAGTCACGCTGGCCGAATGGATTCTCTTGTCCTGGGGAATCGGTGGCGCGGTGGTGGCGCTGATGGTGCAAGGGCTTGGTCTGGCCGGATGGGCTCATCCGTGGGTACTGCTACCGATCATGATGTCGTCTCTGATGGCGGGTCTCTTGTTACGTCGCGGCGGGCCAACTCTTGTGTTGATGCCACGAGCGGGGGGTGAAGCCTTAGCTCTGCTCGTGGCGTTGCCGATCCTTATCCTGACCGCTCTCTCGGCAATATTGCCGACACCTGATTACGACGCGCATGCGTACCACTTACTGGGCCCCAAAGAATACTTCCTGAACGGGAAAATCGATTTCTTACGTCACAACGTTTACACTACCTTTCCATTTCTAACGGAGATGTTTTCCCTGTTGGGAATGGTGATGGCCCGGGAATGGTTCACAGGGGGGCTCGTCGGGCAGTGGACACTGTCGGCATACGGCCCAGCGACGTCGTTGATGATCTACTTCGTGACTCGTCGACTCTTCGGGCCGCACGCGGGAGTCTGGGCCGGCATCATCTACGCTACCTCTCCTTGGACCTATCGATTGTCATCGATTCCGTACGTCGAAGGAGCAATGAACTTCTATCTGTCTGCAGGACTTCTCGCCTTATTGACCGAGAGCATTCCAAGCAGGCGAGGCTTGGTGGTCGGTCTGATGGCAGGTGCGGCGTTCGGGTGCAAGTACCCCGCGCTTGCGATGGTTGCCGGGCCCTTGGCCGTCGGTCTGTTCGTCATCCAACGAGGTCGACTGATGAGGGAACTCTCCTGGTTTGTTGTCGGCTTCCTCTCGTTGTCGGCGGTCTGGCTGATCCGAAACATTGCGTGGACCGGCAATCCCATTTTTCCGCTGCTGGACCCGATGTTTGGATCGAACTTCTGGGACGTCGATCGCTACGAGCGTTTTCATGACGCCCATCAATCGACGGTTTTTAGCTGGATGAACGCCTTGGGTTTCGTTCAGGACATTATCGTCCGAAGCGATTGGCAAAGCGCCCTGCTGTTTGCGGGCGTACCATTTGTATTCTTACTTCGGCCACGAAGTGGGTCGTTGGTACTCCTCCTGTTCATCGTCTACCAATTCCTCGTCTTCTACTTTGGAACGCACCGACTGGACCGATTCTTTCTGGCGATCATGCCGATCGCGGCCATGCTATCGGGCGCGGGGCTCGCTCTCTTAATGGAACGGGGGAACCGTTGGATTCTTCTGCCGACGGTGGCGATGGTTCTGATCTACAACACTCTTTTTTGTCTGACGCCTTTGGCTGGGATGAATCTGTTTGCCTCGCGAATCGAGCAAGCTCGCGAGGTTTCGCGAAGCGCGATCAGCCCGACGCTCTCGACATTGTCGGTGACGCGACCGATCCCGATGGAGGCCACCGTTCTTTACGTGGGATTGGCGGCGGTCTACGAGTCCCCTGTTCGTGCTCGTTACAATACGGTCTTCGACGAGAGCCTCTTTCTTATGTTGATTTCCGATCCTGGGAAAAACGCGCCAGAGCTTTTGCCCTCCGACGAGATCCGCGCGCGATTGATCGGTGCTGGGATCGACTATGTTCTGGTCGATTGGTCATGGATCGATCGATATCGCGAACCAGGGAACTACGGTTTTCCCGACTTCATCCAGAGATCGCTCTTGGTCAACTTGGTACGAAATGATCTACTTCGCCCCGTGAAGCACGAAGCGGCTTGGGATCTTTATCATGTGGTCAAGGAGCGACCCGCGCGATGAACTTGGTGACCGGTGGGTGCGGGTTCATTGGATCGCATCTGGTCGAGTTGTTGCTCGCACGAGGCCTTCCCGTTCGTGTTTTCGACAAAAGCGATCCAATGACGTCATGGAACGGAGAGGTCGAATACATTCACGGCGACATTCGCGATCGTGATGCGGTCCGTTTGGCGGTTGCGAACTGTGAACACGTTTGGCATCTTGCCGCCAACCCAAATTTGTGGACCCGGCGGCGGAGCGATTTTGATCAAGTCAACCATGTTGGAACGATTCATGTCTTGGAGGAAGCTCTGCGAGCAGGCGCTCAACGCGTGGTCCATACCAGCACGGAAAGCATCCTGACGTCGAAACGGTTTCAGGGTGGTCGAGTGGAAGACCTTCGTCCGAAACGCGAAGACATGGTCGGTCCCTATTGCCGAAGTAAGTTTGATGCGGAAGCATTCGCCTTTCAATTGGCCGATGCGGGGCACCCGATTCTTGTTGCTTCTCCGACGTTGCCGATCGGGCCAGGGGACCGAGGAATCTCACCTCCCACGCGAATGTCCTTGGCGTGTGCTCGCGGCGAGCTTCCCGCGTATCTCGATTGCCGATTCAACATGATGGATGTTCGTGATATTGCTTTGGGGCTCGTCCGCGTGCTCGAACGTGGCATCCCAGGCAGGCGATACCTGTTGGGAGCATGGAACGTTGAATTGAAGGATTGGCTTGACCTGGTGGCAAGCAAGATGGGGCGAAAGGCCCCCTCGTTTCGCGTCCCGTACGCTTTGGCGTGGCTGGCCGGTATCTTCAGTGAATGCTGGGCCGACTATGTCAGCGGCAAGATGCCTCAAGCAACGGTGACCGGCGTCCGTTTGACGCGTTACACCATGCACTTTGATCCGAGTCGGTCGCTTGCCGAGCTTGGTATCGATCCCAGGCCTCTGGAAGAATCGCTTGATGATTTTCTGCAAGATGCCTTTGATAAAGGCTGGATCTTGAAGCCGGCGTCCGGTTAGAAACCCATCGATCGAGGATCTTCGACCAGCCTTCGAACGTCTTCCGAGAGGTAGTTCTCGATGGCTTCGATCCGTTCGTGATTGGCAACCTTTCGACCATCCTGTTCTTGCACATAGAAGATGTCGGCCGCCTCATCTTCGAAAGTAGCGATCTTCGCGTATTGCACGCTCAGGTTGAGTTTCGCAATCGCCTGGGCAAGCGTGTATAAGAGCCCTCGGCGATTATTCGTGAAGACATCGATCACGGTGCATTGCTCGGAACAATTGTTATCGATGGTGACGCGCGTGGTGATTGGCTGCATCACACGAGGTTTAACGCCGAACATCGAACTGCGAGTGGAGTAGAGAGCATCCGAAACGGAGAGATTTCCTTTCAGTATCCGCTGCAGTGTCCCTTCGACCTTTTGAACACGTTCTTTGGAAGGGTCGCCGAAATAATGAGTATCACGAACATCGAATTGATCGATGATCGTTCCTTCGGACAAGGTGTAAATCCGAGCGCGGAGGACATCAAGATGGTGGGCGGCCAACCCGCCGCAGATCTTGGAAAACGGGTACTCCGTTGCCTTTTCATCCGTGATGATCGTGTAGGTGGTGATTTTCGTGTCGGGCCGATACTTCGAATGGACGTCGATTTCTCCAGGACGTAGGTCGGCAGCCATTCGCAAATGATCGGTGATCTCTTCGACGGGCACCTCGGATAGATAGCTCAGCGGCAAACCGCTCACGAACGAATGTGCCTTCGATTGATCGACGAGCTTCTCGGAGAGTTCGGCCCGACGAGCTTCGCAGATCTCCCGCTTGTCGGAGGCATCCTCCGGGTCGCCTAACACGGAAAGAGTGTTGCGATAGAGATCTTCAAGCAGCTCTGCCGTCCAAGGTGTAAAGACTCCGGGCCCCACTCCCATGATGTCGGCACAAGTAAGGGTGTACAGCATCTTGAGCTGTTGACTGTCGCCGACCGCTCGGCCCAGCGTCATCCAAACCTTCGGATCACTCGTGTCTCTTTTGAGGGCAAGGTCCGACATCATCAGATGTCTATGGACGAGAAAAACAAGCGTCTGGGTCTCTTCTTCGTTGAGGTAAAGCCGACGTGCCATTTCAGCGGCGAGTCGGCGACCGACTTCGCTATGGTCCTCGTCAAAGCCTTTGCCCAAATCATGCAAGAGGGCGGCCAGGTGCAATAGATCCTTGCGCGCGACCGCACGGTAAGCTCGGCCCAGAATATCCTGCCGGCTTTCAAAGCCTTCGAGGTTTTCGAGAACGACAAATGTGTGGTCGTCGACCGTGTACTTGTGATACGCATTAAACTGCAGCAGATGGCGGGCATGCTCGAAGGAAGGAATGACTCTGCTTAAGACACCGACACGATGGAGCACACTCAGGATCTGATGCTGCGTGCCTGGTTCTTCGAGAAACTTCAAAAAGAGTTTTGCGCAGCTCAGGCTGAGTGGTTGCGAGGCAGCATCCTCCTCGGGTCGTCTTCGGATGCCATGTTCACGGCGAAGCGCCTCGGTCAGTTGATAATCGAAGCGAACGCGTTTGCTGGCGGCCAGCTCGGCCAGGACGAGAATCTGTTCGAGATTCCCCGCAACTTCTCGCCGCTTTCGCGCCGTCAGGATCAGCCGATCCGATCCGAGGGAAACTCCTTCACTGACGCGCCTGGAAAGAAAGAGCTGCCGTGCGTTGGCCATCAATGTCCTGGGCCGAGTTCTTTCGACGAATCGCTCGCGGATGTCGGCCACCTGAGTCGCATGACGAAAAAACTCTGCCATGAACAACTCGACCGGTGTTCGACCAGGGAGATCGGGGTAGTTCCATTCCTTGGCGATTCGCATCTGATCGGAGCGAAGCAGATCGTCATGAGCACGATGAGCATGAAAGTGTAAATTGCACCGCAGACGTAAGAGAAAATGATGCGCCAGCTTCAGGGTCTCGGCATCGCCCATGCCCAGAATTCCCTTTTCTTCGAGGGAAGTCAGGTCCGTTGTCTGATGCATGGCTTGGCCGCACCATCGGATGAGATGGATATCGCGCAGACCACCCGCGGTCCGTTTGATGTTGGGTTCAAGCAGGTGACCTGTTCCGCCGAACCTCTCCTGGTCGGCTTCAACGGCTCGGAGCACTTTCTGAAAGAGTTCGATTCCTTTGCTGGGCTTGGCGAAGAGGGCTTTGATTTTGCTAGCAAAAGAATCGAAAAGCTTGCCTGGACCGGTGAGGAGTCGTGCGTCGAGAAAAGAAGTCGCGGGGAGGACCTCTTTATTGGCCAGTTGCGAAAGTTGTTTGGGGCTACCGACGTTGTGGCCGAGAGCCATGCCGGTATCCCAGATCTCGCGCACGATCTCGCCGACCATTTTGTCGACGATCTCGGGCCTTTTCTCTGTATGCAGAAGAACTAAATCGATGTCGGAGTACGGGGCCAACTCGCTTCGCGCATAACCGCCGATCGCAACGATGGCAAGACTATTCTGAACCGACTGAGCATCCTCGTCCGATTGACGAGCAAGCAATCGTTTGAAGAGAAGAAGGATAGTTTCGTCGCAGATCGTGGTCAGGCTCCGGGCAGCTTCCCAGCCATCACCTGATTCCGCGAATCGATCGCGAACAATGATTCGACGAGACTCCAAGAACTCGCGAGGGGCTATCTGCTGCAATCAGATGGCACCTTCGCCAGTTTCGCCGGTCCGAATACGTATGCACTCGACGATGTTGGAGACAAAGATTTTGCCGTCCCCGACATCGCCGGTCCGTGCCGAGCTGACGATGGTATCGACGATTTTTCGAACCGTGGCGTCGGCCGCGATGATTTCGAGCCGAAGTTTCGGAAGCAAGTCAATCAGGTACTCAACGCCGCGATAGGTTTCGCGATGTCCTTTTTGTCGCCCGAAACCCTTGGCTTCGGAGACAGTGATTCCTTGGCAGCCGATATCGGCAAGTGCCTTCTTCACTTCATCCAGTTTGTGGTGACGAATGATGGCTTCGATCTTTTTCATGCACGTATCCCGTTGCTTGTCCTTTTGTACGGAATCCTATCAGAACGTTCCGTTGATTCTCATGGCTCGATCATCGTGTCGAGCAACACAGGGTGCTCATTCAATGTTTCATTTGGCCCGTCGTTGGCGACTCTCGTAAAGGTTTATCTCTCGATGATCGAGAGAGTTCCCAGAGTCGAACTCTTGCCCCGATCGAAATAGCTTTTCTCGGCCCCTTCATTTCAACAGTGCCGGGTTTCGGCCAAGGGCGTGGGGGGCAAATGCGAGTTCGACTTCAGATGGCTCCTTCGCCGGTTTCACCGGTGCGGATACGCGTGATGTCGACCAAGTCGCTGATGAAGATTTTGCCGTCGCCGATCTCGCCGGTTCGGGCCGACTTGATGATGGCGGTGGTCACTTTTGATACGAGATCATCGGGAACGACAATTTCGAGCTTGATCTTGGGAAGCAGATCGACGGTGTATTCGACGCCGCGATAGCTTTCCACGTGCCCTTTCTGTCGGCCAAAGCCTCGGACTTCCGTCACCGTGATTCCTGCGATGCCCGCTTCACTCAAAGAGGTTTTGACCTCGTCAAGCTTATGATGCCGGATGACTGCTTCGACCTTTTTCACCGGATGTTCCTCCCACGTTGCAACGAAGACTAGAAACGTTATGCGTCATTGAACCGAATCTCAAAGACTCGGCTTGGTTCCAAAGGCCGAGTTTCGCGTGTTCTGGGCCTCTTCACTGGGCCGGCGATTTCTCGGCGGCGTTTCGATCCACTGGTCGACCGGTTTATACAGTCGACTCATTTGGGGCGTTTTGAGGCGATCCAATTCTCTCTTTCGCAGACAGACCGCCCGTTAATATTGCCGTCGGGCCATTAAATCAGGCCGCGCTAAGTCAACCTGTTTCAAAAACGCGCCGCTTCTTTGCTCGAAGCGGAGATCACGGCTGCCCATCGGGACAGATCTTAAAGCTGCAAGCTGGATGCCAAAACAGAGGATCGCCTCCGGATCGATGGCAAAATACTTGGCTCCAAGCACTGTATTTCCTTGGAGTTCGGTAAAAACGTGAAAAGTTGATCCTAATGCGCCAGTTAAGGGACAAGGGCTACCGTGCAACAGTTCCCATCAGAGTCTGCCCAGAAGTCCGGCATTTCTGCCACAATCCTCTACCGAGTTGGGTTCCGCTTTTGCACCGACCATTCCTGAGAGATACGATCTTCCCTGCCGGTCGCACATCCGCGAGGGGCAAACAAAGAAAGGGGAACGATGGCCGACAACACCAATCCACCGAAAGAAGAGTGGGGCTCGAAGCTGGGGGTGATTCTGGCGGTGGCGGGGTCGGCAGTCGGTCTGGGGAATTTTCTCCGTTTCCCGGGGAAGGCGGCCGACTACGGCGGCGGGGCCTTCATGATCCCCTACTTTTGCGCTCTGCTATTTCTCGGCATTCCGATCTGCTGGGTCGAATGGACGATGGGTCGCCGGGGAGGGCGGTTTGGCTTCAACTCGGCCCCGGGTATCTTCTCGGTTCTATGGAAGAACCCCATCAGCCCCTACCTCGGCTCGATTGGGCTCATGATCCCTGTCGTCATCTACATGTACTACGTGTACATCGAGTCATGGTGCTTGATGTATGCCTGCTACTACTTGTTTGGCGCCTTCGATGAATTCGGGGCCAACACGTACGCTTTCAGTGATTTCTTCAACAAGTCGATCGGTGCCGAGGCCGATGGTTCGCTCTTCGCGAATGGCATCGCGCCGCTCTTCTGGTTCTTCCTGGCGACTTTCTTGATCAACTTCGTCGTAATCTACCGAGGACTCTCCCGCGGGATTGAGACATTCTGCAAGTGGGCACTGCCGATGCTGATCGTGGCGGCGCTGGTGTTGGTGGTTCGTGTGCTGACACTTCCGGAGCAGCCGGCCGCCTCTCCTTGGCAACGTGGGCTCTCGCAGGTCATCTCGGCCGACGAATGGTCGGCCCTTCGCGATCGTCTGATTCAGCCGACACTTGGCGCACCGGAAGGCGTAAGCCTGATTAAGGCGAAACTGGCGGAGTATTGCCAGCAACATGCTCATGATGCCGACCAAGGAAAAACGACGTTGTTGCTTGCTCCGCCGGTTGGCTTTCTAGAGACGGCGGCCGGCCTTGCTGTCGCCCGCGCCGAGATACGAAACGAAAAACGGGGTCAGGCGTTTGTCGCTTGGATTCAGAAGACGCGCGAGGCTCTCTCGACCGATCAGAAAATCGAACTGGGCCGACTCGAACGAAAGCAGTCTCGTCTGGAGTATAAGAAAATCAATGACCCGGTCGCGGTGGCAGCGATCGAGCAAGCGCGCGAGACGATCTTGAAATCGCCGACATCGAGTGAGCCGATGCCGAGCTTGACCGAAGAGATGCAATCGCTGGGAATTGACGAAGCGACAGCGAAGAGAGCGCAACATCGCTCGGCCGCGATCGAACTGGCGGATTTGCCTCGCACGGTGGCCAATGGGCTTGGATACATGTGGAATCCCGACTTCAAAGAGCTTTCTAATCCCGAAGTCTGGCTTGAGTCGGCCGGCCAAATCTTCTTCTCGCTGTCCGTGGGGTTCGGCGTCATCCTTAACTACGCCAGTTACCTCCGAAGAAAAGACGACGTCGTTCTGAGCGGATTGAGTGCGACGGCAACCAACGAGTTCTGCGAAGTCTGCTTGGGGGGGATGGTTGCGATCCCGGCAACGTTTGTTTTCTTGGGGACGGCGATGACGATCGACGTGATCAATAAGGGTTCGACTTTCGGTCTGGGATTCACGACGTTGCCGACCGTGTTCGCCGGTATGCCGTGGGGTCGATGGTTTGCGGTGGCGTGGTTCGGTTTGTTGTTTCTCGCGGGCATTACCAGTTCACTTTCGATGTTGCAGCCGGCCATCGCTTTCCTGGAGGAGGGGTTCGGTCTGAAACGACGAGCCAGTGTCGCGGGGCTCGGATTTGTGACATTGATCGGAGCTCTGGCGGTTGTTTATTTTTCGCACGAGACGACGGTTTTAAGCACGATGGATTATTGGGTCGGGACGTTCATGATCTACATGCTCGCCATGATTCAAGTGATCCTCTTCGGATGGGTGATCGGAATGGAGGAGGGGATGAAGGAAGCACACCTGGGTGCGCAGATGACGATCCCCCGAATCTTCCGTTTTGTGATCAAATATGTCACGCCGGCATACTTGCTGATTATCTTTGTCGCCTGGCTGTTCCAGAACGCCCCGGCCGAGGTCGCGAAGATTCGACAAGGCGGGCCGGTCCTAGTGACGGTGATCGCGATGGTCGCCTTCTTTGCATTTTTGAATCTGACGATCTATTTGGCGGTGCGAGAGTGGCGAGGTCGCCCCCGGCCATCCGCGGAGGTAGAAGCATGACGACGACCGGCATGGCCATGATGGTGATGAGCAACTTGGTGATTGTCACCTTGACGGCCTATTGTTTCTGGCGGGTTTTGACGTCGCCCGATCCAGAAGAAACCGAGCACGCGCCCCTCGAGATAGATACCCGCGATGACGACACGCCCCGAGACTAACAGAGCACGTGTCACGAGTAATCACGTTGTTTGACGATCAAGTTCTTGCTTCGCGCGCTCGAGCCAAGCAGCCCTGCATGACTCCTTGAGCATAGGCCAAACGACCCAGCAAAAGTTGAGGCAATCCCAGCGTCGCCTGCAAAGGACGTTCGCTTAGCCACGCTCTCCAGACCAAGAGGGTGTAGCCTCCCACGATGGCAGGCAGAAATAGGATTTGTTTCCAGGGCTCTTTGGGAAAGAGAAACGAGTACTTCAATCCCCTGATCTTCCCGCGCACAAAAGGTGCATGAAAACCCCAACGATACATGTGGGTCATGTAGCCACGCAGGGTGGTTCGGTCTTGATGGAAGACGACCGCGGTCGGCACAAACGCCAGCGACAAATTCGCTTGCTTGAGTGCGTGACAGAAGAGGACATCTTCTCCGGTATGTGTCAGGCCCGGATCCCAACGAAGTTGATGCGTGATCCAAACTTTCTCCCGATCAACGGAAAAGTTGAGACTGGGGAGGTACTCGGGCGGCTTGGTATTGTTGACGCTCGGGTGAGCATTGAACCAACTACTCAAGTGATCGACGAGTTGCCAAGAGCACAAGGCCGGCTCGCCGAGAGGCCGAACGCTTCCCCCTGCCGCCGCCAAGCCCGGTTGATCGCGGTACGCCTGCACGTGCTTCTCGAGCAGGTCCGGAGCAACATCGAGATCGGAATCGAGAAAGAGAATTATCCTTCCCTTGGCTTGGTCGGCCCCCAGATTGCGAGCGGCGCCTGGTCCCATTCGGTTCTGCTTGAGAAGGATCACTCGGTCGAATTGCCCGGCGATTTCGCAGGAGGGGTCCGTCGAACCGTCATCGACGAGAAAGATTTCGTACTGCTTGGGCGCAATCGATTGTTGAGACAAGCTGCGCAGCAAACGAGGCAGCGTATTGGCCGCATTAAAACAGGGGATGACGACCGAGATCTCCAATCGCGCCCTCAAAAAACAAAGCCAGTCCGCGGGCGACTGGCTTGTCTTCGTCGATCGTTACACTGTTTGGTGCAGCAGATGGGGGATGCTTGCCGGACGAAACATGATGCTGTCAAACATCGCGCAATTGTGCGTGCAATGGCACTTTTTATGCTTGATATCCCGCACTTGCTGCTTGAATTCGGGACTCGAGCGAATCTCCTCGAAGGACTTTTCCTTGATGTTGCCGACCGGCGGTAGCATTTCGCAGCTCGATACCGAACCATCTCCCATCACGACAATATGAGCCTGCCCCGCCAGACAAGGAATCACCTGTGTCTCTTGCTCGATGGTTTTGAGCGAGACGTTCCAAAGATACTTGTGATAGTTGCGGAGCATTCTCGCCATGAAGCCCCCCTTGCCGTACCCGTACGTACCGAGAATTTTGAAGATCTCGGGCGCGATCGCCCGAAGTTCTTGGATCGGTGGCAAGCCGAACTCAGGGTTCATGGGGTCGCCACGAAGAAGAATGACTGAATGAAAGTCAGGTTCTCGGCCCCGGACTTCTTTCATGAGATCAAGGATCTGATCGAAGTTGGCGCGGTTGATCACCGTATTGATCTTGATCGACACGCCCCCCAGCTTGCGAAGTTCGCCGAAAGTGTGCCAGACTTGTTCCCAATTCCCCGGCGCGTTGCGGATTTCTTCGTGCTTTTCTTTGAGTCCGTCCAACGACAACGAAATAGTGATCTGCCCGCGCGATTGTTGCTTCATCTTTTGGACTTGCTTGATGACCAAGTCCGGCAGCGAACCGTTGGTCGGGATTTGGAGAACTTCGTAGTTGAAGCAAGAGATGATGTCGGCCAGATCCTTCCGGAGGAACGGTTCACCGCCGGCGATGTCCAGCCAAAAGAGGTCGGGCATCTGCTTGCCCAGCCGTTGGTAATCCTCGATCTTGAGATCGCGTTTCGGCGAAAAATCGATGAAGCAATGATTGCAACGAAAATTGCAATGATTGGTGACGTGAACAATCGCATGCTTCAGATTTTTACGAAGCAGGTAATCCGAATAATGTTGGAGGAACTGCACGCTTCTACTCTCCCCTCTGCCCAGACCATCCCAATTCGCGGATCTCGGTTGTCGTCTCGACCATGCCCCAGCCGGTCAGAGGTCGAGAATATGCATTCGATAAAAGGGACGGGTTGGGACCGTCGAGAAACACGCGGCCGGCTGGAAGAGTCCCAGCCCAGAATTGCCTCTCCGTCCTCTTTATACGGAGCCTCTACTGTTGGAAACATAGGCGCCTGTCTCGGCCAGGTCAACGAAGCATCCGCGCCTCTCAAACTAACCCGAAAATTGGGAGACATTCCCGCAGGGCCCGTGGTATTATCGAGACCCCCATCGGAGAAGACCGGGTCCAGGTGCACGGAACCAGGGCTGATTTGAAGCCTCTTGGGTTGCGGTGCCAGAGCGGTCAGATTGGGGTAAGCCGGTTGATGGATCGTGATGGGGAGGAGTTCCTCGCCGAGAGGTCATTTCTGTTACCTCCTGGGCGGGTCCCCCTGTGGAGACGAATTCTCCTGCGATGCAGGAGGGCGAAGATGGGCAAAAGTGGCCCATTCCGCTTACAGAAAATGGGGGAGCGTGACTCCTCCGCGTTCATCTCCCTGTGGCTCGAAAAGTAGGGCCAGCGCGAATCTAAGCCGACCGTCAAAGGCAAGCAAATCGTCCTAAGTCGTCGTCAGCCGGCCCGATTCGGCAAATGGGGTAGAACGTCATGCTTTCATTGGCACCAGTTGATCGGCCGACGCTCGATCCCAAAAATGTCGAGCCGACCACGTTCGAGTCTTACTCCCAAAAAATGAGGGAGTTCTTTGATCAGTTTGCAAAGGTCCGACAGAGTTGGCGGCCGGCCGGCTATCACGATCTCGTTCAGCAGTACTATCAGTTTTACATCACCCCCGGAGCCAAGATCCTCGAGATCGGCTGCGGTCAGGGGCAACTTTTAGCCGGCCTGCAGCCCAGCGTCGGGGTCGGGATCGACATTAGCCCCGAGATGATTGCCCGAGCTAAAGAAATGCACGCGGGCCAGGATCATCTCGAGTTTCACTGTCAGCCGGCCGAGTCTCTTTCGCTGGCCGATCAAGACTTCGATTACATCATTCTTTCCGATACCCTCTCCTACGTTTACGACATCGAGATGGTGCTTCGGCAAGTCAAACGGTATTGCCGACCGAACACACGCATCATCACGAACTTCTACTCTCGGCTTTGGCAGCCGATTTTGTCGACTCTGGAGTGGCTGGGGCTGAAGTATCCGCAGCCTTTGCTGAATTGGGTCACTCCCGCGGACGTGAAGAATCTACTCGAAGTGACAGGCTTCGAAGTGGTTCAGTACGACTTACGGATGTTGCTGCCGGCCCATGTGCCGGTAGTCGGGAACCTGCTCAATCGTTTTCTGGGATCGTTGCCTGGGATTCGGCACTTCTGTTTGACGAACTGGTTTGTCGCGCGAGTACCCTCGCCACTGCCGGCTGATGTCGGGGTTTCCGTCATTTGCCCCTGCCGAAACGAGGCCGGCAACATTCAATCGATTGTCGATCGTTTTCCTGATTTTGGCATCCCGGCCGAGCTTGTCTTCGTCGAGGGGAACTCGAAGGACGGGACGCTGGACGAATGCCATCGCGTTGCCCAGGCGACCGCCGAGAAAGAAATCTCCGTCTATCAGCAGACCGGTAAAGGGAAGGGGGATGCCGTCCGTTTGGGGTTCGACAAGGCCCGGTATGACATTCTTGTGATCTTAGATGCAGACATGACCGTGCCGCCGGAAGACCTTCCGCGATTCGTGAAAGTTCTGCGGGAAGGTCGGGGCGAGTTCATCAATGGTTCGCGATTGGTCTATGCCATGGAAGGCGAGGCAATGCGCTTTCTGAATCTTCTGGGGAACAAATTCTTCAGCGTCTTGATCAGCTATTTGCTGGGTCAATCT
The DNA here is from genome assembly GCA_019753235.1 of bacterium. Taxonomy (GTDB): domain Bacteria; phylum Planctomycetota; class Planctomycetia; order Kolteriales; family Kolteriaceae; genus JAIELF01. The sequence goes on from JAIELF010000006.1 coordinate 185,956, forward strand.
TTGAAGGATACGCTTTGCGGCACGAAGGTTCTCACGCGAGAGAACTATCGCCGGCTGGTTAGACAACGATCGTATTTCGGCGACTTCGATCCTTTCGGCGACTTTGATCTTCTTTTCGGAGCAGCCAAGCTTTCGTTGAGAATTGTCGATTTTCCCATTCGCTACCGCGCTCGAACGTACGGCGAAACGCAGATCAGTCGATTCACTCACGGGTGGATGCTGCTCAAGATGTGCGGGTTCGCGATGCTGAAACTCCGTTGCCGATAGCTTGATCAAGATCAGAACTTCGCTTGCTCGCTAGGTCGCGGCATTAAGGGAAATCTGTAAACCATCTTTGCAGCAAGCCGACGGATCGAATCGATCGAGGACGCGGGCCGGTGGGCTGATTCTCACGGTGCTTCCGAAGGCGGTCTTCAATCCGACTTTCGATCGCAGAAACATAGCGGGTCATGATGGTGAATCAGGGTCGTTCCGATCGATTTCGTCGATCACTGGCTATCCTTGTGTTTCTCTTTGTTCTCGGCAGTCGGCTGGGCAATTGGCAAGCTGTCACGGACGATCCCGCCAATGGTCGGCCTCTTTACTATGCCGTGCGGGGCGTTCCTTACTCTGATGCGATGGCCTACGAATTGGCCGCGGCCGAGGTCTCCGAGGGACGCGACGTCATGGAGTGGTGGCGAACCCGCCGCCAGCTTTGGCCTTATTTTCTGGCCTGCTTTTACACTTGGACCGGTCCCAACTTTGACGTCGCTCGGGCTGTCGATGTCGGGTGTAGTGTTGCCACGGTGATGCTTCTTTATTTGGCCGTCGAGCGATTGTTGGGCTGGCCGGTGGCCGTGGCCAGTGCCATCGCGATGGCACTCGATCCCAATTTACAGGGGATGTCGCTTACGTTGCTGAGCGAGACATTTGGTTTATTCCTTTTGGCCTGGCACTTCGAAAGGCTGGTGACAAGCGCGACAACGAGCTGGCTGGGACTGGTGGTCAGCGGCATCATGCTGGCTCTCTCCAACGTCGCTCGTTCTTTAACGCTATTTGTTGTTCCTTTTGACATGCTGGCGCTCGTCTTGTTCTCGCGCCGCCGTGGACTCTCGTGGTTGGCCGGCTTTCAATCAGCCCTCGCCTTCGCCTTGGGCGTTGCCGTGGTCGTCGGTCCTTACACCTACATGCAGTACATACGGACGGGGATCGCCTCGATGTCCGACAACATGGCGATGCATTTGTATTGCGCAACGTCGACGCGGTTTCCCGTTTGGACGCACGATGTAGAGTTGGTCCCCATTGAAGCTGGCATCAACGATACCAAAGGGAAGTACGATTTCTTCATGAAGGGAGCCAAGGAACAATTCGCGAAGGATCCGGCCGTCTTTTTTCGCAATGTGTCGGCCAGCATGGTGCCTCCGTGGAAAGACGTTCTCGCCGTGAGCAGTTGGCCCTTCTGGCCGGCGGTGGTTCTGATCGCCATTTTTCTTTTGGTGATCCACTCTCTTTTTTCTGGGGCGCCAGGGCGGCCGAGCAGCTTGGTCGGGGTGAACGTCTGGGGCTTGGTCCTGGCGATGACACTTTGGGGCCTGCATGAACGAGTTCCCAACGGATTGTTTATCTTCTTAATGGTGTCGGCAGTGGTGCGAAGCCTTTGGGTGCGCGACGACGAATCGCTGTGGGTGACGCTGTTGGGTGGGATCGTCATCATCACGAGCGGCGTCTTCGTCTACTGGGCCGAAGATCGTCTGTCGATCTTTCTGCAGCCGTTCGCGGTGATCTTGGCTGTTGCGGGTGTTCGAGCGATCTATCGACTGGGGCCGGCCATCGTTTCGGTGGTGGCGGGCCGATCTCTTCCCTGCGATCTTCCTGCCGAGTCTTCGATCCGACCGGGTTGGCGGCCTTACATCGTCACGCTATTTGCCCTGTTCATCTTCGTCAGCGGAACAAGATTGGTCTGGGCGAGAATAGTGTCTCCGCAACCAGAAAAGGTAGTTCCCGCGGGTAGGGTAAGTTGCGAATCGTTCGAGGAGATCATTCGATTCGCGGTGCGCGAACGCCCGCATCTCTTCCTGGCACCAGAGATTGAACTTGCCAAGCAACCAACATCTCCTGATGCTGACCTGACCGTTTTAACGAGCCCGGCAGGTCAAGATTGGCGAAAAGATGGTCGGTTAGTGGTGGCCTACGGGCATGTTGATCGGCACTGTTACCACTTCCCGAAAGGGATTCGGTCGGCCAACGGTAATCGGTTCTTCAGCTATCGTGAGTACGAGCGCTCGGTCTTTTCCTTCCGAGGTCATTACGGTTGCCGAGGAGGGTACTGGAACGAGTTGGCCATTTTCCCGGGGCCCGAGCCGCGAGATCACGTCGGCGAATCTTACATCGTCATCGGCCGAGACAGTTATCAGCCCAATAACCGATATCAGGAGTACGTCACAGAACTGCTCATGATGCTCCCGTACGATGCGGACACCGGTGCATTCGATCTGAGCCGAGCGGTCTTTGCGGATAACCCGGCCCACCAAGCCATCCTTCAACGATTGACCGAGAAGCGATCCCAATAATCAGCGAAGGGGATTTTCCACCGCGAGGTTCGGCCGCAAGCGAAGGTTCGTCAACCAGAATCGGTTTGGGGCCGCCGAGGTTCCCATGTTCAACTGCACGGTGGCGTTGTCATTGGTCTGCGTGGCCTCGAACTCGTAAGCGTGCTCGATCCATTCTTCTCGTACAGGAACTTGATCGAGAACGCCAAGATTTGACCAGGGTGGTTGGCTTTGATTGATGACGAGCATCACCGTGGTGGGCCGTTCACATCGCAGACGATACGAGAGTGTGTACCGTTTGCCTTTTTCGATGGCGAACCCTCGTCGAGAGAGCTGAATATCCCATATGCGGGAATAATTCTTTTCCATCCGAGCTTCGAGAACATCTTGGTTACCATCCACAAACGAAAGGCGTAGCGGAGGATTGGCCTCGCCGGAATTGCTGTTGAGCGTCCAACCGGAGATGTCGCCGTAATCCCCCGCGAGTTGGGGGTTACGAAGCGATCGACTTGTTTCATCGCCGAAATGAAGACCGAGTCCAAAGACGAGAACGGCGCACGCCATCCATGTCACGCGACCGATCACGACATCTCCTCGACAAGGCCCTGGCGACAGAGAACTCTTTTATTCCAGGGCACACGGTCTACTTGGGAGCAAGCAGTGCGGAGATCTTGTTCTTTCCCTCTCGCGTGGGCGGACGTTCTACTTTTCCGACGTCGCCGAGTGCATCGACCATTTCTTTGACGAGGGTGAGCCCCGTATCCATGTGGGCCATTTGCCGACCCTTGAACTGAACGGTGATCTGCACCTTGTCTTTGTGTGCGAGAAACTCGCGAGCATGCTTGAGCTTGAATTCCAAGTCGTGTTTATCGACGCCTGGACTGACGCGGATCTCTTTCAGTTGATGCTGATGCGTCTTGGCTTTGCGAGTCTTGCGGTTTTGCTCATACTTGAATTTGCCGAAATCCATGATTCGACAAACAGGAGGACGTTCTTGCGAGGCGACCTCGACAAGATCGAGATCTTGTTGCCGGGCGATGCTGAGAGCTTCGTCTCGCGGAATGACGCCGAGCATTTTTCCGTCATTGTCAATGACGCGAAGAGGACTGATACGAATCTGCTCGTTGATTCGGGGTCCCTGTTGCTGCTGAGGTTGACGCTCGAACGCCACTAAGTCTTCTAGGCCTCCACGCGAAACAAAAAGGGATTCGTCGTTCCGACTTTCGGTCGACGATCAGAAAACGAGAACCAACAGTCGGCAAAACCTTCCCGACCGTTGACCACCCCGGCAACCGACCGAAGCTTGCCGAAGAACCCACGGGGGGCCGATTGGTTGCGACGATTGGCCGATCTCTTTCTCTATCCATCGTATACAACTTAATCCGCACGTCCGTCAACAGACGCCGACGGAAAACGACGGGAAAAGCCCCCGAGAGGGTCCGCCCCCCTCTCCCAATCCCCCCAGGAAGCTTCAAAACAGGGGTCCCAGAGCCCAGGCGAGCACCGTGCGAGGGTTGCAATCGGCATGGGAACTCCGAAGAATGAACAGGCGATGAGCCTCGGTTTGTCTTAACTCTTGCCTTTCGTCGATCGGATGCCGATCGGCCTGGAGGAAGGACCTGCCGCAAGACTCGATCGGTGCTTCCCGAGGGGACCTGCTTCATGAATCCATTCGCAGCCGTTTGCGATGATTTTTATCTCACCAGCTATTTGAACACCGAACTCGAACTCCCGCGATCGCGCGACACGGTGCTCCATTTTTTCGAACGCATCAGCAAGGCGTATCCCACCATGACCAATTTTTACGGTCGTGAACAAGCGGAGTTCGTCTTGGAAGAGGACAAAGAGCCTGGTTCGTACCGTTGGGTGACGCTTGAATCTCTGCGGGTCGCCAGCGGCTATTTGAATCCACCCAGTCTCGACGATTGTCACCCTCAGAACGAACTTGTTTTGGATATGGCCCAGCCGATCCTCTCGGTCGGTTCGCTGGATTGCGAGGCCCTCGACGTGATGTTTGGCTTCGATTTCCACTACAAGGGGAATCACGATGATGTCGTCTCCGAGGCTTTCGCCCGGGATGGCCGATTCGAAAGCTTGCTCGGCATGGCAGGGAGCAAAGTGGTCGAGTTCGAGCCATCGATCACGATGGCGCTCGATGATCAGTGCCGAACGCAGGTTCGCGTCAGCATCGTCACGCGGACCAACTCGTATCAGATACGCACCAACCAGTTTTCCGAAGACGCGATCAGCGTCTATTTCACGGTTCGGCGATACTGGGGCTTGGGTTCGGAAGCAAAGTTTGTCGATTCATACCGCAGGCAGTTCGAGCAAGGAGTTGAACTGCTGCACGAGCACGTGATCCCCAACATTGTGGTGCCGTTGGGCGAAGTGATTTCGACTCGCTGATGGGTTCGGGGGAACCTCTCACACCCCGTGGCGATGGAAGGAGATCGAGTAATGCCGATCTACGAGTACCGCTCGAGCCAGCCCCCGGGCTGTCCCCATTGCCAAACGACTTTCGAAGTCATGCAGTCGATGGCCTCTTCTCCGCTGGAAACTTGTCCGGAATGCAGCGGGCCGGTCGAGAAAGTTTTCTCGACGACGGCGCTTCATGGGACCGGCAGCACGGGCGATGTTCTATCCAACAAAAACTTGGCTGCCAAAGGGTTTACGAAGTATCAAAAGGCCGGGGACGGCCATTACGAACGGGTCGCGGGGTCCGGGGGACCGCAAGTCATTCAGAAATGACCGGTCGGCCCCGGGGCGAATTTCGCCCCGCATGGGGGGCCAGCCGACCCTTTTTCTCTAGGATAGATGGCTCGGAAGTGATGGGTTCAGAGTGCAACGTCGGGCATAGGTTCGAAACATGGCCAAGCGAAAGAAGATTGCGGAAATCGTCCACCTGGTCTGCAAAGAGACCGGCCTCTTGAACTATACCCTTCGCAAGAAGCGCGGCGAGAAACGCCTCGAGTTGATGAAGTACTGCCCCACGCTTCGCAAGCACACGCTCCACGTCGAGAAGCGAAAATAGCATCGCCGACCGCCTGGCATCCCAATCAAAAAGTCGCGGGGCGTTCTCCCCAAGATGGATTCTTTCTTCCGCGTCGTTCCCTCGGCGCTGATGAGCGCCTTTGCGTGGCTCTCCTTCGAAGAACGAATCCTATACCGACTCGGTAGGATGCATCGTAACATCGATCAGCAAGTTCCGTCGGAAGAGGAGGGGAAGGGGCACAAGAGATGAAAGAAGCTCCGACGCGCATCCAGCTCGATAAACCGTCGAAGATGCTGATTATTGATTGGCCAAACGGTCAGCGGCACCGTTTTCCTTGGACATATCTGCGGGCGAATTGTCCCTCGGCAACCGAGAAAGCCTCCCGCGAAGCCGCCGTTCAAAATCCGCTGCAAGTCCTATCGAAGCTCCCCAGCAGCGAACTCATTTCCATTCGGCCCGTTGGCCGATATGCGATCTCTCTGGGGTGGAGCGACGGGCACTCTGTCGGAATCTATACCTGGGAATACCTCGGTCAACTCGCGTGCGATCCTTCTGTGATCGAAGAATCCCTCTAAGGATTTTTCGCGAGAGCCCCTTCGACCAGATCATCCACCAAGACTTCCAATTGATCATGCGTCAAGCCGAAGGGGACCGATCCACGGTCGCGCGTCGTTCGACGGAACTGAAAGCGCCGCAGCGAAGCGTGGTGCCGGCGGTCGGCGACAAGTTCGAAGTAAGCGATGTTCTCGGAAAGCTTGCCAGAGGAGTTTTGACGACGAGGCATCTTGCTCCGCACGAGAGCCAATCCATTCCTGCGATCGATCTCGATCAAATGAAGCGGTTCAAGCAGATAAGTCACTCGGCCACACATCCACTCGGCCCAGTGAACCAGCTCATCCATCGAGAGCGAACTTTTGTTCTCTTCGACTAAATCGAGATGCGTCAGCATGCAGCCGACGCCCTCGGCCTGCGTGACGTCGCAGCGAACCGTGACACCTTGTTCGCTGGCCACCATCGGCTCGAGGCGGTTGCGGAAAGGAATCCGCGCCTCCACCAATTTATGCAGGGACTCACTGACACTCATGGCTCAGGTCTCCTTTGTCGATTGCTTGAGTCGTTCTAACGAATGGTCTCTTCCATCGAAGCTGATCAAGCTTGGCTGCGCATCGATGATGGTTTCCACATGGACAGGTCGGCCCCAAAGCTTGCAGACGTTTTCAAGGACAGCCTTGGCATAGTCGAGGCGAAGATCGACGCCGACGTGTTTGTGCAAGAGATAGAGTTCACGCCGATTGCGGAAGTTGCCGTCGAGCACATAGATGAAAGGTCGGCCATGATTGGTGAGCTGAAAGAGAAGCCTCTCTTTAATGTACGCAAACTGTCGGCTCTCGATCTCGTACTCACTGGCTCCTTGGTTGTACGCGAAGCTGAAGAGCTTATGCTCTCGACAAAACTCCTCGGTTAAGAAAGTATCGATGAAGGTGACGTCATTATGGATACGTCGGACCTCAAAGATTTTGTCTCGGCCCAGGCCGACGGCCCGGTCCCAGTCGCGCTTTGCTTCGAAGCTATCGCACTCTTCGTACGCTTTGCCGAACCGACCTTTGTTCCAGCGGTCTTCGATATCGCGGAAGAGCTCCAGGCCGATCTTGTAAGGATTGAACGTACCGGGAGGCATGGCCGTCGTTCCAGAGTGATGGTCGGCGAAGTCGACAATCTCGGAATCGGTTAGCGTTCGCTGGCACATGATCGTGCTATGCCAATAAGAGGCCCAACCTTCGTTCATGATCTTGGTCTGCCCCTGCGGAGCGAAATAGTAGGCCTCATCCCGAATGATCGAAAGTACATCGCGCTGCCAAGAATCGAGTTGGCCGTGCTCGAGAAGAAAGAGCAGAATGTCTCGCTCGGGTTCGCCGGGAAACCGGGTGATGCGTCTCTTTTCCTCGGCATCCAGACGATCCATCTCCGCCTGCATCGCTCCGCGCGGGTTGACGTAGTCTTCCATGTAGTCTTTGGCGTCGAAACGATGCGGACCTCGCCGAGAAGTCCCCTCGTCGGCCGGGGCCGTCCGGCGCGGGTCTGTCTGTCGACGAATGAAGGGTCGATGGATGTCGATCAGATCTTCGACCGACAGACAGACGTCAATGAAGTCTTCGACGGCGGTTTCGCCTTGCACATCCATGTGCGCACGAACCCGGTTGCCGTGATTGGCCATATCATCCATCATTTTGCGACTGGTCTGACTGAACCACTGGTTGTTTTTGAAGAAGTCGCAGTGGCCGTAGACGTGCGCCATCACCAGTTTTTGATCGACGATCGGGTTGTTTTCAAGAAGGTAGGCGTAGCAGGGGTCGTTGTTGATCACCAGTTCGTAGATCTTGCTGAGCCCGTAGCGATAGCTCTTAGAGAGTTGCTCGAACTCCATGCCAAATCGCCAGTGCGGATAGCGATTGGGAAATCCCCCGAGGGCGGCGATCTCGTTCAGCTCTTCCGACGAGACAACTTCGAAAATGACATCGAAGAAGTCCAACCCGTACGAGCGAGCGTGTCCCTCGATTTCAATTTGCAGCCGACGAAGTTCTGCCGGCAGTGATCGCGACAATGCCAGTGTCATGCCGAGTACCTCTTTTGTGATGCCTCCCATCGTGCATCGTTTGCTTGGGAGGAGAGCAATCGTTCATGGAAACCTTTCTGGCGATAAAGTGCCCACCGCTTAGCGAAGAGTCTTCGCCCGTGGTCGGCGACTAAGTCCGTCATTTTTCAAGGTTTAGAATGAGCAAGAGAGCGGTGAGACCATCCTGGCTCCCCGCTACAACGAGGACTCCTGTCCCCTTCTGTGGTGCGTTCGATGACGCCCCTCGTTCAAAGAGCAAATTACAGGCCGATCCAAAGGATCGCCGGATTCCGAGGTCCCTTTGCCGCGATTTCGCGGCCACATAACCCCACTCGGGTAAAGGCCTCGCTGGATGCGATTCCCTTTCCCAAGGCTCCGGAGCGCTCGTTGGCTTCGCCCATGATCGGCGGGCAAGCCTGAGGGCCGATCGCCCCCAATAGGAAGGTATCGATCTATTCGACCTCCCTTCGAGAGCTTTTGTTCCTCCGCTGCTCGGTTTTCGTGCGGTTTGATTGCTCCTTCCCCGCGCGACGCGAGCCTGCTGATCTTCCTACGCGGCCTGTCCCATGATGGGTCGAATCACAATCCCTTTCCCAAGAGTTCCTTGATCGAGTCCAAGATGCTGTCTCGATCAGGTACTTCGGAGAGAACGATGTTCTCACTCTCACCGAGTCGCGACCGGATGGCATCGAGAAATCGGCCGCTGCCGTAGGGGCTGTGAACCTGAGCGTATCCAAAGAGATTCAGGCTCGGCAAGAGCTCTTGACCCAATAGTGTCAAGCAGGCGGCATCGTCGTCGGCCCAGTTGTCACCATCGGAAAAGTGGAGGGCGTAAATGTTCCATTCCGAAGGAGGATAGTCCGCAGCAATCATGTCTCGGCACAACTTGTAGGCCGACGAGATCATCGTCCCACCACTTTCACGCGTCCGAAAGAAAGTGTTTTCATCCACCTCGCGGGCGTCGGCGTCATGAACAATGTAACGAGTGCTGATCCCTTGATACTGCGAACGGAGCCAAGCATTGATCCAGAATGATTCGATCCGAACGATCTCCTTTTGTTCGTCTCCCATCGAACCAGAGACATCCATCATGTAGATGACAACCGCGCGGGTGTCGGGATTCTCGACCGACTTCCAGCTTCGGTAGCGTTGATCCTCGCGAATTGGGACGACCATCGGTTCGTCGGGAGTGTAGTTGCCGGTGCTGATCTGTCGACGGAGTGCTCGCTTAAAGGTTCTCTTAAAGTGTCGAAGCGATTCCGGGCCGGTCCGACTAACGCCGGTGTACTTTTCCTTGGTGGTGACGATGTTGTCGGCCGCTTTGGGTTGGATGCGGGGTAGAGCAAGTTCTTCACCCAGAATTTCAGCGAGTTCGGCCAAGGGGACTTCCACTTCCAGGAGATGCCCCCCCGCCGAGTTGCCGGCCTGTCCAGATCCCTCCTCTTCTCCCGGGCCCAACGATTGGCCAGGATCTCCCTCGCCGCTGGATACTCCGCCGCGACCTTTGTCGCCGTAACGAAAATGAGGAATGTCGAGTTGGGGCAGGGGGATGCTGACGAGATCTTTCCCCTGTTTGCCGATCATTTCACCATGCGAGACATAACGCTTGAGATCCTGGCGGATCTTGCCGCGAATGATCTGCTTGAATCGGTTCACATCTCGTTCGATTTTCTGAACCATCGCGTGTCCTACTGGTTGGCTTCTTTTAGTCCGCCTTCTTTGTTGTTCCGCGTGCGAAGATACTGGCAACGTAATTCAATACGTCGGTGGCCGACTCGTCGTTGTAACCAAAGTCTCTGATGAGCCGACCTTTGACGATGTCGATCTTCTCCTGCGTCTCTCGGTCGATCACTCGCGAGACCAGGCTGGTCAGTTTGATGGAATCCTTCTGGTCTTCAAATAGCTTGAGTTCGAGAGCCTTTTGAAGTCTCTCATTGGTCTTGTAGTCGAAAGTTTTTCCTTCGATCGCCAGAGCGCCGATGTAGTTCATGATCTCTCGGCGAAAATCCTCTTTGCGAGCGTCCGCGATGTTGATCTTCTCTTCGATCGATCGCATCAATCGCTCGTCGGGCTCCTCCGGCTGGCCGGTGAATTTATTGACCACCTTCTCCCGTTGCGTGTACGCCTTCACGTTATCGATGTAGTTGGAGCAGAGTCTCATCAGCGCGTCTGAGTCGGCGGCAATGGCCCGCTGGACCTCGTTTTTGACGATGTCGTCGTACTCTTCCTTGATCAGGGTGAGCAGGTTCCGGTAATGGGCCCGCTGTTCTTCGCCGTTGATCAGCGAATGATGCTTCAGTCCCGACTCGAGTTCATTGATCACCATGAAAGGATTGACGCTCGTAGCCTCGGGATGCGTCACGAGCGCGTTGGAGATTTTGTCCTGCACATAGCGAGGGGAGATGCCGTGCATTCCCTCGCGGAAAGACTCACTCCTCAGTTCCTTGATGTTGTCTTCTGTAAAGCCGGGCAGCGTTTTCCCGTCGTAGAGCTTCAACTTTTGCATCAGGCTGAGGCTGGCGTTCTTCGGTTCTTCGAGTCTGGTGAGAACCGCCCACATTGCCGCCATCCGGAGCGTATGCGGCGCGATATGCTTGCCCCGAACGCGCTGGCTGTTGAAGTCCTTCTCGTAAATCTTGACCTCATCTGTCAGGCGGGTGACATACGGGAGATCAATTTTGACGGTTCGATCGCGAAGAGCCTCCATGAATTCGTTTGACTGCAGCTTCTTGTACTCTGGTTCGTTGGTGTGGCCGATGATGACTTCATCGATGTCGGTCTGGGCGAACTTTTTCGGCTTGATCTTGTGCTCTTGGCTGGCACCCAGCAGGTCGTACAGGAAGGCGACGTCCAGCTTCAAGACTTCGATGAACTCGACCACGCCACGGTTGGCAATGTTGAATTCTCCGTCAAAATTGAAGGCCCGCGGATCACTGTCCGAACCATACTCCGCAATCTTGCGGTAATTGATGTCGCCTGTCAGCTCGGTTGAATCTTGATTCTTCTCGTCTTTGGGTTGAAAAGTTCCGATGCCGACACGGTCTTGCTCCGACAGGACCAGTCGGCGAACACGAACATCGTTGATGACTCGGGTCCAGTCGCCGGCGTACTGCCTCATTTTGTCGGCAAACATTCTTCGGCTGAAGGGATTCAAATCTCCCACGATCGACACGTGTTGCTCGGGGCTGGAAAGCTTGTCGGCAAAGATCGAGCGGAGTGCCTGTGGAATCAGCTTAAGAGGTTCTTCGTGCATGGGGTCGGGAATGTACGTGGCGGGGTCGCCGTTCTCAATCCATCCGAAGGTGTACATGGCGCCCGCATCCGTGCGAGAGTACCGCTCTAGACCCCGCTTGATCAGTCGGCAAATCGTGCTCTTCGAACTTCCGACGGGTCCATGAAGTAGGAGAACTCGTTTCTCGATTCCGTAGCCCATCGCGCCGCTTTTGAAAGCGTTGACGAGTTCCATGATCGGCTTTTCGAGACCGAAGACGGCTTCTTCACCCTGGTGATCGGGATCATCAAAGAAGTGATAGTGGGTGATTTTCTCGCGGTACTGAGTGTACTCGCGGGAACCATACGACATGATCATGTCGTAAAGTCGCTGGAAGGCGTTGCGGGTGACTTTGGGATTACCCTGCACGATCGCGAGGTAGTCTGCGAACGATCCTTCCCAATGCTCTTTCTGATAGTCCTGGATCTTCTGGTGTTCGCGAGCCAACTCGATCAGTTCTCGAACGTCCTCCATGAACCTACCCTCCAAACATCACCGCGGGTCAACGCAGGCGTTATGAAACGATTGTTCGTCATCATCCTTGTACGCACGCCCCATCCGCTGGATCGCATGCAGGTTCCTCTCCCCTCATTATCTCGCGAAGTTGCTTTCTCGGTGCGCCCGCACACCATGAGTCCCGAAGATCGCAAGCGAAAAGATAAACACCGAACCGTCAATTGCTTGAAAGCGAGCAACCGCTTTTCGGCAGGGCCGGCGTCGGTCACTCACCCGTGACGCCGTTCCGCTGGTGGAAACAAGAGCAGAGAGTCGTCAACGAGCTTCCATAATTCATGGATGTGACGAACCGAGGAGGCAAGCAACGTCGAGTCAATCAGCAAGTGGCCATTGATCGATGCGACCGGCCAACCACGAACCTTAATGGAAGAGGCATGATGATGCAAGGCCGGCTTGGAATGAGGAGTCTCCCGAAATCGCTCGGGTAGGGCGAGACGCTCGATCAAGATGAGTCAAACCGACAAGCAGCGTCCAACACGTCGTACCCTGCTCGATCCCTGGTTTCGCAGGCTTGGACAGTTGGATGTATGGGAAAGGAGCATCGTCGAAATCAAGACGAATGAGGGCGCTACTTTCCGCGCCAAGCGCTGGCGAGCGGAGCAGAGGCCTCTTCCGCGGGAACGTGTTCGATCGAAAGACCAGTCACGGAGTCGACACGAAACCGTTCGAGGTTCTGATCGTAAAAGAGAACGCGACTGGCTCGCGGATCCCAGATCGCACTCAGCCGGACGGCGCGCGGTGCCACGAGGGTGAATTCGACCGCACAGAGTCTTCCCTGTCGGCGAAGCAGGTGTCGAACCATGGGCGTCTGCTGGTCGAGATCCGCCCGAGCGCAAAGGACTTCTCGAACAAAATCTTCCAAATCGCCAAACCCGGAGAATCGAACCACCGCTTTCCCCTTCTGCCCGCATCACCTCGGACGCAACAGGGGATCGGCCAGAAGAGTAGTCTCTCTTAAGGGGTGAACCTTTTCGCTGGTCGGCTCTTTTCTCCGCGCGCGAGATTGCTGCCGATATTCCGGATCATGACAGACGCCCGGTCGCGAGAGCTGCCGAGAACTTCCTCGAGTCCCTCCCAGAAAACGCGGGACCGTCACCCCGTAACGATTGAGCCGATGCTTCCGGTCGAAACGACAGGAAGGCCTCTCCGAGGGATGCTCGGGGCTATCGGTCTGAGGAATAGAGAAAATTGGCAAACCTTTCTTCCTTGGGAGATTTGACAGCTTGCCGTTGATGACCCAGATTTCCGCAGATCGTTTGTAAAAGAGGCACCCCCACGCCGACAGTGAGTCGCCCCCGAACCGCGACTGCGAAAGGAGGGATAGAGAACAGAAGAAGTGATGACCCTTCTGAAGTGCTCGATTCCCTAGCGTTTAGTTCTTTCGCAGTTTGTGGGTTGGTCCGGGAGATTGACCAACCGAGTCTAAACAACGAATTTTGGAGAATGCTCAGATGTCAAGAATTAACACGAATGTTGACTCGCTTGTCGCGCTCAACAACCTCGCTCGAACCAATCAACAGCTCGGCGTGTCGTTGACCCGCTTGTCGACCGGTGTTCGCGTCAACAGCGGTAAAGACGATCCTGCCGGCCTGATTTCTGGCGAATTCCTTCGATCGGAAATCAACTCGATCAGCTCCGCCATTGGTAACAACAACCGAGCCAACGCGGTCCTTTCGACCACGGACTCGGCCCTCGGTGAGATCGGCGATCTCTTAGGTGGAATTCGTGGTATCTTGACCACGTCGGCCAACCGAGGCGTTCTCTCGCAGGACGAAATCAACGCCAACCAGTCGGCCATCGACTCGGCGATTTCGTCCGTCAACCGTATCGCCAACTCGACCCAGTTCGGCGGCCGAAAGCTGCTCGATGGTTCGCTCGGATTCCAGCTCAGCGGCGTCGGTCGTACTGATGTTGCCAATGCGACCTTCAGCGACGTGCAGGTCAACCTGGCTAACTTCAACGCCACCGGCAGCGCGATCACGGTCAACGTCACGCTGACCACGGCGGCCACTCAGGCTTCCGTGGCTTTGGCACAGACGACGGCCACTATCGATTCGACGATCGAAGTCATCGGCAACGGTGGCTCGGCAATCGTCAAGGTCGGCAGCGGCCAGAACGTCCTTGACGCCATCAACAGCGTCAGCGATGTCACCGGCGTCATCGCGACCGGTTCGAGCACCGTTTATCTCAACAGCTCGAACTTCGGTTCGGATTCCTTCGTCACCGTCAACAATGTCGCTGGCGGCTTGATCAGCGGCTTGACCACGAACGTCAAGGGAACGGACGTGGCAGGTTCGATCAACGGCCAAGCCTTCTCGGGCAAGGGTCTCAATGCGACCTTGAAGACGTCGAACCTGGACCTGACACTGACCTTCGGCCAGTCGGTGTCGGCCAGCACCGCCACCAACTTCACCATCGCAAGTGGTGGGGCGAAGTTCCAACTCGGTATCCAGCTCAACTCGGCCAACCAGATTAACGTCGGCCTCGATTCGTTCTCCTCGGCCAGCCTTGGTAACGTCTTCGTCGATACGGCTGGGACTCGGCAGGATCGAACGGTGGCCAGCTTGGCAACCGGTGGTCAGAACTCGCTGACGGCATCGACCGATCGAAGTGCCATCGCGGTCGGCATCATCCAGGATGCCATCTCGAAGGTGACGACGACTCGGGCACGAATTGGTTCGATCCAGTCCAACACGATCGAAACCAACTTGCGATCGCTGCAGGTCAACAAAGAGAACCTCTCTTCTGCCCGCAGCCAGATCGTCGATACCGACTTTGCGGAAGAAACCGCAAACTTGACCCGGTTGCAGATTCTCGTGCAGGCCGGTACGAGCTCGCTGGCGATCGCCAACTCTCGTCCGCAGTCGGTCCTGTCGCTGCTCAGCGGTCGATAAGGTTCCGTAGGTAAAACGAAAGGCGGGGGAGCCTGAACAGCTCCCTCGCCGGTTTTCTCCTGATCTGTCACCCACGCTCCGCTTTTGCACTCTCTCTCCTTTGCCTCCCGGGCAAGCGGCTTTCCAACATGGCCTTGAGTCCCTCGATGATCGGTTCCTTGAGACCTCCTCGGCGGAATGGCAAAAACTGTGGTAAAGTTCAACCAAAGAAACCGCTAGGCGTTGATGGTCCCTGCGCGAGATTGATCTCGTTCCGGGGCTCCATCGCGGTCGGTTCAGGCGGATAAAGGTGTATCGATGGGAACGATTTCTTCGGGCGTCGGTCTGGTCAGCGGACTGAACATCAAAGATCTCGTCACAAAATTGTTGGATCTGGAGAAGACTGCCAACAAGCAGATTCAGGATCAAGTCGATACCTCGGGCAAGATTCGCGACGCATACCAGACCCTTTCGCTCCGGTTGGTCGGACTGAACTTGACCGCTTCCAAACTCGGAAGAGGCGGTGCTCTGACCGATCGAACCGCAACCTCCTCGAGCGACGCCATCACCGCCACGGCTGGCAAAGGGGCGCCAGTCGGTTCCTACCAATACACACCGCGCCAATTGGTCAGTACCAATCAACTTCTCTCGACCGGCTTCAAAACCGATACGACCTCGATCACCAACTCGGCCACCACCATCAAAATCTCGCAAGGTGGCTTCGTCGATGAATCTACCGAGTTGGCCGCCCTTAATGGCGGAGCAGGGGTTCGCGTCGGTTCGATTCGGGTGACAGACTCGGCCGGCGGTTCGAGCGTCGTGGACTTGACGGGCTCGGTCACGGTTCGAGACGTTGTCGACTCCATCAACGGGTCGGCCGGCGCCAATGTCCGCGCTCAAGTGAAAGGGGATCGGTTAGAACTCGTCGATAATGCGGGGGGATCTGGTACGCTCCAAGTCCTCGATCTTGCCGGCGGCAAGGCCGCGACTGATCTGGGGATCAACTCGCTTACACGAAACGCCAACACCTACACCGGTCAAGATGTCTATTCTTTGGGAAGTAATCTGTCGCTGGCTCGGCTGCGCGATGGCAACGGCGTCCGCGAGAATGTCGGAAACGATTTCTCGGTCACTGTCGGTCCGGTCTCGTTCGATGTCGATATCTCGGGCGCCCGGACGGTCGGCGACATCGTGAACGCCATCAACCAGAATGCCGGCAACACCGGTGGCCGAGTGGTCGCCTCGATCAACGACAATCGACTTCAGATCACCGATTCACAAGGGACAAGCTCGGTGGTGGTCGCGCCCATCGGTGGCAGCAAAACCGCCGGCGACTTGGGCTTGCTCAATGGGTCCGGCGGCGCGGGGACCTTGACGGGCGACAACGTTCTGGGCTCACTGGATACGGTGCTGCTGAGGACGCTCAAAGGAGGATCGGCCGCCACGAGCCCCACGTCCGGCACTGTCGCCATCAACGGAACCAACATCGATCTGTCGACTGCCAACACGCTTCAGGATGTCATCGATGGCATCAATGCCGTCAGCGGTACCACCGGAACGACCGCCTCCATCAACAAAGCCGCCAACGGTATTCAGCTGCGAACGACCGGGCCCGGTGGGCTCAACGTCTCCGATGTTAGCGGGAATCTCGCAACATTCTTGGGGATTGCCGGCAACACCACCGGAAGCGCCATCACACGAAACGGCGGCGACCTCGATCGTCAATACGTCAATGAGAACACAAGACTATCCTCCTATGGATCGGCGACCGGCGTCCCCAAGGGGAAGTTCCGTATCACCGACGGGACGGGCAACTCCGCCGTCGTCGATCTGACCCAGGATACCGACGACACGATCGGGGACGTGATTCGCGAACTCAACACGCGTGGCCTAGCGATCAGCGCTCGCATCAACAATACCGGCGACGGTATCTTAATCGAAAAGACCGCTGGCACGCAGGCCCTGCAAGTGACGGAGGTCGACAACGGAACGACCGCGCGGGCTCTTGGGCTGCTCGCGACCCCCAACGGGTCTGGCAACATCGACGGCACGCTTGAAAAAAGCATCGCCATCGCTGCCGGCACGACACTGGCGGGTCTGTCCACAAAGATTCGCGAGGCCCAGGCCTCCGTGCAAGCGTCGGTGATTAATGATGGTTCGTCGCAAGATCCTTTTCGATTGTCGCTGACAAGCAACCGGAGTGGTCGATCGGGCCGAATTCTTTTCGATGCAGGCCAATCAAGTCTATCGCTTGATACGGTCTCGACCGCGCGAGATGCGGTCCTCATCTATGGCTCGACGGGGCCGGGCGTCACGCCGGTCCAGGTGATATCGTCGAGCAATACCTTCTCGGGCTTGGTCCCGGGTGTATCGGTCACGGCCAAACAAGTATCGAACACGCCCGTGACCGTGACGGTGGCAGGGAATCAACAGAGCGTCATTGATGCCGTCAAATCTTTTGTCGATGGTTACAACGAGATCCGCAAGTACATCAAAGAGAACGACAGCTACGACGCCAATAACGACGAGCGAGGTCTACTCTTCACCGATCAGACTACCCGACTGGTCGAAGGTCAACTCTCCCGGTTCGTCACCAATCGATTTAGCGGTACGGGGAGCACGTTCTCGTCGCTGGGGCAGATCGGCATCAAGCTGGATCAAGACAGCAACCTTGAGCTGGACTCGTCCAAGCTGCAAAGCGTTCTTTCGCAAAGTCCGGCCGATGTCGAAAAATTCCTTACCACCGCTAATACCGGAATTGCGGCTCAGTTTCAGAAGTTGACCGATAACCTGACCAACACCGGCAGCGGAATCCTTTCGAACCGCGCGACCCAGCTTCAGCTCTCGATCGATCGGCAGAACATCGCGCTGGACTTCCAGAATAAACGGCTGACTTCGAAGGAGGATCGACTCTACAAGCAGTTTTACGCCATGGAAGAGGCCCTCTCGGCCTTCCAATCGCAACAGACCGCTCTAACGCGTCTGGCAAGCATCGCGACATCCTTCGGGAAGTAGCCCGCCCATAACATCCCAAGGGCCAAGCAAACCTCGGCCGTTCAAGCGTGACTGGAACCAACGTTAATGAAATCAGTCCCCCGTACCGAGTCTGTTTGCCCTGCAAATTAACTCAGAAACAAGCCTGCTTTTTCTCCCTTTGTGAACTAGGTTTCCCCCAGCGTCGTCCCTCTTGAGTTGCTCCAAGAATGGGTGTGCTCGTGATGGTTCATCGGCTCGAAAGGTCGGTATGCCAACCAACGAAACGTCGGCAAGCCGACCGACCAGAACTGATTTTGAAGAGACTTGTGCACAGGAGTTCGTTCTTCCCGCCCGGACTAGCGTCACAGAGAGAGAATCAACCATGCAGATGACCTCAACCCGCGCCTACCTTGAAAGCACCGTGATGACCGCTCGACCCGAGCAGTTGCAAATGATGCTTTACGAAGGAGCGATTCGCTTCACCCAGGGTCTTCGCGCGGGCATTGTCGAAAAGGACGCGGAGAAGGTGTTTGTGCATTACGAGAAGACTTCCGCGATCCTCAACGAATTGCACAACAGTTTGAGGCCGAAGGCCGAGCCGGAGTTGTGTGAGAAGTATTCTGCTCTCTACGACTTCTGCCAGAAGCGTTTGGACAACGCGTGTCTCAAACATGAGCTGACCGATGCCGATGCCGCCCTGTCCATCCTTCAGCATCTTCGGCAAACCTGGATGATGGTGATCGACAAGATT
Organism: bacterium; assembly: GCA_019753235.1. Lineage (GTDB taxonomy): Bacteria > Planctomycetota > Planctomycetia > Kolteriales > Kolteriaceae > JAIELF01. The sequence continues at coordinate 204,477 of JAIELF010000006.1, forward strand.
CGCGATCAGCGTGTCGATCAAGTCCCCGTGACGATAAGCCAAGACGAATACGTCCCGCTGGCGGTCGATGCGTGAATCGCACCCGTTCATCTTTCGCGTTCTTGGATCAGAGGACGTAATCTACTCACGACTGCCCGCAGGCCGCTACTTCTTCGGTCGGAATGCTTTCACGAACTCGTCATGCGTCGTGATGAAAGGCCCCCCAAGAAGGTCGATGCAGTAGGGAATGGCCGGCATCACCGCGCCCAAGCATTCGCGGATCGCGCGCGGCTGACCTGGAAGATTGATGATCAGTGATCGCCCTCGGATCACCGCGGTTTGACGACTGAGGATCGCGGTGGGAACTTTCTCCAGCGAGACTTTCCTCATCAACTCTCCGAAGCCGGGCATGATCTTGTCCGCCACGGCTTCGGTCGCTTCGGGGGTGACGTCGCGAACCGCCGGTCCCGTCCCGCCAGTCGTCACGATCAGCGAACATCCCTCCGTATCAGCGAGTTCACGCAGTGTCGCTTCAATCAGAGGACGCTCGTCGGCGATCACCCGATAGGTCGATTCCCAGCGGCTGCTGAGAACTTCTTTCAAGTAATCGAGGATCGCGGGCCCGCCGAGATCTTCGTAGTCACCTCGACTCGCGCGGTCCGACACGGTTACCACACCGATTTTCACTGATGGTTCCATCAGACTGTTTCCTCTGATTCGCCTGTTTCCAATATGGATACTCGGCGGCACGAACACGACAATCGATGGGCAAGGTGTTCGACGACTAGATCTCTTCAGAAGAGGCAGAGCATGATTCGAGTGATCGGGACGGCGATGGGAGTGATTCTTGCTCTCGGATCGGCCAACGGGATCGAGCCAGAGCTTACCCATGATTGGCCCCGAATCTTCGGGCCATCAGGCGACAGCACTCTTCCGGCACAGCCATTTCAGCTTCCCGGCGCCACCGACGATTGGCCTGTCGCTTGGTCGCTTGATCTGGGGGAGTCCTACGCCGGTCCGTCGATCGTCGGGAACAAGTTGATTGTCTACCATCGCCTAGCCGATGACGAGATTCTCGAATGCATTGATGTTGAAACTCGAGCATCTATTTGGCGGCACCAAAGTCCCACGCAGTATCTCGATCAGTACGGCTACAACAACGGCCCTCGCGCGACGCCGGTGATCGCGGACGACGTCGTCTATGCTCTCGGGGCCGAGGGGAAGCTTCATTCTCTAGATCTGAAGGATGGTCGTCTCCGCTGGACGGTCTGGCTGAATCGGGATTTTCGCGTCTCGCAAGATTTCTTCGGCGTGGCTGGCTCGCCGCTGGTTCTGGATGACCAGATCGTGCTGAACGTCGGAGGCAAGGGGGCCTCGGCCGTCGGCTTGGATCCCCAATCGGGAAAGGCGATGTGGAGTCTCGGTGACGATGGTCCCAGCTACGCGACACCTGTTTCTGCGACGATTCACGGACGGCGGATCGCCTTTGTCTTTACGAAAGGGGGGCTGCTTGCTGTCGATATGGGGGAGCAGAAACTACTTTGGAACATTCCGTTTCGTTCGAAGCTTTATGAATCGGTTAATGCGTCGACGCCGATCGTCGTGGGGGATACGGTCTTTGTGTCGGCCACCTACGGAACCGGTTCGCTTTGTCTGCGGATCAAACCAGACGGACAGTACGAAGAGCTTTGGCGAAGCACTCGTGCGATGGACAGTCATTTCTCCAATCTGATCCACGTCGACGGGACGCTGTACGGATTTGCGGGTCGACATGAAAGCGATTGTGAACTTCGCGCGATCGATCTCAAGACAGGGAAGATTCTCTGGTCGGTGTCGTCGCTGTTGGGGCGAGGTTCGATGATCAAAGTCGGAGACCATTTTTTTCTCTGGGGAGAGCGTGGTCACCTTCTGTTTCGACAACTTCGGCCCGAGGCCCCTCCCGAACTTCCCGAAAATCCCCGTACGGCAAAGTCCCTTTTGTCCTACCCTTGTTGGACGCCCCCAGCCCTGGCCGGCGGAAGACTTTACCTTCGCAATGAACGAAAACTCATCGCCATTGATCTCCGAGTGCCGCGGTAATCGTTGCCATCTTTTCTCGCGGGATCGGCAAAGAAAAGCATAAACTGAACGCTCGGGGATGATTGTCTACCCTGTGTCACCGTTGGTTGTTTGCGTTGGGAGGGGGATCACATGCGTTCCTCCGTCTGCTCGGTCGCTTTTGCTCTGCTCTCCATTTCTCTCTGGAAAGAGAGTGCCTGTGCGGATGCTTGGATGCCGCGAGATGTTCGGCCCGGCATGAAGGGATATGGTCTGACCGTCATGCACGGGACTCACGTCGAACGATTCGATGTCGAGATCCTCGGCATGTTGCGCGATGTTCAACCTGGTCGTGACATGGTGCTGGCACGATGCGCGGGTCTGGGGCTTGAGAAAATGGGGGTTGCCGCCGGCATGAGCGGAAGTCCGGTATATATCGACGATCGGCTCCTTGGCGCGATTGCGTACACGTGGGAGTTTGGCCTCGAGCCGATTGCCGGCATCACTCCTTTCACGCAGATGGTGGCTTTTGCCGACAATCCGATCCGCGCCGACGAACCACTTGATCGTCGCACGGCCCAGCGTCCAACGCGAACGAATGACAAGTCTCCTGGTCAGATGATCCCGATTCGAACACCTCTGGCCATCGGCCCCGCGTCGTCGGCCTTGATCGAGCATTTACGAAAAGAGCTTGATCCTTGGCATTTGTTGCCAATCCAAGCAGGCGATGTCCCGGCAGGAAAAGAAGAAAGCCCGCCGCATGCCGAGCTGGTCCCTGGATCGGCGATCGGCGTCGGATTGGTGACCGGTGACATCAATGTGACGGCGCTGGGGACCGTCACCGCCATCGAGGGGGACCGGGTTCACGCGTTCGGCCATCCGTTCCTGACGCTTGGCAAGTGTGAACTGCCGATGATGTCGGCATATATCCATTTGGTTTTGCCTCTGCAGAGTGCAAGCCTCAAACTCGGCTCGGCGATGGAGACGATTGGGCGCTTCGATGCGGACGTCAGCACGGGCATTTCGGGGACTCTAAGTGCTCGACCCAAAATGGTGCCGACCGTGATTCATGCTCAAGGAGCAACCACCGACAAGCCTCTCACACTGCGGTGCGAAGTGGCTCCGGTGCCGGCCATGTTTGGTTCGCTTTTTCTGACAACGCTGGCGGGGGGGCTCGATGCGGCAGGGCAAGCCCCTGCGGAGATGACCGCCCGGATTCGCGCGAAGATTGTCTTTGCGTCGCATGCGCCGATCGAGATCGACAAAACATTTTCCGGCGAGTCGGCTAGCGGCATCGCTGGATTGACCTCTGCCCTATCGAGCGTCTCATCGCTGATTGCCAAGGGAGCGAACAATCCCTTCGCACCGCTCCAGGTTGAGTCGGTCGAGTGTCATGCCCATGTCACCGCAGAGCGGACAAGCGCCACAATCGCCCATGCGTGGGCCGAGCCCGCCGAGGTGGTGGCGGGCGAATCGGTTGACGTTGTGGTCGAGTTTTCCTCTTATCGCTCGGAAGATGCACTTGGCCAGGCTCATCGAACCATAAAGAGGTATTCGCTTGCCATTCCCAAGACGCTCGCGGCCGGGGAATACCGCATCGATGTGAATCCTCAACCGATCGACTGGGGATTGGAACTCCGCAGACAGTGGCGCTGGTCGGAGCCGACATCCAGCAAAGATCTCGTCGAAGCGATTCGGCAAGAGGCCGCGGTTCGGCCGTCGACCCTGGCCATTCGTCTCGACACCAAGCAGGCGGGGATCTCGAATCGCTCGGGCGATTTGGTGGATCTTCCCCCGGGAGTCGCCTCGATTCTCGCTTCCAATCCGCGCGAAGCGACTCGCTCGCTGACCGAGGTAGTCATCGTTCGAGAAGAGACTCCTTGGCCTCTCGAAGGCTCGCGGAACGTCACCATTCGCGTCACCACCAAGCCGCCGCTCCGGTTTTCGGCACCCAAGGAGACAAGCCAATGAAGTCTTCTCTGTTATCGAGCGGAATGCTGGGTCTATGTCTTTGGATCACGCCCGTGTTGAGGGGAGAAGTAAAGACTTGGACGCACGATACCGGCAGCGATTTCGAAGAAGGGACGCTCGAGAACGTTGTTGTTTCAAGCCAAGGAACAGCAGAACTTGCCCGGCAAACGTCGGCTTTCGTCAATCTTGATGTCGCTCACGTCTGGTCAATGGTGCGTGAAGAGGATGGGAGCGTGCTCGTCGGGACAGGGTCGCCTGGCCGTGTGGTCCGCGTCAAGCCCACGGGCGAAATCCAATCATTGCACGAAGCGCGCGATCAACAGATGTTTGCGGTCACCGTGGGGCCTGATGGCTCGATCTATTACGCCGCCTCGCCGGGAGGCGAAGTCTTTCGCTATTCGCGTGATGGTCAAGTCTCGACACTGTTCGAAACAGAAGAGACGTACATCTGGGGACTGGCGATCGATTCGGCCGGTCGGCTTCTCATCGCCACGGGGCCGCAAGGCCGACTCTATCGCGTCGATGCTACCGGCAAGGGGGAGATCTTTTTCCAAGCCAAACAGAAACATCTCCTTTCGATGGCCCTGGCCAAAGATGGTTCGATCTTTCTCGGTACCAGCACCGACGGGCTGATCTATCGCGTCGATCCCGCGGGCAAGGGTTTTGTTCTTTACGATGCCGCCCAAGCCGACGTCCACACGCTGCTTCTCCATGAAGATGGAACTCTCTTTGCCGGGACAGGGACGCCGGAACGCCCCAACTTTCCTTCGCCGAGCGCTTCTCGGTGGTCGCCCCGCGGAGTTGCGTGGGCGGCAGCATGGTCGCTGGTGCTGGCTCCGCCGCTTGTCCCCGTGGCCGAGGCGCCCGCGCCAGCTCCCGCCCCCAAGCCCGTCGCTCGACCAGGCTTAGCGGGTGTGGGAGAGAATTCGGTTTACCGCATCGCGGCCAGCGGCCATTGCGATGAGATCTTTCGGGATAAATGCCTTGTTTTGAGCCTCGGTTGGCAAGAGGGAAAACTTCTTGTCGGGACCGGACAAGAGGGAAAGCTTTATGCGATCGACCCGCTCACCCGGGTGCGCCAGACTCTCGCTCGGCTTGATAGCGGTCAGATCCAAGCAATGATTTCGCTGCCCGCGGGCAACGTTGTTCTCGGTACAGGAACGCCCGGCAACCTTTGGCGAGTTGAAGCACGGTACAGTCCGCGCGGGACAATCGAGTCTTCTCCGCACGATGCCAAAATGCAAGCGCGCTGGGGGCAGGGGAGTACATCGGCCGAGGTTCCTACCGGTGCTCGCCTTCTGGTCGAGTTTCGTGCAGGCAACGTCGAGAAGCCCGACGAGACTTGGTCTCTCTGGAGCAGCGATGCTCGCTCGCTGCCGATCTCGCGATTTCTTCAGTACCGGGCGACGCTGGAGAGTGGTCAGGGGAATGAATCCCCGCAACTTCGGAATCTTTCCGTCTATTACGCGACCGTCAATCGTCCGCCGATTGTTGATTCCATTGATGTTCCCAACTTTGCGCAGACGCCGGTGGCGGATGGCTCCACCAAGATCGAGATCAAGTGGAAGGGAAGCGATCCCAACGGCGATACTCTCCTTTACGACGTCGACGTGCGCAAAGAGGAGTGGCCTGAGTGGGTGGCCGTCGCGCGGGAAATGAACGAGACCAGTTTTAAGTGGGATCCCGGATCCTATCCGAGCGGTCAATATCGCTTCCGCGTCACGGCCAGCGACGCTCCTTCGAATCGCCAATCCGACCAAGCGACCAGTTCCAAAGAGAGTGAGCCCTTCGTCCTCGATCGACAAGCCCCGGCAGTCACCATATCGTCGGCAACGCAAGTGGGACAAAAGCTCGATGTATCGACCGTGGCAAAGGACGATCGTACTCGCCTGGTGTCGGCATCGTACTCGCTGAATGGGATCGACTGGTGGCCTCTTTTTCCCGACGACGGGATCTTCGATTCTTCCGAAGAAGCCATCCGCTTTCAGACGGGAGAACTCCAACCGCATACCTATTTGCTGTTGGTCCGATTCCGCGATTCGGCCGGACATTGGGGGGTCGCGGATCAAGTGATCCGGGTCGAGGCACCGGCAAAAGGAAACGCGCCTGATGGATAGTTTGACCCGTAGGCTATTCGAAGAACTCTGTCGGATTCGATTGATCGATCCTCACTCGCACATCGTTCCCACGTCCCCGGCATCAACGTCGCTGGTGGACCTGCTGGGGTACCACTACTTCACCGAACTTGCTCATTCGGCCGGACTCGCGAAGGATCGGATCGTGGAGTCCCGCGACGAGGATCTCGTCGAGCTTCTGCTGACGCATCTAGAGGGAGTGACGAACACGATTCAGTATTCGTGGCTGGTGGAGATTGCGCGGACATTCTTGGATTATGACGACCCGGTTATCTCCCCTCGCGACGCCCGCTTGCTCTTTGAACGATCGATCCAGAAAATGTCCGATCCCAATTGGACAGAGCACGTCTTTCATGCGACCAATCTGGACGCGATCTTTCTCACCAATGATTTTGACGACCCGCTCGAGGGGTTTGATTCGGCCCTTTATGTTCCTTGTCTTCGGACGGACGATCTCGTTTTTAAGCTCGACGATCCGCACGTGCAGAATCGTTGGCGGAAAGCGACGGGCGTCGAGCCGACCCGGATGGAAGAAGGGCTCAGCGTTCTTTTCAAGCGATTCACGCAAAAGGGAGCGAGGGCGTGTGCCATCTCTGTTCCGCCCGACTTCTCTCCCGTTCGGCCCAGCCCCGCAAAAGCCCTGATGGCGCTCCATGCATTACAGCAGGGGAGCTTGGATCGCTCACTGCGCGAACAGGCCAGCCATGCGATCTTTTTTGCCATTGCTGATCAGTGCGAAGCCTTTGAGCTTCCATTCGATCTGATGATCGGCGTTCGTCGCGGTGTCTATTCGAATGGCGTCTATCAGGGACAGGATCTCTTTGATCAGCGGACGTCGCTCGATCAGTACCGCGCTCTTTTCAACGATAAACCACGCGTGATGTTTCCGATCTCGGTCCTGACACACATGCAGAACCAAGAGCTGGCGTCGTTTGCGTGGATTTTTCCGAATGTTGTCACATGCGGGCACTGGTGGTACGCCAACATCCCCGCCTACATCGAGGCGGATACGCGGGCTCGGCTCGAAGCGGTTCCCGCCAGCAAACAGATCGGCTATTACAGCGATGCGTACAAGCTGGAGTTTGTCTTGCCCAAGTTCAACATGTATCGTCGATCGCTCGCGCGGGTTCTTGCCAACGATTTTGTTCTGGCCCGGGGCTGGAGCGAAGAGCGATCCTTGCAACTGGGCCGACAGATTTTGCGAGGCAACGTGGAACGAATCTTCCGCGTTTGATCGAGACCATATCTCGGCAATGACACCCTATGGTCACACCAACAGATTGATCGGTGAGAAGGGGAGCATGAAAGCTTGCGGCGGGCCCGAGGGAATAGCGACAGGGGGCGTCGCGATTGCTTGCACTTGAGCACTCCAAATGAGGTATCCGGTGTAAGCGATGTAGCCCATCAGGAAAAGAAGACCTTCCCAACGAGAGATCTTCAGGCCCGTAAAAAAGATGGGGAAACAGGCAATCGCCACCAAGGTCATCACCGGGATATCGACACGCATCATCAATGGATTGACGGCCAATCCATTGGGCGTCACCAAGCTGGCGATCCCCAGAATACAGAGAATGTTGTAGATGTTGCTGCCGACGACGTTGCCGATCGCGATGTCTCTTTCACCTCGAATGGTCGCGACGATGGACGTGGCGAGTTCGGGCATCGACGTGCCCGCCGCCACGATCGTGAGTCCGATGATGAGCTCGCTAACTTCCAAGTATCGCGCCAACTCAATCGAACCATCGACGAACCAACGTCCGCCGATGATCAAGCACCCGATGCCTGCCGCGATGAAGAAGAGATCCAGTAGGATCGCCTTCGACGATCGCCCTCCGGACTTGGCCTCGCCGTATTCCGCTTCATATTCCGCCGCGACTTCTTTGGTTTCTTTTCGGCTCTTTAGAATGGACCAAACAGTGTAGATCACGATCAGCGCGGTCAGAATCGCGCCATCGACCTTGCCGACTCGGCCATCGTAGCTGACGAACCAGCAAAGAAACGAAGAAGCGATCATGATCGGAACATCGATGCGGATCAATTGCGAAGACACATGCAAAGGAAGAATCACCGCACAGAGGCCGAGGATCGCCAGGACGTTAAAGATGTTGCTCCCGACAATGTTGGCGATCGCAACATCGTCTTGACCGCGCAGGCCAGAACTGATGCTGACGACTAGTTCGGGCGTGCTGGTGCCGTAGGCAACAATCGTCAGGCCAATCACGAGGGGTGAGATTCCCACGGCAGCGGCCAATCGAGAAGAGCCCTTCACCAAAAGCTCTGCCCCCAGTGTCAACACCAGCAGACCGACCACAAGGAGTGTGAGCGTCATCAATGTCACGGAGAGATCCCTTTCTCATCCAAGATTGGCCGGTCCAATGTGTTGGCAGACCCTTACCTTATCAATCCTATGAAGGATTGTTCGGCAAAGAATACGCAAGCGAGCGCTCTGTGCTCAACGCGATCTTGCCGTACGGTAAAGACCCATCCTCAGGTAAGAGGCGATGCAGGGCAACAGGCTTGTCTTGAACGTCGGCGGCAGGGTGAGGATTGCCATGTCCCTCGGCATCCAAGATCAAATAAGCGGTATAGAGGATGTATCCCACAAAGAAGAACAGCCCTTCCGCACGGGAGATCGTCATCCCAGTTAAGAAGATCGGCAAGCAGACGATCGCGACCAACACCATCACCGGAATATCGACGTGAAGCATCGGCGGGTCGACCGCGAGTCCGCCAGGCGTCACCAAGCTGGCGATACCGAGAATGCTGAGCAAGTTGTAGATGCAGCTTCCGACGACGTTGCCGATTGCGATGTCGCGTTCCCCTCGAATCGTCGCCACTAGCGACGTAGCAAGTTCGGGAAGCGAGGTACCAATCGCGATGATGGTTAAGCCGATGATGACTTCGCTGATGCCGAGAAACCGAGCGAGCTGGATGGATCCGTCGACAAACCATTGGCCGCCGAGAACCAAAAAGACCAAGCCAGCGACGATGAGGGCGAGGTCCTTCAAAATGGCGCCGCTCGATCTGCCGCCGGACTCTGCGGGGCCGTACTCGGCGTCGTACTCTTGTTGGATCTCTTTGGTTTCGCTCCGGCTCTTGACAATCGACCAGATCGTGTAGACGGCGATGAGACTCGTCAGGAGCAGACCATCGACTGTGCCGATCCTTCCATCGCTGGCCAGTAACCAGACTAAAAGCGACGAGCCGATCATGATCGGAACATCAAGGCGAATAAGCTGCGAAGAGACTTTCAACGGTAGGAGGAGAGCGCAGGGCCCCAATATTGCCAGGACATTGAAGATGTTGCTTCCGACGACATTGGCGACCGCAACGTCATCTTGGCCCTTGAGACCCGATTGGACACTGACGACCAGTTCGGGGGTGCTGGTCCCGTAAGCGACAATCGTCAAGCCGATCACCAAGGGCGAAACGCCCAGGACGGAAGCTAAACGGGATGCCCCCCGAATGAGAAACTCGGCCCCCAGCGTCAGAATCGCCAGGCCCACCACCAACATAGCCACGGTCATCAACGTCACGTCTTTTTTTCTCCGGTGGATTCGTTCGGTCGGCAATCAAATTGGATGAAAGGCTCGACGCGCGAGGGTGTTCTAGTGAGAATAGCAGATAGGTCGATTGCCTCATTCGGCGCGGAGATCCAACTTTTATGCTTGTGCTTCAGATTCTGCTCGGGGGTGGTCTGACGCTGGCGATCGTCGGCTTCCTCTACTCTCGCCATCTGGCGCGGGTCTTCGGTGAGAAGGGGAGCAACGCGACCCCGGCCCAGCTCCTCAACGACGGCGTCGATTACGTCCCGACGAAAACATCAATCGTGTTCGCGCACCATTTCGCATCGATCGCCGGGGCCGGGCCGATCGTCGGACCTGTCATCGGGATCGCGTTTGGATGGTTGCCCGCCGTTCTCTGGATCGTGGGGGGCGCTTTGCTCGCGGGAGCGGTCCACGACTACAGCGCGACGTTCGTCTCTGTCCGCGAACGAGGTCGCTCTATTGCGGTTATCGCGAGGCAGACGCTGGGCGTGCCGGCCTTCCTACTCTTTGTGCTGTTGCTGATCGTGTTGATGGTCTTAGTGACCGCGATGTTTTTAATTCTCTCGACGACGGCCCTTACCAGTGTTTACTCCGCCGAGAAGCTTCGCCTTGAGCCGGGCCAGACAACATTCTCCGTCGATGAGAACGGGAACGCACTGATCGGCGGGATCGCGACGATGTCGGTCATCATCATCACCGCGACCGCTCCCTTGATGGGTTGGCTTTATTTGATTCGCAAGGTCCCAGTCATCTGGTGCAGCCTGTTGGCGATGGTGATCTGTGCGATCAGTGTTTGGATGGGTCTCCTCTTTCCGGTGAGGATGCCGACCGAGGTGGCGTTCTTGCCAGCCATCGGCGCCTCCAGTTCGGGGCAGGTACTGTGGATGGTGTCGATTGCTCTTTATTGTCTCTTAGCGGCGGGGCTGCCGGTCTGGATCTTTCTTCAGTCGCGCGACTTCTTAAATGTTCACATTCTTTACGTCGGGATCGCGGTGCTGATGGTGTCGTTGGTCGTGGTGTCGTTTCAAGGGACGCCGATTGATTTTCCAGCCTTTCGCGGCTGGTCCGTTGAGATGCCGACAGCGGGCGGGCCACAATCGTATTTTATCTGGCCCTTTATGTTCATCACGATTGCCTGTGGGGCCTGTTCGGGTTTTCATTCGCTCTGCGCGACCGGCACGACGTCGAAACAGGTATGTCCCGAACGAGCCGCTCGAACGGTCGGCTTTTACGCGATGCTGCTGGAGAGCTTCTTAGCCGTTTGCGTCGTGGGAGCGGTACTCGCAGGGCTCTCGTTTGCCGACTACAGCAAGTTGATGTTGACGGTCACTCCAGGAACACAGCCGAACCCCGTGTTGACCTTCGCGATCGCCGTCGGAGAAGTGGTTCATCGCGCGCTCGGCTTGCCGATGGCTTTCGGCGTCGTCTTTGGAATGCTCCTTCTGGAAGGATTCATTATCACCACGCTTGATACCGCGGTTCGTTTGGCTCGGTACTTATTAGAGGAACTTTGGGGGACGCTTTTTGCTCGCTTCGATGTCTTCGCGGAACGTCATCGCCGAGAGCAGATCGCCCTGACGAAGGCCGACGCCGAACTCGACCCAACGGGGGCCGCCGGCATCGAGACATCCATCTCCGTGCCCGCGCACCGCACGGTGCGACATCCCATTGTCACGACCGGTATCTTTCGTTTGCTTTTGAGAGTGCTGAACCATTCGTGGTTCAACACGACGGTAGTGGTACTGTTGATGTTGATGATGGCATTCACGGGTTATGTGAATGCTCTTTGGCAGCTTTTCGGCGCTGGGAATCAGCTTCTCGCGGGGCTGTCCCTTTTGATCGTTTCGACTTGGCTATTGATGCATGGCCGAAGCGTGTTTTATACGTTGATCCCCTCAATTTTGATGTTGGTGACAACGCTGACCACCTTGGTGCAATCGATTCCGATCTACACGGCCAACAAGCAGTACCCTCTTCTCGTTTTTGACTATTGCATCATCATCTTGACGGGTCTTATCCTAGTGCAGACGGCAATTCGGTTTTCGTCGGGGGGCTTTCGCTCGGTGTTGGCTCGACCGGTTCTCGGAGGATCTCCATGAGTTCGCCACGATTGATCTGGGGATCACGCCTTGCCCAGTCCTTGGCATGTCCGCTGGTCAGTCGCCGATCGCTCGTAAAGGCGGGGTTGCTCGGGGCGGGCTCATTCTCTTTGGCTCACCTACTCCGTTCCCAAGCCGTCGCGCAAGAGAGCATCTCTTCGCAAACATCCGCGCGCGATAAGTCGATTATCTTCCTCTGGCTTTGGGGCGGCCCCAGCCACATGGAAACATTCGACATGAAACCGGGGGCGCCGGCCGAATACCGGGGCGAGTTTCGGCCGATCGCGACTTCGGTCCCAGGGATCGAGATCTGTGAACACCTTCCGCGGCTCGCACCGTTGGCAGACAAGTTTTCGTTGATTCGGTCTCTTTCGCACAGCAGTCCGGGACACGTCAATAGCACGCACACGCTGATGACGAGTTATCCCGGCGCGCTTGCGGAGGCTCCTCCGTTCGAGCCCCAATATCCCGACTTCAACTCGGTCGCGTCCCGGCTTGTCGGCCCGCGTCGACCGGGAACCCCTTCGCATGTGGCGATGCCGCAACTTCGTTATGGCGGGTCGGCGTACCTGGGGACCGGCTTGAATCCACTTTCGGTTCAGGCAGATCCTAATGCGGCCGATTTCCGTGTGCCCGCCTTGGGGATCGATGCCGACACCTTGCGAACGCTGGAGGACCGACGATCGCTTCAGCAATCGTTAGATGGCTTTCAACGACAATGGGATCAATCAGGAACAATGTCGGCACTCGACCAATTCGAGCAACAAGCCGTTCAGATGCTTGCCAATCAACAAGTTCGCGATGCCTTTCGCCTTGTACGCGAGCCGGAGTTCCTTCGCGAGCGGTACGGCAGACACTTGGTGGGACAGCGCTGTTTGCTCGCCCGGCGTTTGGTGGAGGCGGGCGTTCGCATGGTCACCGTTGATTTCCCCTGCGTGCCGGGCCAGAAAGCATTCTCTTGGGATGATCACGCCAGTGTCTGGAACATTTTCGATGAGATGAAGACCCGTCTCCCTGTCCTCGATCAAGTCGTGTCGGCATTGATCGAGGATCTTGATGGACGCGGGCTGTTGAACGATGTGCTCCTGGTCGTGATGGGGGAAATGTCCCACACGCCGCGCATCAACATCCATCAAGGGAACCCTGGTCGCGAACATTGGGCGCACACGATGAGCCTGCTCATGGCTGGCGGCGGGTTACCGATGGGGCAAGTGGTCGGCTCGACCAGTTCCAGAGGGGACGAGCCGAAAGATAGACCATTGGTTCCCGGCGATCTACTGGCGACGTGGTACCGGTATCTGGGAATTTCAACCGAAACGACGTTTCCCGACCATTTCGGTCGGCCGACACCGATCCTCGCCCAAGGGACGCCGATCCGCGAATTCTTCCCCTGAGACGACCCCGATAGCGACCGATAATCCCTCACCTGTCGTTCATTCGGCCCTGATGATCATCCAATCACGCCTGCGTCGCCTTCACGACGAAGACGTTATTCATGCGGAATCCGATGACTCTTTGTTTGGCAAAGTGCATTTTCGGGAAGTTCCTGTCCCCTTTTCCTCCTGCTGTTTCCAAGATAGGGTTGGCAACCGCCATCGGTTCGGGGGAGGGTTCACTCTCCGCACGTCGACGGACCGTATCGGCAGTATTGAGATGTACTAATCATTGATGAGATAAGAAATGAACCGAGTATTCCTCTTCGTGTCGATTTCTATGGGATTGGTTTCGACCATTTTCGCGGGGGGGAAAAGCGCTCCCGCGCACGAAGGGTATCGTCTCTTGCTCGATCGAGGCTACCTGCCTGCCGATTTTTCGCAGGAAGTTTGGGAGAATCTTTGGCGGGTTTGGGGGCCGGAGGATCGAAAGAAGTACGAGGCAGCCTCGCCTGCGCAAAAGCAGGCGATGAAGTTCGAGCGTTATGGTTTCCAGCCCCGACCGAACGAGCCCGATTCCGATCGGCCCCTCCAGTACACCCGCAATGATGCGGGGGGATGGGTGATGAACTGTTTCACCTGTCACGGCGGCAAGGTGAATGGGGTAGTGATACCTGGGGCACCCAATTCGCACATCGCGCTGCAGACGCTCATCGATGATGTTCGTCTGAGCAAGCTCAGCATGGGGAATGAGCTGACTCATATGGATGTCGGCTCGTTGATGGTTCCGTTGGGGACCACGCGAGGGACCACCAACGCGGTGATTTTTGGAGTGGCTTTGGCCTCGTTTCGTGATGCGGATTTGAACTATCGTCCCAACTCGCCTCCCCGGCCGATGATCCATCATGACCTGGATGCGCCGGCCTGGTGGATCGTGAAGAGAAAGTCGCATCTTTATGCGGATGGATTCGCTCCCAGAAGTCACCGATCGCTGATGCAGTTTCTGATGGTCCCTGAAAATGGTCCCAAGCAGTTTGCCGATTTCGAGCCTGATTTCCAGAAGATCTACGACTACATCATGTCTCTGGAGGCGCCGAAGTATCCCTTCGCGATCAATCAATCGCTCGCGGCCGAGGGGGAAAAGGTCTTTGGCCGAAACTGTGCCGAGTGCCACGGAACTTACGGCAAAGAGGCTGAGTACCCCAATCGCGTGGTGGCGCTGGACGAAATAGGGACCGATCCGGTTCGGTACCGCGCGCTGGGTCCGCTGGCTTACGAGTTCTACGACCGGTCTTGGTTCAATCGTGCGAGCACGGTCCCGGTCAATAAATCGCCCGAAGGTTATGTCGCGCCGCCGCTCGATGGTATCTGGGCCTCGGCTCCCTACTTACACAACGGTTCGGTGCCGACGCTTTGGCACATGCTGCATTCCGATCGTCGGCCAGTGGTTTGGAAGCGTTCCGAAGATGGTTACGACCAAGAGCGAGTTGGCCTGGAAGTCGAGGAGTTTTCCTCGGTTCCTAGCGATGTGACGGCGCCTGTCGACCGTCGGTACTATTACGACACGACCCGTCGATCGAAGTCGGCCGCAGGCCATCAATTCCCCGATCCTCTGTCGGAAGATCAGAAGCGGGCGCTGCTTGAGTATCTCAAAACCCTGTAGTCGATGCCTTGCCTCATATGATGGAGGCATGAGCATTCTCGCAAAGATCGTCGACCAAAAACGAATCGAAGTCGAACAATCCAAAGATCGCGCTCGCCGGGAACACTGGTGGCGGCGTTTGGGCGATCTCCCATTGCCCGCGGACTTCGAAGCGGCATTGCGGTTGCCGGGCCGAATGCGCGTCATTGCTGAGATCAAACAGGCGAGTCCCTCGGCAGGCATTCTTCGAGATCCTTTTGATCCGCCGGCCATTGCTAGCGACTACGAACAACACGGGGCAGATTGCCTCAGCGTGCTGACCGATGAGAACTTCTTCCAAGGGTCGATCGATCACTTACGGGCCGTCCGGCAAGTTGTTTCGCTCCCGCTCCTGCGCAAAGATTTCGTCATTGATCCGGTGCAAATCGCCGAAGCCCGTCTGGCCGGCGCCAGTGCGGTTCTTCTTATTGCCGAGTGTTTGTCACGAGCGGAACTGGCCGATCTCGTGGGAGAGATTCGGCAGGCTCGCATGCAGCCTTTGGTGGAACTCTACGACCCTGAAAATCTCGAGGCGGTCCTCGAAAGTGGAACGAATCTGGTCGGCATCAACAACCGGGACCTGCGTTCGTTTGTCACCGATTTATCTCACACGCTGGATCTCTTGCCCCGGATCCCGCCCGATCGCGTGGTGGTCAGTGAAAGTGGGATCCGAACACGCGACGATGTTGATCGACTCGCCTCGGCGGGGGTGCACGCGATTCTGGTCGGGGAAACGTTCATGCGGGCCCCCAGCCCCGGCGCCAAATTGGCCGAGCTCCTCTCGCATTAACCTGCTCGTTGCAGGATTATTCCACTCGCATCGAACGCAGGGCATCGACATTCCCTCCTTCCTTGTGCTAAGTTGATCGCGGTGCGTATGTTCGATTTTAGAATTCCTCGTCTTGGCAATAGGATGGGAAGAGACCTTACGCGAAGGGCCAACCCTCAATGACGCGACCGATCGAGTTTCCGGGCGAAGATGCTTCCAACGAAGTTCGTCAATCGATTGCTCGTGATGAGCCCAAAAGTTTTCGCACCTTCACGCCGACGCAACTGGTCATCCACCGATCGGCCGGGCTGTATCACTACACCCCAGAGGGTCGCCGACTGGCCGACTTCACTTCTGGCGTCCTGGTGGCGAATCTTGGTCATCAACCGACGCGCTGGCTCAAACGGTTGACCGAGTACGTCGGTTGGACGGGCTCGGCAATGGAGACAAGCGAGCCCTATGTGTTGGCTCCACCACTGACGGCATACAACGCGATTTCGACGCTCGAAGATCAAGCCAACAGTCGGCTTTTGACCAGCTTGCGCGCGACCCGTTTTGGTCACCACATGGAACAAGTGATGTGGGCCGCTTCGGGAAGCGAAGCGGTGCAGAAGGCGATCTGGGCAGCCCTGATGTTGCAGCCCGGAAAGAACATGATCCTTGCGACGCGCGATGGATTTCACGGGAAAAAAGGATTGGCCGGGGCGGTCACGGGGAACGAAACCTCTCCCGAGCGCGATCCCCGCGTCCGCTTCATCTCGTTTCCGAAGCACGAATGCTGTGATGCGTCGGTTCGTCATCAGCCCTTCGACATCGAACCTTACGAGCGCGAACTCGAAAGCCTCGCGCGCGAGTTGGGCGGGAACATTGCCGCGCTCATCACCGAGCCGTACCTCGGCGGCGGGGGATCGTACCATCCGCCGTTAGCGTACTTGCAACTTCTCGAAAAGTTTTGCCGAGAACGCCACATCGTTTTCATCCTGGATGAGGTGCAGTCGAACTTCGGCCGAACGGGTTCGATGTACGCGTTCGAAACGTATCAGATCTCGCCGGACATCGTCGTCTTGGGAAAGGGAATGGGCAACGGCGTGCCGGTTAATGCCGCGGTGGGTCGAGCCGACGTTTTCTCGTCCCTCGATTACGGATGGGGTTCTGATACCTGGAGCGCCCATCCGCTGGGTTGCGCGGCGACGCTGGCAACGCTGGATATCTTTGAACAAGACCGCGTGATGGAACAGGCGGAAAAATCTGCTCGAATCCTTGCCGAGGGGCTGGCGCGACTCAAAGAGTACCCGATCGTCCGTCATATTCGGGGCGAGGGGCACGTCTGGGGTATCGAGTTTCAAGACTTCGCTGATAAGTCAGCCAGCGAGGTTGCCTGTGCCCTGGTCCGTGCGGCTTATCTGGGTGATGGTGAGGGGAACGCGATTCACTTGCTGGGCCCGTTGGCGGGCAAGGTTGTCCGCATCAGTCCCCCTCTCACCTTGTCGGAAGAGGAAGCCCGTCACTGGATGAATGTGCTCGAGTCGATCGTTGCGTCTCTTTCGATTGAGTTGGCCCCTGGTATGCTTGTGGCTGATCGGTCGAGTTAAGGATTTGTGGTCGCAAGAAACGAAAACGGGCCGGGGATGAGCCGGCCTCGTATCACTTTGACGTCAATTCCAGGAAACTATCGCGACATGAATTCGACGACCGACAGAATGTCGACCGGCAACGTGATGTCCTCGTGTCCTGGATAGCCGATCACGTTGATCCGTAAACCGTCGGCATCGATATTGAGCCAGCCGGCTGGCTCAGCTCGGCCCGATTCAAGAACCATGCTGTAGTACGCTTCGAGGTTCTTTCGCTTGCGAACTTCGATCACATCACCTGGCCGAACCAGGAACGACGGCTTGTTGGTTTTCACACCGTTCACGGTGAAGTGACAGTGAACCACTCCCTGTCGCGACTGAACGCGCGATCGGGTGAAGCCAGCCCGGCGAATGACGTTGTCGAGACGGCGCTCACACATGAGGAGCATGTTGTCGCCGGTGTTGCCGGCCCGCCGACTTGCCAAGTCGTAATACTTGCGAAGCTGTCGCTCTCTCAAGCCATAATAGTGCTTGATCTTTTGCTTCTCATAAAGCCCGTAGCCGTAGGTGGAGAGTTTACCTCGGCGGGTGTGCATGCCTGGGGGTTGCGGCCGGCGCTCGAACGCGCGGACAGCCCCTGCCGATTCGTAAATTTGAGCATTCAGGCGTCGATTCACTCGCGCCTTCGGTCCAATGTGCCGACCCATCCATTTTCCTCACACAACACCCCGCACACGGGGCGTTTTCGACCTCGAATTCTGGAAGAGTGCGTTGTAGAAACTCGCGCCCTGGGAATCAAACCGAGCGAACGCATCTTTACCGAACCGACCATCCCCCTTCAATCCGTCGCGAGGACGGAATGGGTTGACGACCGATTTTGGGCGAAGATTGCCGATTTCAACGGCTGTCGCTCGCGGTTCGTTCGTTTTGAGACTCTTCAATCTCATCTCCGTCCTGTCCGGTGGACGAAGACCGAGGATGTAAAGTTCTTATGGGGAGAATTATTCTCCCACCCACGACCGACTCTGTTAGCCCCGACCTCGCGACCCCGCTTCGACCGACTACGCTGCGATCTTGACGCGAAGACTTGCCCTAAAGAGTGATGCTGCTTCAACCTCTGTCTGGCCATCGGGAATCGACATCCTGAAAATGGAGTCTCTTCTTAGATGAAAGCCGGCGGTCGTACCCGCAAAATGTTAAGAGGCTTTTACTTGCAACTTTAATGGTTGGGCAATTCTCTTGAACTTGGAGGACGGTAGGACTAGGCTAAACGGGTAGAAGCCGCCTTGAGGATGAATGGGAATCCTGGCTTCGTCAGTCGCTCCTATGGACTTTCCACGTGGGTAAGAAAACACCCCCCCTTAACCTAGGCCCGGCAGGTTGAGGACCGAACACGCGTTAACACCAAGGTAAACGAATCTCCGAAAGTCGAACCGACGGAGAGAGCGGAGGAATTTCGATGAGCAGCCCCATTCGAGGTACTTGGCGCGACGACCCTTGGCACTTTCGTCAACGGAGCCGACGCGACTTCCTCTATGTCGGAATGGTGGGGGGCTTGGGTCTGACGCTGGGAGATTTCTTCCGGAAGCAGGCTCTGGCCGAGCAGAAGAATTTTGAATCGAAAGAAGGGGTCGCCAAAAGCGTCATTCACATTTTCTTGCCCGGCGGCATCTCGCATCAAGAAACATTTGATCCCAAGCCCTACGCGCCGGTCGAATATCGTGGCGACATGAACTCGATCGAGACGAAGGTTCCTGGTCTTCGCTTCAACGAGCTTCTCGCCCGAACCGCCACTGTTGCCGACAAGCTTTGTATCTGTCAGAGCATGACTCACGGAGAAGCCGCCCACGAGCGTGGCACGCACAACATGTTCACCGGTTATCGTCCGAGCCCCGCTCTGAGCTATCCGAGTTTCGGGAGCGTGGTGTCGCACGAGTTCGGGCCGAAGAACAATCTTCCGCCGTACGTCTGTGTGCCGGGCGTCCCGAATGAGTATGCGGGGAGCGGTTATCTTAGCTCGGCATTTGGTCCGTTCAGTCTAGGCGCCGATCCGGCGGATGGAAGTTTCACGGTTCGTGATCTGAACTTGCCCGCGGGCGTCGATGAATCTCGTTTCTCGCGTCGGCGTAGCATGTTGTCGGCCGTCGACGATCACTTCGCAAAGGCAGAGAAAGCCGACAGCGTGGCAGCGATGGGTACCTTCTACGACCGTGCCTACTCCCTCATCAGTTCGCCACAGGCACGCGAAGCATTCAACATCGCTGCCGAGCCGAATGAGATTCGCGATAAGTACGGTCGCAACCAAGCGGGCCAACGAATGTTGATGGCGCGTCGGCTTGTCGAGGCGGGTGTTCGGTTTGTGTCGCTCACCTACTCCGGTTGGGATTTCCACGATCAGATTCGCAACGGAATGGTAGCGAATCTGCCCGCCTTTGATCAAGGATTCGCAACGCTGATTGAGGATCTTGAAGCGCGCGGCCTGTTGAACTCAACCCTGGTGATGGTCTCGTCCGAATTCGGTCGTACCCCCAAGATCAACGGCACGGCTGGTCGCGACCATTGGCCGAAAGTTTTCAGCGTTGTCCTCGCTGGGGGCGGTATCAAGCGAGGCATGGTCTACGGACAATCCGACGCCACCGCCACCGAGCCAGAGAAGGATCCCCTCACCGTCGAGGATTTGGCAACCACCATCTATCACCAGATGGGAATCGTGGCCGAGAAGGAACTGATGGCTCCGGGTAATCGCCCGATTGAAATTGTGGATGGGGGCAAAATCGTCAAGGAACTCATTGCTTAACGTCCGCCTTACAGGGAACGAAACGGGATGGTCAAGCGAGCCTTCTCGGTTGGTCCCCTGATTTTGAAAACTTGCCGGCATCGGCGGTCTGCTCTCGAAACGAGGTGGACCGCGAGCCTTCTCCCTCCGAAACGTGCATCAGGAGTCTGTTGTCATGATGAATCTCGGGCGCCGGCTTTCGTTGGCGATCGTGTTGTGGTCTGTCGGGGGATGGGGTCTTGCCTCCTCACCGGTTCTTTCGACGATTTTGCCGCGCGGCGGACAACGAGGAACGGAGTTCGTCGGTCAGGTCTACGGTAACCGGATCGGCGACATGGTGGAAGTCCTGTTTTACGATTCAAACATCGCGGTCACGAAGGTCGAACCGGTCGACGACAACAGCTTCAAAGTCACGCTCCAAATCCCCGCCGACGCCCGCATCGGCGAGCATCCCATGCGCGTTCGGACGAAGAGTGGCATCACGGAACTCCGGTCGTTCTTTGTCGGCCCACTCCCCTCGGTGGAAGAGGTCGAACCGAACTCCGAATTCGATAAGCCGCAAGTGGTCCCCATCAACTGCACCGTGAATGGCTTGGCTCAGAGTGAGGATGTTGATTTCTACGTCGTCGAGGCGAAGAAAGGTCAGACGATCTCGGCCGAGGTCGAAGGAATGCGGCTGGCGACGACTCTTTTCGATCCCTACGTCGCGATTCTCGACAGCAAACGATTCGAGCTTGCTTCGTCCGACGATTCCTCCCTTGCGTTACAGGACCCGATCGCGTCGGTCGTTGTTCCGGAGGATGGCAAGTACATCATTCAGGTTCGCGAGAGTTCTTACGGCGGCAACGACTCTTGCCGATACCGTGTTCATATCGGTACTTTCCCTCGTCCGACGGTCGCGTTTCCCATGGGAGGCCGGCCAGGCGAAACCATGGAAGTTCGCTGGCTGGGGGATAAAGGAGGAGAGTTCACGCAGGCATTGGCGCTCCCAGCGACTCTGCACGAAAAGTTCCCGGCCATTCCTCTGCGAAACGGCGAGCCGTCCCCGTCCCCTTGTTACTTGCGCATCAGTGACCTTCGAGGCGTCAATGAAGCCGAGCCGAACAACGGCTTGGCCGAGGCCACCAAGGGGGGCGAGGCGCCGCTCGCTTTCAACGGCATCATTCAAGCGGCCGATGATTCGGACTTCTACAAGTTCAATGCCAAAGCGGGTCAGGTCTTCGACATCAATGTCTACGCTCGTCGGCTTCGTTCGCCGCTCGACCCGGTGCTGCACATTTACAATATTGACGGGGGTTATCTTGCGGGTGCCGACGATAGCGTCGGTCCGGACAGCTACATTCGTTTCACCGCGCCCGCCGACGGCGAGTTTGGTCTCTATGTGCATGACCATCTTCGCAAGGGCGGTCCAGATTACACCTACCGCATCGAAGTGGCGCCGGTGGTCGCGTCGCTGACGCTGAGTTTCCCGATGGTGGCCCGCGCGTCGCAAGATCGTTGGGCGATGCCAGTGCCGCAAGGGAATCGATTTGCGACATTGGTTCTCGGAAATCGTGTCAATTTCGGCGGTGACTTGGTCCTCTCGGCCGAGAGTTTGCCGGCCGGCATGACGTTGTCTTCCGACAAGATGGCTGCCGACGTCGGTTCGATGCCGATCGTCTTTGAAGCGACGGCCGATGCCCCGGTCGCAGGGAACTTATCACTTTTGAACGCGGCCCATGTCGATCCTGCGACCGGGATCAAAGGGAGCTATCGACAAAACGTCGAGCTCATTTACGGTGAGCCCAATCTGACTCCATACTACACCACGGTGGTGGATAGGCTCAGCGTTGCGGTGACAGATCCGGTCCCTTTCAAAATCGACGTTGTTCCTCCGAAGGTCCCGCTCGTTCAGAATGGATCGCTCAACCTGAAGGTCGTCGCGACTCGGCAAGAGGGCTACACCAAGCCGATCACGGTTTATTTCCCATTCGCTCCCCCTGGCGTCGGGGCAGCAGCGGCGGCAACCATTCCCGAGGGACAAAACGAAGTCCTTTATCCGCTCAATGCGAACGGCGGCGCGGTTCCCCGAACATGGAAGGTCGTCGTCATAGGCCATGCCGACGTCGGCAACGGGCCGATCTGGGTATCGAGCGCCCTGACCGATCTGACGGTGGCGACGCCCTACGCGAACATGGCCATCGACATGGCGGCGACCGAACAGGGCAAGCCCGTCGAAGTTGTTGCGAAGATTCAACAGGCCGTTCCCTTCGAGGGGAATGCAAAAGTGCAATTGGTCGGTTTGCCCGCCGGTGTTGCATCCAAAGAACTTGAGTTCAACAAAGAGACCAAAGAACTCGTCTTCCCGGTGACGATCGATCCGACCAGCCCCACCGGTCAGCACGCGACTCTATTCTGCCAGTTCACCGTCACCCAGAACGGCGAAACAATTGTTCATAACAGCGGATTTGGGGGCGTGCTCCGGATCGATCCGCCGCCTCCGGTGACGGCAAATCAGCCTGCTGCTGCTCCCGCTCCGCCGGCACCCACAGAAAAAAGACTCACGCGACTTGAGACACTTCGTCTTGAACAGGCCGAACGGGTCAAACAGGCGATGTCCGCAGCGGGCGGTGGGAAGTAGTCGTCATGAGTCGATCGCAGAACATATCTCGGCAGCGCCGAGAGGATCACGGCTGGTCCGAATCGATGGATCGACAGCCGGCCATCGGGTTTCGTTGGGAGATTAAGGCAATGATGGTGCGAACGATCGGGTCCTGTGCCTTGTTGATGCTCTTGGGACCAGCCCTCAGAGCCATCGCCGACGAGCCAGTAGCCGCTCCCGCTGCCGAGTCTTCCGCGCCCGCGCCGGCACCAGAAGCGGCTGTTCCGCCCGCGCCGGTATCAGAGACACCTGCTCCGTCAACCGAGCCAGCACCTGCGGCGCCGGCGGTCGAGTTGCCGACATCCGTTGCGGTTTATCCAGCCGAGGTTCTTCTGCATCATCATCGCGATCGGCAATCGCTCGTGGTTCAAGCGACCTATGCCAGCGGTATCACGCGAGAAGTCACCGCACAGGCGACTTTCACTTTCGCGCAACCGGAACTGGTTGACTTTCGCGACTTTGCGATCTGGTCGAAAGGGGATGGTCAAACCACCCTCACCATCCAGTTTGGTGGGCAGACGCTTTCGGTTCCGATCACGATTGTCGGATCGGCCAGTGACCCGGCCATCAGTTTTCAGCTCGACGTAATGCCTGTCTTCATGCGTGCCGGTTGCAACACCGGATCTTGCCATGGAGCGGCTCGCGGAAAGGACGGCTTTCGTCTCTCCTTGTTTGGGTTCGATCCCAACGGGGATCACTATCGCCTGACGCGCGAGATCGCCACACGCCGATTGAACCTGGCCGTGCCCGAAAGTTGCCTTTTCATGGAGAAGGCGATGGGAAAGGTGCAGCATACCGGCGGCAAGAAGATCGAAGAGGGGACTGAACTCCACGCGACGCTTTTGCGATGGCTAAAAGAGGGCGCGAACAACGATGCGGCCGATATCCCCAAGCCAGTGTCCCTAGAGATCCTTCCGAAGAATGCCGTCCTCGAAGAGGGGGACAAACACCGCTTCACCGTCCGAGCGAAATACTCCGACGGCACCGATCGAGATGTGACCGGTTTGGCCCTCTTCCTGTCCAATAACGATGGCTCGGCATCGATGGATACAAGCGGCACCGTCACCGCGGGTCAGCGCGGCGAAGCTTTTGTGATGGCTCGGTTCGCGACCTTCACTGTTGGCTCGCAAGTGATCGTGATCCCGAAGAATCTTCAATACCAATGGCCGAGCATTCCAGAGAACAATTACGTCGATACGCTCGTCCACGCGAAGCTTCAGAAGTTGCGGATGCTTCCTTCGGACATCTGCACCGATGAAGAGTTCCTTCGCCGGGTCTTTATCGACGTGATCGGCCAGTTGCCGAAGTCCGAAGACTACGACAAGTTCATGGCCAGCACCGATCCCGAGAAGCGAGCCAAGCTGGTCGATGAACTTCTCGGCCGGAAGGAGTTTGCCGAGATCTGGGTGATGAAGTTTGCCGAGCTTCTGCAGATCCGGACCACGCTCGAAGTCAGCTACAAATCGATGCTGCTCTACTTCAATTGGCTGCAGGACAAGATTGCCAGCAACACGCCGATGAATGTGATCGTCCAAGAGCTTCTCTCCGCCAACGGCGGTACTTTCAAATCGCCGGCGACCAACTACTATCAGATCGAAAAGGACACTCTCAAAGTCTCGGAGAACGTCGCCCAAGTCTTCATGGGGATGAGAATCCAGTGTGCCCAATGCCATAACCATCCGTTCGATCGCTGGACGATGAACGACTACTACGCCTTCGCCAATTTCTTTTCGCAGATCGGGCGCAAGGGAAGCGAAGATCCGCGAGAATTGGTCATCTTCAATAGTGGCGGCGGCGAGGTGAATCACCTGGTCACGGGTCAACCGCTTCCTCCGAAGTTTTTAGGTGGCGCTGTTCCTGATCTTGTCGGCAAGGATCGCCGAAAGGTGCTGGCCGATTGGCTCGCCTCGCCAGAGAATCCGTACTTCGCCCGCAACTTGGCCAATGTTGTCTGGGACCACTTCATGGGGCTGGGGATCATCGATCCCGTGGACGATGTCCGCGTCAGCAACCCCGCCAGCAACCCCGAGCTTCTTGACGAATTGGCAACCAAGTTCACCAGCTACAACTACGACTTCCGCAAGCTCGTTCGCGATATCTGTACCTCACGCGCCTATCAGCTCTCGACCCGGCGGAACGCGACCAACGAACTCGACGAACGGAACTTCGCCCACGGGCAGGTCCGTCGTATTCGTGCCGAGGTCATGCTGGATGTCATCACGCAGGTGACTGAGACGAAGAACAAGTTCGCGGGCTTGCCGCTCGGGGCGCGTGCGGTCCAGATCGCCGACGGCAATGTCTCAAGCTACTTTCTGCAGACCTTCGGCCGGGCGACCCGAGCCAGCGTTTGTTCCTGCGAAGTCAAAATGGATCCCAATCTGTCGCAGGCTCTTCACCTACTGAACGGCGAAACCACCACTCAGCGAATCGGCGAAGGGAAGCTCGTCGAGCGATTGCTTTCCGAGGGGAAGACCCCCGAGGCGATCACCGATGAGATCTACATTCGTTGCTTGGCCCGCAAGCCCACCGAGGCCGAACGTGCCAAAATTGCCGAGGGATTGGCAAGCGCCCCGGATAAAACCGTCGCGCTCCAAGATCTTTTCTGGGCGGTGCTCAACACGCGCGAGTTTATGTTCAATCATTAAAAGGGACACTTGGAACCAGAGGATGCAGTTGGGCCCCTCTCCATCTCGCAGGAGCAATCGAAATCATGCGACGGTCTTTTAGAGTCGCCAGTCTCTTCGGAATGATCGTCGGGCTGCAAGCCCTGTCGACGGTCCGAGCCGACTCGCCCGAGAAAGTGACGTTCGAAGATCACATCAAACCGATCTTTCGTAACCACTGCGCCAAGTGCCATAACCCTGCCGAGAAGAATTCCGACCTGGATGTGATGACCTTCTCCTCGTTGATCGCCGGTGGCGCATCGGGCCAAGTCGTCGCCGGCGGGGACGCGGATGCAAGCCGACTCTTCAAACTGGTCGCCCACACCGAAGAGCCGAAGATGCCTCCCGATGGCGCCAAAGTCTCTGATCCGGAACTGGAACTTCTCCGCGCGTGGATCGCGGGCGGCCTGCTTGAAAAGTCCGACAGCAAGGCGATGCTGTCGGGCAAGCCCAAGGTCAATATCGCACTGGCGGGGGCGGCCGTCGACAAACCGACCGGTCCGGTCGCGATGCCGACCGATCTCCTTCTTGAACCTGTCCTGCACCTGGATCGTGGCTACGCGGTCAGTTCAATCGCATCGAGTCCTTGGGCGCCCGTCCTCGCGGTGGCGGCCCCCAAACAGGTTCTTCTCTTTCATACCCAGACCAATGAATTGCTCGGCGTTCTTCCCTTCCCCGAAGGCCTTCCCCAAGTTTTGAAGTTCAGTCGATCAGGCACGCTTCTGTTAGTTGGCGGCGGGCGCGGGGGACAATCGGGGCTGGTCGCTCTCTTCGATGTCGCCACCGGCGAACGGGTCGTGACACTGGGTGATGAGTTCGATGCCGTTCTCGCGGCCGACATCAGTTCCGATCAGCAGCAGGTCGCGCTCGGCGGACCAGGAAAGCTCGTTCGTGTCTATTCCACCAAGACCGGCGAGATCATCCACACCATTAAGAAGCACACCGATTGGATCACGACTCTCGAGTTCAGCCCCGATGCGGTGTTACTGGCCTCGGGAGATCGAAGCGGCGGTCTGCATGTGTGGGAGTCGTTCTCGGGTCAGCTCTTCTACACACTCAACGGTCACAAAGGAAGCGTCACCGATGTCAGTTGGCGAGCCGACTCGAATGTGGTGGCCTCGGCCAGTGAGGACAAAACCGTTTGGCTGTGGGAAATGTTCAGCGGGACGGCCGTCAAAAACTGGCCGGCTGACACAGGCGTTCTTTCGATCGATTTTGCCAAAGATGGTCGAATCGTCACCGCTGGCCGGGATAAGGTCGCCAAGCTTTGGGATGGCAACGGAGGCGCGATCCGATCCTATGAGGCTTTTGCGGACATCTTGACCAGCGTCACTTTCAATCATGATGCCACACAGATCATCGCAGGCGACTGGACCGGGGACATTCGGGTCTTCAAGACCGACGATGGCGTTCGCCTTGCTAGTTTGAGCATGTCTCAACCAAGCATCGCTCAGCGTCTTGATCAATTGGCTTCTCAACTTCCGACGTTA
The DNA here is from genome assembly GCA_019753235.1 of bacterium. GTDB lineage: Bacteria > Planctomycetota > Planctomycetia > Kolteriales > Kolteriaceae > JAIELF01. The sequence goes on from JAIELF010000006.1 coordinate 231,210, forward strand.
GCGCAGTCAAGCGAGCAACTCCTGGCGGCTTTGCGCGTTGCCGAGCAGGCTCAGCAGACGGCCCAGGTCGCCGCAGACGGGGCCAAGCAGGCGCTGGCCCAAGCGATGGCGACGTTTCAATCGGCCGAGTCGGCCCGGAATGAGAATCAACAAAAGGTGTCGGCGACCACGACAGCGATCGCGTCCGTGGCCGCCGACCTTGAAGCCAAGCGGACAGACTTCAAGGCCAAAAGCGATGCGGCTAGCGCCGAACAGGCGGCTCGCGATGCTGTACAGGCCAAGTTGGCCGCCGCCGAGCAAGCGGTCGCCGTTGAAGCCAAATTGGTCGAGCAATTGAACGCCACGGTGGCGATGGCTCGTCAGAGTGCGCAGTCAGCCAACCTGGATCCAGCGAAAATCGAAGAGACGGCCAAGATCATTGAGCAGGCCGCCAACATGGCGAAGGAAGCGATGGTAGCAAGCCAGGCGGAACAGTCGGCCCGCGCGACCGAGCTCGCCCAAAAGAACCAGTCGCTTGAACAACTGACGACACTCGCTCGGCAAGCAGGCGAGATTCTTCCGCCGATCGAGAAGTCGCTTCTCGATCAAACAGCGTTGTTGCAGTCATTCCAGGCCGCGACTCCTGCCTTGGATAAGCAGTGGTCCGACGGCAAGGGAGTGGTCGACAATCTTTCGGGCCCATCGCAGGCAGCCGACCAGGCACTGGCGGCCGCAGTCGCAACGACCTCGGCAGCAAAATCTGCATCGGACGCAGCGGCCGCTACCCTGCAACAGGCCAAGATCGACCAGAAGAAGTATCAGATCGCGCAGGTCCGTACAACTCTTTTCGCCGCTCGCAAAAGCATGGCCGACCAAGAGACTCGTCACGCTCCTTTCGTCGCGAAGGTTGAAGAAGCCAAACGCCTCCTCGAATCGGCGCAGGCCGAGCTTGCGGGAATCGAGAAGTTTCTCGCCGATGGACCCGTCATGGTTGAGAAAGCAAAGGGTGTGATTGCTCAAGCCCAATCGGTGATTGATGCCGCCCATGCCGAGCTCGATGCCTCGAAGGGAGTTCTCGCGAAGAAGGAAGCCCTTCGTGGCGATTTCGAAACCCAGATGGGCATCGTTCGGGCGGCCGCCGAGGCCGAGCCTGGAAATGAAGCCCTTGCCGGTGCGGTTGTCAAGGCGAACGAAACGCTAGCGTTGCTACAAGCGGATCGCGATCAAGCGGTCAAGGGGGTCGAAGGAAAGCAGGCCGGCATGCAGTCGGCTATTGATGCGAAGTCGGCGGCAGAGAAATCACTAACGGATCTGGAGAAGCAAATTGCCGAGACCCCCGCACGTATCGACGCCTCTAAAGCAAAGATTGCGGAGTTAGCGGCCGCTATGCAACAGCGTCAACAAGAGGCCGACGTCGTTCTGGCCGACGTGAATCGAGCCAAGCAGTCGGTCGATCAGATCACGAATCAAATCGCCGCGATGGAGGCTGCTCCTCTGCCTTGATCGGCCGAAGACCTTTACGGTTGCTCGGCAGGCAAGGGGAGTGGTTCAGTCGATTCGTCGTTCTTGGGACTTTCCTTCGCGGGGAGCTGATCAGGCGTAGCAGACGTATCGGTGACAGTCCCCACGCTACCTGCCATCGGAGTGTAGAACGGCTGGGAATCTTTCGCAGACGGGTAGTGATCTGCCGAAACTTTCGAGCCCGCCCAGATCGAGAGCGGCAGACTTGACCGGAACCACTTCGCTCGGTCCTTGATAAGCTTCTGGTTCTGTCGCATCGCGCTCGACTCGGCGACCGCCACGTTATCGTGAATCAGGATGGTTCCCTTGGCAAACTCCCACTGAATGAGAGCCTGGTTGTATTGCGAAATGGCCAAGCCCTCATCGCGAAGCGAATCGGCCAAAGAGGTCTGGGCTTCGAGCAGATCATCAAGCGTGGTTCGGCCTGACTGATAGAGGTCTTCTCGGGCTTCCACTTGCGTGGCGGCCGCCCGTCGGCGGTCGGCCTGCACATCGATCAGTCGACGATTCGCTTCGAGGTTGCGAAATGCCGCCGTCAACTCATGCAACGCGGTATGCCGGGCAAAGTCCAGTTCCTTACGTTCTCGATTGAGCGACAACTGCGCGCGTCTGACGGCAGCGTGCGAAGCTCGTTCGCCAATCGGCCGGCGGTATCGTCCACCCAGATTCCATCCTTCGAAATCCCCGTCCGTCAAGCGATCGATCGATTGATCGAATTGGTTATCGAGCCCCGTCAATTCCCAACTTCCGTTGACGGTCAAATCAGGGTACAGGCCGTTCTGTTGACGAAAGACTTCCAGCTCGGCAGCCCGGACAGAATAAGTCTGCGCGACCACGTCGGGCCGGAGCGAGACCGCTTCCACCACGGCCGTGTCCCAGTCAGGTGTGTACTGGGCCAGTGTCGGCTCGTCAGCCGGGATGATCTGCCGATAGTCGTCGGGGGGTATACCTAAGACAAAGCGAAGATTGCGCTCCGCTTCCAGCACCCGCTGCATGGCATTGATGCGCTGGGCGCGAAAGAATTCAAGTTGCTCGCGAGCCTGGGCCAAGTCCGGTTTGGATTTGGCCCCTTCTTCCACTTGTGCGCGCACGATACGCCAAGTAGTGAGCGCCTGTTCGAGACCGACCTCGCGTGAATACAGATCGTAATAAGCGAAGCCTAGCTGCCAGTACGCGCTTTCGACATCGCGGAGCGTTCGCTGAACGATCGTTTGAAAACCCTGGATGGACTGCTGTTCGTTGGCGCGCGTTACCAGAATCTGTGCTCGATTGAATTCGACGCCGGCCCCTTGTAAAAGAGGCTGCGTGATGCTGGCGGTGACTTGTGAGGTCCATGCTGGGTTGACGGCGGTGAAAGCACCGACCGGGAACTGTCGATTGTAGCCCAGCGAGTAATTGACGTTGGTGGTACCGCCGGTCGCGTTCCGCTTGAAGACTTCAAAAAGGTTCTGACCCGGAATCGATTGGAGAACGTCAATGGTCGATCCGCCGGGCGTCGCATTGATTCCAAAGCCGCCGAGGTTACCGGTCCCGAGGAAAGCGTTGGCGTTTTGCCCAAACGCATCGACCTGGATGGAGTTACCGCCGGTACCGGCGTTGGCCACCGTCGATGTCAGAGGGATATCCGACCTCGACCACTGCCCGCCGAGAGAGACGAAAGCGTCAAACTGGGATAGTTGCAATTGAGCAAGCGCGCCGATCTGTCCGGGCTGCGACGCAACCGCAAGGACCTGTTTGTTGTTTTCGAGAGCGATCTTCTTCGCGTCCGCAAGATGGAGAGGCCATTGCTCTTTTACAGTCGGCGTTGCCGTCGAACGAGGAGGAAATGACTCGGTGCGGAATTCGTCCGTTTGAAATCCCGGTCGACTATAGGTGAGGCTCATCGAGTTGTAATAGTCGTAGTTGCTTTGCGTCATGAAGAACGGCTGCACGCAGCCGGGCGTGCTCAGAATCGTCCATCCCAGAACAATCACGACCACCTGCCAAGCTCGGGCAGGGCTCGTCTCGGCTTGGCGAGCCGACGTTGGTCGTCGGGAACGGAGTCGACCCATTATGAAATCCCTCGTCGCGGAGGCGCCGAAAAACGGGCGCGCTTGTTCGCTCTTAATCTGTCATCGGCAGTAAGGTCGTTAGAGGATTGGTAAACTTGGCCAAGTTTTCCCGTTGTGCGGAAAATGATGGTCATGCCGATGATGCCGCCCGCTTCAAGCGATTTGCCATCGAATTAGAAAGGAAGTCTGAGTAATAATCGGACTATTGGTGACTTCGGAAGAATGGGCAATCTTGGGGGAGTTTGTGTTATTTGCGGGATTGTCGCAATAGGAGGGGGGGCGCTGGCCGATA
>JAIELF010000024.1 GCA_019753235.1 bacterium
TAATGAACTCGGCGAGCACATTCGCCAAGAGGGACGCGAGTTCGGCACCGTCACCGGTCGACCACGACGTTGTGGTTGGTTGGATCTCGTGGCGTGCCGATACACGGCACTCTTAAACGGCGTGACCGAAGTCGGCGTCATGCTGCTTGATGTTTTGAGCAAGTTGGATGAAGTGAAAATCTGCGTCGCTTACGAGATCGACGGAAAAGAAACGACGGAGTTCCCTCCGTTCATTGGCGACCTCGAGCGTTGCCGACCGATTTACAGAACGCTCCCCGGGTGGAAGACCGACCTCCGCGGATGCCGACGCCCCAGCGATCTTCCTCCCGCTGCGCAAGAGTACATCCGAACGATTGCCGACTTCCTAAAAGTGAAGGTCCGCCTCGTCTCGGTAGGCCCGGCACGCGACGAAACAGTCGAGTTCTAGTGTAGTGTCACGTACCTGTCTGACTTTATGGCGGTCGAACCCGCTTGCGTCTTTCCGCAAGCGGCCAGCCGGTCTGGACGGAGCCTTAGGCCGCCTTGCTTGGGCGAATGATGCAGCAAGTTGCGGCCTATCCGTCGAGTCCGCCCTTGAGTCGCGGTAAAACGAGGCGGCATCCAAGGGGTAGGCCTCCCTTTCGAACTCTTTCGCCCGCGAAAGGAGGCCTCGGGCCCCCTTGGAGGTCGCCGTCATAAGATCCCATCTGAATGAGACACAGCACGAGTGGGCTCGGCTTGGAAACTCTTCTCGGGTGCGGAATTCTTCGAACTCCCGTTGGTCATTGAACGCCGATTCCCTGATGCCTGTTTTAAATTCGTTTCCACCTAAGTCATTCAGCTAACTGTGGCTTACGTTCTGAACCAAACGTTTTTCCTGCAAAACGAGAATGTTTAAGTTGCAAATTGAGATCTCATTGGCCAGGATTACAGTGCTGTCAGACCAGCAACGGGCTGGGCTGACGCCTGCCTTTGATCCCTAAGTAGATCCTCACCCGTGTTCCGCCAGTTAATCCTTGAGACGGAAAGTTCCCCCCTTTTGACGAGTATTGGTTGGCCGGCCCACTTGGAATAAAAGCGGACGCCGAACCTTCTGACCTCTTTATTTGACACCCTGCCTGCGGATGATCGGCTTCGCGGAAATTGGTCGAGGAGTGGAGTATGTCATGCGTCCTTATCCTACCTTAGCGCTACGCGCGATGTTTGTTTCCTCGCTGATTCTTGTCTCGTCTGCTCAAGCGCAGCAAGCGCAGATCGGCTTTGGCGTCAACAGTGTCGGCACGCTCTTTCGATTCGATGTCAACGCGCCGAGCGCCGTGACCACCATCGGTCCCTTGGGTTTTGTGCCCAAAGGGATCGATTTCCGCCCAGGAACCAACAGCTTGTATGCCATCGATATCGGTCCAAACACCACCCAACTCTACACGATCGACATCAACACGGGCTCGCCGACAGCCGTGGGCGCGGGCTTCAATTCAAGCGGTCCCGGCTACGATCTCACCGGAAATCAAACCTTTGGATTCGATTTCAACCCGAAGACGCTGCAGGGTGACAACAGCATGCGAATTCGATTGGTGTCGACGTCGAATGCCAATCTCCGTCTGAACTCGTCGACGGGCCAGATTGCCACTATCGATACGAACCTCGCCTTTGCCAATGGCAATTCGCCTTTCGTCGACGGATCGGCTTACATTAACAACATTCCTCAGACTCCTCAGGCAGGTGGAACGACATCGCTCTATAACCTGGATGTCCGCAACAATTCGCTTCTTTTACAGAATCCGCCAAACGCTGGGACGGTGTCGATCGTCGGACCGTTCGGCGTCACGATCAACAATACGGAGCGAAACACGCACTTCGATATATTCACGCCGCTGGACAACAACGACCCGACGATTGGTGGCGATTTTGCTTACGCCGTCCTGAAGCGTCCAGACGCGCCCATCAATGGACCGTTCGGTTCGTATCTTCTTTACAATGTCGACCTGTCATCCGGCCAGATCCTGAACGGCGCCTTGGTAGGGCCCGCTGCGACCCCCTTCGATTTCGTGGGTGGTTTCGCGGTTTCGCCGATTCCCGAGCCAGGTAGTATGGTCTTCATCGGCATGACGGCCGTCACGCTGGTCGGCTGGCAAATGCGACGTCGACAAGTGAAAGTTGATCAACAGTAGGAAGAGGTCAGGCGAAAATGGGGGCCGGGTCTGCGTCTTCGCTCGAAGAATCCATTCCTCACTCCGAGGAGCCCCGTTCCCCCTTTTTCAGCATTCGGCGACCGACTCTTTGGGCAAGTCGTTGTACTTGACTTTAAGCACCACCTAAAAGCTGCAAAGCGCAAAGGCGACCACGTTACAACCGATCAACGGCCAAGAGCTGATCCGAACTCCGTACGTGAACCATCATCGGCACTCTTGCTCCGAATGGTCTTCCACACTTGGGGCAACATCACCAAAGTCCCAAGTGACGCTGCCGCATAGCCAATCAACTCGGTCAGAAACGACGAATCCAGAAGGTTTCCTCTCTCCCTCGGCAGATCTATTCCACGGGTACATCCCGTTAGAATACGACGACCGTACCCGACCGCCGGGCCGGTCGCCGAGCCAAGGCGGTCGCGCCGATCGGCGAGGCTATCCTCTCGACAGCGAAAGCTTTGCTGTATAAAGTATGCGGAGAAGTTGGAATGCTGTGAAGAACGTTCCGCCGGACCGCGGACGTGATCTATACAACATGAGGCAGATTCACCGCCAACGACGGATGAAGCGGGCATGTCGACGATCGAATCCACCACAGCGGACTACGTGCGAAGTTGCGGACTTGATCCGCAGCGAATACCAGCACATGTTGCAATCATCATGGATGGGAACGGTCGCTGGGCACAGGAACGGGGCCTTCCGAGAATCGAAGGGCATCGCCAAGGGGTGGCCAGTGTCCGGCGGATCACCGAAGAGGCATGTCGGCTCGGCATCAGCCAGCTCACGCTGTACTGTCTTTCCATTGAGAACTGGAAACGTCCCAAGCAGGAACTCGAACTGTTGATGCAGCTCTTAGAGACGTTTCTTGTCGAAGAACGATCCACATTGGTCAAGAATCACGTTCGGCTTCAAGTGATCGGTCGGCGAACGGAGCTTCCCTCGGCCGTGCTCGAGCGGATGGATGAGACGATCAGCCTTACGTCCAAACATACCGGCACGACGCTTTGTCTGGCGATCAATTATGGTGGCCGGGCGGAGATCGTCGATGCCGCCCGGCGGCTGGCCGAGCAGGTTCAGGCGGGGGAACTTCGGGTCGATCAAATTGACGAACGGGCGATGGAGAAATCGCTTTATACGGAAGGGATGGTCGACCCTGATCTCCTCATTCGGACGGCGGGGGAACGCCGGGTTAGCAATTTTTTGCTTTGGCAGATAAGCTACGCAGAGATCTGGATCACCAAGGACTATTGGCCTGACTTTGAAATCGAGCACCTTCATCAGTCGATTCATGACTTTAGCCGACGCGAACGCCGGTTCGGTGGCCTTGTCTCTTCGCCGTCGTAATTCGTGGCGGGTCTCGCTACGGAGGAGCACTCCGTGAGCAGCCCAGCAGAAGCAATGCGCGCTGCAGCGATGGCCCCGTCGGCCGACCGTTCGGGTCTGCGTGCCCGGGTGATCTCGGGCGTGTTGATGGCGTGCGTTTTGTTGGGGATGCTCATCGCCGACATTTGGTTTGCTCCGTACTACCCGCTCTTTGCCCTTATTGCTCTCGTGGTGGCCGCCCGGACAAGCTGGGAACTGGCCCAACTTTTACAGTTATTCCCGATCGAGATCCGACCCTGGTTCTGTGTTCTGGGAGGAATAGCGATACCGATGTCGGTTTGGTTGGCCGCGTTCGAGTGGCCCACCTATGTCGACCTCGCGGGGGGACACAACCCGAACTTTCGTCCGCCGGCCAGTCTCTTTTGTGCGTGCGCGATGTTGGCGTTCCTGATCGAGTCGTATGGCTACCGTTCGCCGGGCAAGGTAACGCTGGTCATTGCCGGGCACCTGGTGGTTTTCTTTTACGTCGGCATCCTGGGTAGCTTCGTGGTTCTTTTGAGATGGTTCGGCGAGACACCGGCCGAGGGAACGTACATCCTCATCATGACGGTATTCACGGCAAAATTCTGTGATATCGGTGCTTTCTTTGCTGGCCGATTCTTCGGCAAGCACAAGATGGCGCCGCTTTTGAGCCCTGGAAAAACCATCGAGGGAGCCATAGGTGGCCTCCTCACCGCGACCGCGTTCGGCACCTTAGCGCTCTTAGTGGGACATGCGTTTCACTGGCAGACAAGCCTACCATGGTATGCGGGCGCGATCTTCGGATTGGTCGTCGGTTGGGCTGCACAGATCGGCGACTTGATGGAGTCCTTACTCAAAAGGGATTGCCGAACGAAGGATGCGGGCCATAGTATTCCAGGTTTCGGTGGCGTGCTCGACGTGGTTGATTCGGTCTTCTTCTCGGCACCGGTCGCCTATTTGCTTCTTTCCATCGGGAACGCGATTACCAGGCATCATTCCTAAACGGGAGAACATAGCTCGATATGAGCGAAGCAACACTCGACGGGATTGACCGAAACGAAGCCGTAGCTCTTTTCGGCAGCAAGGACGAAAACCTTCGCCTGTTTCGAGATCTCCTTGGACTGAAGGTTATCGCTCGTGGCGACAAGGTCAGCCTGCAGGGCCCGGCCGAGCAGGTCGAACTCGGGGTCAAAATCCTCGACCAACTCCGGAGCCAATACCACCAGCACCGAAGCATCGGCCCGACCGATATTCGTGTTCTGATCGACCAACTACACGACGGCTCGGGGGTGGCTCCCTCGATCGCCCGAGAGGGGAGTGCCGAGATCGTCGGCCCGCTCCGAAGACTCCACACCAAAACCCCCGGCCAACGCGAATATGTCAGTGCCATGCGGCAACACGATCTGGTCATGTGCGTGGGACCAGCCGGCACGGGCAAGACTTTTCTCGCCGTCGCCCAGGCTCTCGAAGAGATGCACCAGCGTCGTATCAAAAGGATAATTCTGGTTCGGCCAGCCGTCGAGGCGGGCGAGAAGCTAGGTTTCCTTCCAGGGGACATGCAAGCGAAGGTGAATCCCTATTTGCGGCCGTTGCTGGATGCACTTCGAGACATGATCGATTTCCAGCAGGTCAAAAATTACATGGACAATGACGCGATAGAGTTGGCTCCGCTGGCATTTATGAGGGGTCGCACGCTGAACGATTCATTCATAATTTTGGACGAAGCTCAAAACACGACCATTCCTCAGATGCAGATGTTTCTCACCCGCATGGGGACGGGGTCGAAAATCGTGGTTACGGGGGATACGACGCAGGTCGATCTCCCCTCGGGAACTCGTAGCGGGCTGAAGGATGCCCTCATACGATTAAGTAAGATACCGGGAGTCGGCATCGTTCGAATGGGTAAAGGAGATATCGTTCGCCATTCGCTGGTACAGGCCATCGTTCAGGCTTATGAAAAGCCGATCGATGCTCGCCGAGACCCAGCTCGTTCCGGCGAGTCGAATCGATCGGTTCCGGGTCACTTGCCATCGGAGCAATTGCCCGACGCTCCGGAGAATGAACCATGACAGGCGGATTACTTCCATCTCAACACAAGGCAAGGCGACATCGATTAGGACGCTGGCGGATCGAGCCTGGTGTCATGACGTTGTCAGCAGAAAGCTGGCATAGAGAGAGACCATGTTCTCGGTAGACCGGCGACGCCGGACCAACAATCGCCTGGAGTTTCTGCGAAGTAAAGCGGTAGGAACGCTCGAGACGGGGCAGCGTCCCTCGTTCTGGGCGGGCTGGCCTGTGCGCGCTGTCCTCCTCACGTTGACGCTTCTGGCATCGACGATGATCCTAGCGATGGGAGGTCCGCCCTTTGCCTATCGCGAGGGGCAATACACCCAGCGAGAGATCCGCCTGGCGCATCCGCTGCAAATTGAAAACGTCACGGAGACCCGCAACGCACGCGAGCGAGCGGGCCGAGAGTCGCCTTGGGTCTTTTCGCATAACCCGCGTCCGGTCGTATTGGTTCGCGAGGGGATTCACAAACTCAGCAGTTCGATTGCTGCCGTCGAAACATTTGATGAGTTCAACAGCGTGCTCGCCAACGAATGGGGGATCAATTCCGATCTCTTCTCACAGCTTCGCAAAGAGATCAACAGCGCCGCGACCGTAAAGAAATTCAACGACGCGATCGACCGCGTCCTCGATCCGTTTGTTCGCTTCGGGCTTTTGGACTCGGCCTCGATTCCGACCGATGCGAAACGCGATACCAGCGTGATCGAAATTCGCCCTGTCGGTGAGAACGTCAAGTATTTGCCGAAGATGGATGCGATTTTTCTTCCGATGATCCCGCAAGACGACGGCGTTCTCACCAAATCGCTTCGGGTTGAACTAGGCAAAGATCTCGCGGTTCCGGTTTTGAAGGTGCTTGTCCCGAAGTTGACGCCGACGCTGACTTTCGACGAATCCGCCACCAAGCTTCTTCAGCGATCAGCGATCGAGAATGTCGAGCCGGTCGTCGACGAATACGCTGCCAACTCGCTGGTGGTGCCGGCCGGCACGATCATCGGCCCCGAACAGCTTCGTCTTTTGGCCTCGGAACATGCAGAGATGATCTCGCTGCGGACCTGGCTATCAGCAGATCGCTACAAGCGGTGGCTGGGACTCGCCACGATCGTCACGGGAGTTGCGATTCTGGGGCTTCTTTATCTGCGAATCACCGAGCCCAGAATCTCTCGCGAGCTTCGCCACTCCGCGATTCTTTGCTCGTTGGTGGTCGCGACACTGGCGATTGCTCGCTTGTTCGAATGGGATCCTTACCGAGCCCAGCTTATCCCGATTGCGGTCGGATCGTTTTACTTGGCTATTTCTTATGGCCGACCGATCGGCGTAATGAGCGCGATCGCCTGGAGCTTGCTCGTGGCGGTCATCCATGCCGATCCCTTGACAGAGTTCGCCGTTCTTGCGGGAGGAACCACCGCAGGCGTTCTTCTCTTGAACAACGTTCGTTCCCGAACCAAGCCTATCATCGTCGGCCTGGCGACCGGCACCGTGGCCGCGGGCATCGCGATCGGCCTAGGTTTGATCCTCGATTACTCGGCCATCCTCGTTGCGACCGACGCGGCCCGGCTCTTTGGGTGCGGTCTGATCGCGGGATTCGTGATGAGCGGCAGCTTGCCCTTCGTTGAATCACTTCTCGGGATCGTGACCGACATCAGCTTGATCGAGCTGGCAGACAGCAGTCACCCGCTTCTTCAAGATCTCGTCCGCAAAGCTCCCGGGACCCACAACCATAGTGTGTCGGTATCGATCATTGCCGAGGCCGCTGCCAAGGCCATCGGATGCAACTCGCTAGCCGTGCGCGTGGGGGCACTCTTCCACGATGTTGGAAAAATGCTCAAGCCCCAATACTTCATCGAGAACAAAGGTCCGGACGATCTCAACCGCCACGATCACCTCGCCCCGGCGATCAGTACGCTCATCATCATCGGACACGTCAAAGACGGCATGGAGCTCGGCCGACAGCACCACCTCCCCCGGGTGATCATGAACTTGATCGAACAGCACCACGGGACGACCTTGGTCGATTACTTCTTTCATGAAGCATCGCGCGAACAGCAGTCAAATCCCGATTCGGAAGAGGAAGTCGACGAGACGGCATTTCGCTACCCGGGCCCCAAACCACAGTCAAAAGAGGCTGCGGTCATGATGCTGGCCGACTGCGTCGAGAGCGCTAGCCGGGCCCTCAGCGACCCGACCCCCGCACGGATCGAGAAGCTGGTCCACAATCTGACGCTGAATCGACTTCTGGACGGCCAATTTGAAGAATGTGGCATCACGCTCCAGGAAATTCACACGATCGAGCAAAGTCTGAAAAAATCACTGACAAGCGTGTATCATGGTCGAATCAAGTATCCGGCTGCGGTCTAACAGACCACCAGGGAAGGGAGATCAACCTCGGCCGAACGTGTTCCTGACCGAGGAGCTTGCAAAGAGGCAAAAGAGGACCTGCTGATACTTGCAGCCAAAAAATGACCGACCGAGCCGTGCTCGGCATCCCCTTCGTTTCGAGGAACGTTCTTTCAACATGGTCGAGATCGAAATTGCCGACAGCCAAAAGATCGTCCCCCTTCGCCGGGCGCCGATTCGACGCCTTGTCCACCAGGTGTTGCGGGCCGAGGAAGTGACATCGGCAAAAATTGTCCTCGCCTTTGTTGACAATGAAGTGATCCACCGAGTCAATCGACAGCATCTGCAGCACGACTATCCCACGGATGTCATCACCTTTCCGTACGAGTCCCATGATGCCGACGTGGTGGGCGAGATCGTCATCAGCACCGAGTTTGCCGCTCAACAGGCCCCGCGCTTCGGCCACACGATTGAACAAGAGATCATGCTTTACATCATTCACGGGCTCTTACATCTGGTCGGCTACGACGATCATGATGCGGGGGATGCTCGGCAAATGAAGAGGCGACAAGAGCAACTCCTTCACGATTGGAACGGCCCCGTCCGTGCTCCTTCCAAATCGAAGCCGACCCCCAAGCCCGCGAGCCGCAGCGTTAAGAGCCGACCCAAGGCTCCCAAACGTGGATCGAAAGGGCCCGCCTAAATGCTCCCTTTGGCTGCGTTTGCCGTTGTCGCTTTGCTGCTGCTGTCGGCCATCTGGCTCGGTGCATTGACCGAGTTCTCCCGGAGTCGGCTCGAGCGGTACTGCGCGCGCCGACAACGCGATATGCTAGGCAAGATTCTCGCTCACGATGACGAAGTCGTCCTCGCCTTGCGGTTGTGGAATCGACTCTTATTGTTGGCACTGGCCGCGGTGATCTACCTTCACACTCGCTCGGCCGACTCGGCATCGTGGCTGGCGTATTTCGCCCTCTTTTCACTCGCGGCCGTGCTTCTGGAGAATGGCGTCGCGCGACCCATCGGCGAAGCCTTTGCCGAGCCGATCCTCTACTGGTCCTGGACGTTACTGAACTTGCTGCGACTGGCCATTTATCCGGTCGTCTGGTTGGAATCGGGCTGGAGCGAGTTCATTCATCGATTCAGCACGCAAGACGATCCCGGCACCAGTCCTCTTCAAGAGGAAATCCGAACCGTCGTCAACGAAGGAGAACGCGAAGGACAGGTGATGCCCGAAGCAGTCGACATGATTGCTGGACTCATGGATTTGCATCAGGTCGAAGTAGGGCAGATCATGACGCCGCGCACCGATCTGGAAATGTTCCCCATCCAGACCACCATCCAAGACGCTCGGCAAAAAGTTGCCGAGTCGGGACATTCGCGCGTCCCGGTCTACGGAAGCAACCGCGACGACATTGTCGGCGTCCTCTACGCGAAGGACTTGCTCCCACACTTGGAGAACTCCGCGACGGCAGACCTCTCCTTTATTCAGCTTCGCCAGCCCCTGTATGTCCCCTATTCGAAGCCCGTCGACATTTTGCTGCGTGAGTTTCAGAAGGGAGGAATTCATCTGGCGATCGTGCTGGATGATTACGGCGGCGTGGCGGGACTGGTCACCATTGAAGACATCATGGAGGAGATCGTCGGCGATATTCGTGACGAGTATGACGAAGACGAACGACCACCGATTGAACGCATCGACGAGCAGTCGTTCAACGTCGACGCACGGCTCGACATTGATTCTGTAAACGAAGCTATCCCCCTGCAAATTCCCGAAGGCGAAGACTACGACACTCTGGGAGGGTTCGTCGCCAATATTCTGGGGCGAATCCCTCACCAGGATGAATCCTTCGAGCACGCGGGCTTCCAATTCACGATTCTGGAAGCAACCGACCGAGCGATAGGGCGGATCCGAATTCGCCCCATTTCGACAACCAACCACGCCAACCCAGAGTAACGTTTCTGACCCCTCTCCACTTTTTGCCCGGAAAGATGCTCGGCCCCGTGCCGTTTGGGATTGACCCATCTTGGCATTGATCTATACGGCATCTCGCAACCGTCGATTCTCCTCATGTGGATCCCTGTTCGTAACGAGTCGCTCTCGATTAGGGAGGATAGTCGTGCTTCACGGTCGCTTCGTCAGTGGATTGATCATGGTGTTGTGGGTGGGCGTTGCCGGGAACGGTTTCGCTCAATCGCTGGGTCAACCCCAGCCTGTGTCGAACGGAGGAAGCACGTCGGTCCGAACAATTCCCAAGGCGACGAGCACGACGCCTCGGCTTGATCCCTCAACTACTCCCGATCCAGTCACCCGAATGATACCTGACGAAGAACGGATTCCCGCGGAGCCCACGACGGACGAATCTTCCACGCGATCGTGGTGGAACTTTGGTTCGTTCTGGTCTCGGCCGGCTCCCGCGACGACACCGGTACGTGAATCTCTCTGGACAAAGACCAAACGCCGATTTGGCTTCGACACCGAAGAACCTACCGTGGCGTCAACCTTTCAGAAAGAGCGAACGATCGACCGTGAAACGAACGAGGAGTTCCTCAAGGCCGAGGATCTTTTTCGCAAAGAGGATTACGAGGGAGCACAGAAGGCTTTCAAGTCACTCGCTCGCAAGTTCAAAGACAAGGCTGTGGAGGAGGATATTCTCTTCATGCTGGCCGAGTCGCAGTTCAAGCTCGACATGCTCCCCAAAGCCCAGGACAGCTATCACAAACTATTGATGAAGTATCCCAACACTCGCTACATGCCTCAAGCGGTACAGCGATCCTACGACATCGCTTATTACTGGTTGGAAGATTCGCGTCTTCGGGCTGAGGGGAAATCAGGCAAATACGGTTTCTCTCGCTACATCAACTTCCTCGACCGGACTCGTCCTGTGTTTGATGCAGAGGGCCGGGCGATTGAAACGGTCGAAGTGATCCAACAGTTCGACCCCTTCGGTCCGTTGACGGATGACGCGGTCATGATGGCGGCTGCTCAGAGCTTCATCTCTGACCGGTACGTGCAGGCGGCCGGCTACTATCAACAACTGGTTGCTGACCAGCCCCAAAGCGAACATGCGTCGAAGGCGAAGATCCTAGCCGAGCAGGCATTTCTTCGCTCGTATCGCGGGCCTCAGTACGATTCTTCTGACTTGAGCGGTGCCGAGCAAATGGGCAAGGCGGCTTTGGATACGGCCGAGCAATATGGTGATGACCAAAGACGTCGGCTCGAAGCGGACCTTCGGGCCATCCACATTGAAAGAGCCAAACGAGACTTCATCAGCGGCGAAGACTTTCGCAAGCGTTGGCTCTACACCTCCGCAAAATTCTACTACACCGAAGTCGTTAAGAAGTATCCGGACACGGATTGGGCTCGCCTGGCCAAGGAAAAACTCGACGAGTTAAAGGGTCTAGAGACCCAGCATTTCAGCCTCAAGGAATTCGTCAACAATCCGAAGAGTGGTGGCTGGACCGCCAATCGTTCACCATCCCCATTCTTCGCGAATACCGCTGGCGAGAGTCAGCTCCCGGGTGCAGAGGCTCCGCAGCGAGTCGAAAGCTCGACGTCGGCTCCCGACGATCGACCCGCGCCGAAGAGCAAGTCGACCTGGGGACTGCGAAACTGGCTTGATCAACTCTAATCAACAGCAATCGCCCCCTGGGGGAGAAGCAATCGACACTTGCTCCCCTTAGGCAAAACGAATGATCTGATGGGAAGAAAAGTGATTCAGGAGATTCTGTGACCAAGCGTGCAAGGCTGATTCTTGAAACGGCGTTTGCCCTGGCGATTGGTACGCTGGCCGGTTGCGGATACGCCACGCGAGGTCTCTATTCGCCCGACATCGAAACGGTGTCGGTGCCGATCTTTCAATCGACCGGTTTTCGGCGTGATGTCGAAATCCAACTGACGGAGAAAGTTGTCAAAGCCATCGAGGCTCAAACGCCATTCAAAGTCGTCCAATCGGGCGGCGACACGGAGCTTCGCGGCAAGATCATCAATTATTTCAAAGCCCCTTTCGGCGAAGACGGGGCAGACAACCCCCGCGGCGGATTGATGATGATGAACCTGTCGCTCACCTGGGTCGATAATCGCTCTGGGGGAGTTATCAAAGAGACGACGCAGTCATTCACCATCGATAACAACGGTTCTTACGTCATCGATCTGGGCCAATCCCAAGCCACCGCTCAAGAGAAAATCTACGACGAAATGGCCGACTATGTCGTCAGCATGATGCAAGCCCCCTGGTGAAGCATCCAGAGGGGATTGCCGACCGATCAACTCTCGCACTCTTCCTGTTCCAGAAGCATCACTTCGCCTGATCGATGTATATGGACGGGGCAAGGCGGAAGAACCTCTAGGAATCGCTTGCCGTAGGGCTTCGTGATGATGCGTGGATCCATGATGACGACTTGCCCGTGATCGCTTCTCGATCGAATCAGTCGACCAAAGCCTTGCTTGAATTTCAAGATCGCCTCGGGAAGGGTCAGGTCCTTAAAAGGATTCCCGCCGCGCTGCCGAACGGCATCCAAACGGGCTTCCACCACCGGTCGATCCGGGACCGAGAATGGGAGCCTGGTGATGATCACACTCCGCAGAGCTTGGCCCGGCACATCGACCCCTTGCCAAAAACTATCCGCTCCCATGAGGACACCGCGAGGCGATCGACGAAAGACCTCGAGCATTTTGGAACGGGGCATTCCCGAACTCTGCGATACCAGATCGTACTCATGCTGAGCCAGCCAACCCGCCAGCGCCTCGGCCGCTTGACGAAGTGCTCGGTGACTGGTGAAAAGGATGAAGACGCCCCCTTGCGTCGAGTCAATCCACGTCGTCAACCGATCGATCAGAGCACGATCGAAGCGGGCCGAATCAGCCGATGGATCGGGCATGTCCGCCAAGATGTGCAGCTCGCATTGCGATGGGTAATCGAAAGGGCTCCCCAAAAGTAGCGACGGTGAATCCGCGAGCCCGATACGAGAACGGAAGTAATCAAACCCCTTTTCACCTCCTGCACTCAACGTGGCACTAGTGAGGATCGGGGTGGATCCTTTGGTCCAAAGCATCTCCCGAAGCGTCGTGCCGACATCGATGGGGCTACTCGATAGCGTGGTTCGTCTTCGATCGTCACTCTCGGCCCAATAGACGAATCCCTCGATCTCTTGGCCAATCCAGGTTCGAATGGAATCGGCCAGATCCCGGCAGCGTAGGGCGGCGGCGGTCAACTCGATCCGCTCGGTTTCTTTCTCGATCGATGGAGCTTTCTCGCTCATCAACCGGGCCAAACTCTTAAGTACATCCGAGAACCGATCGGTCACCACGCCCGGCAACATGCGCGAAACACTCAGTCTCCTTTCGCTTAACCAATGATGAACATCGTCAAAAAGATCATGCGACAGATACCGAGCCTGCTGCACACCTTCGATCAAGCTCTCCAATCGATGGGCAATGAGAAGACCTTTCTGGGTCCGCTCGTTGTAAAGCCGATTCATCAGGTAATCGACCTGCCCGCGACTGATGGAGAGACCCAAATGATTCGAGGCGGCCTCCTCGAGCGTATGAGCTTCATCCAGGACAAGAATCTGGTAGTCGGGCAAAATACTGAAGCCTCGTTGCCGAAGGGCCAGGTCGGCAAAAAAGAGACTGTGATTGACCACCAGCAAATTCGCCGACCAGACTCGTCGCCGAGCCGCATAGTAGAAACACTTCTCATGCTCGGGACAGGCTCGCCCCAGGCAGTTACCATGCTCGCTTTGCACCTGCTCCCAAACGATGGGCAACGGCGATGAAGTCAAATCGCTTCGGCTTCCGTCACCTGTCGACTCGGCCCACTGCGCGACGGATTCTAGCTGGCGATGGGCTTCCTCTTCGAAAAGCGTCTGATCCGCGCGAGCAAGAGCCACTTGCAACCGGCGCCGACTCAGATAATTCGAGCGTCCTTTGACGAGCACCGCCGAGAACTCTTGCGGCCAAAGACTACGCAGAAAGGGGATGTCTTTTTGAATCAGTTGTTCTTGCAGGCTGATCGTATGAGTCGAGACCACTACCCGTTTGGTGTCGGATTCGCGAGTCGCTGCCAACAGGGCAGGGACCAGGTACGCGAAGCTCTTACCGACGCCCGTCCCTGCTTCGACCACCAACGGGGAAGCCGAATCGATGGCGGCGTAAACTCGCTGCGCCATCTGGCTCTGCTCAAGGCGAGTCTCATAGTTCCGAAGTCGACGGGCCACTCGACCCGAAGGCCCGAGAATCTCCTCGATCTGATCCATCCTTGGCTTCATCCCTCTCCGTGGTAAAGCTCCCTTCTTATTGTTGCGAAGATGAGGAAGATCTGAAGATAAATTCCTCTTATTCCCTCCACGACGCGACGTCCCAAGTCTTCCGATTCGCGCCAATGAGCGAACGCAAAGGATGATTCCAGGCTAGAAACGGTTCCCCTTCGCCATCTTCTACCGATGACGACCAGGGGTTGGTCGTAAGGGGAGATCGGACGGAATCTCTGGGGCATCGGGTTCAGCCAACGGTTCTGTCGGTGGCAAAAGGGTAGGGCTGGTCGACGGAGTCTTCCGAGGATCCGCGGGCTTGCCGTCATCATCAACCACGACATCTTCGCCCATCGAGATTCGATTCGCGACGCCGTCGGTCGTCACTCCACGCAGACGAACACGCGCGCGATCCTCCGCAAGAATGCCTGCCTTCGGGAGGTCGCTCATCGAAACTTGCGTGACAGCGACATCGGCACATGACCCAACATAAATCCCACCGCGCCCGGAGTGGTGAATCTCGCATGCTTTTATCGTGATGTCTCGGCAAACACCGCGAACTTGAATCGCGTCGATGCGGTAACCTCGAAAAATGAAGTTCTGAAGCACGACATGCGACGCTCCATCGAACACAACTCCTCCCGGCAGACTTGTCGCCCAAAGATCTTCTTCTGCCGGCATGCGCAGATTCTTACCCGCGAAGAAGAGAAGCGTCTCATGGCGAGCAGCCTGCCCCGCCAAGAGCGTTCCGCTTGCTTGATCTGGATCGTCCAGCGACATCGCGATCGGCTTACCCGCTTGATAGAGGCGAGTGAACGTCTTCGTGGGGCGATCGAGACGAAAGAGTTCCCCTCGACGATGCGTCCATTCATCGGGGATGGGCCGCCAGCCGACCCATTCTTGTCCACCGCCATCAATGGTCAGTGGTCGTCGCGCACTCCCCAGTCGGCGTTTTCCTTCGACGACGAACGACTCGGTGTAGGGTTCCGACACTGGCAGGATGACGATCCGTCCACCCATCGCCACTCGCCGAAGCGCCGATTGCACCGTTCGCACCGGCCCGGTGTGATACCCATCGACAGTTGCAGAGACACCATCGCGGCGGTCGTTACCACGACGATGATCGACGTAGATGGTGGATGCTCCGCGCGCGATGAAGTCGCCCAAAAAAAGTACGGCCACGGGCCAAAGCCTGAGCGTGGTCACATGCATGTCATATTCCGCAGCTAACGTCGTCGGTGAGCAAAGAGGGCGGGGCAATCACGATGTATGTGATTGAGATCACCGAAGCGAGAAGATCACGCGATGATTTCGTGAACAACTTTGCCATGCACGTCGGTCAGCCGAAAGTCTCTTCCGGCAAAGCGGAACGTGAGCTTCTCGTGATCGAAGCCAAGTAAGTGCAAGATCGTGGCGTGCAAGTCATGAACATGAACCGGATTCTCGACGGCTTTGAAGCCAAACTCATCGGTGGCGCCGTAGACCGTGCCCCCTTTGACGCCGCCACCCGCAAGCCAGGCGGTGAAGCCGTAATGATTGTGATCTCGGCCGTTTGCTTTACCATCGTTCAACCCCGGTGTAGGAAGCTCGACAGTCGGCGTTCGACCAAACTCGCCCGTGCAGACGACCAGGGTTTCATCCAGCAGGCCGCGAAGTTTGAGATCCTTCAGAAATGCGCCGATCCCCTGATCGCATTCGCCGGCCAGCTTGCGATGTCTGTCCGCAATATCGTCGTGCGAATCCCATGGCTGACCCTCGCCGTGCCAAAGCTGAAGGAAGCGAACGCCCCGTTCCAGAAGTCGCCGGGCGGTGAGCATCATCCGAGCATGAACACCGGGCCCGTACATTTCGCGAATGTAGGCGGGCTCTCGCTCGACGTCGAACGCGTCGGTCGCATCGATTTGCATGCGGTAGGCCAATTCGAACGATTCGAGTCTGCTCTCGAGAAGCGAGTCGTGCGGACGACTGGCGGCGTGTTTTCGGTTCATCGACAAAAGGAGATCCAGTTGCCGGCGTTGTTCTTCGAGGGAAGAATCTTGGCTTTGAATATGTTCGATGAGTCGATCGATATCGGTATGGACCGGGTCGACATAGGTCCCTTGAAAGACGCCGGGCAAGAATCCGGAATGCCAGTTCTGAGTCTCGGCAATCGGGTAGCCACGAGGAGACATTACGATGAAGCCGGGCAGGTTCTGATTCTCTGTTCCGAGCCCATAAAGGACCCACGAACCCAGACTGGGGCGGACTTGTCGAGCGTCGCCGCAGTTCATGAGCATCAGCGAAGGTTCATGATTGGGGACGTCCGCTTGCATGGATCGAACGATGCACATTTGATCGACCGACTCGGCCGTATGTTTGAAGATTTCGCTCACCTCGATGCCACTTTGGCCGTAACGCGAAAAGGAGAAGGGGGACCCTAGGGCCGAACCTGTGGGACGCTCGGTGGACAGGTTGGGCGAGGGGAGAGGCTGCCCGTGTCGCTTGGTGAGTTCGGGCTTGGGATCGAAAGTATCGATGTGGCTGCATCCACCGTTGAGGAAGATATGCACCACCCGTTTCGCTTTCGGAGCGAAGTGGGGTGAGCGGGGCATGAGCGGCGACGAGGAAGTCTCGGCTCCGTACGCGGTCGAGAACAGAGCCGGAAGGGTGAGAGCCCCCATTCCCATGCCGCAACGGTGAAGAAGCTCGCGCCGAGAGATCGGCGGAGGTTGTGTCGCGCCAGTGACATCACGTGGTCTTTTCACAGCCCTCTCCGTCAATCGATGAAAGCAAACTCGTTGGATAATAGAAGGACCTGCGCGAACCTTGCCCAGGGAGAAAGAGGCTCGGTCGGGCCGGCATACTCTTTCGTCGAATCAAAAAACATCACTTCTGCCGACGAAGACTCCAACTCGACACGGACTTGCCACTGGTACGAATCGAAATTGTCGTTGGCTAATGGATCGACGAGAAAGTCGATTGTCTCGCCGGCGACGACGTCGATCGGGTCCAGTTGCATTTCGATTTTGTCTGCTTGAACGGTCCATTGTTTCACTAAGCCCGCACGATTGGAGATGACCGCCGCGCGGACGCCGTCTCCTTCTTTCGTCTGGTGCTGAATCTTGCCCGAGAGACGAAGCTTTCCTGTCGATGGAACACTGAATCGTCGAATCGCACATTGAGCAGAGTTGATTCCGGGATGCCCGCCGACTCGATTCAAGACCAGGTGACTGACGTCGGGATGCGGAAACTTCTCACGGGGTTGCCAATGATCGCGACGAAAGAATTTCATCGGCGTAAAGCTGACTTTGCCTGTCACGGAATCCAAACCGCCCCAACCGTAACTCCACCGCGAGCGTTCTGCCGGTGGACGTGCCGATTCCGCGAGAATGAACGCGACGCCTGTTTCAATCTCGGCCGGCGTTGCCGACCGCCGAAGGACGCGCCAATAGAGTTCGTCGACTTGTTCTTCGAGAGAAGCCTGCGACGCGGCCGACCACTCGTCAGCCATGGATCGACACCGATCCAAAATGAATGAGCTATTGAGAAGAAACAGTGCCTGCTGTGGAACGGTTGTGACGAACCGAAGCGGGGCGCTCGTGTTCGGATTGGCAAAGTCGAACGTTCGAAAGAAGCTTTCGAGGTTTTGCCGATCCACATACGCGTAAACCGCTCGGCGATTCGATGCTTTCTCTCCGACGATCGCAACACTTCGGCCGAGAAGCGCTTCATCGAGTTCCCCCGAGGTTTCGAGCACCGCGTCACGCATCTCTTCGAGGGTCAGTCGTCGCGATTGGAATCGACTGTAAAGCCGATTCTCTGGATCGACCGCTCGGGCTTCGGGACGGTCGGCACTCGATTGGCGGTAGACATCGCTGGTGAGGATTTCCCGGTGCAGATCTTTTAGCGACCAACCCGAACCGACCCATCGCTCCGCGAGGCTATCGAGCAGTTCGGGATGGGAAGGGGGTTCGGCCCTGAGCCCGAAGTCGCTGGTGTTGGGGGCAAGACCCTGGCCCAGATGCCATTGCCAAACGCGATTCACCATCACTCGCGCGGTGAGCGGGTTATCCGCCGACGCAATTCGCTGGGCGAGCTCCTTTCGGCCACTCCCCTCCTGAAAACGAGGCCGATCGGCGGAATCGAGAAAACTGATGTATCGCCGAGGAGCTAGAGGCCCATGCCTGCCGGGATTGCCGCGAACAAAGATCGGCGAGTCAGATGGCGTGGGAGCATCCGTCAAGATCATCGCCTCCGGAGGCGCGCCGGGATGCGTCACGCGGACTGCTTCACGTTGATTGCGCAATCTGGTCAACTCATTTCGCTCGCCTTGATCGAAAGTCGAAACAGTCTCCTCCACCGAAATCTTGACGGGCGAGCCCGGTTCATCAAGGACTTGCCGAACGATCGCCAAATCAGGCGACTTGTTCGTCAGGAGTTGACAATATCGATCGACGACATCCCGCATGGAGGTTGGTTGGGCCTCTTGAAAGACCTTAAGCACCGCGGGCAGCAGGAAGGAATCGGTAGAACTGTTACTCTGCCAAGGAAAAGAGGCGGTGGCGATCTGGTCTGGAGGCATGGCTTGATACCGCGCCCAGACTGCAAAGACGGGATGGTCGGGACGAAGTCTTTCCGAAAGAAATCGCTGCCACTTATCGATGAATTGCCGAACCACCGCTTGCGTGAGTCCGGAATCGACGGCCGTCTTCTGAACCAATTCGCCGCTCGGCTGACCGTTGGCCTCGTGCCAGGCCATGATCAATCTCGGAAGCTCCTTTCGAAGTTTTGCTTCCTTTTCATCCCGTTTGCGAGCGATGAACCCATTGATCTCCCCCTGCTTTTGTTCCAGGGATCGCTCGTACTTCGCGAACTCGACGGGCGATGTCGAGGGACCGATTTGAGGACGCTCGTCCGGCTCGGGGCTGCTCTGAAAGACTCCGTAGAGCGCGTAGTAATCTTCCGTCGACGTCGGATCGTACTTGTGATCATGGCAGCGGGCACAACTGACCGTCAGCCCGAGTAGGCCGCGCGTGACGACATCAATTCGGTCATCCATGATGTCTGGCCCGTTGTTGAGAAAACGCCGACCAACCGTGAGAAAACCCAACGCGGCCAGCGACTTTTTATCGTTGGAATCGGCCAGGCGGTCGGCGGCAATCTGTTCGCGCACGAATTGGTCGTAGGGCTTATCGCTGTTAAACGATTCGATGACATAATCTCGGTAAGTGTAAGCGAACGGGTATCGGCGTTCAGAGACGAAGACGTACCCCTTGGTGTCGGCATAGCGAGCCACATCCAGCCAGTGCCGAGCCCATTTCTCGCCGTAATGAGGGGAGGCGAGAAGGCGATCGACTTCTCGGTTGGCGGCATCCGGCTTGGAGAACTCGCGGTCCGCCTCGACAAAAGAATCGACTTCTTCCCGCGTGGGGGGCAATCCTGTGAGGTCGAACGAAAGCCTTCGAAGGAGGACCCGCGCCTCGGCCGGCTCGGCCCGATGGAGACCTTTCTGTTCCAAGCCAGCTTGCACCCAACGATCGATCAAGTTCTTTTCCCGGTTGGTGGATCGGACCTCGGGCAGGGGGTGAAACTGAACGGGTTGAAACGACCAGTGGTTCTTCGCTAGCTGTTGAGGGGTTAAGGATGTTCCCGTCCCGGCATCGGACTTCGGCCAAACCGCTCCCGCCAGAACCCATTGCCGAATCGCTTCAATCTGCTCGGCCGGCAGCCGGGCGTCGGGGGGCATCTGGATATCACCCGTGTGCGCTAAGACGTCGAGAAGCCGACTCGCCTCGGGTTGAGCAGAATTGATCAGAGGACCGCTCTGACTTCCTTTGAGGAAACTGGTCGCATTATCAAGGCGAAGAGACATCTCTTGTTTCTTTTCGCCGTGACATTCGAAGCAGTGGGTCGCGAAGACCGGTCGGACGTGCCGTTCAAAGTACTCTTCGGATGCGGGGCCTTCTTGGCTATGGAGAACGTTTCCCCATGCCAGCAAAAGGATCCCGGTCAGTAGCGAAACTCTCATTCGGCAATCGTCTCCGGGAGAGTTCAACGGCGGTAAACTGGGACCGTCCCAACCGCGTCTTGAACAGGAAGCAACTTCGTCCGCGACACGGCGAGGAGTCTATCCGCGCGATGACCGGACAGGGCAGGGGGAGAGGCGAACCCCTCCGCATGGTAGTTTATCAGGCTGACCGAAGCGGCGTCTAGACGAGCTTGGCTCGTCCTAACTATCTATCGAAACAATGTTTTCCGTCATGAACGATCACGAAGAAGATAACGGGTTGGCCGGCTAATTCTCCTAGTGGGGTTCTGACCGAAGCGATTCACCAGGCTTTTCTCCCGGATTGGCCAGGTCGACCCACCATTCTTCCGAGCGGGTCGTGTCTGCCCGCCAACGCGTGCCGACGCTGGCGGAGCTCTCTAGCCATTTTCCGAAGGGGGGCGATTGCCGACCCAGTTCTTCGCGAAGCGAGCGGGGCAGCGTGATGCGAACCGCCACCGGTCCGACCGGGGCGCGCGGAATACAAAACTCGCCGGTGGGTCCTACTCGGGCAGAGGCCACCTCGCCGATGGTCGCGTTGATCGGGTACACCGCCACCCAACCGACCGCGACAGGTTGGCCTGCCGACATGATCCTACCTTTGAAGATCGTCGTGGAAAAACGGGTCGGAGGGCCTGGCGGGATGTAAGCGCAGCCCGCGACGGTCCAAATCATCGCCACGACCATTCTGCTGATCAGTTGGCGACGGGAAGGACCTGCAGCGATTCCTGCGTTTTGCGGATCAGCTCCATGCGACGAAGCTTCTCGTCGGAGTCGGCCGGCGAAAAGTACGAAGCCATCGTTCGTTTCCAACGGGACACTTGCTCCTCGGTGAAGACACGGGGTCGACCGATCCCTCGATCAGGATCACCTTCGAGCGGACCGACCACCTCTTCTAATCCAACGAGGGCCCGCTGTCGAATCTCTAGTTTGGCATCCGAAAGAAGCTGGGTCAAAAGCTGAAGTGTCCCTTCGCGATCAACGCGCGGGTTCTTGGTCAGTTCTTCGACGACGCGTCGGCGGACTTCGTCATCGGGCGAAGCAACCAATCGACGCAACGTTTCGAAACCTTCCTTGTCCCCTTGAGCCAATAGTTGCGCCGCCGCTTCGAGCTGAATAGCGACCGACGAACTCTTCATTGCCTCTCGCAAGGAAGGTTTCGTCCCCTGATCCGCCGTCGCACCTGCCGCCCGGATCGCCGCTCGGCGAACACGTTCAGAGGGATCGGTCATGACGCTTGCAAGCCCGTCAGGAGTCGCCACCAACGGGTAGGCTTCGATCTGTTGACAGGTCATCTCCCGGACCATTTCGTCCGCATGCGTTAATCCGAGTCGGGTGAGCCGATCGATCGCGACCTTTGCGATCGGCTCGGTCGATACCGCCAAGCTCTTCATGGCCAATGGGACCAGACGAATCCAAAGATCCCGGCCCCCCTCCGGTCGAGCCGCCATCGCGACCATCACCGCTTGCATGTTCGTCATCGGCCTTCGATCGAACTGCACCACAAGCGTCGTCACCACGCTCGGCGAAGCCTGATCGAGATCGACCATCATGCCGTACGCTGAGTCTCTTGGCTCCAGGATCTTGCGGATGAATTCGCGGGACGGAAGGAGGTCGGCCGACAAAAGAGCCTGCTCGATGTTAGTCAAGGGAACGGAAGAAAGCGGCGCGATCCGATCGGCAGAGAGAGGACCCCGCGCGAGCTGAGCGCAGACCTTTTGCAAGGCAAGATCGTCCACCCGAGCAACATTCGGCCCGGCACCTCCGACAGTGCCGAGTGAGCGTTTGGGGATCAAGCTAGTCCACGCTTCTTTCATCGCCAGGACCTGCGGGCCGCGCGATTCAGGAGGGTCTGTTGGCCGAAACGAAGCGAGCGTTTGGCGCCAATGATCGAAGGATTGTTCGGCATACTGATCGCGGAAGGGGACGTTGACAGTGACCCGAGCGAGACCCTCGGCCGCCGCCGTTCTCGTCCGGGCAGAAGATGATTCCATCGCATGAAAAAAGAGTGGAACGGAATCTCGGGGCGGAACCTGCTCAAGCGATTCGAGGACCGCCGACTGCACGACGCTGGCCCGGTCATCATCCAACAATCGAGAAAGGGCCGCGAGCGACGAAGGTGTTTTCATCCCCGCCAGCGACCGCGCGGCAGCCACGCGGACACTGGCCTGCGAATCGCCGGCCCCGCGGAGAACGATTCCCTCTTGTCCAAGCTGGCCCGCCGACGCCATCACTGCTTCTCGCACGAGGGGAGAAGCACTCTCGGCAAGTTCCGCCAATCGCGTGAGCGTTTGATTATCTGGATAAGCATTCAATCCACGAATGGCCGTCACCGAGACCGCGATATCGCCGTCCCGCGTCAGACGGAGTACGACCTCTCGACCGGCCGGCGTCGGATGCGCCAGCAACGCAGCCAACGCCGATCGACGAACCGCGGGGTCCGAATCGCGGAGGAGTTGCTCCAATAGAGAGGAGATCTCCGTCCAAGGTCTGCCAGCGTGACCCATCGCCACCACGCGACGAAGAACCGGAGACGGAGCGCGGGCGAGCAGCAGAGCGGTTTGGTCCTGAGAAGGATCGTACGACGGGTCGGCCTCCCGAGCGGCGAACAGCGCATGGGCGAGAGCCGCGATCAGCGGTTCGTCCTTTTCCGCTAACACCCGGCGCGAGAGATCACCATCGGCTAACCATGGCGTCAACAACTTTTCGAACCCAACAGGGTCAAGCATTTTTCCGAACCGAGCCAGTGCACATGCCGCTTGCGATCGGCTCGGGAGAGGAGAATCCTCGTCGAGTAGATGCCGATTGAGTTCCTCGATCCCGCGCGTGCTCCCCGTCTCCGCCAGAACCAGTGCCGAGTGAAATCGGCCCACGGGGCCTCCGCGCCGAAGCCTTTCGGCCAGAACTTTCTCCAGCTTGATTTTGTCGTTTGGGTTGCCCTCTATCCGCGCGACCATTTCGGTGACGGCGGGATGATGCCAAGGGGGACGGTACGCGAGCGGCGGATCCGACGATGCCGACCGAAGGACCCAGGTCGATTCGTTGAGCTGTTCAAGCAATTGATCATCGGTCAAATCGCGGGTTGGAACATCGCTGGCCGAGACCGGGGAAGACTCCACCTGTTCGACCGGGGGACGCGAGAGTCGTTCGATCAGTTTCTTATGCGCCTTGTCGGCCGAAAACGATCGTCCGGCGGTGTTGCCCGGTGGAGCGATCAACACAGAAAGTGCTATCAACCAGCCTGCCACAAAGATGCCTCCCTGCACCTTGGGGCGACCACGAACACCCTTGCCTGCTAAGGCTGGGCGGCGGCCGTCGTCGCTTTCGGTTCGCTTCTCGCCGGGATCGTCGGCCCGCGCGGGGCGAGCTTTCGATTCTCTCCGACTGAATTCTTTTCAAGCCATCGGTCAATCTCGTCGGGAGTGACCGACTCTTCTCGCATCAAGGGATAAAGTGTCCCCTCGATCGCTACCTTTTGCGCGAAGTCCTTGAACTCGGCACTTGCTTGATTGGGGGGCTGATCGAGACTTTTGGTGATCGCTTTGAGCCAAAGATACGCTTCGTACTTGCGGGCATCGATCCCTTTACTTTGCCGATCGTCCGATGCCTGCACCCAATCTCGCAGCGCCCCGGCGATCACTTCCGCCTGTAACTTTGAGTTCCATTCCGAAAGATCCCCCAACGTCATCTTGGCCAACGCTCGGGCCGCCTCGACGCGAGCGTCGAGAGAGTTATCGGGATCGATCGCTCCCGCCGCCAGCCGGGACGCGACCTGGACATCTCCAGGCAACTGAGCGTAAGATCGTCCCAGTGATCCCAGCGTTTCATAAAGCTTGGCTTCGAGGACGGACTGCAAATCTTCCTTTTGAAGTTCCTTAAGGATCACGGCCGACGCTTCGCCTTCCTCGGCCGCCTTGATTAGATTTTGCTCCTTCGCCCGGATCAAGCCCACCAGGGCCATCAACTTGACCGCATCCTCGCGGGCTGGATCTTTGAGCACCTTCAAAAACATCGGCACCCCGTCCGGGACGTCGCCGAAACCGTTCTGAATGGACGACGCAACATGCAAGGCATTCACCTGCACCACCACGCTGTTGCCTAAGAGATCGTTCAGGTACTTCTCGACGGCGGTCTTGTATTTGCGAACGCTCTCTTCGTCGTAACGTGCTCGGCTATCGGACGTCCGATTGATCATCACCAAGATTTGCCGATCGGCTTCGTTCCCCTTGAGCGTCAATCGAGAGACCTGCGCTTTGGCGAATGCGTCGATCGCGGCATCGTCTTTCGAATCACCGCGAAGCAAGTCATCCAACTTCTTTCCTGTCGGCTCGGGAACGCTTTGTGTCTGTGTCTCTCGAAAGCCCTTGATGGGTGGGCGCGGAGCGCCCGGCGCCATGATGAAGTCGTTTCGTTTTGCCGGCGGGGCCGCGTCGAGGGAGCTCTCGGCCTTCGGGCCGGTCGGCTTCTTAGGGTCAGCCGGGACGGAAGCTTTCTGTGCATGAAGTGGGACAGAAGCAACCAACCATAAAAAACTGGTCGCCAATAAAAGGTTGGATCGCGTCCACGCGCAACGACACATCGGTTGGATCACCCCCACGGCAAGGGACCTCTGTCGAGACTCCCTGTTTCGTCCCGACCCTCCCAGTTCCATTGCTCTCCTCCATCTTATGGAGCGGGGGAACCGAAAGGGGATCCTACTCGGCCAGCGGTGCCAGAGCCGCCACCCGCGGAGGACGAGGCGTCAACATCAACTCGGCATTCGGACTGAGCGTCATGTCGGCCAGCTTGATTTCCGCTATTTTCTGGCGAAACGCCATCACGTCGGGATGCTGATCCATGAACATGACGCGGTAGCGAAGATCCTTCATCTGAGGATCCTTCAAGTCGGCAAGCTCCGGGAATCCTCCCACGCAGACAATGCTGGCGTATTGGCCATGAAAGACGTACGCTTCCCAGCCGAGCTTGCGGAGGGCGTCCGCCAGACCGATCGCCTGCTGGGCGGCATGCGAAAGAGGAGAATCCGCCCCGCCGAAGATCTTCGCCGCCAGCCCCTTTTCTTTATCGTTGCTGCCGAAAACCGTCGTCCCACCAAACTGTGCGACCGCCAGCGTGTATGGGTGCGGGTTTTCATAAACGCTGTAGGGGCTAGACGTGTTGATCTCGGCAATCATCCGAGCCAGTTCCGGCGAGATCGATTTTTGAAATTTGCGACCTTGAGGATGAGGATTCGGCACCAGCATCGCGGACGAGAGGGGATGATTCTTCTTTGAATTACCCTTCGCATCCTCGATGGCCGACATGCGGTACTGCTCCCAGATTTTCTCTGGGATGGATTGAATCTCCATCTTGCGAAGCCGAGCTAATGTCTTCTGAGCCAGGGGATCATCCATCGACGCAAAATCACCGACCAGAACAACAAAGTTAAGTGGAGGATCGGTCAGCGGAACCAGCCTGCGGGGCTTCACCTGAAATTGCTTCTCGAAGGCAGCCGCATCCTCGTCGGACATCGACCCCTCCATCTTCTGTTGATAGCGGAAGACATAGGAGGAAAGCCGATAACGATCGCGAAGCTCTTGAGCCAACGCTTCCGCGTAGAGAAGGTGCGGCTCACCAATGAACGACGCGACCTTGATTAAGACAGGACCATTCTCTTTGCTCAATGGATAGGCCATGGGGCGGACTTCGTCGCTGGTCTCGACCGCTTTCCCCGGAGCAGGCTTCGCCTTCACCTTTTTGGGAGTGGGGGCAACTCGCGAATTTTCGATATCGAATAGACTTCCTGGCTGCGACCAGGCAACCGAGCTGCTCAACAGAATCAGCGACGCCACCACAGCCCTACTCATCCGCTCAATCCCCTTTCTGGCCGACGATTCATCCACGCAAGCGATGAATGCCGACCTTGTCCATAGGGGATACGGGCAAATCACACAAGAGGAATCCAACCCCTTGTCAGATCGCAAGAAAAGGCTGGCAAGACACTTAGGATTTATCGATTCCCAGGAGCCAAAGGATGAGAGCCTTCTGCGCATGGAGCCTGTAGCCCGCTTGCTCCACGATCAAGCTGGCGGGGGAATCGATCACTTCGTCAGTCACTTCATCGCCTCGATGGGCAGGCAAGCAGTGCATGAATCGAGCGTCGGAGCGTGCCTGTTTCATCAGTCGGGCATCAACCTGATACGCCAAGAAATACTTTCGCCGTTCGTCGGCTTCGGACTCTTGACCCATGCTGGCCCAGACGTCGGTGTAGACGACATGAGCCCCGGTGACGGCTTTCTGTGGGTTGGGTTCGAGGATGATTTTCGCTTGGGGGTTGACATCAAAGCATTCCTTAAGGACCTCGTCGCGAAACCCGAAACCCTCCGGAGCCGAGAGGACAAATTCGATGTCGCTAAGGACGGCCGCATGGGCCAGCGACAACGCGACGTTGTTGCCGTCCCCCACGAAAACGATTCTCTTTCCCGCCAACGTCCCGAACTCTTGCGCGATCGTACAGAGGTCCGCGAGGATCTGGCATGGATGTTCGCGATCGCTCAGAGCGTTGATCACCGGGCAACTCGAATACATCGCCAATTCTAGGATCCGCTCGTGAGAGAAAGTCCGAGCGGCAAGGACGTCGAGATATTGACTGGCTACCCGGGCAAAATCTTTGACCGATTCCCGCTCGCCTAGGCCCAATTCTCGCTGCGTCATGAAGACGGCCGACCCACCACAATGCCCGATGGCGGCCTCAAAGCTGACACGGGTCCGCATCGAGGGCTTCTCAAAAACCAAACCGAGAATTCGCCCCGCCAGCAACGCCGAGTGCCCAGGGCGACCTCGATCCGCCTTGAGCTCGATCCCGCGGCGCACCAGATGCGCGAGTTCGTCCCGATTCAAGTCGAGCAGACTGCACAGATGCCGCATGAACTCTCCCCAGAAACGTTGTCGCCTGCGTCCCCGTCAGCTTGCCGCCCGGCGAATCGCTTGCACGAGAATCTCGATCCCTTCCTCGATCTGTTCATCCGCGATGTTCATCGCCGGCAAGAGCCGCAAAACCGTCTCGTGCGTGCAATTGATCAGCAGGCGATGCTCCAGACAGTCCTTGACGATACCCGCGCCGGGCATGGCCAGATCGATTCCGATCATCACGCCACGAATCCGAACATCGCGGATCACGCCTAGTTCCTGGCGAAGGCTCTGCAATTCGCGATTGAATAGTTGCCCGATCTCGACCGCGCGATCGAGAAGGCCTTCTTCTTCGATGGTTTCGATGTACGCCAATCCCGCCCGGCACAGAATCGGGTTGCCGCCAAAGGTCGAGGCGTGCATTCCGGGGCGGAGCGAAGCCGCCACCGCCGACCGGGCAATGATCGCCCCACCCGCGATGCCGCCGGCAATGCTCTTCGCCAGCGTCATGATGTCGGGCTCGATCCCATCCTCTTGATGGGCGAACCATTTTCCCGTGCGCCCCATGCCGGTCTGAACTTCATCCAGGATGAGGAGCAGCCCCCGATCATCACAAAGCTGACGAAGTCGCCCGAGGTAACCCGCCGGGGGGATGTTGACTCCCCCTTCGCCTTGAATCGGCTCGACCATGATGGCCACGGTTTCGTCGTCAATCGCCTTTACCATAGCGTCGATGTTGCCATACGGAACGTGTTTGAAGCCGGGAACCAGGGGGCCAAATCCCTGCTGATACTTCGGCTGACCGGTGGCGCTGACGGCCCCCAGTGTCCGGCCATGAAAACTATCGAGCGCGGTGATGATTTTCGTCCGTGGGGAGCCGTGCGCCCGGGCGAGCTTGATGGCTCCCTCGTTGGCCTCCGCGCCGCTGTTACAGAAGAAGACTTTGCCGGGGAAACTCCGCTCGACCAAGGCCTGCGCGAATCGCCCTTGAGACTCCATGTACCAAGTATTGGGCACATGAATCAGCTGACCCACTTGTTCGCGAACCGCCTCCACCACCCGGGGGGGACAGTGCCCCAATAGATCACAACCCCAACCAGGAAAGAAATCGAGGTAGCGATTTCCCTCGGCATCCCAAATCTCTGACCCTTCCCCTCTCGTCAAGCAAGCCGGGTAGCGAGTGTAGTTGCCGATCACGTACTGATCGAACAGATCGATCGTTTCTTTCGAAGAGAGAGTGGTCGTTGAGGATTCCATCTCGACTCCATGAATTGAACAGGTCGGAAACCGACGGCGGGCCAACCCGTTCCCCGGGCGCCATCGAGGCTCCTAAGTTCAATCAAGCAAAAGGTTAAAATATGCGTATGTAAGTCGTCGGCTAGCCGGAAAGCGGTCGGCCTGCCGAGCCGGTCGCCACGAAAGATTAACGCGGCCTAATCTCGGTCCCAACACCGCTGGCGGTGTAAATCTCGAGCAAAAGCGAGTGTCGGACTCGCCCGTCAATGATGTGGACCTTGCCCACGCCGGCCGAGAGAGAATCAAGACATGCCTGGACCTTGGGGATCATCCCTCCCCGAATCGTTCCGTCGGCCATTCGGGCTCGGCACTCGCTGGCGTTTAGGCTGGAGAGAAGGCTGCTTTCATCATGCTCGTCGGCGAGGATGCCCGGGGTATCGCTGATGAAGACCAGCTTCTCCGCACGGAGAAGCTCCGCAACCGCC
The DNA here is from genome assembly GCA_019753235.1 of bacterium. Lineage (GTDB taxonomy): Bacteria > Planctomycetota > Planctomycetia > Kolteriales > Kolteriaceae > JAIELF01. Next base: position 28,794 of record JAIELF010000024.1, read on the forward strand.
GAGGCGGCCGTGTCGGCATTAACATTGAGAAGCTGGCCGTCATCTTCATCGATTGCCAACGATGGAATCACCGGAATGACACCGGCCGAAAAGAGTTTTCGCAAGCGAGATTCGTCGATCCGCGTGACATTGCCGACCCGGCCCAGGTCGACCCGCTGACCGTTTTCTCGCAGGTCAAGCTTCGTACCGAAGAGGACGTTGGTGGTCCGAAAATGGAGCGGCATCGCCCAGCCGTTCATCGACTCGATTCGTCGGCAGATGTCCGCGGAGATCTCCTGCGACAGAACTTCCGAAACGATTTCCAGGGTCTCAGGGTCGGTGTATCGTCGTCCCTGCACAAAGCGGGGCTCGATCCCCGATTCGTTCATGGCCCGGGTGATTGCTTTTCCGCCACCATGGACGATGATCGGATAGAGCCCGACCGTCTCCATGAAAAGGACATCCTGCAATGTGGACTCAAGCATTTCCTCGTACTCGAGGACGCTCCCCCCCAGTTTGATGACGATGGCCTTTTGCCGAAACGTTCGGATATAACCGAGCGCTTCGGTAAGGACTTCAGCCTTTCGGATCGCTTCTTCAACCATCACGTTTTCGATCGTCGCTACCCCCCGAGACAACCGCCGACGCGGCGGATAATCGCAAGGAAAAGAGCCGACAGACCCACCAGGGCACCCGCGGCAAAAGGTCAAAGTGCAAATCGATTCGGTCTAGGTCAACAGATCTTGTCCACAATACCGAATATTTTGTTTTGATTCGTCCCCTTGCCAATCCCCACTTCAACCAAAGAGAGCCCCCGCCCCGAAAACGTTCACTCCCGAGTGTGTGATTTCTTCCCTCGAAAAACCGCGGGATCAAAGGAGACAAAACGAGAGCGCAAGCACGATTCCCAGGGAAACATAGATCAGCTGCAATCGACGGAGCAGCCGACGGTCAAAGTCGGCGCCGATCCGTCCGTCTGCCTCGACCTTCTGCAGAAACAGAATTCGGTCGCGAAGCCGACCGCCCCGCCAACTCCACCGATCGGGATCCATGCCGTTATAAATCGCGACTCGTTCGAGACCGCTGCCGAAAACTCGAACTCCCTCGGGAAGAATCTCCGTCGCTTGATCCGATGAAGGAAGTCGACCATCGATCCGGGCTATTCCGACACTGGCTGCTCGACATCCTTCTAGGTCGGCTTGGAATTCGAACTGTCGGCTCATCCAGCCGATCAGTAGGTACAAAGGAAGTGCCACCACGAATGCTGTCCCTGCCAGGATCAGCTCTTGTTCGAGATCACTCCAAGGGGGCGGAAGTTGCCCCCGAGCCTGGGTCGCGATCGATTTCGCCAGCAGAAGTGCCGACGCCACCATCATCATGACCACCCCTAAGAGATGCCAAAGATGACGATGCCGAGCATGCCCCACTTCGTGCCCGAAGACGCCGAGAAGCTGAGCTGGGAGAAGATGATCCACCAAAGATCTGGATAGTAGGACGTAACGAAACCGAGCCCATGCTCCCGTGAGTGCCGCATTGGCGACATCCTGGGGAGACTGCCAGATGAGAATATCGCGAAGAGGTGCTCGGCGAATTTCCGCCCAACGATCGAGCACCGACCGAAGTCGGCCATCAGGGAACCTTTCGAGGGGCAACGACAATCGCAGGACCAAGGGAAGCCCTGCAAGCGTGAAAGTCCCCATCATGAAGAGTCCGATCCAGGACGCGGCTTCGGCCGACCAAGGCTCGATCCAACCGACCACATCACTGGTGAACAAAACAAAGAGTGTGATCAAGATCCATGGAGCATGTTCGGCACGGACCGCGCTCAAAATGCGGGGGTTCCACTCTAGCCAGTCGGTCAGCGGATATCGAAGCCGATGAAGCTTCCACGCCGCCGAGTCCTCGGCCAAGCGAAGGATCAACGACGAGCCTACCAGTCCCATCACCAGCGGACTGATGATGACGAGTTCGTCAAACAGAGGGACGCGATCGAGGCGCCACGCGACTCGAACGACGCTCGGCCATCCAAGCCCGACGATGATCCACACAAAGAGAAGACAGGTCAGGAAGAAGATCGCGCGCTTGCCCCGATCCAGCCATGCAAGCGTGCAGACAAAGTCGGCCCGTGTCCCCGCGAGCCCGCGAATCGTCCGGACACGAACGATCGCGCTGGCCGTCCAAACGAAAAGAATGCAAAGGAGCACCGCGAAGACTCGGTGGCTGACTCGGTCGGGCATTCCCCAGGGACCGACATGCCAAGTGATGGCCCACAGCGACAGAAAGATCAACAGCGGACGAAACGTCACCATCGAGCGGGATTTGCCTTCCATTCACCTCAGTGGGAAGCGGGAGGGGCAGAGACCGACGGAGCCGACGCCACCGGTGCCGGCTCACCCGCCCACCAGCGTACCACGGAGTAGAAGACCGGCGTAAAAAAGATGCCAAAAAACGTGACGCCAATCATGCCGCTGAAGACAGCAATCCCGAGCGCCTGACGCATTTCCGCACCCGCGCCATGGGCTCGAACCAACGGAACAACGCCAAGAATGAAGGCCAACGATGTCATCAAAATAGGACGCAATCGCATGCGAGAGGCTTCCACGGTTGCCTCGCGCCGAGCCATGCCTTGCTCTTGCAGTTGCTTGGCGAACTCGACGATCAAGATGGCATTCTTACTGGCCAATCCGACCAGCACGACCAAGCCGATCTGCGTGAAGATGTTGTTGTCCATCCCCATAAACCAGACACCAAAGATCGCCGCCGACAGACACATCGGCACCAAAAGAACCACGGAAAAAGGCAAAACCCAACTTTCGTATTGCGCCGCCAAGACCAAGAACACGAAAACCGTCCCGAGCGTGAAAACAAGCGGAGCGGTGTTCCCCGCGAGAATCTGCTGCAACGAAAGTTCGGTCCATTCGAACGTCATGCCCTTGGGGAGTTCTTCATTGGCAACTTGTTCCATGATGTTGATCGCTTGCCCCGAACTCGTCCCGGGAAGCGTCGCTCCGTTGATCTCGGCCGAGGGGTAAATGTTGTAATGACTGACGATCGGCGGGCCGGAGACTTCTCGCACCACGACCAACGAATCGAGCGGCACCATCTGACCCCGACTGTTACGAACACGCAGACGACCGATGTCCTCCACACGAGCGCGAAAAGCAGAGTCCGCTTGTACATTCACTTGCCAATTCCGGCCGAACCGCGTGAAGTCATTGACGTAGGCCGAGCCGAGAAATCCCTGCAAGGCATCGAAGACCTCCGTCAACGGGACGCCCATCATCTTCGCTTTATTGCGGTCGATATCGAGATAGAGTTGCGGCTGATTGAGGCCGAACGTGGAAAAGAAACCGACCAAACCAGGTTGACTGGCCCCCTTGGCCATCACCGTTTGAAGAGCCCCATCCAGTGCTTGCAGCCCGAGCGCGTCGCGGTCCTGGATCTGCATCTTGAATCCGCCGACGCTGCCGATTCCCTGGACCGGCGGAGCATTGAAAACCAGCGTGAAGGAGTCCTCGATCGCTGCCATCGCCCCGAAAAGTTTCCTTTGAATCGCGACGGCCGACTTGGCGGGATCACGGCGATGTTCGAACGAGTCAAGCGAAACGAACATCACCCCCGTATTCGAGATACTGCTCCCCGTCAGAATCGAGTAACCGGGAACCGCGACCGTATGAACGACGCCGGGCACCTTCATTGCAATTTCGCTGGCTTGCTTGGCGACCCGTTCGGTCCGGTCGAGGTTCGCTCCGTCGGGAAGCTGAAAATTGACGACGAGATAACCTTGATCCTGCTCCGGAATAAAGCCGACCGGGACTTTCTGAAAAGCGAAATAGGTCAACACCATCAGTCCCAGATAAGCCATCAGTGCAATCACGCTGATACGTAGCAGTCCCGTGATTATCGCGCCGTAAATCCTCGTGCATGCATCGAAGAGACGGTTGAACCCACCGAGCAGAATGCCGAGGATCGCGTCGACCGGTTTGGTCAGGAGTCCCCCCACTACGAAGCCGACACCAAAGAGGGCAAGCCAAACGATCCATCCGATCCAGCCCCCCTCCGCTGAGTGCTCCATCGAAGCGCCATCGGTATTCACTTGGATTAGTTCCTCTGCCATGGGCAGAAGGAAGTCTCCCAGCGTCGCCGCCAATCCCCAACCGACCAGTCCCCCGAGCCCCCACCAAGGAAGAATGTCTTTCGGGCGAGATCCGTGCGCGTGCGGCTTGAGGATCAGGGCGCAGCGGGCAGGGGTCATGGTAAGGGCGTTGAATGCCGAGATGATCGTCGAGGCGGCAATCGTCAGTGCGAATTGGCGGTAGAATTGGCCGCTGATCCCGGCAATGAACGCTGTTGGAATAAAGACGGAGCTCAACACCAGTGTCGTCGCGATGATCGGCCCGGTGACTTCGAGCATCGCCCGTTTTGTCGCTTCCTTTGCATTGAATCCCTGGGCCATCCATCGCTCGGCATTCTCGATGACGATGATCGCATCATCCACCACGATTCCAATCGCCAGCACTAATCCGAAAAGGGAGAGGTTATTGAGCGAGAAGCCGAGCAGCGCCATGACGGCGAATGTGCCGATCAACGACACAGGAACTTCGATCATCGGCAAGATGGTCGCCCGCCAACTTTGCAGAAAGATCAGCACGACGATGAATACCAGCGCGAACGCTTCGAAGAGAGTTTTTTGGACATCTTTGATCGACTCTTCGACGAAGACGGTTGTGTCATAAACAATGCGGTACTCGACACCTTCTGGGAATCGAATCGACTTCATGGTCGCTCGGACTTTCTCGGCCGTCGCCAGCGCGTTGGCTCCTGGCGTGGGGAAAATGGCCAACAGTGCGCAGGGTTCCCCGTCGAGAAACCCGCTCATGTCATAACTCTTTGCCCCAAGATTCACCTGCCCGACATCGCGAATTCGAACGATCTCTCCTGCTGCTCCCGTCTTGAGGATGATGTCGCCGAACTCGTCCTCTTCCATCAGCCGTCCTTGCGTATTGACGACGAATTGAAAATCGGCCGGGTGATCCGTGGGGGGTTGGCCGATTCTCCCTGCCGCGACTTGCAGGTTCTGTTCGCGAATGGCCGACAGAACATCACCGACGGTCATCCCTCGCGACGAGAGGCGCAGCGGATCAAGCCAGACCCGCATGCTGTAATCGCGTGCACCCAACGACGTGACATCTCCCACGCCATCAATCCGCGCGAGTTCGTCCTTCACTTGCAACGCCGCGAAGTTGTTGAGAAAGAGTTGATCGTAGCGTTTGTTGGGAGAAATGATGTTGACCACCAGCAGGATGTTGGGGGACCTCTTTTTGACGGTAACCCCTTGCCGACGAACTTCATCCGGGAGTTTTGGCTGAGCGATCGCGACTCTGTTTTGCACCAGAACCTGTGCCATGTCGAGATTCGTGCCGAGCTTGAACGTCACATCGATCGTCAGCGCCCCGTCGTTGGTCGCGCGAGACGACATGTACAGCATGTTCTCGACGCCATTAACTTCTTGCTCGATCGGCGTCGCCACGGTTTCCGCGACCACCTTCGCGCTGGCACCAGGAAAGACGGTCGTGATGCTGATCGTCGGCGGGGCGATCTCGGGATACTGCGCGATGGGGAGTGCCACCATCGCCACACCGCCGATGATCACAATCACCACCGAGAGAACTGTCGCGAGGACCGGACGATCGATGAAGAAATGGGAAAACATGCCAGATCCTTATTGCCGATGTTTGTGCGTGAAGGATGCTCCGATCCGATGGCGCCCGTGAGGATCACCCCGAGGCAGGCTCTTTGAGAGCCTCTGCCGCGGGGGGCTCGGTCGGCTTAGCCTCGGTTGGCTTAGCGTCTGCCGGCTTCGTTGGCGGAGAGTTCGGGTTAGTGCCGGCCAGCGAAGCTGGTGGTTCGATCTGGATTTCCTGTGGATCCACCTTGATCCCGGGTCGGACTCGAGCTAAAGCATTGACGACGAATCGCTCGTCGGCTTTCAAACCGGCGGTGATGACGCGCAAGCCGTCGTGCACGGTGCCGAGTTCCACGGGGCGATAGATCGCTTTACTCTCTGCATCAAGCACGAGCATGTATCGCTCGTTCTGCTGCGTTCCAATCGACCTCTCTGGGACCAAAATCGCGTCGTATTGTCCGCTTCCCGGGACACGAACGCTGACATAGTAGCCCCCTTGAAGAAATCGTTGTTCGTTATCGAATACACCGCGAGCTCGAATCGTTCCTGTGTTCGAATCGAGTCGATTATCGACAAAATCAATGTAACCTTCGTGCGGCGTCCCTTTTTCATCTGCCAAGCCAATAAACATCGGGACGTGACCATCGCGGGCAGACTTTCGTTTTCCCTCCGCCTGGAGCCTCTGGTACTTCAGAACCTGCCTTTCGGGTGCATCGACGTAAACGTACATCGGTTCTAAGGCGACGACTGTTGTTAGGAGTGTCCCTTGTCCCGAGGTTCCTCCAGAGATGAGATTGCCCTGCGAGACTTCGTGCATGCTGACGCGACCACTGATGGGGGAGACAACCCGGGTGTAGCCAAGATCGAGCTCCGCTCGCTGTAGGGCGGCCTTGGCTGCTAAGAGGCCCGCCTTCGCTTCCCCAAGATCCCCCGCCACTTGATCGAACGATTCTTGCGAAGCAGACTTCGTCTCCAACAGTCGCTTACTCCGATCGAAATCCTTGGTGAGTCGTTCCACCCTCGCTTCGAGTTGGCCCACCTCTCCCTTCGCTCGATTGACCTCGGCCTCGTAGGGCTTGGGGTCGATCGTGAAGAGAATGTCGCCGGCCTCGACGAGAGCGCCGTCGGCAAAATGGATCTGATCGAGGTAGCCCGAGACGCGGGCACGAATCTCGACGGACTCAGAGGGTTCGATACGCCCCTGATACTCGTCATAGTCGATGATGCTCTGGGCGATCGGTCGAGCAACGGAAATGGTCGGAGGAGGGGGAGCCGTCAGCGGGGGGGGAGCCTGATGACACCCCGCCATGAATAGAACGTTGAAACCGAGGGTTAGCGACAGACGCATGAGTTCGATACCTCTGATGCCTGAGTCCACCCTCGGGACAAACGCTCCGTGGGGAAGAGCTCACGCACAACAGCGTAGCGAGTCTTCATGATCGTGCCCAGCCAACCGGGCGAAATCGCATCCCCTTCCGACAGCGACAAGGATAAAACGACGAGAACGCAGGGATCTGTCGGCATCATCGGTGCGAGTTACGGAAGCCCAGCGGGTCGTGCGCCAAACGGAGGCAGCTTTACCACGCTGACACTGGAAATGCGTGGATCCTTGCGGATCTTTTCCAGAGCGGCCGACGGCGGAAGAGAATCAACCGCCAAAACTCCCAGCGCGTCGCCACCAGGTTCACGACGACCGACATTCATCTGAGCGATATTGACGTTGTATTCTCCACAAATCGTTCCCACCGCGCCGATTAAGCCGGGCTTGTCCTGGTGGTGATAAAGAATGAGGTTGCCGTCAAGGAACGAATCGAGCCGATAGGGTCCTAGACGAACCAGACGACTGTACTGCGTGCCACGGACCGTGCCCGACGCGGTGGTTGTCTCTTGATCGGTCTCCACATCCGTCCGAATCAACGTGTGAAAATCGGTCACCGTCGAACTGGTCGTCTCAACCAACTCGATCCCCCGTTCCTGAGCAAGGTACTCGGCATTCACGAGATTGACTTGCTGCTCGAGCGCTCCCTCAAGAAGCCCCGCGGCGAAGCCCGCCTTGATAAGTCTGGTGTTTTGGCTGGCGGCCCTTCCCAGAAGCGCGATCGTTGCCCGTCGAATCGGTGCCCGGGCAAGTTGGGCCTGCAAGATCCCCAACCGCCAAGCAATGTCGAGACTCTGACTGACATCGGCAAGTTCTTTGGGATCGATCGAGGGCATGTTGACCGCGAAGCGAACGTTCCCTGTATCGAAGAAATCGCTCATCAGCTCGGCCGCCTCGACGGCGACATTGAATTGTGCCTCGTTCGTGGCCGCTCCCAAGTGGGGCGAAACCACCACATTGGGGAGCTTGAACAAGGGAGAGTCGGTGCAGGGCTCCTCCAAAAAGACGTCGAGTGCCGCCCCGGCCAGATGCTTCGAAACAATCGCCTCGTGAAGAGCTTGTTCGTCGATAATGCCGCCTCGAGCACAGTTGACGATGAACGATCCTTTTTTCATCTGGGCCATCTCGGCCGAGCCGATCAGGTTCTTCGTCTCGTCGGTCATGGGAACATGAATGGTCAGGATATCGACCCGCGGAAGCATCTCGGCCACACTGGGGATGAACTCTAGCCCCATGGCGGTGGCTCGCTCGGCCGACAGAAACGGATCATAGCCGAGAACCTTCATCTCCAAGCCAAGAGCCCTACGTGCAACCGCTTGGCCGACGCGTCCCAAACCGACGACGCCGATCGTCTTGCCAGCCACTTGCGTCCCGGTGAAATTCTTTCGATCCCATTTCCCACCCCGAAGAGACGCGTCGGCGGCCGGGACGTGCCGACACATCGCCAACATGAGCGCGATGGTCTGCTCGGCCGTGCTCAACGTGTTTCCGCCCGGGGTATTCATGACGATGATGCCGTTACGCGTGGCGGTGGGGACGTCGATGTTGTCGACCCCGACGCCGGCACGCACGATCACCTTCAGCTTTTTCTGCCCATCGAGAAGTTCAGAGGTTAGCCGGGTTCCGCTGCGGATGATGACCCCATCCGCCTCGGCCAAGGCGGCCCGCAAGTCTTCCCCTTTGAGCCCCGCCCGATTGTCGATCTCGATCTTGCCGGTTCGGCGGAGAATCTCGATCCCTTCGGGCGCCAATGAATCGGAAATCAAAACACGGTGCATGACAATCTTTCCCTGATAACTTTCTTTGGGGCGCTCTGTTGGACGCCTGATGGGTTATGACTTGGGGGGAACAAAGGAGGCGCTAAAGACTTTGGCAGCCGCCGTCACTCCCATGCCCGCTTGAACGGAGTAGCCAAGCTCTTGCAGAGACCATTCAAGCGCTGCCACGATACCGATCACGTCGATCGCATCGACATAGCCCATGTGGGCCACGCGAATGATTTTGTTTTTAAGCGATCCCTGACCACCGGCGACTTTCACGCCGTACTTCTGTTCGAGGAGTTTGGGCCAGGTCGCGCCGTCCACGCCGGTCGGCACGACGATCGTGGTCAGGCCTGCGGTCGGCACATCGGCAAAAGGCTTCAAACCCATTGCTGCGACCGCCGCCAACATTGCCTGCGACATGGTCTTGGCATCTTTCCAGACATTCTCCATTCCATGGTTCACCATCATCCGCAAACTTTCCACTTGAGCAGCGATAAGTGTGTGGGCAGGGGTGTAAGGCGTGTCGTTCTCGGCGGCCTTGGCCAAATATTTGCGCAGATCGAAGTAATAGGTCGGCGGGGCAGGCTTTGACTCCATCACCCGTTTGGCCTTCTCGCTCACCGAGAGATACGCCAAGCCTGGAGGCATCATGAGAGCTTTCTGCGAGCCGCACGCCAGCAAGTCGATCCCCCAATCATCGGTTCGACACTCCATCGCACCGACCCCGCTGATGCCATCGACGGCTAAGAGGGCAGGGGTCTTCTTGACGATCTGGCCAATGGCTTCGATGTCATGCGCGACGCCTGTGGATGTCTCACTGAGTTGACCATAAACAGCGACGGCGTTCGGATGTTTCTTGAGGGCCGACTCGACCTCGGCCGGGCTCACCACTTTGCCATAATCGGTTTTCAGTTCGATGAGATTCGCCTGGAAGGTCTTGCAGAGCTCGGACCAACGTTCGCCCCATTTGCCGGCCGAGATGACAATCGCGGTGTCGCCCGGACGAATGAAGGTCGCGACGGCCGTCTCCATGGCACCGGTGCCGGAACTCGTGAAAATCGCGATATCGTTCTTCGTGTCGAAGACTTGTTTGAGAAGACTAAGCGCTTCGGACATGATCGCTTTGTTCTCGGCCGTGCGATGGTGACGGACCGGTTTGGCAAGCGTCAGCAGCGTCTCTTCTGGCACAATCGAGGGGCCCGGCGTCATCAGACGATACTTCATGGAAACGATTCTCCCTACCTATGTTTCGCCCTGCTTTGATCGACCGGATGCGGCCAACCATGGGGTCGGCTCGTACGCAACAAGTCGAACCCGGCCGCGCCACGACGGCGACCATTCTCGGGGCCGTCGGTCGGCATCGGACAGATCAAAAGGCGACGGTCATTCAGACCCATTATTGAACATTCGGCCTGGCAGCCGACGTCGGCCAGCCAGCATTTTCCACCCACCCCGCGCGAAGAAGATTCTATGACGGACAGGACGGCAAACGAAATGGCTCGCGCCGGCGAGGCCCCGGAGTCCCTCGCGATCAGGGCCGGTCCTGGACTTGCTCGATCCACCTTGCCAACGCCCCGCCGAGGGGTACGCTGCTTGACAGCAACCGCAGGGCGACAGTGGGAATAACCCCCGTCGGACAAGGGGCCCAGCGAGCCGATGATCAGAACCCAACGAGAGGGAGGAAGCCTCGACGTGACCAGTGCGAGCCGATCAGCCAGTTACACGGCCGACGATATCGAAGTCCTGGAGGGGCTTGAGCCGGTCCGAAAACGCCCGTCGATGTACATCGGCGGGGTCGATTCACGCGGACTCCATCACCTGCTGTGGGAAATCCTCGACAACTCGATCGACGAGTATCTCAACGGCCATGCCGACCATATCCACGTCACCATCCATAAAGATGGGCGAAGCGCCACCATCGCCGACAACGGGCGAGGTATCCCGATCGACCGCCATAAAAAACATAAAAAAACTGCCCTCGAGTTGATCCTCACGACGTTGCATGCCGGCGGAAAATTCTCTGACAAGAACTACTTGCATTCCGGCGGGTTGCATGGCGTGGGGGCCTCGGTGGTGAATGCCCTGTCGAAGGAACTCGTCGCGACCGTCAAAAGAGATGGTGCCGAATGGACCCAGCGGTTTGCCCGCGGGCTGGCGAAAGGTGACGTCGAGAAAGTTGGTAAAGCGACGGGGCATGGGACAACTATTTTCTTTCGCCCCGACGAAACAATCTTTTCCAAAACCGACTTCGTTGTCGACGTTGCCAAGACTCATCTCGAGGATGTCTCTTACATTCATCCGGGCCTGAAGATCACCTTTCTCGATGAGGCCAAAGGGGAGAAGGTCATCTTCTCGAACCCGGGGGGCATCAAGGACTACTTGCAGAAAGTTGTTCAGGGGGATCAGAAAAAGCTCGTCGTCGATCAGGTCTTTCATGTCGAACGAGATGAATCAGGTGAAAAGGTGCAGGCGTCGCTCGCTTGGACCGAATCGACGGATGAATCAATCCGCTCGTACTGCAACGGCATTCGAACCCGTTCGGGTGGAACCCACGAGATCGGCCTGCGCTCGGGGATCGTTAAGGCCGTCCGCAACTACATGGATACGCATGAGATCCCTCTCAAGGGGCTGACCATCTCCGCCGAAGATATTCGCGAGGGGATGGTTGGTATTCTTAGCGTCTTCGTTCGCGAGCCCCAGTTCCAAGGGCAGACGAAAGAAAAGTTGAACAACCCCGAGATGAATGCCGCGGTCGATGGACTCATTCGACCGGCGCTGGAGAATTGGCTGAACAATAATCCTTCGCTGGCCGACCGCATTGTGTCGCGGATCGTCCTGGCAGCCCGCGCCCGGCTTGCCTCGCGCGAGGCGGCGAAAGAAGTTCGACGAAAGAGCCCGATTAGCCGAAAACTCAACTTGCCGGGCAAGCTGGCCGACTGCACGAGTTCCACCGACCCTGCCGAATCGGAACTATTCATCGTGGAAGGGGACTCAGCCGGCGGGTCGGCCAAACAAGGACGTCATGCAAAGTACCAAGCGGTCCTCCCGTTGCGAGGGAAAGTCCTCAATAGTGAGGGAATCACTTCCGCCAAAGCACTTCAGCACAGCGAATTCAACGACATCGTCCAAGCGCTGGGATGTGGCATCGGCGACACCTTCGATATCGGCCGACTTCGCTACGGAAAGCTCATTCTCCTCATGGATGCGGATTACGACGGCCACCACATCACGACTCTGCTGTTGACGTTCTTCTATCGACACATTCCCGAGCTGATCCGAAAAGAGAAACTCTTCATTGCTCGGCCACCCCTTTACAAAATCCGTGTCGGCAAAGAGGACGTTTACTGGGCCCACGACGACATCGATAAGGAAGAAATCCTTGCTCGGCTCCCCAAGAATGCCAAGCCCGAGATCACTCGATTCAAAGGACTAGGCGAAATGCCTGCCAAGACTTTGGGCGAAACCACTCTCGATCCCAAAACCCGAACGCTGCTAAAAGTGCAGATTGAATCGGAACTCGATGCCGATCGCGTTTTCGTCACATTGATGGGCAAAGACGCGTCCCTGCGATACTCGTTTATCATGGACTCGGCAGGCCTGGCCGATGATCTGGATATCTGACGGAGAAGAAACATGATCACCGGACGCCCGGTTCGCGTCGGATTGGTAGGGTCGGCCTTCATCTCCACGATTCATGCCGAGGCACTCAAACGAGTCGCCCGAGCAGAGCTTTTCGGCGTTTGCTCACCCACTGGTACAAGAGCGCGAGACTTTGCTCGACAGCATGGTGTCAAACATTCCTTCACGAGTATCGACGATCTTTTGGCCACCGAGGTCGACATGATCGTGCTCGGTTGCCCCAACGATCTGCATGCCGAATTCACGGAAAAAGCCGCCCGTGCGGGGAAGCATGTCGTCTGCGAGAAGCCTCTGGCTCGGACATTGGCCGAGGCGGACCGAATGATTCACGCCTGCCATCAAGCAGGCGTTCTTTTGATGTATGCCGAGGAACTTTGCTTTACGCCGAAGTATGTCCGGCTCAAACGACTCGTCGACGAAGGGGCCCTCGGACGGATCTACATGGTCAAGCAGTGCGAGAAGCACGACGGCCCCCATTCTGCTTGGTTCTACGATGTGCAGAGATCGGGTGGCGGCGTCACGCTCGACATGGGTTGCCACGCGTTCGAATTCTTCCGCTGGATGCTCGGAAAGCCGCGCGTCCGTTTGGAACAATCTGAGAGTGCAGACAGGCAGACTCAACTTCATGAGTCTCCTCTGACGCACGTGATTGGCGTGGAGAAAGCCAACGCCATCAGTGTCTATGCCGACATGGATACCGTTCTGCATCGCGACAAGACCGTGGGCGAGGACCATGCGGTCATCCTCATTCGCTTCGAAACAAACCAAGGCGAAGCGCTCGGTGTTGCCGAGGAGAGCTGGGCCAAGAAGGGGGGAATGGACGACACTGCCGAGGTCTATGGAACCGACGGGGTCGCCTACGCCGACTTGTTGCAGGGGAATTCCATTCTCGCTTATTCGGACACAGGTTACTCGTATGCCGTCGAGAAAGCCGGCACGACGCGCGGGTGGAGTTTCTGCACGTTTGAGGAACTCTGGAACTACGGCTTCCCCCAGGAGTTCGCTCACTTTGTCGACTGCGTTGCCGACAACGCCGTCCCGCTCGAAACCGGCGAGGATGGCCGAGCCGTTTTGGAAATGGTCTTGGCCGCCTACCGCTCGGCGGGGGAAGGACGAAAAATAACCCTACCAACTCCCGATGTCACCACGATTCCCCATGCCCTCTGGAAACCCTCTGTGGTCTCTTAATCTGATTCGACCGCGCCGGTGGAAAAGAACCATTTCCGATCTCTCATTTCGTTTCTGTTGTGATTGGCAGGCAAAACACTCCAATCGCAAATGTGGATTTCCGTATTCAGTTTGACCGAGATCGAGCCGACATTCACAATTTCACGATTGTCTAGCCTTACGTCCCTCCTCCCATGGAAGAGCGGAGTACGTTTTTCGTGAGCGACCCTTACCGAGGGTCCCGCGGGAACGTTGCGCATTAGAGCCATTCAATCGTGCGGGCTCCCGCGATCACGAAAGGAACAAGGAGACTCAACCCGGATGCGTTCCTCTTCTGTCCGTTCTTTGGGACGCATCTCATTAGTGCTCTCGGCACTGTCGTTGGTTGCTGTTTTGTTGGCACAATTCTTGGGACTGATTCCGAATCATCGGGCGGCCACTCTTCAATCCCGGTCGCTTCTCGCCGACACTCTCGCCATCAAGGCCGGTGCTCGGTTGGTTGCAAACGGTCCCGAAGGGCTCCATAAAGCATTCGAAGTAACCCTCAAGCAGCATCCAGAAATGACGTCCCTTCAATTGAGAACAACCGACGGTCAAGTCATCGCTAGTGCCGGCCCGCATGGCGAAGCCTGGCCTCAAGCGACCGATGAGCAAACACGATTCTCCTCTCCTATTCCGCAACAGACCCCGCGACCCGTCCAACTCGAAGTTGTCTTTGACAACGAAAACGAAAACTTCCTGATGAGGATGCTCCAAGATCCTTTCCTCCGACTGCTGGCGTTAATCTGCGCGATGAACGGCTTGATCTTTGTGACATACCTCCACCAGATCCGAAACAAGATTGATCCCAATGATGTGGTTCAGTTGCCGACCGGCGTCCGCGATGCATTGGACACGCTCGCAGAAGGCCTGCTCGTCCTCGATCAGCATGGCCGAATCGTGATGGCCAACCATGCGTTCTCTCGCTCGCTAGGAAAAAGTCACGATCAACTCGTCGGACAAAAGGCGGAATGGCTGCACTGGGGATCCGAGATCGACGGACCTAGCTCGTTTCCCTGGTATGACGTGATTGCCTCGGGGGACAAGAAGCTCGGCGTCCCGATGTCGATCGACACGCCCGGCAGCGGCACTCGCAACTTCATTGTCAACGCGACCCCGATCGTCGGCGACAATGGAAAACCGTGCGGTGTGATGGCCAGCTTCGATGACATCACGGCCATTCATAAAAACAAACAAGAACTCGTCGAAATGCTCGATGAGTTGAAACAGTCGCGCGACCAGGTCCGTGTTCAGAATGAAGAACTTCAGATTCTGGCCACCCGAGACCCGCTCACCAATTGCTGGAATCGCCGATCATTCTTCGAGGTGTTCGAGAAAGAGTGGGACGCGGCTAAACGCTATCAGCACCCTGTCAGCTGTATCATGGTCGACATCGATCATTTCAAGAACATCAACGACACTCACGGCCACTCCATCGGCGACGAAGTCCTTCGTCGCGTCGGGGCCGAACTCTTGCAATCGGTCCGAACAACCGACCTTGTCTGCCGGTACGGCGGCGAGGAATTCTGCATCCTCCTGCCACACCTAGACGCCGACGAAGCCTTCCAGGCGGCCGAGCGATTTCGGTTGATGCTCAGTGGACTCCGATTCACCACGGACTTAAGCATCACGGCAAGCCTGGGAATTTCCTCGATTGAACTCGGCGCCCGCAGCCCCGAGGAACTGCTCGATCAGGCCGACAAGTGTCTCTACGTCGCTAAAAGGCATGGCCGAAACCAGGTGATTCGCTACGACCGAGTCCCCAAGGGCCTCATCGTCGAGAAGGCGAAGAAAGCCGAGAACATCACCACCACGCAGAATCCCACCCAATCGCGACCGATCACGAAGGGGGACCCCTCGATTCCATATCGCGCCGTCGCGGGCCTCTTCTCGGCCCTGGCGTATCGCGATAGCCAAACCGCCTCGCACAGCATGCGAGTCGCGGACATTTGCGTTCAGGTCGCACGGGGCTTGCTGTCAGCCAAGGAAACCTATCTGCTCGAGATGGCGGCGCTGCTGCACGATATCGGCAAAATCGGTGTTCCCGATTCCATCCTGCTCAAGCCAGGACCACTGACATCTGATGAGTGGAACGTCATGCGGATGTATGACCGCATCGGCCTAGAGATCATTCGCGCCTCGTTCGATCACAAGGGACTCATCGAAGCGATCAGCTACCTACGACAACCCTTCAACGGCCTGGCCGACTCCGAGTCTCGCCTCTCAGGCCGAGCGATTCCGATCACAGCTCGTCTGCTCACGATCGCCGACGCGTTCGATGCGATGACCTCGCACCGTTCTTTCCGAAAGGGACGGAGCAAGGCCGAGGCTTTCGAGGAATTGAAGCGTTATGCCGGCACGCAGTTTGATCCGGATCTGGTCTATTGGTTCATTGATGTCATCAAGCAAGCAAACGATACTGTCATCCCGCAAGGGACCGTTTCTAAAGAGAGTGCTCTGCAACTCGGTCTGCACATTGAACAGCTTGTCGATGCCGTCGATCGGCAAGATTTCCCGGCGATGGCGTTGTGGGCTCATCAGCTTGAACAGACAGCCGCCAAAGCCGAGGCGACCGATATCGAGATTCGCGCTCGGGCCGTGCGTCAATCGATCGAAAGCCCCGCGGGGTTCGAGAAAGCTGTCGAACTCGCCTTAGAACTTGTCAATGCCGCCCGAACCGCTCGCTGGTCGCATGTCAACGTCAATCTCTCCGCTCCGCAACTCGCACCGACTCATGCCTGATCCGTCCTGACTCAAACGATCGAAATCCTCGATAAACTCTCATCACGGCAAGTGATTCTGGTGACTGGCCGAAAGCCCCCGTTTGCAGGTTCGAGAGGTTTTCGCCTCAGAAACAGGCTTTGCATCGTTCTCCGTTCGCCCGTATCGTGTTGAAATCCGAGCGGGCTTACTTTCACTCCGGTCGGCACGAAGAGGATGACCCACGATGCGCTGGCTATGGATTCTCTTAATTTCCGTAAGTCTCCCAGGGCAGGCTGCTGAGATCTTGGTGGTCGCCCCGCCGATCTTTCACCCCGCCCTCGAAGCCTGGACGCTACACCGGCAAGGACAAGGGCGCTCGGTCGCGGTACTGACGCCGGCCGGCAACGCGCAGGCGATTCGCAAGCAGATTCATAATGCCGTCATCGTCGGCGACACAAAGTTTGTGCTTCTGGTCGGCGATGCCGATCGAGATGCGCACGGCATCCCTGCGATTGGCCCGGCCGTGTTGCCGACCTGCTATTTGCCCGCACGGGTCAATATTCATTGGGGGCCCGAGCGCGATATTGCCAGCGACAATCCCTACGGCGATCTGGATGATGATGGACTTCCCGAACTGGCTGTCGGGCGGATCCCGGCAGACTCGGCCGACGAACTTCGCACCATCCTTGCCAAAGTGATGACTTACGAAACGTCGAATGACTTCGGTACTTGGCGTCGGCAAATCAATTTCGTCGGCTGTCCCGGCAACTTTGGGCCGATGATCGATTCGCTCTTAGAGCAAGCCTCGCGAAAAATCACGACGCAGGGAATTCCTCCCTCTTACAACACCAAAGCAACCTACGGCCATTGGCGAAGCCCGTATTGTCCCGACCCTCGGCGGTTTCGCGATGAGACCGTCGGCCAACTGAATGGCGGAAGTTTATTCTGGGTCTATATTGGCCACGGCCACTGCCAAGTTGTCGATCGACTTCGTACGCCCGATCAGAAGCAGTATCCGATCTTTAGCATGCGCGACATTCCCGCTCTGACGTGTCCTTCGGGTCATCCCATCGCGATCTTCTTAGCTTGCTACACCGGCGCGTTTGATTTCCCGGTGGACTCTCTGTCCGAAGAGATGCTTGCCTCGCCCGGCGGGCCGATCGCCATCTACTCTTCCACACGCGTCACGATGCCCTATGCAATGACGGTCATGGGGGGCGAAATGATGAACGAGTACTTCGCCCACCGCGCCAAGAACTTGGGAATGCTCGTTCAACAAGCCAAACGTCAAATGGTCGAACGAGACCGGACCGACCCGAACGCCAAGTCAATGGACACGATTGCTCTCATGGCGAACAAACTCTCGCCGGACTTGCGGGCGGAGCGATGGGAACATGTGCAGATGTATCATCTCTTCGGCGATCCCAGCATGTTGTTGCCGCAAGCGCAAACGGTCACCATCGAAGCGATCGAACCAGTCTCCTCGGGCCAGAAACTCCTCGTGAAGGGCCAGTGTCCGATTGCCGGCCGAGCCCGAATCGAACTCGTTCCGCCGCGCGACAAACTCCCCATCAAGCCCGACGCTCGACCTCGCTTCGAGCCGACCGAAGAGATCTATTCGACGCTGCACTCCACCTATCAACGAGCCAACGACGTCGTCCTTGCGTCGCAAACAATCGAGTTGGCTAAAGACTCCTTCTCCGTCTCGTTGGACCCGCCAGCCAACTTCGCCGGTCGAGGCTTTGTTCGCGTTTATGTCGAAGGAGATCGGGACTTTGCCCTGGGCAGCCGAGACTGCGAAGTCAGGCCCGTCGATGCGAAGTAGCGATACTGTTTTCGGCAAGGGTCTTTGTTCGACCAACACGTATCAACCTGGGAAGACCTCTTTCTGTCAGAATGGGAAATGATTCTCGAATTGCTTGATCGGTCAAAGTGATTCTCGTTAGTGTCATAACAGTGACACTCAACACTCTTCCCAGGAGACGAATCATGCGATCTCGCATCTGGATCCTCGCCATCAGCACGGCCTTGGCGTGGGCCGGTAGCGCTCAGGCACAGTTCCCGGTCCCGTCGGACGAAGAGAGCTGGAAGGCTTATCAGCATGTCAAATCGGTGCTAGCGACGATGCCCGGACCGATGCGACGTGCTCATAACTTCGACTTTCGCGACTTTTGCGATGTCAGTTCCGATCCCGATTTCCTTGCCTGGGCATCGATGAGCAGTTGGGAACGGTTGCAAAAGCAGCACGAAATGGAAACGACCCGCGCGATCACCAAACCGATCCGCGAGTCGCAGGGGTACATCCTTTACCATCACCGGGGATTCCGATCAGGGGTGCTGCAAAGCGTTCCTGCGGGAGATCGATTCTCGATCTTGCTTAATCCCTAGGAATTCTCAAGCAAGACGACTCTCTGCACGGCCGGGCGCACGCCGTGCCATTTCCTATCAAGCGGCAATAGTCGCTTAGAGCGACCAGCCTTCGCGATACTCGTGCTTCACCAGAAGTTCGAGTTCAGGGGCATTGGTCGCTTTCATGTTCTTGGCATCCCATTCAATCTTCTTGCCGGACCAGATGGCCAGGTTACCGAGCAGGATCGTCTCAGTGAGCGGGCCGGCGTAGTCGGGAAAATTCGCGGTTGCTTCGCCTCCGCCCGTGATGGCCTCGGCCAGCTCCTTCATCTGCCCGAGGTCGTTGTTGCCGGAGGGAGGCTTGCGGAAGGTCCACTCGGGCTTCTTGAAATCCTTGAAGTTATCGCGCGGCAACAATTGATAGATGGCGCCATAGTCGTTCGGGCTGTAAAGAGCCCCCTTCTCGCCGATCACTATGCAGCCGCTGTTGTCGGTCTTTGCCCCCATCATGACTTCGGACGACGGAAGCCGACCACCGTCATACCAGTAGACCTGCAAGGCCGCTCGACCGTCGAGCTCGGGAAACTCGAACTTGATCTTCGCCGACTTGGGGTAAGTCTCTTTGTTATGCTCGTCGGCCTCTGCTTCGACGCTGGTGGGATGGCGAAGGTTCAATCCCATGAACGGCATGTTCATGGTGTGACAAGCCATGTCACCCAGAGCGCCTGTCCCAAAATCCCAAAAGCCTCGCCAACCCAATCCGAAATAGCTCGGGTGATAAGGACGCATCTTGGCAGGCCCGATGAAGCTGTCCCAATTCACGCCGATTGGCTCCGGCGTATCACTGGGCCTTTTTACGTCGATCCCCTGTGGCCAAATGGGGCGATTGGTCCAAACATGAACTTCTTTTACCGTCCCAAGCGATCCACCCTTGATAAGTTGGGCCGCTTGCCGAACACCGGTGAGTGCCGTCCCTTGATTCCCCATCTGCGTCTTCACACCATGCTTGTGCGCCAATTCCCCGAGCACGCGGGCTTCATAGATGCTGTGCGTGAGGGGCTTTTGACAGTAGACATGTTTGCCGTTCTTGATTGCCATGGCGGCAGCAACTGCGTGCGTATGATCGGGCGTGCTGACGGTGACGGCATCGATCGAGTTGCCAAGCTCCTCGAACATCTTGCGAAAGTCGGTGTACTTCTTTGCCTTGGCGAATGGCCCCTTTTTCGCCTTCCCTTCCAACTGCGATTCTCGAACGTCGCAAATCGCCACGATATCGCCGACGACGGCCGCGTGGTCTGAATCGCTGTCTCCCTTGCCCCCGATGCCGATACAGGCAAAGCGAATCTTTTCATTGGGAGACTTACTAGGCTCGGCCGCCACACCGCCGGCGACCCAGTAGCCGATCCCCGCCGCGGCGGTCCCTTGAATGAACTGTCGTCGATTCGATCGATTCCCCATAACGCGCCCCTCAAAACAATGCCTTTTGATTCCTGCTGCGAAGCTAGCTAAGCGGCGCAACAAAATCAATTGCCGATACCGGTAATCCAACAACCTCATGTTAGACAGAAGCCTACCGTAAACCGACGGGAATAGATTTTGAGCAAACCTTGGCCTTTTGCCTTGAAAACGATCGGCCGGGATTCGCGAACGAATCTGCCCGATCGCCCGCGGCTTTTCCTGCGCGAACATCCTTCGTTCGGTAAAACAACCATCGGCGATAAACAGAGAGTAAGTGAATAGGGAGCGACCCCTTGAATCGATGGCATTGGATCATGATTGTCCCAGTGGCGATGGCCGCCCTGGCCGATTCCACCCTCGCCGCCGACCGTTTGACGGTGATCGACGCTCCCTTCACTCAATGGACGCGAACTCCGTTCATCCAAGGAACAACGTCGGCAAGCGACCTGAGAGCGATCGCTTTGGATGAGAAGAACCGTGTTTATGTTGGTTCGCCGGCGGGACTCTTTCGTGTCGATCGTGACCATGTAACGCCGGTGTCGCAAGAGACTCTTTCTGGCCCAGTTCTATGCTTGCATGGCCATCCAATTACAGGAATCTGGATCGGGGCATGGAACGGCGTCTTTCGTCTTCGCGATGATAAGGCGGTTCGCCTCGGTGCGATTGACGGCCCCATCACGGCCATCGGACCGGGTGGATCGGGAATGGTGGTCGCCAACCCGACCGGGCTACACCGCTGGAACGATGATCAGAACAAGTGGATCAAGATCGATGCCCACGTTCCAACATCCGTGCGACGGATTTTGCCTGGCTTGAGGGGCGTTTATGAACTCCTCGCCACGGACCTGGGCTTCTACGAGTGCGACGGGCCCAAGGTCGAACGAAAAGAATTTCCAGAACCTTTTCAACTCAGTTCGAATGCACGCGATGTTGTTCTCTTTTCGCATGACCGTCCCTCGCCGCTGTCGGGTGTTTGGTACGCATCCAATGATGGCTTGGTGAACGTGCCGATTCTGCTTCCTCGATTTCCCGAACGTTCGCCACAAGTCTGGCGTGCGCAACCTGCCTCGACGACGCCCGCATCTAGCCAGGCTCTTCCCTCGGCCGACATTCGTCGGCTGCTGGGCGTGAAAGGGAGAAGCGTTCCGGAGGATGCCCTTTGGGTTGGCACGGGAGCGGGCGTTGTTCGGTTGATGGCAAACCAATCGCCGAGCTTGTTTCACAGTCAACGTTGGCTTCCTTCGGACGATGTTCGAGACATGGTGGCGTCGCCCGATCGATCACTTTGGATCGCGACCGCCGGGGGCGTCGCCCATCTGGTTCCAGAAACGATGACGCTTGAGGACAAAGCTCGGTTCTTTGAACAGATGATCCAAGATCGACACATCCGCCCGCCCGGCTTGGTGGAACGATGTCAGCTCACTCGGCCGGGGGATGTCTCGTCCTTCCAACCAGCTGATACGGATAACGACGGTGAGTACACCGGGACGTATCTGGTAGCGCAGGCATTTCGCTACGCCGCCACCGCCAGTGCCGAAGCAAAGAGCCGCGCCGTTGCCGCCTTTGAAGCGATGGCATTTCTGGAAAGCGTGACCGGTCAGGACGGCTTTATCGCCCGGACCGTCGTCCCATCGATTTGGACTGAGATGGCCGACCCCAATCGAAGCCATTCGCCGCAAGAGGTCGCGCAGATGCGTGCAGACAATACGCGAGAAAAGATTGTCGAGCGGCGATGGCGATTGTCTGAGGACCTGGCTTGGCTGTGGAAGGGGGATACGAGTTCCGACGAAGTGACCGGCCACCTTTACGCGTACGACATCTTTGCCGAGTTCGTTGCCAACCCCGAGGAGAAGAAACGCGTGTCGGCACTGGTCGCCAGGATTGTCGACCGGATCATGCGCGATGGTTTCGTTCTCAAAGATGAGGATGGTGAGGCAACCCTGTGGGGTGTCTGGTCGCCGGCGAAGCTCAACGGTGATCCCAATTGGCTTCATGAAAGGGGAGTCAACAGTGTCGAGATCTTGTCGTACTTGACGACCGCGCACTGGTTGACAGGCGATCCCAAGTACGATGCGGCCATCGAGACGTTGTTGAACGATCATCACTATGCCGAGAACATTCTCGAACCTCGCCCGCGCGAGCCTGGCGCTTACACCTACATCGACGACGAACTCTTAGCGATGGCTTATTGGGGGCTGATTCGGCATGAAACCAAGCCCCGGCGGTTGGAAATCTATGGACGAAGTCTCGACCGGTGGTTCAGCAGCGTCATGAAAGACGCCAGTCCGCTCTATAACTTCACGTATGCGGTCCTGACGCAGGCTCAGCCGAATGCTTTTGTTCAGGAACGTTGCGTCGACTTACTGCGCGATGTCCCGCTGGATATGATTCATTGGTCGATCGACAATCGGCAGCGTCTGGATGTGATGCTAGTGCATCGGCCGCAGGCCCAGGCCATTCAGACCGATCGGCTGCTTCCGCCCAGCGAGATTCCCGTGCTCCGTTGGGACAACAATCCTTACGTGGCCGCAGGCGGGGAAGGGGGCATGGCCGAAATGTGCCCGGCATTCTGGCTGTGGCCTTATTGGATGGGGCGTTGGCAAAGAATCATCGGCGAGGTGACCCGTTGAAGATCATTCTTCAAGGACAATCTGAAGAAGTCCCCGAAGGCCTGACCGTGGCCGAATTGTTGGTCCGATTGAAAATCGAATCCGACTTGGTGGCGGTGGAACGGAATCAGTCGGTCGTACCCCGACGTGAATTCCCTCAATGCCGACTCGCGCCGGGTGATCAAATCGAAATCGTGACTCTCGTGGGGGGCGGATAATGGCAATAGCGACATCGAACGACCTGGACAACCCATTGGTCGTCGGGCCCTACACCTTTCGAAGTCGACTGATGGTCGGCACCGGCAAGTATGCCTCCTTCGAACAGATGGCTCAGTGCCTGGAGGCGAGCGGGACCGAATGTGTTACCGTTGCGGTCCGGCGCGTCAATCTGACCGACCGGTCGCAAGGATCGCTTATCGATCACATCGATCGCTCGAAGGTCACGATTTTGCCGAACACCGCCGGTTGTTTTTCGGCCGAAGATGCCGTCCGTTACGCTCGGCTTTCGCGCGAAGTGCTCCAGACGGATCTGGTCAAACTCGAAGTGCTGGCCGATGAGAAAACGCTTTTGCCTCATCCGACGCAGACACTGCAAGCAGCTCAGACGTTGGTGAACGAAGGATTCGTGGTGCTTTGTTACACGTCCGACGATCCTGTTCTCGCGCTCGAGCTTGAAAAGGTGGGCTGCGCCAGCGTGATGCCCGCGGGTAGCCCGATTGGCAGCGGACAAGGGGTTCTCAACGCCAACAATATTCGGATCATTCTGGAAAGAGCCAGCGTCCCCATTATTTGCGATGCCGGCGTCGGCACCGCGAGCGATGTTTCCATCGCCATGGAGCTTGGCTGCGAGGGTGTCCTACTCAATACGGGAATCGCGCTGGCCGAGGACCCTTTGCGGATGGCCCATGCGATGAAGCACGCTTGCTTGGCCGGTCGGTATGCGTTTTTGGCCGGCCGAATACCCAGAAAGCTGTACGCGACCGCGTCCAGTCCTTGGGATGGTCGACTCTCGGCAAAGCCGTAAAGCCAGCGTGTGGGGGTGGCGATCCTGCGACTTTCCAGCGGATGCCGGAACAATCCTCCCTCGATCTCAACTTGACATCGCTGGCTTGTTTGCCCGAAAGATAACCCGCAGGAGCGGCATGCCATAATATCGGCAACACCTCATGATGGATGATGCCCTCGTTCTCAAGCACACAAAGAAAAGGATGGATCATGACCCCGACCGCAGGAGGCTCGGCCAGCAAGGATTCTGACAAACCCGTTGCCATTGTGATGGCCGCCGGCAAGTCCACTCGAATGAAATCCGAGCGTCCAAAGGTCTTGCACGAATTGTGCGGCAAGCCGGTCTTGGGGTATGTCCTGGATGCCCTTACGCAAGCAGGCGTCGAGCGAAAGATTGTCATCGTCGGCTATCAGGCCGAACTCGTCAAAGAGACGTTTGGCAAAGAGCCCGGCGTCGAATTCGCGGTTCAGACCGAACAGCTCGGCACCGGCCACGCCGTCATGATGGCCGAGCCGGCACTACGAAACCATACAGGATCCGTTATTGTCATTGCCGGCGATCAACCCCTTATTCGTTCGCGCCTCGTCGCGGATATTCTTCGGCGAAGAGACGAGACGAGCGCACACGCCATGATCGGCACCGCCATTGTCCCCGATCCTTTTGGCTTGGGACGCATCCTCCGGGATCAGAATGGAAACTTCATCGGGGTCGTGGAACAAAAGGATGCTTCACCCGAACAAGCCTTGATCAAAGAAATCAACTTCAGCTTCTACTGCTTTGATGGGAAGGAACTCTTCGGAGCGATCAAGCGGGTTCGGCCCGAAAACGCCCAGAAAGAGTATTACATCACCGACGTCCCGGGAATTCTTCGTGCTGATGGCAAAAGAATCGTGGCCGAGCCGCTGGCCAACGAAGTCGACATGTTCGGCATCAATCATCGGGGACATCTGGCGCAGGCGCATCGACTGATGCAAGAGCGCATCATCCAAAGACATTTTGACAACGGGGTGACCGTCGTTGATCCGCAGAGCACGTACATCGATGTCCGAGCGGAGATCGGTGCCGATACCGTGCTGCATCCCAACACCGTGATTCGTGGTCCTGTCACGATCGGGAAACGGTGCCAAATCGGTCCACTGGCGATTGTCGATGCAGGCGTGATTCTGGCCGACGATGCCGTGGTTGAACCGTTTGCTCACGCCCGAAAGTACGGCTGACCCGATCCTCGGCGAGAGGCGCCTGCTATTCGACGCCAATCGATCGGAGAACCTGCTTGTGGACCTCGTCGGGATGGCTCTCGGCAGGGATCGTGAGAACCAGTCCTTTCTGACGAAGCATATCGACGACGGGCTGCGTCTTACTTCGATAGTCGGAAAGACGTTGCCGAATTCCCTCGGGGGTATCATCGGTCCGGGCCGACAGCTTCCCGCCGCAAAGATCACAAACGTCCTCCACCTTCGGAGGTCGAAAGTAAACGTTAAAGTCCTTCCCGCAACCGTCGCAGAGCCGTCGACCGAGGATTCGCTTGCGGAGTGTTTCTTCGCTGACTTCGAGCAGGATGGCGGCATCGAGCCGATGATGCGTCAGAAAAAACTCCGCCTGACCGGGGGTGCGAGGAAATCCATCGAGCACGAAACCCTTGGCGACGTCTGGCTGGCGGAGCCTGTCGGTGATGACTTGATCGACAATCTCGTCGGTAACGAGCTGACCGGTTTCCATGTGGTGGCGAATTCTCTGCCCGATGGGACTGTTGTTGGCCATGTGCCCGCGGAGAATTTCCCCCATCGAGATGGCGACGATTCCCAAGTCGGCCGCCAAGCGTCGAGCCTGCGTCCCCTTACCGCTTCCCTGCGGCCCCATGATGATGTAGTGGTGCAATCCAATCCTCGACTAGAGCGGTCACCTTTTCGCAGAGAACTTCAGGTCGCTTGCACGACGATGCAAAACGACCCGCTGCGTTTCGGTCCGACCGCGAACAGGGGTGACGCCAATCTATTTCGAATTGAGCCTGTCGATCCCGTCGCGGCGACGGTCGACCCTGCTCATCCCTTCGTCCACCTCCCTTTTGTTAAGGTCGATGTCCTATTTCGGCCACGCGCGGGGCGGATTTCCCCTCTTTTCCAGCATCGCGAGAAAAAATCCCCGGGGCCAATCCTACCATGTTGAATTCACTCGCCCCGTCCGAGCAACTCGATCGCGCCCTTGGCGACCAATGTCACAAAGGCTTCGAGAGAGCGAGATTCCGCTCGCCCGTGATCGGTCGGGTGGAACCGATTTTCTGCTTCGCTCGACCCTCTAAGGGCCGACACTTTCGGGTGGTTGAGCGAGAAACGAAAACAAGTCCGCCAACTGCTGCGGATCGAGATCCTTCTCTAATCCTTCCGGCATGAACGATCGACCGCTCGAGACCATCCGCTCGATCTCCGTCCGAAGCACTTCCACTTTCGTGCCATCCGCTCGGGCCAACGTGATGCTGCTGGAAGATTCGACAACCAACATTCCAGAGAGAACGCGTCCGTCGGATAGCTCGACGGAGTAACTGACATACTTCGATTCGACCGCTCGATTGGGATCGAGCACCGCCCCGAGCAAGTAGCCCGGCGAGCGATCGCGAACACCCCCTAGATAGGGCCCGACCAATTGCCCCCGCGAACCAAACCGGTGACAAGTGCCGCAATGCTTTTCAAAAATCGATCGACCTGCGGAGGCATCCCCCGCCATCGTGAGGACGCTTACATATCGATCGAGAACCTCTTGCCGAGTCGATTGCGACGCCTCGAAGAGTTTCTTCGCTCGCTCGGCAATATCTTGATTATTGTGATGAACCAATTCGGCCGTCGCCGGTGCCTCGATATCCATCGCACCGATGTTGCCCTTTTCGATCCCCTCGACAATCTGGCGGGCCCAACCGGGACGCGCGAGAAGCAGCGAGATGATCTGACTTCGGAGCATGGGAGAGTGCGATCGCCAGTCGGAAAGAAGTCGATCGGGGATATCATCGCTTCGGCATTTTCCTAGCGTCGTCACCGCGGCCGACTGCACTTCGCCAGGAGATATTGCCGTGAGCAAGCTCGCTAAGAGCGTCTTGTCATCGTCGACCCGCTCGGGACCTCGCGCTAAGACCCCGACGGCGGCGACCCGCGACGATGTGTCGGCATCCTTCTCTTGAGCGAGTTCGCGAGCCCGATCGAGCACCGCTCGCAGTCGCCCCCGCGCCGGCCCCGCTTGCTTTCGGCTCTTCTCATCCCAACGAGCCAGCGAGAGCCCCTTGCGATCAAGCGAATCGATCAGCGTGGAAAGGGCCGACCACTGCCACGGTTCAGGCGATTGTTTCTCCTCGGGAAGGATGGCGATGAGAAGCTGTTCGATCGCCTCGTTGCCGAACTTCCCGATGGATGTCGCCAGCAATCCGTCCACCAGATCCCCTCGTTTATCTTCATCGGCCCCCGCCGAAAGAACGGCCGCCAATACTTCACGTGGTTGATGCGTGCTCGAACTGAGCACGGCGGTGCGGACCCAGGGATCATCGAGATCGGCAAGCGCCACCCGCGCGATCGCCTGCGGGACCTCAGGAGAAGTGGCATAGCCCAACGTGAGGGCAGCTTGATAGCGAACACGGCGGTCGGTGTCCGTTCCTCTTTCCACCACCGACTGGCAAATGTCTTCATCGGCGGCGATCCGCTCATCGGCAAAACGAATTCCCCATCGACGAACCTCGGCCTCGCGATGATCGATCGCTTGCTCCATCACTTCGGACCGAAGCTTGCCCATCCCATGAAGCGTGCCTAAGGCGTGAATCGCGCCGCGTGGATTGTCTGCCGAGACTAACTTCTCAAGGTCTCCCACCACCGACGCATCATTTCTTTCGATAAGGAGCCGCTGGGCCGTGTCCCTTTTCCAACCGTTGGGATCCCTCAACAACGACACAAGCTCACTGCTTTGACGCTGTGCGAGATTTGGAATCGCTGCACCGCTGGGTCGCTTCCCCTTCGGATAGATACGGTAGATTCGTCCTTTGTCGTGACCGGCACGAACGTCCAGACGCTCAAGCCATGCCTCGGGGATCCAAGTAGGATGCTCGATCACTTGGCGGTACATATCCGCGATCCAGACGGCTCCATCGGGCCCGGTGATCACACGGACCGGTCGGCACCAAGGATCGCTTGATGAAAAAAACTCGGATGACTGATCTGCGGGAAAACGCTCCGCTCGGAACGATAGACCCTCGGGGACTCGACGCGCACGATGGACAAGATTATGGACTGGCTCGCACACAAGCACGGTCTCTGATGAACCTTCTCCCAGGAGTTGATCGCGGTACGGCATCGGACTGCACGCGCTGGTGAAGCGGTTAGCGGTGAAGAGGTCGTTGAATTTCCCGGTGATTCGGCTGCTTGGGAAAACGGCGGGGTAATAGCCGCCGTACAGGTCATGCCAGGGGCGAGGCGACGGGACAAAGGGATTCCTCGCGACGTATTTTTCTTCGAGGACATAGTGCCAAAACGGGCAGTAATTGGCCCCGCCGAACCATTGCCCGAAATCGTCCCGACTGCGCAGATGCTGGGTCATGCCGCACTCGGTTTCTAGCTCGCCGGTATCCGGTTTGAAACGGCCGTCGCGACCCGACATTGGCACGATCTTGCCGGTTGCGAGCGACCTGATGTCGCCGGTCTCGTCTCCATTGACGTAGATCCAATTGTCGATGCCGACAGCAAATCCATTGACGACATGCTGGGGATTTCCGTTGCCGAACCCGTCGAGGATCGTCTTCTTGGAGATGACTTTTCCCGTCTTGGGATCCAATGTGATCGCGAAGACTTCGGGAGCCGAACTGACGAGAACGCCGTCGCGGTAGGGCTCGACACCGGTTGTGTATTGAAGCCCTTCAAGGACCAGCGTGCTCTTATCGAAGACGCCGTCACCATTCGTGTCTTCCAAACAACGAATGCGTCCGCCGGGCGACCCTTTGCCATCGGCACCAAGCGGATAGTCGCTCATCTCGGCAACCCAGAAGCGACCATGGGCATCGAAGGCGATGTTGACGGGGTCCATGGTGAGTGGCTCGCAGGCAACTTGCTCGACTTCCAGGCCCTCGGCCACGTGGATCGAACGCAAAGAGTCGGTCGGCGACAGGTTCCCTTCACGATCAGGGTTCTCGATCAAGTCATGCACGCGTGCGATCACGGCCTCTTCGGTGCCGCGAGACCATGGACCAGGCTGGTCATAGAAGACCATCGAATAATCGTACTCATAACCCCCTTCATCAATCATTCGCTCGCTCGCGAGGTAGCCATAGACATCGTTGGCGTACGCGGTCACCCACAGCTTGTCCGAAGGGATCTGATCGGCGAACTCCTTGCGAATTCGAAAGGCGTAGTCGCCGACCACTTCGCCTCCCATGAAGATCATGGTGAGGTCATCTCCCCAACGGATCACCTGGATCGGGGCAGGGTAGGTCTCTGGGATCCGGTCTTTGTGCTCGAGGATGGCCAGCGTATCCTCCGCATTCTGCTTGATGTGAGGATTGTCCGAGAGAAGTCGGGCAGCAAGTTGAACTTGATTGGGACGATCAATGGGCAGACCCACGAGACCGTAGACAGCCGAGATGCCTCCTCGGATCGGCTTCATCGGTTGGGCGAGCGCTTCGAGCACCGACTTCGTCAGTGCAAGGCCATTGGCGATCGCCATCTCTTTTCGACCGCGCGGCTCGGGATTGGTGTCGGCACCGCAGCCAATGAGGGGGAGAGCGACAGCCCCCGCGATTTCCTTCTCGATACCGCCCGCGGCTAAACCGGGCCAATCGCCACTGACGCGGTTGTAGTCGCCCCCAAGCGTCGTCGCGTGGCAAGCATAACTGAACAGGATGCCGATCACTTTGCCGTCGACTCCCGTCGCGCGAAGCACGGGGACTTTCGTGTCGGTAGCCCCAGCCGGATAGGGCGCCATGGCGACGCATTTGCCATTATCGAGAACCCGGCGATTGGCCGCAAAGTGGGCCTCGGTCCAACCGAGTTCTAAACGAGCTGGCCGGGAAGAGCGGATCGCTTCTTTGATCGATTTCACCACACAGTCGCAGACCCGTTGAGTGTACTCATCCCGACGGTCGGCCTCGGCTCCGGCCAGTCGAGGGGCCAAGATGTTCTTGGCAACATCCTTCAACTGCGGAGCGGTGTGCGTGTGCGTGGCACAAAGGGCAAAGCGAGCCGACGACACCTCAAGCGGCTCGACCTCTTTCAGAATCCGATCCCGCATCGACGGCGAGACCCCCAAAATCTCGACCGACGCCCAAACGGTCCATTGGCCCGCTTGGTCCTTGATGGCAAGCGTCCGAGCAAAAAGAGGCTCGTCGACACCTTCGAACTGCGTCGTTCGGTTCGAGTACCCGGAAAGACGGACGGGCACTGGCGGGGTCATGTCTATTTTGCTGGAACCGATTCGGTACTCGTCCGCCAGGCATCGCGGAATTGCGGTGGTCAATGCTACGAGAACGAGAGGGAGAACTCGGTTCATCAGCGGCTCTTTCTGCAAAAGAGAATCGGGCATAAATCATTGTAACCGCCCTGAATCGTCCGAGCTAACGATTGAATGACAACCACGATGACTCATCCCACCGAAATCAGATCGGCAACAATGAACGCAGAATGGGAGAGGAGAATCGGGAATCGTCGGGCAAGGCGAGTTCGAAATCCGCCAGATCAAATCCAGGCCAGACCGTTGTACCCAGCAGTCCCCAAGATCCTCCCGTCTGGAGCCGAGATCCTTGCCACCAACCCGCCGGCACAACGTGCTGACAGACTCGGCCCGGCAGCGTGGGATCGCCGAGAATCCGCATCTCGATTTGGCCCTCGGGAGAGACGAGTACCAGTTCCACGGGATCCCCCGCGTAGAAGTGGTACATCTCATCAGACTTCAGCCGATGGAGCAGCGAGTACGAAGTCGGCGTAATGAGAAAGTAGATGGCCGTCCCGATCGATCGACTCTTATCGAGTGAGATCGGCGACCGATAGGTCTCGCGAAAGAAACCCCCTTCGCCGGGCAGAGGGACAAGGCCCAGGGATTGAATCACTTCTTCCGCAGAGGGACGCGGGGCAGGGGTTAGGGGCTCTTCCACGGATGCTCGATTCGTGGCCAATAGGTCTTGAAATTGAAGTGGACACTGTTCTCGGCATCGTGGCACTTGATGCAGTCGGCTTCATTCTTCGAGACCCGCATCATCGCGCGAGCAGCCTCATCATTGGGTGCCAAGGCATGCCTCTCGCCAGGTCCGTGGCAGTTTTCGCAACCGACTCCTCCCATGTCAGGCGTCTTATCCGGCGTAATGAAGCCGCTGCGAAAACCTTGCCCTACAACGTGGCATTTGATGCATTCGGGGTTGTAATCTTGCCCCTCGGGCTTGGCATCGCGAAGTGTTTCGAGCGCGTGACTGTGCTTGGTGGACTTCCACTTGTCGAAAGCCTTCTGGTGACAGGCGCCGCATCGGCCGCTGCCGATGAATTTGGCGCCGCTGGGATGATCGAGTTGAGGCATCTTCGCCAGATACTCTTGATCGGAGAGGTACGTGACAAAGCTGGCGTAGATATCTTGGAGCGCTTGGCCCTCCTTGAAGCGAGGATCGATGAGAACCGGCTCGAACCGAAGTTTTGGTGATGTGCCGGGCCAGTACCCAATCACGCCAAGCTCCATCCCCTTTTTGCCTAGCCATGTCACCAGGGTGTCACCTTCCATGGTGGCGTCATCCTTAGTGGGATGATCGAGCTCGCTTTTGGAAATGATCAAATCAAAGCCCGGATATGTCTTGGCCAGTTCGATCGCCTCGGCTTTGGGCATGTGCGCAAAGAGTACTTTCAGATCGGCACCCGCATCCTTCATTTTGGTGAGAATGCCGGGCAACGTATCGGCAAGCGGCAACACTTCAATGGATTGATCGCGAATCTCCTCCTGTTGACTCTCACCGATAACCGAGGCGACGGCGATCTTCTTGCCGGCCGCATCGATGATTTGAACCGGGAGGATGATATCGCCGAGGACGACGTTGAAGTCATCGTTCTTTCCCTTGATGTTAGCCGCCACCAAACGAAGCGGGTCCGAGTTGAGCGCCTCACCGGCAACGGTCATTGCCTTGACGGAAAGATCGAGAGGCCCGATGCCAAGACTCTTGTAACCCAGAGTCTTGAGCGACTCGACAGTGTAGTGATAGCGGGCTTCGTCCCAGGGAAACTCAGCCTTGACGATGTTCCCGAAATCGAGCGGGACCGTCTCCCATCCTTTCTCCTTGGCGAGAAACTCAAACAGGCCGGCCCGGCGCGCTAGCCCCCCGGACATTCCTTCGCTGCAACCGCAGGGGCGCATGTAACCAAGCATCTCTCCGGAAATCGCCAGCACCAGTGCCGGGCTCTCTTTGGGCCAATCATCGAAGAGAGGTACTTCCACCGGCGGACCTGCTGCCTGATCTTTGCTGGTGACGCCTTCGTCAACATTGGCAAGTTTCGCCTGCACACTTTCAGTCAGATGAGCGACACCCTGAGCGCTAAAGTATCCGCCGAACAGGCCTGCCGCCGCTAATCCTGCGACCAACACAAGCGCGAGCGGGGCCAAAAGAATGGCGCGGATATTCCCAGCGCGCCCGAGAGAGATTCGAATCACGTTCGCGATGCTCCTCCATGAGTCGGCCCATGACCGGCCATGAGATTCATGGGGACGATGAAGCCCCCGAAAGAACCCCCTCGGCCGTCACGTTCACGCGGGCCTCGCCCTTCGAGTCGAGAATGGGGATGAACGCGTGGAACTTACCGACGACCGATCCCGGCTTGATCGTCACATCGACTACCCAAAGCTGTTGGGAGTCTTGATGCCGACCGACTTTTGCCTGTACAAAATCGGGCGGAAGCACCTTCTCGTCAACCCGAAGCTGAATGTTCTTTTCATCGGCCGACAGCGTTTCCTGCGGATCAAGCCCTCTTGCGGAGATGTAAACCTGTTTGGTCACTTCCTTTCCACCGGTCACTATTCCAAATGTCAGCGGTGAGGGCGAAACTTCGATGAGCCCATTCACCATCCCCGCCACGATGATGGGAAGCTCCGGATTCTGCTTCAAATTGGTCTTGAACATCACTCGCTCGTTCATGTCGCCGACCGGAAGTCGACCGTCGACGGTGACCGTGGCGATGAATCCCGACTTCGCTTTGCTCTTTTCTTTTTCGTCGGCGTTCATCGGACGAATCGTTGCCGACACCGAGGGATGGCTTGATTGAACATAATCGACGGTCAGATCCTCATGCACCATCGAGAAGACCTTGAGCGTCTCCTCTCTCTTTTGATTCTCGCGGAGCTGACCAAAACTGAGGTAGGAGGGTTCGGTGAGAAGTTCGGGGACGATGTTGAGCGCCACGTCGAAGTTAACACTCTTTCGGTCCGGCCGAGGATCGTTGCTGAAAACATCCGCGCCGATTTGTTTCACACCGACGGTATCTTTCGAATCCCATTCAATGACAAAGTCCGCGGTTTCTCCTGGCGCGAGTGTTACGACGCTGGCCGGGTTGATGTTTCCTTGGCCTTCGACCGCTTCGGTGATCTTGTCCTTTTGGGTCGGATCTTTCTCCCGCTCCCGCTGCTTTTCGATGTTCTCAAGTTGTTTGATCTTTGCGAATCGACTGTAGGTCTTGCCCTCCTTATCGATGCGAATCGCCATGCACGTACAACTTTTGCTACCCAGGCGAAGCTGAAGTTCTGACTCCCCCTCGTTGCGAAGATGAAACACACTCTCACCCGACGTCAATTGTTGCACGTTGGGAACTTCGATTCTCTTCGTGTCGAATTCAAACTTGGGGATCTTCTGACCCAAGAAGGGGTCGAGCGGTTGCGGCTTATAATCCTTCGGCGACCGGTAGGTGAATTGATCGGGATTCCAAAGGAACAAGGCCGTCGAAACCCCCGACAGCAAAACAATTCCGACGATCGCGCTGATCCAGAACCTCATGATAACCTCTCGCTTACTGGGCCGGCTTGGTCGACTCTTTATCGTGGTTCAGAATGTATGCCTCGGCCCATTGGCGTTGCGGCCGGGTGAGCCGTTTATCCTCGTGCGGCGTCTGGTCCAAACGAAGCGCCTCTCGATACTGCGACACCGCGTCGCTGGGATTGCCGACCTCTTCCAGAACGCCGGCGAGATCCCAATGGCGAATCGCCGACTGAGGATAAAGCTCGGCCGATCGGAGAAAATCCTCGTAGGCTGCCCGTTTCCATGAAATGCGGTCGTCGGGTCTACCCAACCCCGACGCGGCCACCTCGCGATAGAGAGCCCCGCGCTTGGACCAACTGATGCTTCGCCGAGGATCCAACTCCAGCGATTGATCCCACGCCTTCTTCGCCCGGCGAAAGGCTTGTTCCTCCTCCGGCTGGCGAAGCTTCGCCAGCAGCCGAAGATAGGTCGACTCCGCCATCGCCAGTCGATCCCATCCCTCTCGATCGCCGGGAACACGCCCGGCCGCCTCTCGACAAAGCTCCGTCCAGACGCGAAACTCGGGAACGAGTTGAGCCCATAACTCAGGACGAACCGCGGGATCCGTCACCGACCAGACCTGACCGATTCGCTGTTCCATTCTACGTGCCCGGGTCAACAATTGATCACGTTCGACCCTTGGAACGAGAAAACAAAACGCGTACGAGATGCTGACAACAGCGAGCAAAAATGACGCCAGCCCCGCCCAAGCGATCGACATCCGGGAGCGGGGTGGGAGACTGCCGGCGATCATCGAAAGTGATACCAGCGATGCCGACATGAGCGCCGGAAACGCCACGCCCCCGGCCGCCAGATAATGAACGTGCAATCCGACCACACCCCCCACGATCGCGGGCCGAATGTGTTCGTCCTTCCATCGCACGCCGATCCACCCGAGCATCGACACTGTTCCGCCGGCCACGATGATCGCCAGCAATGACGCATGCTCGTCGGGTCGAGCCAAAAGCGGAACAAGACCGATTTCCAACGTCGCCACCAGCACCACCGCGACCCACAAACCGATCCAGCCTTCCCGCGACAGACCAATCCGAACGTCACCATTCGGCCGATCGGCAGGAAGGAGTCCCTTTCGTAGCGAGTAGATAAGAAGTCCGAGATAAGCCAGGAGAACCAACAGTCCACCTGTTGCCCAAAGCTCCAGGATGAATTGATGCGGGTCGGCAATCTCCTCGCTCGAAAATGGAAGCTTGTGCATCAGATAATGATTGCGAAAGTTGCCTGCTCCGACGCCCCAGAGAACCGATGAAGCGATCACAGGGAGCGTCCCTTGCCACCACTCCCACCGGTAAGAAAGCGACTGGCCCGCCTGCGTGAGGATCTCTCGATCGAGGATACCCAGCCCGGCCAGACTCGCTACCAGCAGCGATACCAGACATCCCCCCATGACAATCCAGCGCCATGATCGATCGAATCGGCCTTCTGGACGAAGCATCCACCAAGTGATGACGCCTGGCACCACCGCGATCCACGCGGATCGGCTTTTGGTCATCAATAATGCCGTTACCACCGCCGTCAGCAAAAGAAGGGACCCGCAGATCCCCGCCCACCGGGAATAAGGAGTGTTGAAGCTCGATCGTACCGACAACAGCACGAGTGGCATCGCGAGCACTAAAACCGCCGCCAGCGAATTCGGATGCCCCGTCGTCCCCAGAGGTTCACTGGAGTAAAGGCGATTTCGGAATGATTCTTCGAGCTTAGAACCACGTTCGACGCCGAGCTCTCGAACCGCGTTCAGCACCGCGGGGTCGTTCCGTTCATAAAGGGCGCGGAGCTTGGGAATCGAGACCAGCGACTCGTAGCCGGCCAACAGTGATTGCATCAGCGCCAGAGTCAGCAGCAGCGACGCGATCACCGTCGATCCCCTTTTGGCCCCGGCGTGCCAAGCATAAAGCGATAGGATGCCGACACTGACCCATTCCCAAAAAAGATTGATGGCCGGGAAACGATACTCGGCATGCCAACCCGAGCATGCCCAACCCGCTAAGAGCAAACTCCATCCACCCGCGGGCCAAACTAAACTCGGTCGGCGATCCGACAGAATTCGTTCCGCTAGAAGACATGCCCCCACAAGAAATGAAAGAGGAATGAAGTACGTTCCCGAACCGTCGACAGCGTCTTCCGATGGAAAGAGGTTTCGGCACGCGACCGCGGCGGCAAGAAGCATCATGCCGACCCGTTCCAAGAACGATTCGGATCGATCGGTCAACGCTTCTGCCGGTTTACCGACCTGGTTCATGGAGATCGCTCCTGATGAGGCATCGGATGGGCATTTCGTCGCCAACCGCCGACATCCAGGATAGCCAGCAGGACCAAAAGGGATACCCACTGTGCGATGATCAACCAGACCGCGCGTGGATCGACAAAGTAAAGAACCAGACCCGACAAGCCTGTCACGAGAGTGACCAGATGAATGATGGAGACGGCCGCCTGTCGACTGAAGCCGAGACCTACCAGGCGGTGCGAGAAATGCTGCCGATCCGGATGAAAGGGACTTCTTCCCTGAGCCAATCGAATCACCGAGACGGTGGCAACATCGTAAATGGGGACCGCCAAGATGCACAGGGGCGCTAGCAGCGTGACCGCGCTGTACTGTTCCGTTTTGAAAGTGCTGATCACGGTGAGGGTGCCGATCCAGAAACCGAGAAAATTGCTGCCGGCATCCCCCATGAAGATCCGCGCAGGGGACCAATTGAACCAAAGAAAACCGATCAGCGAACCTGCTAAGATCGCGTAACAGCCCAGCAGAAAAAGATCGCCCACCAGCCAGGCGATGATCGCCAGCATGATCGAGACGATCAACCCCACACCGGCCGACAGACCATCCATGTTGTCCAGGAAATTGAACGCGTTGGTCAACCCCACCACCCAGAGGACGGTCAACGGAATCGTCAACATTCGCCAGCCGGGTAAGAAGGCAAGTTCGACCCCTTGACTCACCAAACCAAGAACCAGCAACACTTCCACACCAAGGCGAACACGGTAGTCGATGCCGTAAACGTCATCCCACAATCCAATCCCGGTTTGAATCAAGCCCGCAGCGAGCAACAAGGCAAGCAGGGACGAAACATTGACGACGCCAGCGGCATGGACTCGGACTAATTCTGGGAGCGCTTCCCCAATAGTCGGAAACGCACGCACGAGATGAGCGATCACCAAAACCAAGACCAGCATCAGACCGACGCCCAGGTAGATTCCGATTCCGCCCCCGAGTGGGACAGCTCGACCATGGTCTTTTCGCAAGGAAGGTTGGTCTATCAAGCCCCAGGACGAGGCTCTGCCCATCACCCAAAGGGAACACCCAGCGCTCGTGACCATCGGCACCAAGAAAGCCACGATCACAAGCGCCAGCATTCAGCAAGAACCTTCGGAGTGAATACTTGATGGGCGAAGAACGTCCCGCTAGGCCGACTCTCTGTTTCGAGATCAAGCTACCCAGCGATCGCTTTTAGCCTCGACGAACCGAAACCACCAGCAACGTCCACAAAGATCGTACGATCTCACCGCGGTTCAGGTTCGACTTGCCGTGCTTCCGATTGATAAAAGTAATGGGCGTTTCGCCGATTCGGCAACCGATCTTTTGGCAGCGGTAGAGAAACTCTTCTTGAAAGGAGTACCCTCGCGAACGGATGCTCTCATGCGGGATTTGCGAAACCTTCGCCACGCGCAAGCATCGGAAGTTGCCGCTGCAATCGCGAGCCTTGATGCCGAGAAACACTCGCGAGAATAAGTTGATGCCGGAACTCATGAATTTTCGCTTGAAGTCCCAACCCTCGATCCCGCCGCCTGGGACGTATCGGCTACCGATCATGATGTCGTGGTCGTCCATTCCCTTAATGAGAAGGGGGATTTTCTCCGGGGGATGGCTGAAATCCGCATCCAGAAAAACGACATAATCGTACTCTTTGTCGGCCGCGTAGCGGAGCCCCTCGAGCACGGCGGAACCCAAACCGAGCTTCCCCGCCCGATGGTACGGTTTGACCCGGGGATTCCGCTGGGAATACGCGTCGACCAGTCGGCCCGTTCCGTCGGGAGAATTGTCATCCACGACCAAGACGTCGACGTCCGGGATCTCGTCCACGGCCTCAAAGATTGCGTCGAGCAGCCGTTCGATATTCTCTTTCTCGTTGTAAGTCGCTACGACAACAAGAGTTCTGAAATTTGACATTGACTTCTCTGAACCCGGGGAGGTGGGTGTATGGGTCATCACAGCTTCCACGTGGGCGATCCCCTCGTTTTGGACCAAACATTCTCTACGCCCGAAGGATAGTTCGGAACTGGTGTTTATGGGAACCCCGATCAAACGGATCGGCTGGGTTTGATCGGAGGGAGGTCGCCCCCGGGGCCGCGACCCAGAAAATGGCGAAAATCGGGCCCTTCCGATCGAATCATTACGTTACGAGCCGTCCCCAGTCCTGGGAAGGTGGTAATGTTTAGCGATTTGACGCAGGAATCGGGCCGGCCCACGGGCTCGCCCCCCCCCTCTATCGAGGCTGAGGACACGTGCCGACAGGTTGGGATCAGACTTTAAGGATCTTGAAAGAGTCGCCGAACCGAGCGGCGCAGGATCTGCTCGCGCAAATCGTCCTGCATGGACCAACGCCGGCGGGCGAGTCGGCCCTTGAACTGGTGATCCAGCGAAAAGATCGTCGCGCGCTGCAGCGATTGGTCCGTCATCTCGAAAGATTGGATTCTCCAAGCCGAGCCAAACTCGCTTCTCTGGGCGAAGAGTTAGGCTTTGCCATTCGGGAAGCATACCTGAACGAGAACGATCAACCGTACCAAAACGCCTGCGAGTTGATTCTGGACTTGCCGGCGTATGACCAACTCCCGCTGGTGCTCGGCTCGCTCCACCATGACTCGGCGCGGCGACATGATGCCGAGCGTCTCGTCCGCACGCTCGGCGAGAAGTTGGCCGGGGAACTCGATGGCGAAGAATCCGCTCGAAGCCGAGCCGACATTGACCGTGTTCGCCAACAATTCCTCGAATCGCTTGAGCCGGCCTTAGCCCGCTTCGCGCATCACAAGATGGCCGTCATTCCCGAAACTATTCTGCTGCTAACCGATGTTGATTCACCGCTCGTCAAGAAGATCTTGATGGAGCCGACGCATACATGTCACGGTCCGATGATCGACGCCATCCGCGATCGCCAAGAAGATCGGTTTGGTCGTTGGCTTCTGGCGGCACTTCGCTGGAAGCAGACGCCGCCGGCTATTTTGCAGGTCATCGCCCATCGCCGAGATGCCTGGTTTCGGCACATGCTTCTCAACTCCATGTCTTCGTTGGCCGATCCGGTGGTGGCCCACTCGATTCGACAAATCCGCGGATTCTCGTGGACCGGTCCCAAAGTTCTTCCCATTCGATCCTTGTCCGCCGACGAGCAGCGTCATCTGATCATGCTCATCAGCGCCAGTGGTGTTCCACTCGAACAAAAGCTGGATGTTATCGCGCGCGTCCTCGCCGAAGGTACCGCGGCGGCCCGGCCGGCGGCGGCGTGTGCTCTCTTCTCATTGACGGGAAGCGGAGCGAACGGGTTAGTCATTCAGTGCATCCATGATCACGATCCAATGGTGCAAGTAGCAGGTCTCGAGCTCGCTCGCTTCAAGCATTTGCCTCATCTTCTTCCGATCCTCATCGACAAACTTGATCATCCCAACGACGCGGTTCGTCAAGCGGCCAATGCGGGACTCATCGAAGAGTACAACTTCGAACGCTACACCCGATCGTTCGATCAACTCGACTCCAAGTCGCAGGTCTCGATCGGCCAATTGCTGTCGAAGATCGATCCCAGCCTCTTCGATGAGCTTCGTGGCTACATGATGACCGACCATCGCAGCCATCGCATCCGCGGAGCTCGCATCGTTCAGGTGATGGACTGGGGCGATCACTTTTGGGAAGACCTCCTCGTTCTCATCAACGACGACGATTTGATCGTTCGTCGAACATCGCTGCTCGCGCTTAAAACGGTTCAAAGCCAGCGATTTCTTGACTATCTCGACTCGCTGACGGAGCCTAACGCAAAAGCCATCACGCGTGCGACCGTTGAACTCCTTGTTCATCTGAGCGAGGGGGCCAGCAGCAATTCCATCCGGAACAAAGCGCAGCAACTTTTAGAGCACGGGAATCTCGCCGCCGCCAGCAGCCACGGATGACGCCGAAGTTGATTCTGTCATGGAACAGATAACGACCGGCGGATTGCCTTAACCACACCAGGCAGCACATACTTTCGATAGGAAGCGAGAGGGAATCGTCGCGGTCAGCCTAGTTGGCCTGCGAGATTGTTTCGGGTTCGCTGCCGAGAAGCTTGTTGGGCATTTTGGGTGAATGGCCATTGGCGGCGTCGGCCAGGTGCAGAACAACGGGGGCATCGACCGCCGGCCCACTGGCATGCTGCTCGGCAAGCACGGCAATACGAAGTTCCACTTGTTCCAGCAGTTCGCCGATCTTGCTCATCCAGACAGGAAACGAGGGAATCTCGGAGCGATCGCCCGCCAATTCCACCCGCCCGATCGCCCGGCCGTTGTTCCCGAGCAGAGGTACAACCGTCAGCCAAGGAGCTTCGTCCGACTTCTTTGATCGGCTCTTCCACTCGGCATAGTATCCCTCATGCTTGGCAGGAAGATTGACATCCAGGCGAACTCGGCTCAACGAGAGCCGTTGGGCGGTTGCCTTCAACTCGTCCCAAAGACCTTCCCAGTTTCGTTCCCCCTGCAATTGAATGCGAACATCATGCTTGTCGTCGGGAGTGACAAAAGACAAGAGAAGCGCCTGCGCGTGCCGCATGAGTAATAGCAGTTCAGAATGACCGAACGATTTGGTCATTGCCAAAACACCGATGACCGAGATCATTCCGAGCAAGGCAAAGATATCGCCGCCGACCACGACCGACGCGATCGCTCCTAAACCCGCGACAACACTCAGAAGCGCGATGCAGCTCATCGTTGTTCGAACGTTCATGCCGTTGCGACGAAAGCAGTGATGAATATGACCACGATCGACGGTGTAGATACTTCGCCCGGTGAACTTTCGCCGAATAATGGCAGCACTGGTATCGAAAAGTGGGATCGTCATCACGGCTGTGGAAATCAGAATCGGCACATCGCCTGCCGGGGTCAACGTCGACCAAAGCAAAAGCGATCCGATTAAGAGCCCGATCAACATGCTGCCGGCATCGCCCAAAAAGATTGACGCAGGAAAAAAATTGTAGACGAGAAACGCGAACAAGGAACCCGCCAGTGCCAACGACACCAAGGCCTCGGCCGGGTGCCCGTTCCAAAGACCGATGATCGCCAGCGATGCCGACATGCTGATCGCGACGCTGCTGGCTAAACCATCCATCCCATCGATGAGATTGACCGAGTTGATGCCGAAAAGAATCCACAGCAACAAGACCGGATAGACAAAGACCCCCAAATGGAGGGTCCATCCGAAAATGCTGATATCGTGTACAGGTGGCCCTGTGTAGAGGACCAGGCAAGCGGCAATCGCTTGGCCTAGAAGTTTCTTTTTTCCTCCTAGGCCGTAGTAGTCGTCCCAGAGGCCGATGACACAGATCATGGCGGCGGCAACGGCGATGCCGATGAACTCGGTTGTCCGCTCGGTCGCGCGAGAGAACCAAGTGTCCGACAACACCGCAAACCAAATGAGAGACGTCAGTACAGACAGAAAGACCGCCAAGCCGCCCCCGTACGCAATCGCCCGCGAGTGGATCTTGCGGAAGGCGTCTGGTTTATCGACCAAGCCGACGGCGATCGCACCCCGTTGGACCAGGGGCGTGACGATCAAGCCGATCAGAAAGGCGAGGACCGTAATCGCAAAAAGAATGGTTCAGCCTCCTCGAACCAATTCATCCTACACGACCGAGCCTGCGCGAAGAAAGAAAACTAGATGAACTCGGCATGAAAGACCAGCTTCTGTTGGGCAAATGAGATGAAATTGAGGCTTTCGCCGCTGACCTCATCGCTTGGATTGCTGATCGGGGAGAGAACCTCCGCCGTGATACTGTCTGTCCGTGCGATCGCCGTTCGGATCATAACAAGAGGGAGTTGACTTCTCGGGGGCCGTCGCCCTCGAAAATCTGGCCAAACAAACGGTTCTTTGGCCCGCGCGAAGCCCGGTTATCCGGTAAGCTAGAGAAAGGGAGGGCGTACTTGCCCCGCGGGCGCGTGAGTCAGAGAGAATTATCCTTACCTTCGCCCCGATTGGGTGTTGCATCTCGCCGATGGGAAAAGTAGTTTAGTGCCACCGCTAGGAAGACTCGCCCTGTTTTCTTCGCGACTGCCCAGCAATGGCGGCACCCGAGCGCGAATAGGATAGGAGATGGCGCCGCACCCCAAGGAACCCGGCGAGAACTTGCCTTTAGAGAAACTTCCGTCCGAATCGAACAAAGAGGTGGCAAGTGAAACGCGTCGGCCATCAGAAACCAAACTGGAGCCAATGGCTCGCATGACCCGTTCGGTCGAACATGACCCATCGACAGATCCTAAGGACCCGAGTTCCTCGGGGCCTCAGAAGGAGCTTTCGTACCCACGTCGGTTCGGTCACTACGAGATACTCAAAGAGCTAGGTCGCGGCGGGATGGCGACGGTCTATCTCGCCAACGACACTCGGCTGGAACGGCGCATCGCGCTGAAGGTTCCTCACAAAACGGTGGCGGCCGATCCCGAATACATGGCTCGGTTTTTGAGGGAAGCTCGGTCGGCAGCCAACCTGCATCATCCCAACATCTGCACCATCTTCGAAGCGGCCGAGCTTGCCGGCACTCCATACATGACGATGGCCCTCATCGAAGGGAAGAGCCTCACGGAGTTGGTGGCCGAGGAAAACCCTATTCCTGTCAAGCGAGTGGCAATGATCATTCGCAAGATCGCGCTGGCGATGGATTTTGCCCACAAGCAGGGAATCATTCACCGCGACTTAAAGCCCAGCAACATCATGATCGATCCTCGCCGAGAGCCGATCATCATGGATTTCGGATTGGCTCGCAAAGAAGACAGTCAGGACGAATCGCGCCTGACTCAAGATGGCATCCTGATTGGCACGCCGATCTACATGGCTCCCGAGGTCGCGAAAAAGGGGGCCGGCATGTCCGGCGTCATCACCGATGTCTACAGCCTAGGGGTCATACTCTACGAGCTTCTCACCGGCCGGGCTCCCTACAAGGGGACGGTGAATGCCGTGCTGGTGCAAGTGATGAGAGGACAGCCCAAACCTCCTTCTGCCCTTCGACCCGATCTCGATCCCGGGATCGAAGCCATCTGTCTGAAGTCGATGGCAAAGGATCCCGCGGAGCGATACCAGACGATGGGCGAGTTTGCTGCCGCCCTGCGAGAGTATCTGCACAATCCCGACAGTGTCACGGTGGCCGCCGTCGAGTTGGTCGAAGCCGAGGTCGACGAACCAGTAGCGACGACCAAGACACCGACGGAAAAACGCCGGTCGAACGATTCAAGCGGCTCTTCGCGAAGTGGTTCGAAGATTCGGCGAGTTGACTCTCTTCGACCGAAGAAATCCAACAACTCCGCGGGGCTCATCGCGGGCCTGATCGGTGCGGCTGTGCTCGCGGTGGCGGTGCTGATTGGAACGATCATCTTGGTGAAGAAGTCTCGCAAGGGGCAGACCGCTCCCGAGATCACGGCGACCGATCCATCGCCCAATACGCCGCCGGCCCCCGCGCCGCCGAAGCCGCCCGTTGATGTCAACTCCTTTCCGCTCGTGGGTGGCAGTAGGCACGTAGTGATGGGCGACAACGACGTTCGCTTGCCCGAGAACTTCCGCGGAAAAGTCACGCTCGACTTTAAGCCGATCGAAGCGGCAGGTGGTTGGCATCAGTTTCAAGAGCTCCTTCTTCGCATCGACGGCGAAGTTCTCGATCGCTATCGAGCCTCGGGGATGTGGAATCCGGGAGATGAGAAAAAGCCGATCGAAACCGTGCAGCCCTCCTATCACATTCGCCGAGAGCTGCTTGGCGAACTGAAGGAAGGTCGCGTCATCAACGTCGACTTCTTTGCCTTCGTCATCTATCCCCCCGCAGCGGGTTACCAAGAGATTCGCCGGAAGGTCAAGATTCACGTCGTTAAGGCAGAGGCTGCCGAGCCCGCTCCAACCGATAAACCCGACATCGACAAGCAAGCGAGTCCATCCTCTTAGCCCTCTGTTTTCCAACAAGGCCGCACTCTCTCTTCGGTCCCTGGATAAACTGACAAAGAATAGCCAACCCGCTCCGGAGGAGTACCTGGCCCATGAGTTCATCCCGTCCGACAGAGTCAGGCATCCGGTTCGGCTTCAAGGAATGGGCCAGCGTTTGTCAAGCGCTCGCGGTCGGCAGGCAGATCTTGATCCTTCGTCGGGGCGGCATCCAAGAGAACGGCGGCGAGTTTACACCCAGCCATCAAGACTTCGTTCTCTTGCCGACCTTTTGGCATCAACAAGCCCATTCGCTTAAGGCGCACGACCGAACCTACCTCACTTGGTCCAATGAGCATTTACCTAAAGGAGATATCCTTCC
The DNA here is from genome assembly GCA_019753235.1 of bacterium. GTDB lineage: Bacteria > Planctomycetota > Planctomycetia > Kolteriales > Kolteriaceae > JAIELF01. The sequence goes on from JAIELF010000024.1 coordinate 73,093, forward strand.
GATCGATCTTCACGCCGTCGTGACTGACTCTTTTCGAATCAAGAGTTTGAACGTTCTCGAGAGGATTCGCGAGTACCACGTCTGGTCGGATGAAGTCATCACCGAACGGTACCATCGATGGAAGAATGATCAGATTTATGGGCTGATCGTTCGGATCTATCGCCTCGACCAAGTCCATCCGTTGAGCGTCGGTCCAGAGTATGCCGGCTGTCGATCCTGGATTTCGCTGCCCGAACCGATCGTGCCAATGGCGGAGCGGCCGATTCTTACCGATCCTGCCTTCGACAGGCAGCGACATGAACTCCGTCAGCGATTAGACGATGCTGAGACTTGGCGACCCAGAAACCTCGCTGATCCAAGCATGTAGAATCCGCCGCTTTCATCCCACTCGCTGATCGAGTGGGCCAGCCCCCGGTGGGGACATCTTTGCCACCCGAAAGACGCCTCTCTTGACCGACCGATTCCTAACCTGCCGACCGAAGCGATCGTGACGATTAGTCCATCGCTGGCGATGGAAGGCGGCATCGCCTGTGGGTGGAATGAAAACTGGCGACTTCCCGCCATAGCCCAGCGACTCAGCAAACCGATGGCACGAAGGTGCCCCGCGAAAAATGCTAGGCTCCTGATGCCCGGTGAAGGCCGTCTTCTGGCAGGAATAACATGAACGCTTCTTCGTCGATCGACCCAACGACCTCCACATCGATCGATGTCTCCATCGTCATTCCGGTCTTCAACAAAGCGTCGCTGACGGTCGCCTGCTTGCGAAGTCTGGCCGAGACAACAACAAACCAGGTCCGATGGGAAGTGATCGTTGTCGACAACGCCTCGGCAGACGAAACGCCCCTGATCCTCGCAGAGTTGGCTCTGGTGTACCCTTGGCTTCGCGTGATCCGGAATGAGCAGAACCGCGGGTATTCCGGCGCCAGCAATCAAGGGGCCCGCGCCAGCAGTGCTCCCGCCGTCCTATTTCTCAACAACGATATCGTGGCACACGAAGGTTGGCTGGAACCTCTGGTTCGAACGCTCTACTGCGAACCCGACATTGCCGCCGTCGGCTCGAAGCTTCTCTTTCCCGATGGAACCATTCAACATGCCGGCGTCATGCTCGTGCGACCCATGAGCGACAACGATCCGATTCAACCGATGCACATTTTTTGCAAGAGTCCTGCGGACCAACCTGCCGCCAATGTCCGACGTGTCTATCAGGTCATCACCGGAGCATGCATGCTCGTTAAGAGGAGCACCTTCGAGTCCGTGGGTGGATTCGACGAAGAGTTTTGGAACGGCTATGAGGATGTAGATCTCTGTTTCAAGTTCGGCCAGCGGGGATGGAAATGCGTCTATGAACCGGAGTCGGTCCTGACCCACTTCGAATCGCAGAGCGGCCCCGAACGATTCCGAAAGGTCAACGACAACATCGCTCGGCTTCATGCACGGTGGAAGGGATCGATTACCTGTGACTATGCCCTCCGCTTGGGTAGCACACTGATCGATAAAGTGTCCGATCGAGGCATCTATCCTTTTCTGGGGGCCGAGGATGTCAGCTTCGCATCAGTCCTATCCTCGCTTCGGCAAGATCCACCCTCTGCAAGTGATCTCAACGCGACGCTTTCTCGCCCTTCCATGCGCGTCGCCAAGCGTTCGGATCGGCAATACTCGAACTACAACGTTGTGGTGATCGAGCCGCCAGGATACGCCCACTCGGGGACGTTCGACGAGCTTGCTGACCTGCTGGTTCATTCCTTTCGGTCGATGGGATTGGTCGCGCAGAAGCAACGCAACCATGCCGACCCGTCGGCGATGAACATCATTCTCGGGTACCATCTTCTTCCTGATCCACGCGAGCTGTCGAATGTACCGCACATCATCTATCAGCTCGAACAACTCTCGGATAAAGAAGGATGGTTTCGCCCCGAGTTGTTCGAGATACTTCGGTTTGCCCACGAAGTTTGGGACTATGCGCCCGAGAACATCGCCTTCCTGGCCAAGCGCGGTCTGGACAATGTGAAACTGGTGCCGATCGGCTTTCACGATCAATTGCGTCGGATCGGTCGACAAACGCAGGATATTGACGTTCTTTTCTACGGTTGCCTGAATCCGCGACGCCGGGAGATCCTGGAAGCGATCGGCAAGTTCGCCAATGTCAAATGTTTGGTGAGCATCTACGGCCAAGAGAGAGATCAGTACATCGCCCGCTCGAAGATCGTTCTCAATCTTCACTACTACGAAGCACAGATCATGGAGCAGGTTCGCGTGAGTTACTTGCTCAACAATCACGCCTTCGTCATCAGCGAAACAAGTCCGAACAACTGCTACGAGGGGGCGATTGTAACGGCCCAGAGCAGCGAAATCGTCGAAACGGTTCGGCACTATCTCGACCGACCCCAAGACCGCTACCAGCGAGCGAAGGAAGGATTCACCTTCTTTAAGTCACGGCCCATGATCGATTACCTTCGCCCCGTCCTCAGCCAAGACCAGATCCGCCGAGCGACCGGCTAACGCGAGAAGCTTTCGTCTTAGCGTGCTACGGCTTGGGGTACATTGTCGACGGGTCGGCCGTCGCCGACTCCCGAGAGTTGGGACCCGCGTCGATCGGCTCCACCAAAGGCTGATACATCTCTGGGCGACGATCGGCGATACGGTTGATTTCATGCAGACCGGGGACACGAATTAGCCGTTTGCGACGAGCTCTCTCCAGGTCGATGGTGGCGACCATGATCTGCTCTTGCGTCCCTGGCGCTTCGGCGATCGTCTCGCCGGACGGATCACAGATTTTGCTCCCACCAATGAATGCAAAGCCTCGCTCTTCTCCCACCCGATTCACGCACATGTAGTAGATGTTGTTCTCGTGAGCGCGAATGTTAGCCAGGTGCGCGGCAGCACATTCCGACTTGGGAGGCCAATTGGTGGGCAAGACAATAAGGTCGGCCCCTTGAACCGCCATCACGCGGGCCGACTCCGGAAAGGAACCGTCATAACAAATGTGCATCCCCACGCGGAGCGGTCCGACTTCGAAAACGCGAAACGGTCGATCGCCAGGTGTCGCGAATCGATCGATACCCAAATAGGGAAGATGAATCTTGCGGTAGCTTCCGATCAAGCCATTCGGCCCCACAAGGACCGCGGCATTGAAGATCCGGTCGCCATCACTTTCGAGCATCCCCGCGACGAGGTAACTCCCAGACTTTCGCGCGATCGCTACCAACTCGTCGGTCGCGGGCCCCGGAATCGGACTGGCGAATGGGCGAGCCTCCTCCAAACTGTCAAAGCAATACCCGGAAACCGCGCACTCCGGAAAGACCGTGAGCAGGACACCCTCGCGCGAGTTCTTTTCCATCACGCCCTGAATCCGCGCCAAGTTCGCCTTCGGATCCCCCCAGGCGACATCAATCTGGGCGCCAGCAACGTTTACCAGAGAGCTCATTACTCACCTCTTTGTGTGGAACCAAGCGAGATCGCATGCTGCATGCCGTTATCCTTGGCACTGAACGAGAGGATTGTCTTGGCCGCGACGCGAGCCCAGTCGGCCGGCTTGTGGCACGTCTTCGCATATTCTTCCATGCACGAACGAAGCATATCCGTATCGATCACGCCAGGATTCAACGAAACGGCCGCCATCCCTTCGGGAAGCTCTTTGGCTAATGCAAGCGTCATTCCTTCGATAGCCCATTTGCTCGCGCAATAGGGAGCGACGTCGGGATCAACGCTTCGGCCCCAACCGGAACTAAAGTTGACGATGACTCCTCGCTTTTGCTCGACCATCGCTGGCAAAAACCCACGGGCCACCAGAAACGAACCGGTCACATTGATGTTCATCAACCGGCTGAACTCAGCAGGGTCAATTTGCCACAGTGGTTGAGTCCGGTTGATGACCGCAGCATTGTTGATAAGCCAAGCGGGCGGACCAAATTGTTCGAGGACGGACTTTGCCCAATGGGCAACCTGATCGGCATCAGAGACATCGACGGAATCGAATCGGTGTTCGCCTGGGTACTCGGTGCGAAGGGATGCAATCGCCGACGTCGATCGACCGCAGCCGACCACGCGGTCCCCACCGGCTGCGAATTCCGCCAGCAGCGATCGACCGAGACCACGCGTGCACCCGGTGAGAACAATAGTACGCCGATTCATCGACTTTGCCTCCTTCGATCCGCCAGCAGAGGCGGAACTCGCTTCGATCTCATCGAACGAAAGAGTTATAGTTGGTTGGGCCGATAGACGTAACGGAAGGGACTTTGAATGGATTGGACCATCGATTGGGCCGAGCGAGCCTGGCTCCCCGACTCGATCATTCGTTGGGGAATCCGCCAGCGATTGAAGCGATGGTATCGTGACGCCGATCTAGAGAAGTCGCAAGAAGAAAAACGAGCACTGGTCCAGCAACTTCGCCAGAGCCCGATCGCCCTTTCCACCGAATCCGCCAACACGCAGCACTACGAAATCCCGGCAGAATTCTTCGGCAAGTTCCTAGGTCGGCAGCGAAAGTACAGCTCTTGTCTCTGGGATGCTGACGTTAGAACGCTGGATGAAGCAGAAGAACGAATGCTCGCCCTCACCGCGCAGCGAGCGGGCATTCACGATGGCGATCGAGTCCTCGAGCTCGGTTGCGGCTGGGGCTCGTTGACGCTATGGCTGGCTCGTCACTTCCCACAATGTACGATCCTGGCCGTGTCGAATTCGAGCTCGCAACGGGAATACATTCAATCGATCGCCCATCGAGAGGGACTGGGCCGTATCGAGATCATCACGGCCGACCTGAATGATTTTCAGACCGATCGGACCTTCGACCGAATCGTCTCGGTCGAATGCTTCGAACATTTGCGAAACTATCAAAAGATGTTTGCTCGGATGAGTCGCTGGCTGACGCCGAAAGGACGCTGCTTACTCCATGTATTCTGCCATCGCGAGTTCGCGTACACCTTTGAAGGGGGTGAAAGCGACTGGATGGGAGAATACTTTTTTCAGTCGGGGATCATGCCCTCGGAAGATCTCTTCTCTTACTTCAATGACGATCTGTGCATCGTCGATCGCTGGCGTGTGAGTGGTCGCCATTACGCTCGCACGCTGAATACTTGGCTCGATATCTTCGATACCAACCGACCCGCTATTGAGATCATCCTGAAAGATGTTTACCCACCAGAGCAGCGACGCCGATGGATGCAGCGTTGGCGACTGTTCTTCATGGGATGTGCGGAACTGTTCGCCTACGCGGACGGGAACGAATGGTTTGTGGCGCACTACCTACTCGCGCCCCATTCCGATCGCGCCCATTCTTCAACCACGGATTGAACTCGTGACATCATGATGTCACTGTTTGGAGACTCACCCAAAAACATATTAGCGCGATCAGGCTTAGACGGCTGCTGCCGAGATGGCAGACATCATGTCATGACGCGACCGCCGCGCGGAGAGCGTCGATCGCCTTGGGGATTCCCTGGTAGGGATCCTCGGCCGATTCATACTCGAGAACCAACCAACCGCTGTAACCGTGATCGCGCAGGATCTTCACCAGCCGGGCAAGATCAGTCGGCTGCTTTTTACCGTCGATCGTCACCTCCGTCTTGACTTGCACGTTGACGGCAAAGGGGGCCAACATCGCCAGTTCGGCATAGGGATCGGAACCGCTGGTGAAGTTCCCTGAGTCGAGGTTCACGCCGAACCAGGGGGATTGAACACCTTGCACGATTTTGAGCATCGTCTCGGCCCGGGCGGTGATGCCCCCGTGGTTTTCGATCCCCAGAATCACGCCTCGCTTGCCCGCCAGCTCGCAAGCTTTCTCGGTCGCTTGAATACAGCGAGCGATGACAGCCTCTTCCGTTTCACCGACGGCGGCATGCCCCGCGAAGACCCGAATCACGGGCGCCCCCAAGTCCGCATAATGGTTGATCCACTTCTCGGTATGGGCAAGGTCTTGATCGAGTCGGATGCCGAGCGGCTGACAATAATCGTTCTTGATCGCGCCACCGGAAATCGTCAGGCCGGCCATATGCGCATGTCTCTTAATCGCGTGGAGGTACTGCGGATGAACTTCTTCTGGAAAGTAGTACGAGGTGAGTTCCGCCCCTGCCAAACCGAGCTTGGCAACGTAATCGAGAAAGCCGATCAGATCGATCGCGCCCGGCTCGCCCGCCTTGGCTTGCAGATATTGCCGAAGCGAGTAGGCCGCCAAGGACAACTTATAGGTTGCCGAGCCGGGTCGCTTGATCGGCTGCATCGCCTGAGAAACCGGGCTTGCCGAGGAGACGGCCGCCCCCGCCAGCATTGCTCGTCCTAAAAAACCACGTCGGTCCATGCCTTTTGCCTTTCGATCCGCCGAGCGCCCGGCATCAATCTAATGAACGGATCCGTTCGCAGACATACTCTTCCCATTCCCGGACCGTTTCGACATCCTCAAAGAGAACCGGAGTTCTCTCCTGAAGAAGTTCGACGGCGTGTCGGCGACGATCCGGATCAGTTCCCCAGGCAACCGCCTGCTCGACATACCTTGCCGGCGCCTGAGCCACCCACTCTTCGAGCCCCATCGCCCGGTAGCAGCCCGAGGTGAACCGACCCCGCTGATAGAGCCCCTCGAGCGTCACGATTGGCAGGTCGTAAGAGAATGCATCGTAACTCGAATTGGCCCCCGAGAACGGAAACGGATCCAGTTGCACATCCGCGACACCAAGCAATTGATGATAACGGGTCTGATCCAATGGCGGAAGGATCAAGACCCGATCGACATTCGGCCCCATGGCATCGGCCAGGATTTGCTGAAATTCCTCCTGCGGGCGAGGATGTCGACTGGATGTCACGACCAAACGACCGGCCGGATCTTGTTCGAGCACATCCCGTATCGTTTCGACAAAACATGGATGATACTTTCCGAGATTCTGGGCACAGACGTAAACGTGGTCTGCCTGCCTAAGCCCGAATTCTTCCCGCGATACAGAGGCCACGGGAGGACGCCGATGCTGGTACGAAAGAAGCTTCCGGAAACGGAGCAAATTCTCTGTGTAGTCGCCGTCCCCGTCTGTCGGCTCCAACCATTGGCTTGAAAGATAGTCATCCACCGCGCGGTGTCCGGTGGTGATGGGGACGCCCCAAGAGACCACCTGCACCGGCGCGAGTTTGGCCATCGGGAGGAAGTAGTTCATGAAGTCCGTGCCGATCTCCCAGTAGAAGATCAAGTCAAAATTCGACCGAGCGACCGCCGATTGAGCCAGCGAAAAACGTTCCGGCAATTCGACAAAATCAACATCGTCACTCTGAAGTCGTTCGCGAATTCGTCTCACTCCGCGCGGGGAAGCGACCATCGTGAGCGAAAACTCGCGGCATATAAGTCGATCAATCATTCCCGCCATCGACCGCAAGAAGACCGGTTCGTGGCCATCGGTGACCACGATACCAACGCGCGGCTTGCCCGAACGGACTTGCGGGCTGAGTGATCCTCGCCAATCGACTTCTTCAAAGAGTTGGCTGTAGAGTTCCTTGATGGGGCGATCGTTCATTCCATGAAAAGGCCAATGAAACGACGGTTCCAATCCAGGCAACATCGAGTCAAGGTCGGCGATCGGCCGCGGATGGGACAGCGCCTCGCGAAGCGTCTGTTCCAACATCTGTCGATACGCAAGGATGTCCCCCTGGGTCCGAAAGAGCAGGGGAGAACATCGGGCCACACGGATTCGACCGGTCCAATCTCCCGGCCGACAGGCTCTCGCGCGATCGAGAGCCGACCTGGCCGACCGGTCATCATCCCGTTCGAGATGGGCATGACCCAGCTGAATCCATGTCGCCGGCTCGTTCGGATCGCGGGCAATAAGCCCTTCCATCAAGCGAATCGCTTCGTCCCAAGCGCCCGAACGACGAAGCGCCGTCGCGAGGTTCTGATTCGCTTGCCTATGATCAGGCGACTGCTGCAAAAGATGCTGATACTCCGCCATGGCGGCCGACAGATCACCCGATTCATGGAGAGAACTCGCGTACGCGAAACGAAGTTCTGTCGAGTTAGGCACAAGATCGACACCCTCTCGGTAGAGTGCCAGCGCCTCGGCCGATCTTGCCGACGCGATCAGCCGATTGGCCAGATTGATGCGCGCGGGGACAAAGCATGGATCGCGAGCCAACAGCGTTCGATAGTCTTGCTCCGACTGCGATTCGTTTCCGATGCCCCGCGCCGAGACCGCGCGGTTGAAGAGAGCCTCTCGCGAGCCAGGATCGATCGCCAACGCGCGCTCCGCCGATTCGTAGGCGAGCCCGAATTCGTGAAGCAAAATCTGCGCCTGGGAGAGATTGCTCCAGACGTGCGGCAACGTCGCGTCCCGTTTCAACGATTGCTGATAATGGTACTGAGCCGCCGCCGGCTGACGCTCGCGTAGCGCGATATCCCCCAGACCCGCCTGCGCCCCGGCAAGATTCGGATCGAGCGCGAGTGCTTTATCAAATGATCGCTTCGCCTTGTCGAATTCATCGAGTGCGATGTAGACCTGTCCCAATGGAACCCAATAGACTGCTCGGGTAGGCTGCTGGGTGGTGGCTTGTACCAGCCGGGATGCTGCCAACGAGTGATCCCCCGATTGCATCGCCGCCAAGCCACGCAGGTAGAGAGTCTCGGCATGCGTAGGAGCATGATGCAAAATCGAATCATACAGGCTGCTGGCCTGCTGCAACTGACCTGCCTGATGATGGGCAAGCGCCTTCTGAAAGAGGGCGGGCAAGTCGGGCACGAAACAGATCCTCCTTGATCAACCAAAGGGCCCATTCAAAAGCGATGTACGTAACCGCCCGGCTGAAGCCGGGAAAGCGATCCATCTATCTGTCGCATTGATGCCTCTGAACCTGCGACGACTTCTCCAATTCTGCTGACCGGTATCGGCTTGAGAGGCTGCGTCGACATGAGACGGTCGGCATCCGCGGGGCTGACCGCAAAAAGAAGTTCAAAATCTTCACCGTCGTGGAGCGCATGATTGATAGTTGATCGGCCGTCGGGGACAACATCATCATGAATCGGCAGCAGATTCACATCAATGATGATCCCGCAACGGCTCTCTTTACTTAGATGAAAGATGTCGCCGGCAAGTCCATCACTGAGATCCATCATCGCGTGCAGTCCGACGAGTTCGTGAAGCCGACACGCTTCTTCAACTCTGGGTTGAAACGACAAGTGCCGACCTGCCAAGCTGCCACCGAGTTTGCCCGTCACCATGAGAATGTCGCCCGGCTGAGCACCGCTCCGCGTCACCGCCCCTTTCCCCGTCGGATGCCCTAGCAGCGTGATGCTGATCACCAGACCCGAGTGAGAACGATTGGTATCCCCGCCGACGATCGCAACATGAAACTCGCGAGCGAGATCTTCGATACCGCGATAGACGTCGTCGATCTGCCGCGCGGAGTAACCAGAGGGAATCCCCATCGCCACCAGTGCTGCCACCGGTCGACCAGCCATGGCGGCGAGATCGCTCAGATTCACCGCGAGCGATTTTCGACCGACGAGATCGAGCGGCGTCCCTGGCCGAAAGTGAACATGTTCCAGAATCATGTCGACCGTGACAAGCCAGTCGGCCGGCCCGCCCCAGAGAAGAGCGGTATCGTCACCGATACCGAAAGCGACGCGTCCATCAGGAGGTTGTCGCCGGCGAATCGCCTCGATCGCATCAAACTCGGGTTGATCGGTCAAAGTAACCTCCGCTGACAACCGAACGCTGACTCCCTATCTTGCGAGGACTAGAAAGTTTCGTCGAGACAAGATCGCGACAGATCGCAACAGATCGCAAGCGCAAGGGGAAACTCGATCGATGGACCTGATAAGCAAGCATGCGATCGTGACCGGTGCCGGCAGCGGAATGGGGCAGGCAATCACTTGGAAACTGGTGGAAGCGGGCTGCCAGGTTCACATCGTGGGACGAACGCTCGCCAAGCTTGAAACAACCAGGGCAGGGTCGGCTCGGCCTGATCAAGTTTGGCCCATCACCGTCGATGTTGCCGACCGGACGGCCGTGGAACGCGAGATTGCAAGTGCGATCACTCGGGCAGGAGCCCCGTTTCTGTTGGTCAACAACGCGGGGGTGAACATTCGCCATCGCCGAATCGATGTTTTATCGCCTGCCGATTTTGACAAACTCATTTCGACGAATCTGACCGGCGCTTTCAATGTGTTGTATGCGGTCCTTCCGTCGATGCGGGAAGCGCGGGACGGGGTGATTGTCACCATCTCGTCGATCGCGGGCTTGCGACCTCTTCCGCTGGCAGGGGCGGCTTACTCGGCCAGCAAGTTCGGGGTGAACGGCTTGATGGGGACGGTCGGTCGTGAAGTCGCCGGCGAAGGGATCCGTTGTACGACGCTTTGTCCGGGCGAGGTTGCGACGCCGATTCTCGATGAACGCCCGGTCCCGGTCACGGCGGAGCAAAAAGCCGCCATGTTGCAACCTCAAGACGTGGCCGAGGCGGTCCTCTTCATCGCAAAGCTTCCGTCGCGCGCCCATGTGCAAGAGCTTGTTCTCAAGCCACTGGTGCAAGATTACGGCTAAGAAAATGAGATTTTCGCATCGTTTTGTGGGCTGGGGCAAAATATGCCTCGGGCGTTCTCGTTCGGACCTTTCTTGCTGTATGATAGAGAGACGTTCGTGTTCAAACGTATCGAAGGAGTATGACCATGTCGGAAGAGATTTCGCCCAAGGCGGCCGAAGGCCAGCAAGTTCCTCAACAACTTCAGGTCGATGACTCGACGCTGGAGCCAATGTACACCAATTTTTGTCGAGTCACGGGAACGCCGGAAGAGGTCATTCTCGACTTCGGTTTGAACACCGAGCCCTTCGGTCGATCACAGACGAAGATTAAGCTGAATCAACGGATGGTTTGCAACTTCTACACCGCCAAACGTCTGCTGATGGCCCTTTCGGTTGCCGTCCAGCGGCATGAAAAGGCGTTCGGCATTCTCGAGACCGACGTCAACAAGCGTCTCAAAAACCCCGAAGCCCAAGGCTAAGCGACAGCCGCGAAAACATCTGGGGCGGAGGAACACGAGAGTCCCTTCGCCCCAGACCGTTTCTTGGTCAAAGAGGAATCTGTTCCTTCCGAGGCTTAGTGTCGGAACAGGAACTCTTTCGAGTTGAGAATCGCCCAGTGGAGATCCTCGAGAGCCCGCGAAGGATCGCCGACCTTGGCGATGTGCTTGGCCGCGGTCTCTTGCTCGGCTGAGGTCGGCATTCGCGAAAGACTCGCCAGATAGAGCTCTTCTACGATCGAAGCCGGCGGCGTTCCCGCTTTCAACATCGCATGCACGCGATTGTCTGGGCTGCGCAGTTTCTGATGAATCACATCCCCATTGATCAAATGTAGCGCCTGCGAAAGCGTGGTATCAGACTCTCGGCCACATTCGCAAACGATCTCTCGGCTCGGCTGCCCGAAAGCCCTTAAGAATTCGTGCGAGACCTCGGGGTCGGGCAAATCGACGGCGGTCGTTCCCGTCGGCAAGCCGGCGTATTTCTCCGCCACGGCCGTGGATGTGGAAAGCGCATCGAGCAAAACCTCGGCCGGCAGTAGCCGAGAATACGCATGCGAGAAATACTTCTCATCCTCGGCATTGGTGGGATCGGTTCTCGCGCTTAGCTGATACGTTCGAGAAAGAAGAATCGAACGAACGAGTTGCCGAAAGTCGTACTTGTTTTTCTCGAACTCGGTGGAAAGGTGATTCAAAAGCGGTTCGTTTCGCGGCGGATTCGAGTCGCGAAAATCATCGACGGGATCGACGATCCCCTTGCCGAGCAAGTGATACCAAACACGATTGACGACCGACTTCGCGAAGTACGGATTCGCAGGCGAAGCCAACCAGTCGGCCAGGGGTTGGCGTCGGTCAGCAGATTCCGCAAAGGGGCTGCTCCCGGGCGCTTTGGCTGACATCACTTTTCCCGTACGAAGGTGCGTTACCTCGCCGCCCCTCGCGATGAAGATCACTTCTTTATCGACATCGGAGGGGGTCTTTTTCCTTCCCACCCGAGCGAAGCAAGCCGCCAATCCGTAGTAGTCATCCTGCGTCCAGCGTTCAAAGGGATGGTTATGGCATTTCGCACATTGCATGCGGACACCCATGAAAAGCTGGGCGGTCGACTCGGCACATTCCATAGGATCGCGCGAGACACGATAGAAGTTGGCGGCGGGCACCACCGCGGGGTCGCCCGTTGCTGTTACCAGTTCCTTCACGAACTGATCAAAAGGTTTGTTGGCGGCGAAAGTCTCATTCAAGTACCGACGAAAATGATGAGCGCCGCGGTAGCTTACTTGTTTGCGGGTGCTCCGAAGAACGTCGGCCCATTTCAGTCCCCAGAACTTCGCGTATTCCGGACGGGCTAAGACTTCGTCGATGAGCGCCGTTCGCCTGTTTGACTGGGTATCGGGCTGCGTATCGGCCAGGAATGACCTGACTCGCTCGGGGCTGGGAAGGACGCCGATGGCATCAAGATGAACTCGACGAACAAACTCCGCATCGCTGCAAAGATCTGAGGGGAGAATTTGAAGTTCTTCCAGTTTGGCAAAGACCAGTCGATCAATCTCGCCGGCTGTCGCGGGTTGGCTCCAGACAAACCCAGGCGTCGGCGTCAGGTGCGTCAGCTTGGCATTGTCGACCAAATGGAGATATCGGCACAGAATCGCCGCACTACCTTTACCCAGGAACGTCACGCGGCCCGACTTGGATACTTTCGCAATGGAAGGATCACTGGAACTGAACAGAACCAGTGGAGTGACATCGCGAACGGCTCCCCCAGCAAAATGAGCCCGAACAACAATCTGCTGATGTTTGGCAGGGGCTCGCAGTACCCGCAAGCCCGGCGTGACCTCTAATCGAACTACCGATCCCCATTGGTCCGTCGGCGGAGCAGCCCCCTCGGCAATCCATTGACGAACCACTTGAAACGCTTCGTTCTCCGGACCGAATCGGCGTCCCCCATCATGAGGCACCCGGCCGACCCCCTTGTTCAGAAGCAGGCTCTGATCGGGCTCCAAACGATTGATTCGCCGGCCGACGGCCTCTCGCGTGAGAACCAGAAAATCCTGATCGGGAAGGTAGCCCTGCAAACTAAGTCGAAACCCATTCTTCCCCGACGGCGTTCCATGACAGGCACCTGAATTGCAACCTGACCGCGTCAAGGCAGGCACCACTTCTTCGGTAAAAAGAATCGGGCTGGGCTGCTCAAACTTATCCACATGAATGGTCGTGCGAGCTTCTAGTGAACCGAGCCGAGCAACCAGTTCTCCCTCGCCGTTACTTTTCGCCACCACCAGGCCGGTCGGCGAGACCTGAGCAATTTCTGGTTTCGTGGACGACCATTCCACCTCCGTCGTCACATCGCGAAGCGAACCATCGCCCAACGTCGCTGTCGCCAATGATTGCTGATAAGAACGAGGGCCCATCAGTTTGATTGCCCCGACATCGAGCGACAGCCCCGTGGCCGCCGTTTCCTCAGCAGCAACGGAGCTCGCGAGAAGAAATCCGATCAGCATCCACCCGATCGCTTGCTGCCTCATGCCAACCTCGTTCCTTCGCATTCGAACTTCAGGGGGACGCTGGGATCACCTGTAACACCAGCGGCGTCGAATCGACCGTCTCCTGCTGTCCGTTGATCGTGTAGACCGACCGAGCCACCACGCCGGGATAACTTCCGGGCTTGGCAGATGCGTCGGCCGACAACTCGACGGCGACCTCACCTTGTCCCTCAGGGACCGTTGCCGGACTTGCGGTGATCCCTGCCGGCAAATTCGGCCAAGTAATCGCCAGAGATACCTGCGCGCCCGGCAAGCGATCCCCCTTCACGATCACGGTCTGCTTCTTGCCAATCTCTATTGTCGTCTCTGCCGAGCCGGGCGTCAACAGGACGGCTGGACGAACGATCAGCATCACCACTTCCGAAGCGACTCGAACGTTTCGGCCGCCAAAGGTGGAAGTTCCCGTGACCCAAACCGGAAACGAACCGGTTGCCGAACCTGGCTTCGATTCGATCGTCATCGCCAACGAGCGTTTTCCCTTTTCGATGGAACCGGCGGCGGCGCTGATATTGGCGGGAAGGTTCTCGATGGTGACGGCGATCGGTTCCTCGGCAAACTTGTCACGCTGCGCTGTTACTTCGACACTGGCCGAAAGGTATCGACCGAGACCCGGCGCTGGTCCCTGCGCCGTCAATCGGAAGAAGGGAGGATCGACCACCGCGACGGCAATGGCCGTTTCGAGCGTTGGCGGAAAGAGAACAATCTGTTCCAACTTCGGTCTCAGCAATGACGTCAACGTGGCGCCAACGGAACGGACCGACGTGGCCTCGCCCGACTTGTTCCAAGAACCCGACACGCGCGCCGTTGCTGTCGTCGGTGGGCCGCTGCCGGCGGCATCCCACACCACGACCGCACTACCTGCCCCTGCGGGAATGAGGCTGGCTCGCGATTGAAGACCGGAATCATCAGCTTGAATCGAAGCGGATAGCGCTATGGGCTCGGCCACACTTTGACGCTCCACCGACAATGCCATCGGCATCGATGTGCCACGCGGTATCACCAACCGATCGACGCTTGGTCGAAGGACGACCTCTTCTCGTGGGAGAAACGTTTCGAGATGATAGACAAAGTCGGCTCCGCCACGCCGATTCAAGTCTTCGACCAGAAGCGTGTACATCCCAGCGGCAGAAGCGGTGTACGACAGCTCGGCGTCGTCGTCGGCTTGATCGTCCGCGGAAAGAACTTCATTGCCCGCCGAGTCAAGAATGCGGAGGTAAAGGTCGGCCGGCGATCCCAGCCGGCGTGTCGTCGAACGAACGAACAGGACCTGTTGTGGCAACAAATGACAGCGGAAAGCATCTATATCGCCAGGATAATCGAACCGCGCGTCGATCGGCCGGCCCGGCTCGAACGCATTCCCCTCGGCAGCGATGTTGTTCGGCTCGACTTCGACCAGCCCGGCCGAGCGACTCGACGCAACCGTGATCCAAGCAGGTCCATCTTTCCCTTTGGCGACAAGGTTCGAAGTGCTGCTGAGAAAATCGACGACGTTGATCAGGATCGGAGGAATCTCGCGATTGGCCGTCCCCATCAACGTGATCATCGAACTCGCCCGGTTGCTGGCTGGATAACCGACGCGAGCTTGCGGAAAATCCCCTAGACGGAGGACGTAGGGCCAAAGCCCCCCTTGAAAACGGGCATCACGCACTTCGAGCTTGTACGTACCCGCTGCCGGAAAGGTAACGCTCGAACGAAGGTCGTAATCAAAGCCGTCGTCGTTATCCAGCACCATGAACTCTTTGCCATCGGGACCAACAATGCGCACCAGCGGATCGAGTGCGGTTCCCATGCGATGCCCGACGACTTCGATCGTGATTCGCTGGCCGGCAGCAACGTCGATGGCGTAGAAATCGGTTTCTTCGGGGAGAACGAAGCCACTCACCGACATCGGGAGCGATAGCTTTTGCGGCATGGAAGGGTTATTGTTCCCCATCTCGACGGTTCGCAGCATGGTGTCGATCACAACCAACTTTGCTTCCGACATGGCCGTTTCGCCTACCACGCGAACGCCTTCGATCCCTGGTGAGGCAGCAGGGTCGACAAAAATGTCGAAGATAACCGTCGCATCGGCAGGGGGAACATCGCTGGCCCGAGTCGCTTTTCCTTTCGCGCTCGTCCATAGCTGGGTGACGTTCGTCAATTGGGAACCGAAGAACGTGACGCGCTGCATCTGTCCCGGCGTCCAACACGCCGGATGGAAATGCGTTATCTGCTGAGCCGATATGGGTGGAACGTTCGCGACGGCGTTCCAGGCCAGAATCAGTAGGCATAGATGGCGGATGGTCATGGTGACGACATTACCTTGGCTTTTCCTCAACAACTTCATCGCGTGATCGCAAGGGAGAAGCCAACCGCGACCCGACACTTTTTGACGAGAGCCGACGATCGGTTCCCATTCGCCCACGAACGTCGCCCTATTTGTTTCCCTGGCAAGCGGCATCCCTTTTCCGTCGGCGGGGAGACAAGGGCCATCGCGAGCCATGAAAGCCGAATCATGATGAAAGACTCTTCGCTTTAATTTTACGATAAGGGAAGCGACTTTTGCCATCGTCAATGTGACAACCCAGTGACATCTCCTCGTATCGAGAGGGTCCTCTTGAGAATCGATGCCGACCAGAACCTCCGATCTCTTCGCCAAGCGGCCATGCTCTCTCGCGCGACGGCGGGCCGACGTGGAATGACGGTTCATTTGGCCCCGGAAACCGCGGCCGATGTGTTGGTATCGGGAGACTTGCATGGCAATCTCTTCAACCTGCAGGCCCTGTTAAAGTTGGCCGACCTCGACATGAATCCGCAGCGTCATCTGGTCCTGCAAGAGTTCGTGCATGGGACGGCCCGCTATCCTGACGGGGGGTGCCGATCGCACCGGATGCTTGATGTTTTGGCAGCCCTGAAGAGTCGGCACCCTCATCGTCTTCATCTCATCATGGGGAATCACGAACTGGCTCAATGGACCGGTCGCAAGGTCGCCAAGGACGATGTTTACTTCAACGACCTCTTTGAGGAAGGTGTCCGTTCCTGTTACGGTCCGCGTGCCGAGGAGATGATCGAGGCGTACGATCAACTTTTCTCGTCGATGCTTCTGGCGGTTCGGTTACCCAATCGCGTTTTTATTTGTCACAGTATTCCCGAGGGGCGTCATCTCGCGAGTTTTGACGTCGGCCTTTTCGAGCAGATGGGCCTACGCGAAGAAGATCTCGAAAACAAAGCGAGCCTGTACCATCTTGTCTGGGGCCGTGATACCCGCGCGGAGACGGCTCGGAAGTTTGCCGAGATGGTCGATGCAGAAATTCTCATTACGGGGCATATCGCTCAAGAGGCCGGGTACGGTTTGCCGAGCGATGCCCATCTTATTCTCGATAGCATGGCCAGCCCGGCCGCCTATGCTTTGATTCCCACGAGCGAATCGATCCCGCCAACATCGCTGAAAGAGTTCGTTCGCCTCCTTCCGCATGGCACTCGAATCTAACGAGAGTTCCGCCTGTACCGAATCTGCCGACCGAAACAGAGGCCCTTGGCCGAGTTGACCTTCAGGGACGACTTTTCGGTGGGCCCCTTGGCCAGGATGAGACGATCAGCATCGCAGGTGGCTGGATGATCCCGCGTGATAAGGGGCCGGCCTGTTGATTGACCGCGGTCGGGGCCGAGTCCCGACCATCGACCCAACACGATTCCGATGGGCACTTCTCCAGGGCCCCCTCGGCGGAGCCAGGTTCGGAATTGAAACCGGAAGAGGTACCTCGACATGCGACGGATCGTTTCTCTAAGCGTTCTTTTGACCGGCCTGGCACTCAGCATGGGATGCTGCCACACCTGCGACGTTTGCGACGATTGCGGCTACGATTCGCACTACGGCGTCTACAGCGAAGGAACCAGCCCGGGTTGCTCGACCTGCGGGGCAGGGGGCTACTCGCAAAAACAAGTTCCCGGCCAAGTGATGAAAAGCACCCAGGTGGCTGGCCCCGTCCAAAGCACGGTTCGCTCGCGCTAACGCGATCGAAAGAGCGATCTCTTTGTCCGAAATCTGTCGGCCGGCAGGATCCTCATCCTTTGCCGGCCGAACTATTGATGGCCCGCGCGATCGGATCCCCGGCATCGCCCGGAACGACAAAGTGATAGCATGTCGCTGGGGGAAGTTTCAAACGTAACTCACCCCAACTTGGGCAGACCGAACTCATCATGGTTCGGTGGCCAGGGGGAATCCAAGCGACGCTATGAAGCTCATCATCGCCATCATTCAGCCGAGCAAACTGGAAGCGGTCAAAGAAGCGCTCGCGCAGGTGGAAGTCTTTCGGCTCACCGTCATGGACGCCCAGGGTTTCGGTCGGCAAAAAGGATACACCGAGATCTACCGGGGACGAGAGTTCACTGGAAACTTACTTCGTAAAGTGGAACTTCAAATCGCCGTCAATGACGACTTCCTCGAACGGACCGTTCACGCCATCATTGAAGCGGGCCGAACCGGTGACCAGGGGAAGGTCGGCGACGGGAAAATCTTTGTCCTTCCGATAGAGGATTGCATCCGTATTCGCACAGGCGAACGAGGTCCCGAAGCGATTTAGTCCACCCAAGTGCTCGTCATTTCAATCGCGCGGCGGATCTACGGTTCGAACGGCTTGATCAAGCTGCCCGCCGGTACCGACCATCACCAAGATATCCCCCTCGAGAAGCACGAACTCGGCATGGGGGTTCGGCTGAAGTTCCGCTTGCCGACGGACGGCGATGATCGTGGCGCCTGTGTTCGCTCGAAACGCCAGTTCGCGCAGCGACTTGCCGATCACCGGTGAATCTGGCCGGACTCGGCATGTCGCCGTCTGGACATCGGCCAGGAGATCCATCGGGATCTCGATCTTCTTTGAAGAAGATTCCTCACGCCTGAGAACCTCGTAATGGTCCAAGCGAATTCGATCAATGATGTCGAGTATTTCATTTCGCGGGATAAGAAACCGCTGAAGCACTCGCGCGAAAATCTCGACCGACGTCTCGAACTCTTCGGGGATGATCTCATTGGCTCCCAACCGACGGAGTTCGTTGACCTCCGACACGTAACGCGTCCGGACGATAATGTGCAGCGCGGGATTGAGCTGTCGCGCCACTTGCACACTTCGCCTGGTCACGGCCGGGTCAGAAATAACCACGACGAGCGCCCGCGCGTCACTCGCTTGAACATGTTGCAGAAGTGAGGGGCGAGAGCAGTCCCCAAGCACAATCGATTCGCCTCGGCTTCTCTCAAATCTTACCGTGATGGGATTCATGTCGATCACGACGTACGGAAGATCCAGGTCCTTCAAGACCCGCGCGACATTGCGGCCGTTGAGACCGAAGCCCGCGATGATGACATGACCCGATCGGCATGAGGACGAGATCGGATCGAAATGCTCCGCGGTCATCGTCGAACCTATCCCCGCCCCCGTGAGCCAATCGGCCAGGGTCGGACCCCAGGCAAGCAGTAGAGGAGTGAGCGCCATCGTGATCACCGCGGCTGCAAGGAACATTTGATAGTCGCTTCGATTTAAGAGCCCGAACTCATTCAGCCCACGATTGGCCAGGATAAAACTGAATTCGCCAACTTGTGCCAGCGATAAGCCCGACAGAATGACGGTTCGAAATGGATACTTCATCAGTAAAAGAGGAACAGCGACGACCACGAACTTGATCAGCAAGAGAGATCCTACGATGCCGAGAACCAATGGGGCATTGGCGAGGACGTATCGAACATCGAGCAACATTCCCACCGAGATAAAAAAGAGGCTCGACAGCGTATCACGAAAAGGGAGGACCTCCGATAGCGTCTGATGAGCATACTCAGAATCGGAAAGACCCAGCCCCGCCAGAAAGGCTCCCAGCGCCAGCGACAATCCAGCCCAGGCTGTCATGCCGGCCGAGCCGACACACGCAACGATGATCGTGATGAGAAAGAGTTCTCGATTCCGCGTCTCGAGCATCTGAAACATCAGACGCGGCACCGCCACTCGAATGGCCACCAGAACAAACACGACCACGAGCACACCTTTGATTAGTTCAAACAGCGGATTCGTCGACAGTGTCGTGCCGGTGGTGGACAATAGGGGAAGCGACAACATGCAGACGGCGACGAGAAGATCCTGCAGTAACAAGACCGCCACGCCGACGCGACCGTAGGGCGAATCAATCTCGCCTCGTTCGACGAGGAGTTTCATTACGACGGCGGTACTCGACATCATCACCAGCATGCCGGCGAAGATCGCGGGACGAATGTCGCCGAAATAAGCCCAGGTTGCCGCCACCGACAAGCCCAGCGACCCGAGGACTTGTGGCAGACCAACCGCCAGCATGATCGGCCCGATGGAAAAGACTTTTGAAAGAGAGAGTTCAAGGCCAATGGTAAACAAAAGAATCACGACGCCAAATTCTGCGAGGACCTCGACCGCTTCGATGTTGGAGACAAGCCCCAATCCATAGGGGCCGACGATCACTCCCCCCAAAAGCAACCCAACGAGACTCGGAGCGCGCAAGCGATGAAACGTGTAAACGACCAGCCCCGCGACCGCGTAGACGACGAGCAACTCGTTGAGAATTTCTGGCTGATGCAAGGGGGATGTCTCCGTCTATCGCTGCGTGGGGAGCTCGGGGACGACGTTCCAATCGATGATGGGGGGCTCTTCGAGCAGAACTCGGCGAAAGCTTCCTCGCCGAATCGCTTCGTACCCCTTGCCGCCGCGCGAGGCGACGGAATACTTCGAAGCCCGCACGTCGACGATGTTGCCGTTGGCGTTTTCGACATGGAGCGTTTCTTTGCCCGTCGCGACGACCATCCCACCCAAACAGCGCGCCTTCCCGGCAAGCTTGATGCCACGAACCCCTTTGCCGACCCCCGCCAGTTCCGCCACCTGATCGATTGGAAAATGAATCACATGGCCATCATCACCGACGAGCAACATCGACTCATCCCCCGACTCGGGGACCGACACAAAGACGACGGCATCCTTCTCGCTCAGACGTACGAAACGCCGACCCGCCTTCGTCGAAGCCAGCAGAAACGGCGACAGCGGAAGCCTCAATACGTTACCGGCAGAAGTGGCCACGAGGAGTTGCCAATCCTTGAGTCCTTTTGGATAGGGTGGATGCTTTCCAGTGATGAGACTACCCCCGGGAGTGAACCGAGGATCGGTGCCGATCGCGGCAACAATGGAAACGCCGTCCCCCATTTTGAAGAGTTTCGACAGTGGCTCGCCGTAGCCGGCACTGGCGGGGATGTCACTGGTGCGAATCGTGTAGGCAAAACCATCGGAGGAAAAGAAAACGACAAACTCAACGGTGTTGGTGGGAACGACCGCAACGACCTGATCCCCTTCTCGAACTCTTGTGCCGGCAACGCTTGTCAAACGACCGACTCTCTTAATCCATCCCTCGCGGGTGAGGACGACGTTGGTGTTTTCCCGAATGATGTAGGCTTCAGGATCGAACTCGGGAAGAGCCTCTTCCTCGACCATCCGCGTCATGCGGGGGGATGCATACTTTTCGCCGAACGCTTCGAGTTCCTTGCGAACCTCGGCTGTGAGCCGCTTGGGAGATGCCAAGATCCTCTCAATCTTTTCTGCCTGGGCTCGCTTCTCCTCTAACTCTTCCTGGATCTTTTGAATCTCCAGTTTACCGATGCGGTAGAGATTCAAGTCGACGACCGCGAAGGATTGAACTTCGTCGAGTCCGAATCGTATGCGGAGCCTCTCGGCCGAGTCGGAGCGTCCTTCGCTTTGGCGAATCAATCGAATCGCCTCATCGAGTGCGTTGAAGATTTTTTCAAAACCTTCCAGGATGTGGATCCGCCGACGGAGTTGCCGCAATACGTAGTCGAATCGCCGACGAACGGTATCCGTTCGGTATCGAATGAACTCCACCAACATCTCTTTGATGCCGGTCCGTTTGGGACGGACGTCTCCCTGCGGCCCGTCCGGTTGCGTCGGGTACAGGCTGGTGAAGTTGCAGTTGAAATTGTCCTGCAGCGATGTGTGCTTGAAGAGATACGCCATGACCGCTTCCGGATCGGCATCGGGGCGAATTTCAATGACGATTCGCATGCCGTTATCGAGACTCGATTCGTCGACGAGGTTCTCGACCATGGGGAGTTTCCGATCGATGATGATCTGTCCCATGTCGGCCAGCATGGTCCCCTTGTTCACGCTGTACGGGATAGAGCGAATCACAATCCGCTTTACTCGCTCGGCAGGTTTGCCCGCTTTACCTTTGAGGGTTTCTTCTTCGACCTTCCATTCGCCCTGGACGCGGATCGGTCCTTGACCGGTCTCGTAGATTTGCCGAAGGCTTGGTTGGTCGATGATCATTCGCCCACCCAAGGGGAAGTCCGGCCCACGGATGGGCCCCTTATGCAGGTTCACCAACTGCGCCGTCGTGACTTCGGCGTCATCAATAAGAAGCAAGCAGGCCTTGATGAGTTCGCCGAGATTGTGCGGCGGGATACTCGTCGCCATGCCGACGGCAATGCCCGAAGCGCCATTGGCCAGAAGCTGTGGAAACTGGGCCGGCAGGATGATCGGCTCCACCTTTTCGCCGTCGAAGTTCGGCCGAAAATCGACCGTCTCCTGCTCGATCTCGGCCATCAACTCCTCGGCCACGGGAAGGAGCTTGCACTCGGTGTATCGTCGTGCCGCCGGTGGATCACCGTCCACCGAGCCGAAGTTTCCTTCACCATGGACCAAGGGATATCGCATCACCCACTCTTGCGACATCCGCACGAGGGCTTCATAAACGGGATCTTCGCCGTGAGGGTGATAACTCTTGGTCACTTCGCCGGTGACGCCGACACACTTTCGGGTTCGACCATCGGCGCGATACCCCTCCATACGCATCGCGTAGAGTATCCGACGCTGAACCGGCTTCAGGCCGTCGCGGACGTCGGGGAGCGCGCGAGACGTGATGACCGATAACGCATAGTTGAGGTATCGGCGTTCGGCCTCTTCCTTGATGTTGATCGACTCGATCTGACCGGCCATGGCATCCGTTCCTTCGCTGATCCTTGCCGGGCGCTAAGCCGACGGCGGCGTGTTCACACGGGGGCGATTCTTTTCAGCAGGCTTATCTTATCGGGTCCGTGCCCGGGCAGTACCGTGCCCCGCGGAATCATCGCTGCGTCAGGCAGGTGTCACCATTGCGAGCGCCATCGGCACGATTCGTTTCCGCGCCTGATCGACATCGATCGATAATGAAGCTCCTGCGGCCGCTCGGTGGCCGCCGCCACCAAACTGCTCGGCAAAGTGACTGCAATCGAAACTGGATCGGCTTCGAAAACTCGCCTTCGTTCCGCCGTCAGCCTGCCCGATGAAAAGGATCGCGACCTCGACCGAAGCGAGCGTCATCAGTTCGTTGATGAAGTCTTCGGTCTCCATCGGATGAGCGCCGAGCTTCATGATGTCATCCCACGAGAGATAACTCGTCGCGAGCTTCCCGTTGCCGAATCGTTCGATACGTTCGAAGAGAAGGCCCATCATTCGCAATCTCTCGACGCGGTTCTGCTCGAAGAGAAGTCGATAAATCTCATGAGGCTTGGCGCCGCATTCCATGAGTTTTGCCTGCGCTCGAAAAACGTCTGAGCTGCAATTGGGATGTCTCATCCATCCTGTATCCATCGCAATGGCGATGAACAGCGCTTGTGCCGCACGCGGAGAAATCTCTAGCCCGAGGGCTTCGTACGCCTGAAAGACAAGCATCCCCGAGGCAGCGGCCGAGGTATCGACCAGGCGAACCGCTCCGAGGTCGTCCTGGCTGACATGATGATCAATCACGACTTTGGGATACTTGATCGTTCGGACATAGGGCGCTAGGCCGGCCAGTTGCGACCAGGTCCCCGTGTCGACGACAATAAATAAGTCCGGATCCGACAACGGAACCGGATCGGCC
The DNA here is from genome assembly GCA_019753235.1 of bacterium. Lineage (GTDB taxonomy): Bacteria > Planctomycetota > Planctomycetia > Kolteriales > Kolteriaceae > JAIELF01. The sequence goes on from JAIELF010000024.1 coordinate 96,502, forward strand.
GAATCAATGCAGCCAAAAAGTGATCCATCCGGATCGAGAAATCGATAGCGCGTCGGCGTCGGACTGGAATTAAGGATCTCGACCGACTTGCCGCGAGCGGCGATCAGCTCGGCCAGGCCAAGCTCCGATCCAAGAGCATCTCCATCGGGACGGACATGAGTCGTCAGCAAAACACGCTGACTGGCATGGATGAGCTCGTCAAGTTTCTGCCAAGAGAGCATTCCATCACCCTGTGTTCCGAGAATTGAACCGCCGAATCGACCACGTTGATGTCCAAGGGCACTTCGCCTCGTGACTCGTTTGTTTTACGAGGCACCCTGAGCGGGTCGAGGCAAGGATGGATGTTCGCCAAGATCTGTTTCTAAGAGGTCGGTTTCTCTTCAAGCCAAGGAGCATGGGGGAATCGTTCGCGCGCACGATCAACGACGGGATCGAGACTCGCATCTTTTCGCCAGCGAAGAAAATCGATCAATGTTCGCCATTCCGATTCCGAAAGAGAACCTTCTTCCCAAGATTCACGAAAATACTCGTCGGCTTGTTCCACTTGCCCGACCGCTAAGTGCAACTCGGCAACGAGATAACTTCGCTGTGCCGAGGGGGGCAATTTCGCGATCTCGGCCTGTGTCGCCCTATCACCTTCGGCGCCGATCATGCCCCGCTGAATCGATTGATGCACAAGCCAGGTCCGAAGATCCTCGGGATACTCCGTCATAAGCGATGCGAGGGCTGCTTCCGATTCCTTTCCCTCCCCGAGTTGAAAATACATGCTTACCACCCACGCCCGTCGGTCGACGTCGATGTTCGATTTTTGTGCCGGCAACCGCTCGACGATAGTCTGCACATCGCCTCGAGCACCTTCGATCTTTTGCTCGGCCAGATGGACCTCCGTCTGAAGCATCTGGTCTTCGAAAAGAGGCAATCGCTGACGACGGACGAATGCAAGAACACCCTGCGCATCGCTTGTTTGCCTCGATGCCAGGAATCGACGAACAACTCGCGTCACCAGACAGGGTAGGGCAGGGCCGCGAGCGATTGCTCGGCAATAACACGTGAGGGCTTCGCTGACCCGGCCGTTGACCTCCGCTTCCATCCCTTTGACATGCCAGGTTGCCCAGTGTTGACGATGATTCTGATCGAGGACCGACGCGTGCTCGGCCAAGGTTGCGGCCGCCAGTGCGGGATGAGCGCGATGTCGCTCCATCGCACGGACCGCGTCGGCCCAGCGCCATCGAACCGACTTGTCGGCCGTCGCCTTGCGTTCTTGATTTGCCAAACTGTCGGCCGCCTCGGGACCGAACTGGTCGTTGGTAAACATCCAGCGATAGACCCAAGCATCGTCATCGGCGGCATCGGCCTGAACAGCCTGATCAAAATAGCTCTTGGCGGCGTCGATATCGTTGAGCAGCAAAGAGAGATGGCCCAGCAATCGCAACCGAGCATTCTTCATCGACGCAGGAAAGATCGCGTCGTTGCTCACCAGGAATTCGCGAGCCTGGGCATAATCACCCTGTCCACTGAGAAGAAGCGTTCTGGTGATTGCCGACAGGGGAGAAGGACCGAACGACTTCTCGAATGTCGCCAACCGCGTGGCCGCTTCTTCGTGCTCGCCCGCCGCGATCAATAGTCTGATCAACGAGAGGGCGACAAACGGAGAACGCTCGAAGAGCTGTGCCGACGCGCGGAGTTCATCCAGCGATTCACTCTCTCGACCGACAGAAAAGAGTGCTTCTGCTTCGAGCAGTGTCAGGTTCTGATCGTTGGGGGCTTGCCGTTTGGCGGACTCAATGAGTTCCAGGATACTGCTGACATCTCGCTGACCCACAGGCGTTTCATTCAATATCGCCAACCGAGTCCGAGCCAAACCCAACAGCGACCCCGCTGGCCGAAAGGGCATCGCGACTGCCTTTGACCAGGCTTCCTCCGACGGCGCGAGATCGCCGATCTCGAAATAGAGTTGGCCGAGCGTCACCAAGGGAACGTATTCGCGAGGAAGCCTTTGATGCGACTGCTGCGCGAGGCGGATCGCCTTCGAGAGATCTCCCTTTTGGTAGGCGATCCCCGAGAGGCCGAGATCGACCTTGTAGAGAAGCTCTTCGCGACTGTCGAACATGGGCGCGCCCGGCGACAGGCGTTCGAGAAGACGTTTGCCGATCAGAAGATGATTCTCGGCCGACTCGATTTGTCCGGCGATCATGTCCGCTCTACCCCGAAGAAATCGGTAGGCCGGCTGATAGGCGTCGTTCTCCACAAGATCTTGAATGCAGTCGCTGTATTCCTTCGTCGTCGGGGCTTTTTCGACGAGAATCTCTGCCAAACGCCAAGCGAACTCGCCTCGGCGATCCCCCCTCTGTTTCCTGCCCGCGCGAAAGACGTCGGCCGCATCGACGAGTTGACCCGCCCAAACGAGCCATCGGCCGTAGACGAGTTGAACGCGTTCATCTTCCGGTGCCAGTTCGTAGGCCGACTCAAAGTAACCTTGAGCCTCGCGCGGGTTTCCTTCGAGTGCTTGCCCGCCCGCCATGAGCAGAACCTCTAGGTTCTGCGGGGCGAGCTTGACGGCTTCGTGCAGGTATTGTGTTGCGTTGGGATCGTTGGCGTTTCGCATGGCGGCATACGCCACGATCAGAACCATGGGGCGATTGCTGGTTTTGAGAACTTGCTTGTTGATCTCTTCGCGAACCGCCTCGATGGACCCAGTCGATTCATGGACCAGAGGAAGGTAGTAGGCCAAACTGACTAAGTCGTTGGGATCGATCTCGATGGCTCGGCGAGCGGCGGCCAATGCCCGAGGAAGCGACTTGTTCATGTGATAGCTTTCCGCCACCAGTCGCGCCCCCTCCGACGTCAGGTCGGAACGCTTTTCGATTTCCGGTGCCAGACGAAGAGCCTCTCCCTTTTCTCCCATGCGAAGGTGGAGTTTCATCACCGCCGACAGAACCGGCGTGGTGGCTCGTTGAGCACGGACCTCGCGTAAGAGGATCGCCTGAGCCTCCCACCAATCACGAGGATAAGGACTCGAAGAAAGTTCCATCGCCAATCGGACAGCGGCCGGCTGATCGTCGGGTCGAGCTGCCAAGTAAAGTCGAAGCCGACGAATACCCTCCTCGCGCTTCCCCTCCGCGAGAAGAGACATCGCGTTCTTTTGCAGCATCTCTTGGAGGCGCGGCGATTGAAAACGATGAAGGGCGACGATCGATCCACCCAGCAAACAAATCGTGCCGATCGTGGCAATCAACCATCGTCCGTCGATGCGACGTCGAACAGGTTGTCGGGAAGCAGCATTTTGATTTGGCACAAGCGTCTCTCAACGGCCAGGAACTCTTTTTTGATAGATTGGCGTACCGGAAAGCCTAGCTCGAAAAAGGACGAACCGTGGCCAAGTTCCACGGCCGCCCAGTACTGGCAGGGAAACGACCATCGCCGAGAGCCCCAAAAAACGGAACCGGCCGAGCTCTTTTTGAGAAGAGCTCGGCCGGCGCGGCTTCGCGGACAAGGGGATCGGGGATTCGGCCGGCGGGGGGAAATGCCCGCCGACCTCGTTTGAAAACTAGCGGTTCCAGCCGACGGGGCGGACCGCGTAAGGGGACTGGACCGGCTGGCGTTGGAAGTAACTTCCGTCTTTCGGACCAGGTTCCGAGCCTGCATCCGGGCCAGCGGCTGGTTCGTCCGGCAAGAGATCGGGCGTGGGGCGATCGGTCGGGTTTGCCGTCGGAGTTCGGCGACCCTTCTTGCTCCCGTCTTGCTCCTTGAGAAGATCCTTCAACTGCTTATCGAGATCTTCGTCCTTCTTTCCACCATCGGTCCGTTCCATCCCCTTCGGGGCTTTGCGGAAGCGATCGTACGGAGTGTCTTGCGGCGTCGGTCGGTACTGCAAGAAGCCTTCTGGCCAGGTTCGCCAGAGAGTCGGGTAGTGCCCGTAGTGTCCACAGCGGTAATGGCTGAGGGCCTCATCGCTGGGACAGGGACATCTCTCTCGGTTACAGCCGTGACTGAGGTTGTTGGGATCGCAAATCCCCCCGCCGGCCGAGCAAGAGGCGCACGAACCGCTCGAACACGACTGATCGTAAACGACGCCACCCTCTTCAATGATTTCCACCGGTTGGGCGGACATCATGTGGTTTGCGGGGGGCATTTCCGTGTAGACCGGCCCCTCGGTTTGAACGGGCATTTCATTCGGAAGAGCCATTTCCGGCCCCGCCGGCATCGGTTCGACCGCCACCTCGGCCTGATAGCGGACGGGCTGGACGGCCTGGTTCCCTCGAACCTCACCGACCGGACGATATCCCGCCGATCGAGCGTAAGTCGGCTGGGCTGCGCGACTCATTCCCCTGGCATTGGCGGAGTAGCTGACCGGACGACCTGGCTCGGCATTATAGGGGGCTCGGGCACGGTATCCGACGTTCGAAGGAGGTGCCGGCGAAGGGCGATACTGCCCCTGAACCTGGCTTTGATAGTTACCGCCGTAACTCCCGACACGCTGGGCGGCGGCTCGGCCGGCATCATAAGAGGACTGGGCTTGGCTCGAGGCCGTCCATGAGAGAAGGAGGGCCATGCAGCCGAGTTTCCGACCCCAGCCACGCCAGGAAGTTTCCGCGTGCGTTGTCATCGTTTTTTTCCCATTGGATGGTGACGGAACCCCGTCGGCATTCGGTGCCGACTTTTACGCTCTGGCAACTTGTATCGTCCGAGTAGGCCGTAGAAATTGAACATGACGGTGAGACTTGGCGAATCAGTCAGGTAAATTGGGCAAAAGATTCGGCCTGCCGGGAGAGCGACCCTAGCGGGGTCGATTCCGTTTCCTTAGGATGAAGCTGGAGAAAACTTTTTTTGCCCCTGATTCCTGCTCGAATAAGTCCTCCCCAAAAGTCTGGTTGATGACCAAGCGGTCTATCACAACCGATCCTGTCAGGAAAATGCCATGAAGTTTCGCACGTTGGTCGTCCTGGCGATGTTCATTCTCGCGGGGTCGTCTCAGCTTGCTCTTTCGACGGTACGCGAGTTCCTTTCCGAGGACGTCGCTTTCGTCAGCCTGCTGGATACTTGGCCCCTCGCGGTTGGAACATGGTCGGGCGAAAAGACCGAGGTCGATGAAGCCCTTATCAAAACCTCTCCCGAAGTAAGCACCCGAAGCTTCGTCTTTCGCCAAGGGGACTCCGAACAGCGGATTTGGGTCGCCGTCTCCATTGGCCCGCCGGGCTTGGTGACCGAAGATCTCCCCGAGAAGACGTACCGTTTCGTTGGCTTCGCCTACGATAACGAAAGCAAACAGGTCGAGCCGATTCGCAAAAGCCTTCGCGTGGACCTGGAGGGTGAGTGCGCGAAGATGAATTTCTGGGCTCGCGACTCGGCAGCGCCGCTACGAGTCTGGCATGGTTGGTTTGACGGTCAGCGATGGCATCGACCCGAACTTGCTCGCTGGCAGTTTCTGGATAAGCCGGCTTTGGCTCGTTTGCAGATTTGGTACCCCATGACCCGCGATCCGCTGGCCAGTCCGCAAGAGCCCTGGGTTGATAACGGCCAAGAGTTTGTTCGCCAAGTGTTGCCGACACTTTCGGCACGCTTGGCTCCACTCGATCAGTCGTGGTCGGGAATCCTCGCTCAGAAATGGAACGACTGAATACCGCTGCCGATTTTTCTTTCCGATCTCGGTCCGCAACGCTTGTTGACCTTCGCAGCAATCTCCATCAAGAACGACTCGGCTTCAGTTCCTTGATGCGAATGTTGCGAAACTGAACGATGTCGGTATGGGCCGACAGCCCGATGAAACCTTCACGCGGACGAGATTTTGTCTGTGGGTCCGACGACATATCGAAGTCGTTGATGAGTTCCCCGTTGAGCGTCACTTGGATGCGGTCTCCTTCGCATCGAACAATCAGGTTGTTCCATTGATGGGCAGGTTTCGAAACAAACTTCTTGGCCGCAGCGACGCGATAGATGGCGCCGGTATCTTTGGAAGTTGGAACTCCCTCTTTGCTTCCATCGTCGAGCAGTTGAATCTCCATGCCGACATTGGACGTTCGCGGCCGATGGTGCGGCACACGAATGAAGATGCCGCTATTCCCGTTGGGTGTCAGCATGTAGTCCAGTCGAAGTTCGAAATCAGAATACTTCTTATCGGTACTCAGCCAGTAGGCTTTCATCCCCTCTCGTGTTCCCGAGAGAACACCATCCTTGACGGTGAATGCTCCTGGCCGGCCTTGCACTTCGGTAAACCCGGACAGGTCTTTGCCATTGAAAAGAAGTTGGAAACCCTCTTTTGCCTCGTCGGGAGAAATCTCCGCCTGCGATCGTCCGACGCGGGGACTCAGGAGACAAATCGCTACGAGACCCAGACCAACCAACCGCGGAACAAAACCAAGCTTCATAGCCAACCACTTCCGTTAGAGATGATGAGGAACTCCAGTGACTAAGGTAACGGCTCGGTAGTAGGATTGCTACCGCGGCGAAGTTTGATGAGAAATAGGCGGAGGGAGGAAATGAAGGGTTGACCCCTGGGGGGTGCGGAAAATCAAGCAGGTAGACGGCCCCTCGTGGCGTGAGGGAGACCGGCTCCAGGAGATCAGGCAGACGCCATTGCCGGCGTGATGGTGTCGCTGGTCAGCGACGCGTGGTATTCCAGGATCAGCTTTTGAAGCTCGTCAAGCGACGCGAGCCCCTTCATCACGAAGTGCTCGCCTACTTCCAACAGTTGATGAAACCGTTGCAACATGATCAGCCGATCGACTTGCTGGTTCGTCAGAAAACCAAGTTCGATGGCGATCTCGCCGAAGAGTCGGCGGTTGCTCTCTTGCGCGTCGAGAATCCGGTCGATCTCATCTAGGCTCAGAGCCCCCAAACGGAGGGCCAGCGCCCCGATCGTGTTTCCGGTCCCCGCCCAGTCGCTGAAGCTCATGTGTTCTTCAGGATCAAGGTTAAGTCGATCGAGCAGGAATCGCTCGAAGTCCGTTGCCGTCTGGCTCACCGTCGCGCTCCCGGACCAAAAGCCCCTCGTCCTTCCCGGCCTTTCGGGAAGTCTCCCATCATTCAGGGGATTACTCCCCTCCCCGAAAGGTAGCTCATCCGTGACAAAAAGTCATTTGACGTGGATAATTCCTGACTTAGCCGGCCGATATGTCCCTTTTCGCTCCTCTCGATAGCCCGCAATTCAATCCAGAAAACAAGAGCGCAAGAACATACAATAAAACCACTTATGGTATTTATTCGATGGAGTGATCGTAGGAAAACTCTCGGCGGTTTTGCGGGTCTTCGAACTTTATGCGGACCTTTTGGCCCTGGATCGACTCCCCGTCTCGGAACAAGAATCGGGCGCTCGAGCTGGCGCCGGCGGGCAAACTGGGAATGAATTGGAGTTCTGCAGGACGGTCCAGCGTCCGGGCGGATGCCGACAAACTCATCGGTCTATCGGTCAGGTTGGTGACCGTGGAATCGATTTCATACGCGCCGCTGGGGAGAAGTCGCCCTTTCACGTCGATGCGAAGTTCGTCTCCGCCGACGCGAAAGGGACGGAAGAGCCGAAACTGATAGGTTCGTGCAGCGGTCAGGCGAAAGTCGATCGGGATCGAATAGTCTCCCTGCGAGACCCCTTGAGGGAGACTGATGATCACGATCTCCCGCGCGGTTTCTCTGGGCAACACATTCAAAGCGATCTGCTCGGGACGCTGGCTCCATTCGGGCGGAAACACAGGGGAGGCGGTCCCCGAGACCGGTGTATCGAGAGGATTGATCATCACCAATCGCTCTTGATGGTTGCCGAATCGGCCGGGAACCATTCCTTTTTCAAATGCCACGCCGAGCTGCCAGCGGACGAGAAACTCATCGACGTCAGTCACCAAGATCGGCATCGTGTCCGTGGCGATCGTCCGGGTTTCGTTCTCGCTGGCCGGCTGCAGAACGCGACCCCAAAGATCGCGGACGGTGGCCGAGCGCCCTAGGACCGCTTGGACCTGGGCGGGCTCTTCACTCCATGCGACCAAGGTCGCTCGGCCGTCGCCGACAAATAAATGGTTGGTGACGCCGACCATTTCCTTGAGCGAGCCTAGATAAACCATCCCGCCGAGGTTCTCGGCAAGATTCCGCCAGATGGTGAATAGCTCGTTGGGCGAGCCTTCCTCATCGAGAACACTCGCCTCCGGTCGGCCAGAGTCAGAAAGAAAAATGGCAGTCGCCCCGGCTGTTTTGGCGGCAACGGTTCGGCGGGCCAGATCCGACACCCGGCTCGATCGATCGTAACGCAAAGAAGAGAGGGGAGTGATCGTCACCAACAAGTCTTTGGTTCCGCCACCCTCCCGTGTGACTTGCCTCCTCACGTCAGAGATTTTGTCGGTCAACTGTTCGTCCGTGAATGGGGCAGGCGGCAAAAGAGAGGCAGAGGTCGGCATCTGATCGCTGAGCGACAAGAAGGAAAGGTGCGCCGAGTCCGGCAAAGGAGCCAGAAAATCCCAGGGTACGCCCAGCCGAATATCGCGCCCAATGCGAGAGGCTTCCGCCTGCACCGAGGACAAATAACGGTCGAGATTGGCCAGCGGGACGAATCCGCGATCTTGATCGGCACCAAACTGCCAATGCGTAATTTTGAGAGAGTATCGCACGAGTAGCGACTCGAGAGGCTGTCCCCAGATCTTGGGGGACATCGCGATCAAGTCGGCCATGCTCGCTTCGTGCTCGGGTAACTGATCGAGAATCTCGGGTGGAGGAGAATCGAGCCGACCCACCACCAGATGTCCCCGACGACTGAGCCGATCCAAAAACTCCGCCAGTGCTCGCTCTTCGGCGGGCTTGCGCGTCCCCAAGCCTGGTCCCCAAAGTGGGAGCTTCGCCCAGCGAGAACCGGCAAAATCGAGAAGCTGTTCGTAATGCTCCAATCCAAACGGAGACGGTGGCAGGCTGAGGCCGAACTCACCGCGGGCGGTGTTTCGGTTTCTCGTCAAGACCGAGATCGGAAACTGCCGACGCAGAACCGGTCGGCCCCCTTCCTCAAGCGCCACATCGAGGTAGTAAAAACCGACGTTAGGAGTGGGAATCGTCCACTCCGCGGTTCGTTGCGAGGTTGTACCTTCGACGGGAAGAGAATCCTCCGCGAGAAGATTTCGTTCGGTGTCAAACAAATAGAACTTTGCCTTCAGGTCTCGGCCTTCGTCCCCTCGCACGAAGACTTTGGCTCGTTTATCTCCCTCGATATCGAACAGCCGAAACTTTCCAGTGGTCTCGACTTCGAGACGGGGGAGCCTACCTAGCCAAAGATCGTCGAAGTAAACCTGGCCTCGAAGATCAGGCGGATCGCCGGAATGACTGACGCAGGCGATGCGACAGGTCTTCGCTTCGTCGGGCGCTGGGACTGGACCGACGCGGACCAGCGTCCAATCAGAATCCTCACGAACCCGCGCCGATGTGGGGGATTGGCCGACGATCTTTCCTTCGCCGTCTAAGAACTGCAACATCAATAGGGCTTGGTCCTGGAGAAGACCCTTGGTCTTGATCTGTCCGACAAGGACGTAGTTGAAGTCGGCAGTGACGTCGATCGCTGGCGACAGAAACGCGCAGTTGCCTCCGTTGAGCCGAAAGCGAAGCGATCGGCCGCCGACCGCGAATTCTTCATTGGTTAGCCCCGCCTCGATGTAAAAGGGATAACCATCTCCCCGGTACCGGATCCAGCCTTCTGGCTGATTGAAGTCTCCTTGTGGCGAGAGACGAAAGTCGAATTGGCGGACCTCGGTCGCCTTGGGGTAACGAGGCGTCGATGCCCCCGCAAGGGAAAGCGATAGGCCGACAATCGTCCCCCAAAACATCACGGATGCATTCCTTCCTCGGCAACGTTGACCGCGGCTACCCCGCCCAATCTAATCGGCCAACCAAAGCGTGCCAATCCAGGACCTCCCTTTCAGCCTTCAAATGGAAGCGTTTCCCCCCTCGATCGCCTCCGACGCAGAGCCCTCGACCCGTCGCGCTCACGAAAACTTCCCTTCGCTTACGAGGCCCGGCGGGTTACCATCACGACTCGACGTCCTTGCTTGGGGCCCAGGAAGGGATCAACGCGTGATATCGGCCGAGCCATCACTGGAGGCGATCTTCTTCGATTTCGACGGCGTCCTGGTCGACTCGGTGGATATTAAAAAACAGGCGTTCAAAGAGGTGATCGCCCCGCACGCCAACGGCCAGCTCGATGCCTGCATGGAATACTTCATGACGCAGGGGGGGATCTCGCGCGTCGTCAAGTTCGAGCACGTCTGGACGAAGGTTCTGCAAAATCCGCGTTGCCATCAATCGGTCGATCGTTTGGCCCGAGAGTTTGCCCACCGGGTGATCGACCGGACTTGCCACGCGTCATTCATTCCTGGATCGCGAGAATTCCTGACTCGTTACGCCCGTCGGCTACCGCTTTACGTGATTTCGGGAACACCCGAGGAGGAACTTCGTTCGATCGTCGAGCGTCGGGAAATGACGGACTGTTTTCAAGGGGTCTTCGGCTCACCCCGAAGCAAAGTTCAAATCGGGGAATCGATTCTCGCAGGTCAGCATTACCTCCCGAGCAAGGTCTGCTTCATCGGCGATGCCACCACCGATCGCGATGCTGCCCGGACGCTGGGGATTCGCTTTGTCGGCTTTCATGGCCCCCATCTGTCCCCCTACCTTGACGGATCGGAGCAGATGATCGCGGACTTGCGATTTCTCGAACAGGCTTTGTGGCCTTCCCTATCTGTAGAGTGATTCTCGACCATCAAGAGAACAGCGATTGGGATCATACTTTCACCTCGGTGGGGCCCTCGCCGACATGAGAATAACGAGCGAGGATCGGTTCGACATGTTCGGTGAGGAACTCGCCGACCTGCTCGCTAGCCCTACCGATAAACCTTTTGGGATCCATGACCGACTGCATATCGATCCCTTCGAGGAGAGGATCTCTTTTGAGCCGATCGATGAGATCGTTGGGTTTCCCCTCCGTCTTGACAACATGGGCCGCCGCGTGACTGTGTTGGCGAATCGCCTCGTGCAGATCCTGCCGATCTTTACCGAGACGAACACCCGCCATCAGTATCTCCTCGGTTGCCATGAAAGGAAGCTCGCTGGCAACGGCGGCGGCAATCATGCCTGGATAGACCACCAGCCCCCCGGTCACATTGGCCAGCAACACCAGCACCGCATCGGTCGCGAGAAACGCTTGCGGGATCACCAGCCTTCGATTGGCGCTATCGTCCAACGTTCGTTCTAGCCACTGAACGGACGCGGTCTGTGCTGTATTGAGAACGAGACTCGAAACGAACCGAGCCAAGCCGCAGATTCGCTCGGAGCGCATCGGGTTTCTCTTGTACGCCATCGCGGAAGAGCCGATCTGTTCCGATTCGAAAGGCTCTTCGACCTCTTTGCGATGCGCGAGAAGTCGTAGATCCGTCGCCATCTTGTGTGCGGATTGACATACCCCTGACAACGTATCGAGCACTTGGCTATCGATCTTGCGTGTGTAGGTTTGCCCCGTGACGGGGATCGTCGACGGAAAACCCATTTTCTCCGTCACAAGTCTGTCGAGCTGCCGCACTCGGGCATGATCACCATCAAAGAGCGTCAAAAAACTCGCCTGCGTTCCCGTTGTCCCTTTCACGCCTCGAAAGGGGAGATGTTCTCGGCGATGCGAAACGTCGGCCAGGTCCAGAAGCAGATCCTGAATCCAAAGGGTTGCCCGTTTGCCAACGGTGGTCAACTGCGCCGCCTGAAAATGGGTGAAGCCCAATGTCGGCAAATCGCGGTAGGCTTGGGCAAACCGGGCCAGTTGCCGAATCGTCCGAACCAGCCCTGCCTCGATAAGGCCGAGCCCTTCTTTCATCTGAAGCAGATCCGTGTTGTCGGTGACATAACAGCTCGTTGCGCCCAGATGAATGATCGGCCGGGCCGTCGGAGCAATGTCGCCGAACGCATGCACATGGGCCATCACATCGTGCCGAAAACGGCGTTCGTACCGGGCCGCCGACGCGAAGTCGATGTTGTCCCGTTCCGCGATCATCTCTTGGATTTGCAAGTCGGAAATAGGCAGACCCAGTTCCTGCTGCGCTTGCGCGAGGACGATCCAGAGTTGCCGCCAGGTCGAGAAGCGACGCTGATTCCCCCAGAGTTGGGCCATCGCGGCACTCGCATAGCGAGAAATGAGAGGGTTTTCGTAAACCGATGGCTCGCTCACCGCCTTTGTTTCTCCCAGCTTCGTTTGTCACTATCTCTTCAACAGGTCCCGGCATCATCAGGCAAAGGGACGCTCTACCAAGCAGGCTATGGAAAGAGATCGAACAAGGCTTATCGGTTCACCGGCCCGTGGACAAGCGAGCCCATGGGCGCGACATCATCGTGGCTCGGAAGCGGGCGGGCTTGCATTCCCGCCGGGACCAGCTTGATAGAGGGGCAAGTAGCGGTAATAGACTTCCAGGCACAAGCAACTGCATGCGGTGGAGAAGACTCGACCGCCATCGACACCGAAGGGCTTTCCAGGGTCCCAACTCCCCTGAGCGTGGCCCGACGTTCGTTGCGAGCCAAGCAATGTCGCCGTCAGCCGATCGTTCCACCGGTCCCAGGTTGGCCCCCCCATCTGAAAGAGGCAAAGCGTACCGTAGTACCAGTAGTAGAGGTGATAATCCGCCGGGTCGGGGAGTTTGGTTAGGATGTGATCGGCAGCCTCGGCCGCGAGATTGGCATCGACTTTTCCTTCGAGGACTTGCCGACAGAAGAGGGCCTCGGCAGTCATCGCGTGCGAGGGGGGATAACCAGGTCGATACGACGCGAGCCCTTTGTTTCGACCCGATACCACCAGCGGCAACCAACGACGTGCCGCCAACCACGTCGTATCTGGAACATCGAGCCCGGCGGAGCGAGCCGAGCGAAGTGCAAGCACCGCCCAGCCATAAACGCTGGTGTCACCGAACTGTCCCGGGCCATAGCGCCAACCGCCAGACTCGGGATGCTGCGCCTGCGCCAACCAAAGGATTGCCTTTTGCGCGGGGCCCTTGAGCCGTTCATCTTTTGTCATGGCGAAAGCTTCGGTGATAGAAATCGTCGCCATCGCATGAGCATAAATCCTCCCGCCGAATTGCAGATCCCCGTCAGGTCGTTGAGTCCTCAATAGCCAACTCAAACCTCGACGGACGGTCTCACGATACTTGCCCGTGGAGAGATGCGTGTGGCCGGCCCCCAGGAACGCCAACAGCGATAAACCGGTTAAGCCGGTATCCGATTGACGCTCGACGGCGTGCCCTTCACAAAGATCCCCCGCAGGACAACGAAGATCAAAACCATCGCTATCCCATCGTCCATCTTCGGATTGATGCGCCGCCAACCATTCCAGCGCGGCGGCGACCGCTTTCTCGGTCTCTTGCGAGCCCCCATGTCGAAAAACGATCTCCAGGCGATTGGGTGCGATCCGGTTCTCCCAGAACGTCCGCGGACCGATCACGTCTTGGGGAGCGGTGTCGGTTCTTTTGATGAGAGCCGATACATCCACTTTCGCGAGCGCCGATGAAGGGTCGGCTCGCTTGGGGATCGACGCCTCGGCCTCGTCGTCGGGAATCTCGGGAGCCTGCTCCAATCGAAATCGGTTCGGCACCAGCGCGGGTTTCGAAGCTGGCTCGGGGGGCGGGGCAGGGGCCTCTCGGGTGTATCGCGATGGAATCGGAACCGATGCGATCTGCTCGGTTGGCCCGTCGCTTGGAATAGGAGTATTCTCCGCGACTGCGGGAATCGGTCGGCCGGGGGGCACCGGCTCGGGAGGAGGGACCAACGTCTCCGATTCGGGCAAAAGGGGACGATCGACGCGGGTCGGGCTCGGCTCATCGACGGCCGGCGCCGGGAGGAGCCGTTCAGGTGGGGCGCTGCTCTCTTCCAATAGTCGCATCGCGGACGTCGTCGGATCAGGAGGCGATGCCGCTGCGATCTCCGCGGAAGCGCGATCCCTTGACGTCACTTCCAACGACCGATCCGCTTCTTCAATGGTCGGCTCGGCCGGCAGAAGGTTTTTCTGCAACACGGTGGGCGGCGCGAGATCGGGTGCCGGCGATGCCTCGGGCAAGACAGATTCGGACCTGGCGGCAAGCTCGGCTGGTTCTTCCAAGGAGGGTGAAATCGTGGCAGGCTCCGGCGCGGGCTCGCGCGTCGGCCGCGTCAACGCATCGGCCGTCACCTCGGGCGGAACGGGGTTAAGCGTTGGCTCCTCCAAATCCGATCGTGTGCTTTGATCATCCGCCAACGTCTGTTCGCCACGAACCTCGTCGGCCGATCGCCACTCGATTGACACTTTTACCTCTTGGTCCTCTCGATGAGCGAGCGTCGACGCAGGAAGCCGAAAGAGAAAAAGGAAACCAGCCAGATGAAGCATCAGGGCAGCCAGCGCGCAGCGTCCCAGCAATTGATCACGACCCAAGCGAGTCCAGTAGTAGATGGCAAAAAGAATCCCTGCCGTGGCCGTGATCAGGCCGGCGGCCGGCAAAATGCTGTCGACCGCGAAGCGTGTCAGAAGATCCGACCAAAGCTCGACCACGAGCCGCTCCCCTTTGAGGAGGTCACTTTTGCTCTTGGACCATAACGTCGATTCGGCGAATGCCAACTCTTTTACAGACGCTCAGCACTCGCGCGACGAACTGATACGCGGCCTGCTTATCTCCCCGAATCGAGACACCTTGCCCCGGAAAATTCTTTCGGGCCGACTCGAGCCGCTGTTCCATCGCCTCTACGGACAGTTCTTGGTTGTTGATCGAGATCGTTCCGCTGGCGGCAATGTTGATGATCAAGTCCGACGGCGCCGCCACCGCAGGGGCCGACGCGGGAACCGAAGGGACCTGCAACTCAAGCTGACGCTCTTCGGTGATGTACGTTGCACTCAGCAGAAAGAAGACCAGCAAGTTGAACACGACATCGATCATGGGAGTCATGTTGATCGATTCGTCTGGTTCTAAATGGGCCGATAACGGCATGAGATCTACTCCGAGATTAAACGCGAGGCCGACCACGGGAAGGGGGAGGGGGCTCCATCTTGACCGATGCAGGTTGATCGGTGAGATCAACGTCGGTCCTCCCATGAGGCACCCTGCTCCCACTCGGGGCATGGGAAGGGGCATCGGAGGGTGCGGTGATACGCTCGGCAACAGCCAAGGCGGTGTGGTCCAGTTCGTAGACAAGCCTTTCAACTTTCCCCGAGAGATACGCGTGCAAAAAGAGCGAGGGAATCGCGACGGCCAAACCAAACGCGGTCGTGATCAATGCCTGGGCAATCCCCGACGCAAGCGTCTCCGCGCGAGGTTGACCGGTGGTCAGGCCGACCGCATTGAAGGCGTCGATCATGCCCAGCACCGTTCCCAACAGCCCTAAGAGCGTGGCGATGTTGGCGGCCCCTTGTAGGCCCCGAAGGTTTCGGCGAAGCGTGGCGACTTCGCGTGAGCCCCCGTCGTTGATGGCCGCCTCGATCTCCGCAATCGGTCTTCCCCATCGGCGAACCGCCGCCAGGATCACCAGTGCCGCGGGTGAGCCGTTCGATCGGCAACGCTCGGCAGCCAAACTTTCATTGAGTTGACCATGATCCAAATCGAAGAACAAATCTTTGAGAAATCGTCTCGGTAGCACTCGGCCGCGCCGAAGCGAAACCAATCTCTCGAGGCCGAACGTGATCGCGAGGACCGAGCAGACAAGGATAGGCCACATGAGAGGCCCCCCCAACTGCATCACTCGCGCGGGATCACGATAATTGACGAAGGGTTCCACCGCGCGCGGCAAATCCGCTGCCGGAGCGGATTCGTCTTGAGCCGACGCCGACCTCGTGCCAAGGCAGACGATCACCACGCCCCACGCAAGCGGGCCCAATGACCATCTTTTGAGCACCGCGAGCAAACCAGTCATGCCGATCCTTCACTTCCCCGGGGGTTTGGGTGCTGACAGCAACTCGAGTTGTTGACGCGCCTGCGGAGCGGCCGGCAAGCCACCAAATTTCTCGATCACTTCTTCAAAGGCTTTCTTCGCCTCCGCCACTTGTGCGAGTCGGACATGGCACTTACCCATCTCGACCAAGGCCAACGACTGCCATTCTGGAATGGGATACAGAATGTTGACTTTCAGGAACTCGCGAATCGCCTCGGACCAGTGTTCTTGAAGAAACAGCGTCTCGGCCAACATGAACTGGGCCTTGGCCGCCGTCTCGGTCCGGTCCGGGCCGATCACTTGCCGATACAGCTCGCGGGCTTGATCGAACTCCGCTTTCTGTTGATGGACACGAGCCCGAACGTAGATCGCCTCTTCGCGCGTCGCGGTATCAACCTTGTCGGCCGCCAACGACTCGCTGACCCGGGCCGCCTCGTCCCATTGACCCAGCTTCAAATGCGTCTGAGCGGAGCGAAGCCGAGCCACCTTACTATAAGGTCCGCCGTTGGCTCGCGCGGCAAGATCCGCATAGATCGTAAGTGCCTCGGCCGGCTTCTCTTCGAAAGCGATTTCTCCAAGAGCCAAAAGCGCCGCCAAGGCGAACTCCGAACTTGGCTGTTGTTGAATGATGCGAGTTAAGACCTCTTGAGCTGCGGACGTTTCCCCCGCCGACTTCAGAACAAGAGCTTGTCGATAGAGGAACGGGGCTGACAAATTCTCGGGCACGCCCAGCGACTGCGCCTGATCGAGATAGCTGCGCGCCTCGGAAGTTTTTCCCTCTTTCTGAGCCATCTCGGCCAGCTTGATCGCCGCCCGCACGGCACTCGGAACAGCGTCGGCCATCGCGAGCACCACCACGAAGATTGTCTTTGCCGCGCCGACATCCCCGCGCTCGAGAGCCAAGTACCCTCGATCAAGCGAGGCCCGCGCTTTGACCGGCCCAGCCGGCGAACGATCGATCAGCTCGGCAAGGGCCTGATCGGCTCGCTCCTTGTTGTCTTGCGCAAGGAGCTTGGCCCAGCGCTGACCGGCCGAGAGCGCCATCGGTGAATCGGGATAATCATGAAAGACTCGTCCGAATCCATCGATGGCCTCGGCCACGCTTTGCTGCTGCTCTTGCACCATGGCCGTCATGTAAATCGCCTCGGCTTGTTCATTCGATCTTGCTGGCGATTTCTCGGCCGCGGATCGGAATCGCTCGAGAGCCTCGTCCCACTTCGATCGATCGAAAAGAACCCAACCGAGACCCAGATCGATCAGCGGTTGATCAGGCTGCGCGTGCTGGGCTGCCGATCGAAACGCTTGCTCGGCTTGATCCAGTTTCTTGTCGCGGTAGGCTTCGTCTCCCAACGAACGAAGAACGTGACTTCCATCGGGCCGTTTCTCTATCGATCCAAGCAGACTCATCCACGCATCGTTACTCCACTGATCGATCGGCTGACGAAGCATTGCTTGGCCGGCCAGCAACCACGCCGACGCGGCTGCCTTGTCATCAATCAACGGAGCAGCGGCGGTCAATCGCGAGATGGCCTCGGCAAAATTCGCCTCATGAAACCGAACCACGCCCATGATGTACTCAAGGGACGGCTTCTGCGCGTCGGAGGCGGACGCCAACAAAGGATTTGCGAGCCGACCCGCGTCGGCGTACTCGCGAGAATCGAGATACGCGACCGCCGCCAAATACGTGATTCGCTGTTTCGCTTCGCCACTGGAGGCCGAGGGAGCCAACCCCTCTAGACCCTGAGCCCGATCCAAAGCCGATCGTTTGCCATCGGCAAGCCAAGCTTCCGCTACCGCGATCTGCGTCGGTGCCAGCCACGCTTCGTTCTTCGCCGTCGAACGAAGCCGATCGAGTCCCGCTTGCGCCGTCGCGACATCTCCGCTCAAGGCCGCGAGCCGAACACCAAGATAGATCGCCTGGCACGTAGTCTCCGGATCGGTCGATCGATTTTGCACCTCGGCGATCAGCGAGCGAGCTTGATCGAGTTGATTCAGCGAAAGCCGAGCCGATGCCTCTTGCAAGGCGAGCGTATTCTCGATCGGCAAGCCCGCCGCCCAAGGCCGTCCACGCGCGAACATCGCCGCCGCCTCCGCCGGGTTCTTCTCCTTCCACGCCATCAAACCCCGCGCGTAAACAGCATCAATGGCAGCGTTTTTCTTTGCAGGCTCTTTGCTCCATCTGTCGATGGCTGAATCCAACAGGGCTTTCGCCTCCGACGCTTTCCCTTGTCGTTCAAGTAGGCGAGCCCGGATCAATTCCACTCGATCACCGATACCGTCCTTCTCCTCGACCGAGACCAGATAATCGACCGCCGAATCTGCCGACGGCCAATCACTTCGCGCGATGGCAGACTCGGCAAGCAACAATTCCGCCGCCGGGCGGCGCGCGTGATTCGGGTAGAGCTTGCGGAACTGATGCATTCGCTCGACGCAGGCCGCGTGATCTTGAAGCTGCGTGAGGGTTTGGCCCCATCGGTAGAGGGCTTGGGCCGCCCGATCTTCCGCCATCGGCGATGGGTCTTGCCGACTCTGTTCCCATACCGTTTGAAACGCGGCTTGGGCGGCGGGCCATCGACGAAGCTGTAAATAACACTCACCGAGATAAAATCGTGCCGTCAACGCTTCGGGCTCGGTCGGCTGACTCGAAAGATAACTCTCGTACTCCTCGGCCGCGAGTTCGAACTTCTCTTTGCGGTAAAGACCATGGGCAAACTCAAGGTCGGCCCCTTCGACGACGGACGACATCGAACCGATCATCCATGCCGCGAGAATCAAAAACCTCGGCATCGGCAACGACCGACCATTGGGAATGACAAGAGGGTCTCGGACTGGCATGCGTGGAGTGCCTCCCACCGCGATCGGGGCTAGTCGACAACGTCGAGCGTCGACTCCGCGCGATCCCGCAGAAGAGATCGAGCCCGAAAACTTTCCTCCTCCACTCCTTCTGTTATAGCAGTGACGAGAGAACCGGGGAAGAAGCGACGTCGCGATCCGACATTGTTTCGCGTGGAAAACAGGGGGAAATCTGCGACATGAGCGATCGCCTTCCCGATTGGCAGCTCCCTGCCGGCGTCGACCGGGCCCTTTGGGAATACCTCACCACCGAGGCAATTGCCGAGGACTACGACGAATACTTCGCACAGACGCGACTCTTAACGCTGGACCGCGATTTCCTTCGAGAGTCCTTCCATGAACCAGGCCGACTGATCGATCTCGGTTGTGGCACCGGTCGATTATCGCTAGACTTTGCCGCCCGGGGCTTCGACGTCGTCGGCATCGATCTTTCCACGCCGATGCTGGACGTCACTCGGCGAAAGATGAACTCCTTAGGACTCTCGATCGAACTTCGGCAAGCCAACATCTGCGATCTGTCGGACCTCTCCGCGGAATCGTTCGATTACGCGATTTCGATGTTCAGTACCTGGGGGATGGTTGTCGGAATCGAATCGCGTCGCCGAGCACTGCGAGAGGTCCATCGACTTTTGCGTCCTGGGGGAAAGCTCGGCTTACATGTGCATAACCGATGGTTCAATTTCTTCGATCCGCAGGGGCGAGTCTGGTTATTTCAGGATCTCGGTCGCCAAATCCTCGGCTCGTCGCAGGCTGGCGACAAAGTGCAGATTCGCTACCGGGGAATTCCCAACCTTCGGCTTCACCTTTTCTCGGCCAGCGAGCTTCGACGAGAACTTCGGCGGGCCGGTTTCCGCATCGAACGCTGGCTTCCGCTGGCCCCGGATCGGACCGGAGGCATCACCTTTCCCAAGTTTTTCTCATCGCTTCGCTGCAACGGCTGGCTGGTCGTCGCGGAGCGAGCTGACCCGAGCTCGGCCTCGCCCGCCATCCCATAGCCGGGCCAACGCCCCCAGCCGACTCCTTCCTTCCAATCAAAAACTTGAACCTGGAGCATAATTTTTCCTATAGGACTAAATTTATCTTGACGACAATAAAAGATAAGACAAAGATAGAAGCATCGAGCTTTTCTGGCATTGGGAAGGGAACGGGGTTCGACAGGAGGGGAATGGAGGGGTCCAGCCGAGGGAATGGCCCGTCCATGGGACGGCCAACCTGAACTTCCTAGAACCTGTTGGTTTCTCAGACGGCTGATTTCTATACTAGTTGCCGAAGTCTGGCACTTTTCGGGAGTGTCGAAAAGGGTCGGGTTTCCGAGCTTGGGAAGGCTCGTTCAAAGGGGCGTTTTCGGGGCTATTCATTTTGCCCGCTCGGGGAGGGATTAGAAGGATCATGAAAAACAGACGTTCGTACGGCTTCACGCTGATTGAGCTGCTGGTGGTGATCGCGATCATCGCTATCTTGGCGGCACTGTTGCTGCCCGCGTTTCAGCGGGTTCGCGAAAATGCCCGTCAGACACAGTGTCGGGCCAACCTGAAAAACATTGGGACTGCCCTGGTCAACTATCATGACCAGTACAAAGTCTTCCCCCCAGGCATCATCTCGTTCAACCCAAACCGTCAAACGCCGAACAGCCCTCCCCTTTGTCAGTACACACCGACTACCGCACAAGGGTGTGCGGACACATCGTCGCCCACCAGCTTCGGAGCGTACAGCTTGGTGAGCGGCTTCACGCTGGTGCTCCCCTTCATGGACGAGCGATCGGTCTACGATGCCTACAACTTTAACGTTGCATGTTGTGCGCCACAGAATGCCACTGCTGTGTCAACGGTTATCAAGACCTTCATCTGCCCCAGCAACCCTCGCGGTCAAGAACCGTTGTTGGCCGGTCAGGACGAATTCTATCGCGGCGTTGACCAAACGCTCGGATTGCCGCCGGGTGCTCAAGCGATCACGACGGTGGCCGCCACGGACTATGCTCTCAGCATGGGTGGCAATGCTCTTTTGCTCGCGACCTGTGCCAGCCCCGCGTCCATTGGCACCGGTGGTCAGGCTCGTTTCCCGGCGGCGTTCCGTCAAGCAGCGGGTGTCTTCTACCTCAACAGCAACGTCAGCCTCCGCAAGATGCAGGACGGTGCCTCAAACACGATGCTGGTCGGCGAGGCAAGTGGCGGTCCACAGCTTCGCGTCGGTACGGGCCCTAGTGGTTCTGGCCTGTTACCAACCTCTATCGCAGACATCATTCCTACCCAACCCGTCATCGGGGCGCAATCGATTGATACCCCATGGTCTCAGGGCTACATCGGGACTATAGCCGGCGTAGGCGGTACAGGAAGTCCCATGGCCGCCACGGCTTTTGACGCTTGGTACAATCAAGGACCAGCAGTTCCATCTGGAGCTGGTGGATCAGGAGCAAACGCACCGGAGATTCCCTCTCAGGGTTTGGTGGCCGCCTTCAACACCAACCCAAATCCGCCATCTCAAGTAAACGCAGCCTGGGGTTTCACTCCACTTAAGGTCAACATGGCCAAGGTGAAGTACAACCGCGCGACTGTTGTCGGCACAATCCCTCCGGGGGTTGCAGATGGGAGTGCGTTTAGAAATTTGGGTGCAACAAACGCAAAAATCGATTTGCTGGGCCTTGGTGCGCAGATTAGCGTGGCGGGTTTCCGAAGCTATCACCCGGAATTGATCTTGATCTCCATGGGTGATGCGTCTGTCCAGAAGGTCGGCGAACAAGTCGATCCACGCATCTGGGTCAGTATGTCGACCTTCGCGGGTGGCGAAGTCTTCAATACCCAAAGCAGCCGATAACTCTCCTTCGTTCTCGGCCGCGACAAAAAACGACAGGGCTTGGTCAACAACGTTTGGCCGAGCCCTTTCTCTTTTCTTGTAAGGACACCGGCGCGATCTCACTCACCTTGATCGTAACATACATTAGTCCTCCTCGGCCCGCACCGAGTCGACCCGGAGCAACTTTCATTGTTGGCGCCCATCGAGCCGGCGAACAGGTGACCCGATGAAACGCCGAACCCTCTTTCCGCAATCGGCCGCATTCACGCTAGCCATGATCGTCTCGCCTCTGCTGGCGGATCCGATTGACCTGCATGGTCTCGACCGACAGGCCCGAGCATTGACCAGTAGGCGATTCACTGATGAAGCTCAGGTTCGTCGATTCGAAGAGACGATTGCGGAGATGAAACGCCTCTTCCCCAACGAGCCGGCCAGCCTCTATTGGCAAGGGTTGCTACTTGACCGCGCGCATCAGTCGGCCGAGGGAGCGACGCTTTGGAAGCAAAGCCTTGAAGCGAATTCGTCATCAACCGACTCGCGTTCGAAAGTATGGCGCGCGGACGCGGCCACGCTGCTGGGGGCGCATGAACTCGGCCGCGGCAATGGGGAAGAGGGGGCCAAGCTTGCCGAGCAAGCCATCGCCGCCCATCCGCAAAAGATCGAAGCCTATCGCCTGCTTATCGACGCGTCCTTTCAACTGGGGGATCTCGCACGCGCAGAACGAACGCTACACGAGCAAACTGCCGACTTGGCGACGGTCCCGTCCGAGTTGATGATGTGTCGATTCACGCTGCTGGCCGATCAGGGAAAATGGACCGACATTGACGCTCTCGTTCGTTCGCGACGAATGCATCGGCCTCTCTGCCCAGCCGCGTTGTACTTTGCGGCTCGGCTGGCGGATCGCGATCACCAGGCTGATCGGGCGGCGGTTCTAATGGTGCTCGCGTCACTCAACGGATCGCCCCGATCGGAATCGGGACTTCGTTCCGATGAATGGATCAGCCGGCGAGCGTACGAACGATTGGCCCATCCTGAACAGGCTCCGAGAGATGTTCTCTGGGTTCACGATATTGTCGCTCGGTACGAGATCGGCCAGCGGCGCGGCTTGCCGGTCGATGGATCCGAGAGAGCAGCAGCAATCTTGGCTGCGGAGAGTTTCCCCGCTACTTCGCCCGAGCAACAGACCGCACGCCAGCATTTGCTTGCAACGCTGGAATTATGGGAGGGCAAACTCGACTCGGCCGGGCGTCGCTGGCGGTCGCTTAGCGTCGACCATCCCGACTTTGTTCCAGCATGGTGCCGACTTGCCGAGCTGGAAGAGGTTGACCCGAACCCCGCCACCCAGGCACGAGCCCCAGCAAGCTGGCAGCGGGGGGCGGATCTCGAGCCGAACCATCCGCTCGTTCGAGATCGAATTCGGCTAGGCATTGATGTCAAATCGGTTCCCGAGGGGGTTAAGATTCAGCGGGTCGAACGATTCAGCCCGGCCGAGGAAATCGGCTGGAACACGGGGGATATCCTCCAGCAGATCAGCAGACAACACTTAACGAAAATCCCCACGATCGAAAGACTTCGGCTAGTTCGACTCTTTTCCGGAGGGGAAGTCGTCTGGCTTGACCCGACCGGCACGCCTCAAGAACAGGATGTCCCTCTTCTATTGCTTGAATGATGCAGGTATCGTGAATCAGGATGGGTACTGAAACAGAGCCGGCCCGATTTGAGTATCCTATCAGAGCGGGAGAAATGAGAAGGCGGGAATCGTTTCGGCCCGGCACTTCCCGTTTTTTGGTGCACCGCCGTCGTCTTTGAAGTGTTGATAGAGGGAACCTACTTCGCTTGAAGAGGGATGCCTTGATGCAGGCCAGGACTCGGCCCGCGGAGTCAAGTCCCTCTTCCCACGAGCGAGTAGGCCAATGAAGGTCAATGAGGAGACCCTGATGAGGACGTCATTCCAACTTCTTGCGATCGCAACGGTGGGCCTCTGCCTGGTCGCATCGAAATCAGGATTCGCAAGCGCCGCTCCGAGCATCGCTTTTGAACTCAAGAGCGTCGATGGCAAGACTTGGACAGAGAAGGTCTTTGCCGACCATGCCGCGACCGCGATCGTCTTCATTGGAACCGGATGCCCCGTGGCGAATCTCTATCTTCCCGAATTGAAGCAGTTGCAAGCATCGTTCGCGTCGCAGGGCGTGCAAGTGCTGGGGGTGAACTCCAACTTCGGCGATGATGCCGAGACCATTAAGAAGCATGCCGCCGACTTCCAGGTGACGTTCCCTGTGCTGATCGATGCCGAGCAGAAGCTCGCGTCGGGCCTGAGCATCGCGCGGACTCCCGAGGTTGTGGTGGTTGATAAAAAAGGAGAGATTCGGTATCGCGGTCGTATCGATGATCGGCACGGCTACACCTACCGTCGCGATGCGTCGACGCGAGCGGACCTCGAAGAAGCCATCAAGGAAGTCCTCGCCGACAAGGCGGTCAGCGTGGCCCGGACCGAACCGGTCGGATGTCTGTTGCATCGCCATCCGGATGCGATTGCTACGGGGGATGTGACGTTTGCCCAACAGGTATCGCGGATCATCAACAACAAGTGTGGCTATTGTCACCGAGCTGGGGCGGCCGCCCCTTTCAACTTGCAAACGTACGACGACGTGGCAAAGTGGGCCGACGCGATCAAGGAAGTCGTCAACGAGAACCGGATGCCCCCGTGGCATGCGACCGCATCGTTCGGCCATTTCTCGAATGATCGTCGACTGACCGATACCGAGCGACAACTCCTACTTCGTTGGATCGACGAAGGGCGATCCAAGGGGGATGAGAAAGATCTTCCGCCGGCCACGGTGTACGACGACAGCGGCTGGATGATCGGCAAGCCAGACCTGGTTCTCAAGATGCCCCACAAGGTCGATGTCCAAGCGGATGGCGTGGTGGCGTACCAGTACTATGTCACGCCGACCAATTTCAAAGAGGACATGTGGATCACCGCGGCCGAGGCCAAAGCGGGTAATCGCGGCGTCGTCCATCACATCATCATCTTCTTCCGCGACCCAAAAGTGAAAATGCCGATTGGCGAACCGGACGGAAAGAAGTTCGGTTTCCTCGTGGGAACCGCTCCCGGGGACATGCCGCTGGTCCTTCCGCCCGGCGTCGCTCGTCGCATTCCCGCCGGCGCCGAACTCGTCTGGCAAATGCACTACACACCGACCGGCAAGCCGGAAGAAGACCTTTCGGAGGTCGGTCTGATTTTCCATAAGGGGCCCGAGCCGGTCAAATACAACTCGATCACCAAGGGGATTTCGCAGCGCTGGTTCAAGATCCCCGCGAATGCCGACAATCATAGAGTCGAATCGAACTTTGTCTTCAAGGAGGATTCGATTCTCTTGTCGTTTATGCCGCACATGCACCTTCGTGGGAAAGCATTCCTCTACGAAGCGATCTATCCCGATGGTAAGAAGGAAGTCCTTCTGGACGTTCCCAAGTACGACTTCAATTGGCAAAGTGCGTATCGCCTCGCGCAGCCAAAAAACATGCCGGCAGGAACGAAGATCCACTGCGTGGCTCACTTCGACAACTCGAAGAATAACCCTGCCAATCCGGATCCAACCAAATCGGTCGTTTGGGGGGACCAAACCTGGGAAGAGATGATGATCGGCTGGATCGACTACATGAATTCCAAACCGCTCGAGCCGGCCGTCGCGGACAAGTAGAACAATGAGCCGTTGGCTCGGAAGTTAGGCGGATTCCCGACATTCTCGGTGTACTTTTCCCTTGAAGTGCCGCTGATCAGCCTGCTATCTTCGTCAAAGCTGAGCGGGAAGTGCAATTGGGCTTCCCATAAGCAGATCTTGTTTGCAGCCCCATTCGTGGGCAGCGGACTGAATGTCGCCGACAGGTCAACCGAAGCTCATCACAACGAACTTCATTAAGCTTTTAAGCGACCGAGGACCGCCGGAAACTCTGCCATTGGAGTCGCCCTATGATTCGCCATCAACTGGTACTGACCTTTGCCCTGGTCTTCATCACCGGTCTTCAGGCCGAGATTGTCAATTTCCGAATCGATTCCACTCAGAGCACCTTCTCCATCACGTCCGCGACCATCCGTGGTTTCCAAGCCGATAGATTCAACTTATACCAGGTCGAACTACCAATCGTCTTCGGACAGACGCTCGATACCGGCTCCACCTTCATCAACGTCACTCGCCAAGGAACAGGCATTGTTCCTCTCCAAGGTGTCATCAAGACAACTCTAACCGCCAACAATCTTGGCGAAGCTACCGGAATCACCTTTCGATCGGGTTCAGTCATTGACCTGTCTCCCGTGAGTCCGTTGAGTCCGGACTACGGCATTGGACCGATCAATGCCGGCTTAACCATCTCTTACTTGGCCTATCCCAGTCTAACCGAGGGGATCTACATACAAGGCCTCGATTTCGACATCCCAGCGACTGACCTGCTTCCGCTCACCAACACCTTCGGTAACTTCAACCTCAGGCCGAAGGCCATCAACGGTACTGTCCCAGTCGCGGCGAATTACTCTTACGGTGAGTCCTCGGGAACACCATTCTCTCAAGATGCATTCTCGACCGTCAGCCCATCCAACCTGTCGTTTTCCACCAAGACCCTCCCCGACACCACAGGCCCCAGCCGAACGATCAACCTCCAGGTCAACGGAACTTTTACCCTGCCGTTCACATCCAGCCTACCGCTCACACCACCATTTGTCTTCGGAGACACCCTCTCCACCGCCAACCAGATCAGGTTGAATTACCGACTCATCATCGTCGCCACCAGCATCCCAGAAACATCGTCGGCGATCCTCCTTTTGTTCGCCGGATGTCTTGGAGTCATCAGCTTCGCCCGCCGCCGGCGATGCCGCTCCATCAGTGCTTGATCACTTGGCGGATGAAGGGGATCGCGATCAGCACGGTCAACATCGACGGGATCCAGAGGACGGCGTACATTTCGCTCTGGCTCTCTTTCAGAAAGTTGTACATGAGGATCAACGTCGGGTAGTAAATGGTGATGATCGGCAGAAAGCAAATGAAGAAGGCCGGCAGCGCATCGCGCCGACGAAAGAAAATGCTCACCGGGCAACCCAGAATCACAAAAGGGATTGCCGACATGGACCGGGAAATTCGTTGATACTTCTCGCAGACCGAGCGGTACGCCAGAGCCTCTGCCATTTCCATTTTGTCTAAGATCGGCTGCGCGGGCCAAGCAGCGTTGATCGCGTCGCCGCGCATGATGGCCGACCCCAGCACGATGGTCGCTTCATAGCGAGCCTTCTCCGCTTCGAGTCTATACTTGGCCGCCTGCTGGTCGAGGCCTGCAAAGTCTTGATCATCGACCGCTAATCGCTCCCCTTTGACTAAGTCCGGCAAGGGAAGCCGCTCTGTTCGATCGCGAAAGTAAGCGGAGTTTCCTGGCTCGGTGGAAAGAGCCCCGTCGACGAGCCTCATCTCGATCACCGCTTGGCCGGCGACCTCCGACGAGGGGACGATTGAAAGCGTTGCTTCTCGCGCTTGCAGCACCATGTCGTATCCACCCGACTCGCGGCGGTGCTTGATGATCGGCTGCAAGAGTCTTGTGCCGTCGATGTCGCTGACGTAGAGTTCATAAGGAAAACTCGGGCCCGCGATACAACCCTTCTGCCGAATATACGTGAAGAGGGTCTTTTCTAGATCGCCGAGAAGATTCATTCGCAACTGCGCACTGCACCAAGGAATCACTCGGTCGGACAGGGCAACACAACCGATTGCCACCACCAAGGCCAGCGTAAAGACAGGTCGAACCAGCCGCATCGCATCAATGCCCGCCGCCTTCACCGCGACGATCTCGTTGGAACCGCTCATCGCGCTAAAGACGGAGGTGACGGCAAACAGAAGGCAAGCGGGGATCGTGTAGGGAAGAGAGGGCGCAATGATATAAGGAATAACCTGCAGGATGCTAATCGGGTCGAGACCCGTCTTAGGCCCCTCAAAGAGCGCCCCGAGAACCACCAGCAGCCCGGTGACGGCTATCTGCGCCATCACGAACGTGCTGATCACCTGGATGAGAATCAGTCGGGAAAGAATGCCAAACAAGAGTGGAATCTCCCGACAGGTCTCTCCGAAGAAAAATCGCTGTCGGTACTAGAATCGACTCGTCGGCCCGGCTCTCTCCATCCTCAAACCGAGACAGATCGGTGTTGTCGCGAATTTTTAGTCCGAGCGTAGGCAATCCTTGCCCCATCGATACATCGCGCAGAATCGAAACAGACCCCCTAGATTCGCTCCTCCGGCTCGATCGAGGTCAAAACAATCGACATACAACCGAGCGAACGAAGGTACGCGGAGCCGGACTTTCAATGATCGATCAAATCCCAGAGGCGTTCGAACTCTCGGCTAAATGAGCGCAGCAAGCGGGCGTCGCTGGTCACGATAAAGTTCTCCAGATTTCGATCGGCCGCCCCGCGCGTCCAGTTGTAACTCCCGTTGAGGAGAATCTGCTGATCGAAGATCGCAAACTTGTGATGCATGTGACGATCGGTTCGATCCTGCCTCGTCTTGATTCCCAGACTTGCTAAGCGATCGATATCCGAACCGAGATCGCCCGCCTTATCGTCGTCGGTGATGATCCGAATCGCGACATCCCGTTTGTGCGCCCGAGCGATGGCATCCGAAAGACGATCGTCGGTGACGGTGAAAACGCAGATGTCAACGGAATGCTGCGATCGACCCAATAGCTCCGCGATGATGGCGACGCAGTCGTCGACCGAGCTGAAGTACGCTTCGCTGTGGGCAGGCGTCGCGTGAGCCTCGGAAGGAGGAGCTTGTCCATTTTTTAATCGGCTAAGCCTGAGTCGTTTGAGAGTCTCTTCCAAGAGGTCCAGGGAACCGGACTCGATCCGCTCGCCGAAACGAGCTTGCCATCGTTCAAAAGCGAGATGACGATAGACGCCGAGGGCGTGCTCGTCGGCATCGGAATCATCAAGAAACGTCGTCAGCTCCGCCAGATCGGCACGCCCCAGCCGACCGTCGCCCCAGAGATCATCGACAAGCCGAACGAACTGCTCCTGTTCCAGGGGCATCGGTTTCTCCCTTTACCGGGGGCAATCGCCGACCGCGTGTCGATACGGGACCACCGAGAAGAATCATGGTGAGGTTCCGTAGGTCTCCACGTATCTCGATAGACGCCGGCCGAACTCCATCTTCCCCAACGCAAACAGGGGCAGTCTGCCATCCTAGCAGACTGCCCCCGCAATGACGCTCGGTGTTATAGAACGAGTGTTGCCGATACCCTAGGCAACACGACGCTTGACCACCCGCAGGCCGACCAAGATCAAGCCCGCCACTGTCATCAAGACCAAGGTGCTCGCCTCGGGAACCGCATTCGGTTCAAATCGCCCATCGAAGGCCTTTTCGATGGCGTACCCGTAGCTGATGATTTCAGGCTCCGTCCACTTGGCCCGGCCCACCACGACCAAATGAAACGGGGCACCGCTGGCGTACTTGCCGACGGGGATCGTGATGACCGGCACGCCGGCAACGTTAATCTCATTCACGGTGGTCGCCCCGATCGCCGTGGGACCAATCTCGGGAAGGGGTCGGAATGCAAACGGATAAATCAACGCGTCCAGATCGTTGGCATCCATGATGGAAGTGAACAGTTCCAACACATCCTCCTGCCAAAGCTGAAGGGCCTGAACCGTCGGATTCTCAAAGATGTCCCCTGGGAAACTGTTGTTGATAGCGTTGATGACGTTGGTCGGATTGGCCCCTTGACCCATCGGGAAACCCGCCAGAGCATTGAACGACTCGATCGAGTTAAAGGGAGTCGTCGGACCGAGCTGCGACAGGTATTGGTTGATGTCGTACTTGAAGACATTGCCCGCTGCTCCGGGCGGATTGTTGAACAAGGTTAGCCAGTCCGTCCCCTCGAAGACTGTGCCGTCCAGCGTCGCGCCGAGCCCTTCGATGGTGCTCATGGCACTGGCATACGACGAGGCGACTTCGGGTTCGAGGGCGACATTCCAAATCGGCTCGTACGTTCCGATGCGGGCGCCATTCAGGGATGTGGAGCTGAGGAAACTGGTGTAGCTCGCGCCGGGCAAGTTGCCGATCGCATCCAGCGTTCTGTAGTCTTTGCCCGTCGGGCCGGCAAGGATATCGAGCGTGGCGGCAGCATCATAGACGCTCTTGGCCATTGGACCCGCCACATCTCGGAATGTGGCGTTCAGCGGAAAGATACCGTCGATCGGCACTAAACCAAAGGTCGGCTTGATCCCCACTAGGCCCTGGGCAGATGACGGGTTCTGAATGGATCCGCCCGTTTCCGTTCCCAAGCCGAGCGCGGCCATGCTCAGGTTAACCGCGGTGGCGGTTCCACCACTCGATCCTCCTGGAAGAAAAGTCTTGCCGGCGTCCAGACCGTAACCATTGAACGTCTGCCCGAATCCGGACGAGAGCGTGTTGCTTCCGCTGCGAGCAAAGTCAGGGAGATTCGTCTTCCCAACGATGACCGCGCCGGCCTCCTCAAGCCGGCTCACCACCGATGAGTTCTGGCTCGGAATGACGTCGATCCCTCCCTTTGCGGAACTAAAGCCGAAATAGCCGTTGGTCGTGACCTCGCCTTGCCAGTCCATGTTGTCTTTGATGACCACGGGAACACCATAGAGGGGTCCCTTGGAACCGGTTGTCGCGAGTACCACATCGATCTCGGCCGCTTTCGCACGGGCCTTATCGAACTGGTTGCTGATGAAGGCGTTGTAGGTCGGTTCGTACTTTTCGATTCGTTTGATGTAGGCTTCGAGCAATTGACTGGCGTTGTATTTTCCCAACGCAAAGTCGGCCTGAATCTGCTCGGCCGTCAGCCCAACGACATCGATCTCCGCAAGGGCAAAGCGACTGGGGCCAAACGCAACAGACAAGAACAAGAGAATAGCACCAACACGGGTTCTCATGAGTTATCCCCAGGTGGGTTTGAACGTGAGGTTTGTTCGGAACGAAACTCA
Organism: bacterium; assembly: GCA_019753235.1. Taxonomy (GTDB): domain Bacteria; phylum Planctomycetota; class Planctomycetia; order Kolteriales; family Kolteriaceae; genus JAIELF01. The sequence goes on from JAIELF010000024.1 coordinate 127,010, forward strand.
TCAACAACTCTTTTGCCGAAACACGCTCGGGATGGAAGAATCCTAAGAGCGTCCCTTCGTCAGTGGCCTGACGACGTCGACAGAAGAACGACAACGAATCGACTACCTCCTTTTCTGAAACGCCGCTCCCGGCGTAAACCACGATGAGCGGGCAACGTATCCGATGAAAGAACAACCGAGTGACACTGCTATGTCACAACGCAACGCCCGTGCCAGAGCGTTCGAACCGATGGCGAGATGTCAAAAATGTTTCGCCTGCATGATCGGAACGTAAACCCACGTCGAAGATCACCGGCTCGCCCAGGTGGAAGATGGAGATGTCTCCACTTGCAGATTTGTCACAAAATGCAGGAAATTCCTTAGGATTGGCTCCAAACCGAGGAACTCTCCCTCACGGCAAAAAATATCCGCATAAGTAATGGGAGTGTTGCGATTTATGCTTAATCATTGCCGATTAAAAGATCGGAATTTGCTGCATTGTTCCCGGCAATGGATGCTTCTGTCGAGAGCAAAATCTGCCCATCTCTCCTAAATACCTTGGGGCTCTCGATGAAATCGGCGCGGCGCATTCGGAATATCGGCCACCCGCTCTCTCGGAGGGTCGGGACTCCTTTGTGAAGCGTTAGACAAACGTGACGACTCCCTCGATGTCCTTGAAGAGGGAGTAGACAGCAACGACTTCCTCGGCTGCCATCAAGTAAGGTTCGAGCGTGAGGGCGATGTACTTGCCGCCGGAAGATTGCCGCATCGTGAAGGGAGGATCGGCGTCGAGATTCAATTCCTCGCGGACTGCCAATAGGACTCTTGCCACCAGAGCCCGTTCCGGTCGACCGATCACTTTAAAAGTGTACGGACCGGGAAACTCGTGATTGATCCGAAGCAGCTCGATGAATGTGGGCCCCTCATCGGACATGATCATTTTCCTCCGTCAATGGGATCTCGACAAAGCGAAACGGACGTCATCCTTCGCCGAGATTGGTCGAACCAAAGCGCGCGTGCATCAAAGGCCGAAGCGCGTGATACGTTGCCTGATACTCCGCAAACAAATCATCATAAACTCGGCGATGGGCTAGGTTCGGTTCGATGGTCCGATCGATCTGGACCATGCGGGTAGCGGCTTGCTCCAAACTGGAAGCCCACCCCACATGGGTCGCCGCCACGATGGCCGATCCCAGGGCACAGGCCTGCGGATCGCTGCTGAGGTAGATGGGCTGACCGAGAACATCGGCATGAATCTGCATCCAAAGCTGACTCTGAGCGCCGCCGCCGCCGGCGAAGACGCGTTCGACGGAAAGACCATACGTCTTCGCGTCTTCCAGTAAGTGCCGAGTCCCGAGTGCGGTTGCTTCGTAAATGGCCCGCACGAGATGCCCGGCCGTGTGAGAAAGCGTCAGCCCCCAAATCGTTCCACGAGCCCGTGGGTCTTTCAGCGGACAGCGGTTCCCCTGCCAATAGTCCAGGCAGACCAGACCATCGCTTCCCGGCTGAACGGCGGCCGCCTTGGCATCGAGAATCTCGAACACCGGCCGACCGAGTCGGTCCGCCTCTTGTTGCTCGGCCCCGGCTAAATGTCGGCGGTACCAATCGACGATGGAACCCGTGGCAGTCTGTCCCCCTTCCACGGTGAAGAGCCCCTCGACGGTGGCATCGGGATAGCAGCCAAGAAGCCCGCTCCCAAGGATGGGCCGAGCCGTCTGAGCGAGATGACACGTGCTCGATCCCATGATCATCGCCAGATCGCCCCCCTTGGTCGCGCCCAGGCCCAGCATTCCCAGGTACGCATCGATGCCGCCCTGCGCGACGGGTGTTCCTAACTTGAGTCCGAGTTCCTGAGCTGCCTTGGCCGAGAGTACTTTGTTCCCTTGGCCGAGCGGGACGACTTCCTTGGGCCATTTGTCGAGCAAGTCCTCGAGGCCGACAGCCGACAGCATCGGTCGACTCCAGCCTCCCTCGGGTCGAGCGTAGTTCCACTTCACGGTGACGTTGTTGAGCGAGAGGTTCCATTGGCCGGTCAATTGAAACATGAACCAATCCGTGCACTCGACGATGCGGTCGGCCCTATCGAAAATCGAAGGTTCGTTTCGCTTCAGCCAAAGAGCTTTGGGGAGCATCCACTCGGGCGAAACCACACCCGAGACGTATCGCAGAATCGGGTCGGCCGTCCGGCTCAGGTCGTCGGCCTCACGGAAAGAACGTTGATCCATCCAGAGCAGGGCAGGGCGGAGCGTTTGCCCCGCGATGTCGCACGCCACTACCGTACAGGCGGTCGCATCCAAGCCGATCGCCACCACTTGGTCGGCCGAGATGCTCGCTTGTTCGAGAGACTTCGGAATGGCTTGGCATGCCGCCATCCACCATTGACGGGCATCTTGCTCGGCCCAGGCAGGATGAGGATGCCGAGTCTCGATCGGCTCCACCCCGACCCCCAGACAATCTCCGGTCGGCGAGTAGATGGCCGATCGCAGGCTCTGCGTTCCGATATCGATCCCGAGCACCACCTCGCCTCGGTAGGCCATCCCGTTCTCCCTCACCGGTTCCCTTTCCGTCGTCGATTCTAGCGTATCGAATCACCTGGCCGGTTGGCCCGCCCGTCTTGGGCCCTATCAAAGCAGCAGAGACTTTGTCGTGGAGATGGATCGATGCAGATTCGCGCTGGACTGGTTTGGACCGCACTTTGGACGAGTACCCTCTTTGCGGGGGATTGGCCGCAGTTTCTCGGACCCGAACAAAACAGCACCGCCGACGACGAATCGATCGTCACCACGATCGACAAGCCCCGGCCCATCCTCTGGAAGCGGAACGTCGGCGAAGGCTATAGCGGCCCCGTTGTTCAGACCGGCAAACTGATTCTGTTTCATCTGCAAGAGGGAGAAGAAGTTGCCGAAGCGATCGACGTCGACACCGGAAAAACTGTGTGGAAACTAGGCTACCGTTGCGATTATGCCGGCGGCTATGGAACAGGCCCTGGGCCGCGCGCGACTCCGGCGATCGATGGCAAGGCGGTCTTCACCTTTGGTGCGGCGGGGACGTTGCAAGCGATTGACCTGGCCACGGGAAAGCTCCTTTGGCGAAGAGACCTCGCCCAGGAGTACGGCCTACCCGAGGGTTTCTTTGGTGTCGGAACGTCGCCGACCGTGGAAGGAGACAAGCTTCTCGTGACGGTGGGTGCCAAGGGGGCCTCGCTGGTCGCTTTTGATACAGCGACGGGAAAGACTCGCTGGAACGCGTCGCAGGATGAAGCAAGCTACGCTTCGCCGATCGTGGCAACGATCATGGGAAAGAGACTCGGGATCTTCTTTGCTCGATCAGGGCTTCATTTGGTGGAAATTGAGGCGGGCAAAGAGGTCGGTTTCCTTCGATGGCGCGCCAGGATGAACGCCTCCGTGAATGCCGCCACGCCCGTGCTGGTGGGGGAGAATATCTTTCTCTCGGCCGAGTACGGCACGGGCGCGACCTTGGTCCGATGGACGGGTCAGACGATCGAGCCGATCTGGAAAAGTCAGGACGCTCTCTCCTGCCACTTCAATACGCCGGTGGAGTTCGACAATCACCTCGTCGGCATTGATGGCCGACAAGAAGGGGGCGCGCAGCTTCGCTGCATCCAGGCCGAGACCGGCGAGGTTGCTTGGAGTCAACCAGGTTTCGGCTGCGCGAGCCTGATTCGAGTTGGACCGACGATGGTCGCCATCACCGAAGAAGGGGATCTTGTCCTTTTCGAGACAAACACCAAACAGTTCCGCGAACAAGGCCGACAGAAGCTGGGGGGCTCGCCCACGCGTGCCCATCCGGCCATCAGCGAAGGTGTTCTCTTTGTGCGAACACCGGCGGAACTGCTGGCGATCGATCTACGCCCCTGACCTATCGGTCGTGTAGAATAGAACCGACGGACGTTATTGCGTGGGTCAGAAGAATCTGGGCCACTCGATGCTGCCGACGTTTGCTCTCGTTTGTTGAACATCGGTAAGAACACGCGAAAAGGAGACGATCGATGCCCCTGGTCGATGTCGTTTGCAGCAAGTGTGGCGACACTTCGGAATTGCTGGTTCGGATCGGTGAAGAGCTTGTCTGCCCCTCGTGCGGCAGCTCGGATGTCGAAAAACAGCTCGGCGCGCCTTCGATTGGCCGAGCCGGGTCGTTGTCGATGACATCTTCCCGCCCAGAGAGCTTGCCCCCCTGTCGGCCGGGCTGCTGTCGGCTTCCGTCCCAATAGACCTGACGGATTTTGCGGGTTTTGCGTCCTCGTCCGCTCGGGATCATTCCTCCGTTATGTTCATTTGGGATTGATGAACCTCCTATCAAGTTGGTAAAGTCCGGTGGATGAGAAGACCTTCGTGACAATCGCTTTCGAAGAGCGAGTCAACTTCTCATGCCGGCTCCCATCGAGAGTGGCCTATCGCACGACCGGTTAAGGCTTCTTCGCCCTTTGCCGAAGGGGTTCTCCGAGCGTCTGATGGCTGCGGAGGGTCATTCATGAACAGGCACGCACTTGCGGAAAGAATCCGCATCGAGTCGCAAATCCTCGCCTTCGTTCGCGAAGCAATGATTGTCGCTCTCCAGGCACCGATCACGACGAAAGTCGCCCCGCAGTGGGCCGAGCGAAGCCGATTTCTGATTGATTCCTTCGAACGCCATGTCTCGCGTCTGTTTCGCATCAAGTGGGAAGTGGATGATCAGTTCCTCATCTCCACGACCGAGAATCCCGGCCTGATCGATGACCTCGTACAGCTCGAGGCGCAGGAGCGAGAACTCTCTCTCGAACTACGGGATCTAGGTTTGGAGGCTCGTGGGTTGGCCCCCGATAACGTCGCGAATCTGTACGCCTACCGTCAGCGGGCGCTGGGCTTTCTAGAGCGATTTGACGAAATTCGCCTGCGCGAATGCAAGATCTGGCTTGATGCCTTCGAAATCGAGATCGGCGGCGAAGGATAGTTCTTTGCCGAGATCGGCCACAGGCCACTCCATGTCGTTGCCAAGGTGATGAGGCGTCCAGAAGGATCTTCCCGCTCGCTCCTGCTGGCCGATCGAAGTTTCAGCTGCGGCTATCCTTCTTTTTCGTAGCGACGAATCTCGGTGGCGGAAACGATCTGCGATTCATCTCCGTCGTCGCCACAAGCGGATACGTTCCCCGATCTCCTCCGCGCGAGATAGTTCTGCGGGTAGCGGTTTTGCCGACACTCGCTCGTCGGATTCACGCCAAGTTCCCCCATCGATGATCAAGTCCCCTTGGGTTCCATCCCGAAACCAATGTTGGCGACGACTGCGCGTGGCAATGGTGTGATTGCCTTGACGTGGCCGGGTCGCCCGCGGGCCGGTCATCGGTTAGTCCAGGACGGACAACTGACGCCCGTAGCGGTCGCTCGAACAGCGATGTTCGAAGGCGACACGGTAATGGATTGCCCCCAGTTCACCCCATGATCTTGCAACTTTGGCGACCCAACAGCGAGTGCTGGAAGCATCCATGGAAAGACGGCGACGAAGCGCGCGCATCGAGGGGAGCGCTCAATCTCCTCTGGAAACCTACCTCCGCGAGATCAACGAGACACCTCTTCTCACCGCGGACCAAGAAAAAGAGTTGGCGTACCGGATCGAAAAGGGGGACAACGAAGCGCGCGATCAAATGATCCGCGCCAACCTCCGTCTGGTGGTCAACATCGCTCGGGAATATACCGGCAAGGGTCTCCCCTTGCAGGATCTCATCGAGGAAGGAAATCTCGGCCTGTTGCGTGCGGTCGAAGGTTTCGATCCCGGCATGAATACCCGCTTTTCGACCTATGCCAGCTACTGGATTAAGCAGTCGATTAAGCGGGCCCTGGTGAATACCGCCAAGACCATCCGAATCCCCGCGTACATGGTCGAACTCCTCGCCAAATGGCGAAGGGCGAATGCTCGTCTGCAGGATGAGCTGGGCCGAACACCGACGCACGAAGAGATCGCCCGGGTTCTTGAACTCCCCGCGAAGAAGCTGGGCATCATCAAGAAGGCGATCATGGTTTATTCCGCCAATCCCCAGACCGATCAGGCCGATCAGGGCTGGACGCTGGGCGAGATGCTGATGGATAATCGGGTTCGTACGCCCGATGAAGAGATGATCGAGAATGACAATCTCACGCAGGTCTTTCAGCTCTTAGAGACGATGGACGAGCGCGAGGCAAAGGTTCTCCGCATGCGTTTTGGACTGGACGATCAAGAACCCCGAACGCTGAAAGAAATCGGCGAATCGCTCGGCCTGACACGCGAACGGGTTCGCCAGATTGAAAGCGAAGCCCTGAGCAAACTGGCCGTCAGCATGGGAGTCGACTAACCAGCTGCGACCTTGCCTGGGACCGGTTTTCGTCTGAATTGTCCCTCGATCCCGGCATTTTCCATTTAGCCCCTGACCTCGGGAGCGAACTTCGCGTCCTCCCGAGGTTTTTTCGTTGAGCCTCCTGCCGACATTCTCGCTGGAAAACTCACCTCTTATTGGGTTTAGAACGGAGACTCGCCCGCGGGTTGGGGCACTTTACCAAGCCTTCCTGTCGAGGTTTTTGGCCGAACATCGGTAAAAGCGCGATCCCTTTCCCCTGGCTTGCCTCTTTGACGCTAAGAGTGTAGGCGGAAAATCTTCTCTAAATCTTGGCCTGATTTCTGAGTCGATCCGTATTAGCCTGTAGGCCTTAAAAGAAGTTCATTCTTCAAAGGCCTCAGCAGGACAAGGAAAAAAGACGCCAACCGCCCGCTAGCCATCGGACCAAAGAGGAGTTTGGATCGACTGGCTCGGGAACTTCCAACTGGAAGAGGGCGTCCAAGTCCATGCAACAAGGAGGAGGCACCCATGTTAGTCCTAACGAGAAAGGTCGGCGACCGAATTTGGATCGGCGACGACATCTGCATCACCGTGGTCTCGGTGAATCGAGGGAAAGTGCGAGTCGGGATCGAAGCCCCGCGCACGGTCAACGTTCGCCGAAGCGAACTCGAAGCGCCCGAGGTGACCACGACCCCCGTTTTGGTGTCGTGCCCCTAGCGCGGGGCCGTCAACCGGAATCGGGGTTACCCTTCAAAGAGAGCATCGGACGGATGCGTCCATCCGTCCCAAGCCTCTTTTTTAGCGATCGACCGTTCCGCGAATCATGAGATGCTCGACGTCGATCCGGACTTCGCGGTCTTGAGCGTCGTAGCAGTGAATCTCTACCTCTTCGGAGGAGCGCATCGCCCGCCCCGAGATATTCAGATTCACTCGCCAACGATCTTCGATTTCCGCAAGGGTCTTCCGTTTCTCGTTATTGAGGAACTCCGCGACCGGCACATCGACGATCATCTGGATAGATCGACAACGCCCCCCTTGTCCAAGATAAATCAGTAGCCTCATGCAATCGATCGACATGCTTTCGATCGTCTTGACGTGCCCCGTTCCGGTGCACATAGGACACTCGCGGTAAAGGTGCCTTTTCAGCGACGGCCTGATTCGCTGACGAGTCATCTCGATCATGCCGAAAGACGACATCCGCAGAACCTTCGTCTTCGCTCGATCGCGAGCGACCGCGTCGCGGAGGGTGTTTTCGACACTTCGGCGATGCCGCTCTTCCCGCATATCGATGAAGTCATTGACGATCACGCCGCCCAGATCGCGCAGGCGAAGTTGCCGAGCAATCTCCTTGGCTGCCGCCAGATTCATCTGGTAAGCCGTCTCTTCGGCGTTCCCCTCGCCGGCCCGGAAGGTTCCACTATTGACGTCGATCGCCACGAGCGCTTCCGTCTGCTCGATGACGATGGAGCCTCCCTTTTCCAGAGGAACGGTGCGCTGCTGAATGCGCACGATCTCTTCTTCGATGTGAAACTTGTTGAACATCGGAAGAGCTTCGTCGTAAAGGCGGATCCGCTCGACGTAATCGGGCATGATCATCCGGATGAATTCGCGAGCACGTTCGTAGGCACCCCGTTCATCAATCCAGATCGTGTCGACCTCTTCGTTGAAGATGTCGCGGATCGTTCGGATGATGACGTCGCTTTCTTGGTAGGCCCCCGTCGGAGCCTGGTGCTGACGAATCCTCTTAATGACGACTTCCCAGAGCCGACTGAGATACTGCAAATCCCGTTCGAGTTCGTCGGCCGACCGGTCGATGCCGGCCGTTCGCACGATAAAGCCGACATTCTGAGGGCGGTCTAAATCATTCATGATGTCGCGGAGACGCCGGCGCTCGACCGCGTCCTCGATCTTTCGCGAAACACCCACCCTGTCCAGGCCCGGCATCGCGACCAAGCTTCGTCCAGGGATGCTGACGTATGTCGTCAGGGTGGGGCCTTTGTTGCCAATCCCTTCCTTGATCACCTGAACCAAAACTTCTTGTCCACGACGGAAGATATCTTGGATGGGGGGGCGGTCCCGCGGTCGGCGCGGATCGACCCATCGCTGCTGCATCGGAGGACGTCTTCCTCCACGGCGATCATCCCGCCCTCGGCCCTCGGGCCGACGACCTCGCGAACGGTCCGGTCCGTCGTCGTGCGAGCGACCCCGACTGGGGCGATCTTCATCGCCCGCGAAATCGTCGTCTGCTTCATCGCGCGAAACGGGAGCCCGATCCCGGCTATCACGTCCTCGGCCCACCGGTTCGCGGTCTCGCCTCGGGGCGTCCGGTTCCGGCCGTCGATCATTTCCGCGACCCCTCGGCTCGGCCCGGGGCCAGTCACGAGGAGGCGCATCTTGAGGTTCTTCGCCCAGATCGTCGCTGATCGGTTCATCCGATGCAGTGATCAGTTCGTCATCGTCAACACCAGGTTCACCTTCGGGAGCGCCGAACTCTCCATCGTTGCCCCGGCGACGGCCACGACGACCTCGACGACGACGACGGCGGCCTCGTTTCTCGGATTCGGGCTCGCCATCTCCCGGCTCTTCCTCCCCTCCCACGGCGGGAGCTTCGGACTCGCTTCCTTCGAGATGCTCGAAAGGGTCTTCGTCGTCATAGCGAACTTCGCGGGGAGCGGGTTCTTCAGGATCGAGCTCGCTGCCGATCGGCTCGTCGTCGACATCATCGGCCGCCTCGTCGTCTTCGTTCTCATCACCATAGAGACCGCTGCCGAAATCCTCGTCGTCATCGTCGGGCTCGGTTCGACGGTAGAGGGCGTCGGGCTCTTGGGGCGGGGGCTCCTCTTCATCGCGATCCGCTTCGAAGAGACCCATTCCAAAATCGTCGTCCTCATCGCTCCAGGCAGGAGGTGATTCAGGCTCGGCCACCTTCGGAGGAGGGGAAGCGGGGTAGACAGGCTCTTCGTGGAGCTCGTCATCCTCTTCGATCCGGTAGTCCTCAAGATCGGGTAGCGATCCGGAGCGAGGCTTCACGATCGGCTCATCGCTCATCGGTTCATCGACGGGCCCAGTATCACGGGACCGACCTCGACCCCGACCACGGCCCCGACGGTTTCTGTTGCCCGCATCGTCGCTGGCCGACTCTTCTCGGTTCGGTCGGTCCTCTCGGTCACGCCGGTCCTCTCGATCACGCCGAACAGGCTCGTCGGGCGCACGTCTGGGCGGATCGTCTCGATCTGGCTCCGGCCGGCGAAGCGGACGTTCTTCCTCCTGGCGAGCACGCTCGGGTCGGCTTTCCTCGCGACGGCGGTTCTCAGCGTCGCGGAGGGGGCGGCGCTCTTCACGATCCTCCCGGTCGCGCGGGGGGCGATCTCGCTCGCCTCGTTCCCGCTGGGGTTGTTCACGACTCTCTCGATCTCGATCCGGTCGCTCTTGGTCCGATGATTCTCGCGGGGGCCTCGGAGCAGGGGGGCGCGGCGTCCCGCGTGAACCGGCGCCCGATTTTGTAGGCCCGATGGTGCCATCACCCGAACGAATATCGCCGACCAGGCCACCCCCTTCGAAGTAGCTGGGATCGACATCGGAGATGTGAAGGAACCCGTTGCGACCGATGCCGAAATCAACGAAGGCGGCTTGGATGCTCGGCTCGATGTTGACGATTCGACCGGAGTAGATGTTGCCGACGATGTTTTCGCTGGCTTGTCGCTCGACGTAGAGTTCTTCCAGCACCCCGTTTTCAATGATCGCGATGCGGGTTTCCTCGGGAAGAACCGCGTTAATGAGCATGATCTTTTTCATTCACTTAACTTTCTGTTCACACGGCCAGCGGGCCGTGAGCAGCAGACGGATCGGTCGGCTTGGGGGGAGTTCCCATGATGACTCGGCGGCGCGTGATCGCGACCTGCCCAGTCTGATAGGGATCTCCCAGACCCAGCACTTGCAAGACCTCTTGGGGCCGAGCGGTTGTTCCTCCACGCACGTGAAGGAGTATCACCAACCCTCGGTCCGTCGCTGCAATGTTGTCGATGAAGGGCCGGATGTCGACATGCCGATCGGGTTTTCCCGGGGCTTGCCGACACACGATCCGCGAGGAAGAAGTCATCAGCTCTAGGAGCCGACCTTCGACCTCTGTCTTTGGAAAAAGGGATGCAAACTCGCAGGCATACTCGACCTGAGTCACCTGTTGCCGAGCTTGCGTGACAGAAAGAATGTCGGCCGAGACGATTCCCAAACCGTCGGGAGCCTCGGCTTTGACCAGCTCGGCCACTTCCTCGGCGGAGCAAGGTCGGGTGAATTCGAGATCGATGATCTCCTCCATCGCTTCCAATCCGACGGCCAGCGAAAGAGGGCTCGAAAGTCTAGTCTTTTGATGAAAACCTTCCGAAGACCGAATCGGCAAACCGGTTCGCCGAAGCATTCGGTCCCAGAGACGTAGCAGATCGTTGTGGCTGATGAAACGAAGAGGACCGGTCTTCGAGAAACGAATCCGGACGCGATACCGGGGCATCTCCGCAGGACCTTTGACCTTCGGGGGAAGGGCCGGCTCTTCGGCGGGATCGGTCATCGGAGCATCACCGAGCTCATTCGAGGTCATGGGCATGCTCCGGACTGATCTTTCGCAGGCGGTCGCGAAGAATACTGGTGATGTCGCGCGAGTTGTCGAGTCGATTCACTCGTCCGCAAAGCCGAAGTGCCTCGGCCCGCGTCAGTCCACGCACGACCCGTTTGACCTCTGGAATTTTGTGCGGTGTGACACTCAGTTGTCGCAATCCCATGCCAAAGAGTAGGGGAGTATAAATAGGCTCGCCGCTCATCTCACCACAGATGCTCAGTTCGACGTGTTGTTTCCGAGCCACCTTGACCACTTCTCTCAAGAGTTTCAGCACCGCAGGATCCGACGCGCTGTAAAGCGTCGCGAGGTTCTCGTTGGTGCGGTCCGCCGCCAGGGTGTATTGAATCAGGTCGTTGGTCCCAATCGAGAAGAAGTCGACAAGTTTGCTAAACTGCTCGGCCAGCAACGCGGCAGCAGGGACTTCGACCATCATGCCGATCGGGATGTTTCGCTTGAAGGGGATCTTTTCTTCTTCCAGATCCTCCATCACATCTGCCAAGATAAGTCGACAACGCCTTAACTCCATCACCGTTGTCACCAGCGGAAACATGATTCGCAAGTTGCCGAAGACACTGGCGCGAAGCAGCGCGCGAAGCTGTCGCTTGAAGAGCCCTACCTCTCGCAAGGAAAGACGAATACTCCGCAGACCAAGCACGGGGTTGTTCTCTTGCTCGCTGACGGGTCGATCGAAAATCTTGTCGGCCCCGAGATCAAGGGTTCGGACCGTCACCGGCCGATCGGGCCCCATTACTTCGAGCACGGATTGATAAGCCTGAAAATGATCTTCTTCGGTCGGCGGCTCGACACAGTGCAGATGGAGAAATTCCGTCCGGTAGAGTCCGATGCCGGCCGCCCCCATGTCCAAGGCGTGCTGCGCTTCGTGCGGAAACTCGATGTTGGCGAAAACCTCGACCTCTTCACCGTCGAGGGTCACACTGGGAAGGCCGCGATCCGAGAGAAGTTCGGCTTCGATGCGAAGCTGCTGACTTTGTGCTCTCTTATATCGTTCGATCGTGGTGGGATCGGGGCGGACGATCAAGCAGCCTTCGGTGGCATCAAGGATGACCGAATCGCCGTTGTGCACCGTCGAAAGAAAGTCTCCTAGACCGACGACTGCCGGTATCTCCATTGCCCCGGCCAGGATGGCCGTGTGACTGGTTCGTCCTCCCGTGGCCGTCCCAAAGCCGAGAACTCGCCTCGCGTCGAGGGAGGCGGTCTGGCTGGGAGAAAGATCCCGCGCGAGGATGATCCCTGTTTCGTTCGAGTCGGGGCTCTCGGCCGACTGCTGCTGCGTCAGTTGAGCAATGAGCCTCCGTTCAATGTCAATCAGGTCGGCTGCCCGGTCGGCCAGCGGCGAATTGCGAAGCGACCGAAAGAAGCGAATGTACTCTTGCAGGGCTCGGCGGGCGGAAGTCTCGGCCGAGACCAGGTCTCGGGTGATCTGTTGAGCGACGGTCTCATGGAGTTTTTGGTCAGCAACCATCATCTTTTGAGCCTGAAAGATCATGGCGATTTCGTTGCCGAACCGGTCGCGGGCGGCTCGCTCATCCTCGGCGATCTCTCGCCCCAACCTTTCGGCGGCCTCTTCGAATCGAAGGATCTCGGCTTCCACGGATTGCTTGGAAATACGCGTTCGGGCAACAGGCAGGTCGAATGGATCAAGGATCAGGGCCGGTCCCATGACCAGTCCAGGAAAGACGGGAATTCCTCGAAAGATTTCCATGCGTGATTGGTCCACGGCGGCAATCAAACCCTTTCGAGAGGGCGAGCCGACCCCTTGTTTTCCACGGGTCCGCGCGGCCAACCAAGCGACGCGTTCACCCTTTGTTTTTCCCCTCCGCCCTGAGCGGAGCCGTTGCATCCGCCCTTCGCGGAGCCATGGGACCGGCGCCCAGCGAACCGAAAGAGACTCTCCCGAGTTTCCTCCGAAAATCCTAGGCCTCGTTATCCTGTTGACGGCGCGTCACTGGGAGGATCATAGAAACCATTCTCCACCAGCTCGGCCAATTGCCTAATAGCCTCGAGTGCGTCGTCACCACGAGTCTCAAGGGTTAGATGCGTTCCCATCTCGGCAGAGAGAGATAGAAGCTGCAAGATGCTTTTGGCATCCACCAGTTTGGACCCGTTGCGAACAGTGACTTCACAAGGGTACTTGGACGCAATTCCCACTACCAGCGACGCTGGCCGAGCATGCAAACCCATTTCATTGATGACTTTGACATCGAGGGAATAGTGATCTTCTGAAAGTCGGCGTGGCTGAGGGTCGGCATTGTAGTCGTTCATGGCCGATCCCTTCTCCTTGTTCTGTGGCCGATGCTTCGAGCCTTTCGTTTGCCCCTAGGCCAACCAGTGTGCGGATAAAACACGCCTGCCGGCCAAGAGGGGAGTCGATTTAGTCGAACTTGTTCTCGTCAGCTTCTTCGAGAACTTCAATGATGTCTTCGGTCGCCTTGCCTTGACGTAGAAATCGACAGAACGTGTCGACGCGAAGATGTCGCGAGATATTTTCGAGAGCCCGGAGATGATCACCGGGGCGATCGGGCGGTGATACGAGCAGAAAGATGATGTCGACTTTCTCGCGATCGATCGATTGAAAGTCGAGTCCCTTCCGAGCAATCGCGACGGTACCGACCATGCGATCGACGCTGGGATGCTTGGTGTGCGGGACGGCCACGCCGTTACCGATCCCCGTTGAACCGAGTTCTTCGCGCTTCATGATAGCGGCGACGATGCTGTTGATTTCGTCGGCCTTCAAGCTCCCCGCGCGAGCGAGGCTATCGACAATTTCTCGAACGGCGGCCTCTTTGCCTTCTGCCTTTAAGTCGCTGATGATCGCGTCATTAACAACAAAATCGGCCAGCTTCATCGATGTCTCCTTGACTATCCCTTGCTTGCAGCCGACCGGCCTAACCCGCGTCGATCGACAGAATGATTCCGCCTCCGCTCGCTTTGCTTCCCATGGGACAAATGAGATCCTTGGGAAAAAAGGGTGACCAACCACGGCAACCCCTTGCGATGCGATGGTGTTCTCAGGCAAGAGAACGTCGGTGATGGTCCTGAATCTTCTCTTTGTACTTACGGAGCTGACCTTCCATCTTATCGAGGGCTGAATCGAACGCCGCGGTCACACTCGGCCCGCTCTCCTTGGCGACGAAGTCGTGCTTATGCTCTGCCTCGACCAGGAGCTCGACCAAAGGTTCGGTCGACTGAAAATCGACCATCACTTGTATCGAGATCAGTCGATCGAAGATATGCGAGAGCTTGGGAAGTTTTCGTTCGATGTACTCTTGAGAATCCTTATGCAGGTCTCCGTGCCGAGCCGATAACGAAACTTCCATGGAGCCTCTCCTCTGGCTGAGCCGGTCATCAAGCTTCTCGCCCTCGAGAAGATCCGTCTCTGACCGTGTTGTAGGGATTCCCGAAAAAACGTTCCACCGCCCTCCGGGACGCAAACGACAAGCTTGCTTCCCGGGCTGAGTCCCTGTTGCCAAGATCATGCAAAAAAGGGGCCTTCGGCAACGTAGACAAAAGAAAAATTCCTCCACTACCCACTCGGGAGATTGAATCGGGGCGACGGGCGTTCTGCTTTGAAGTCAAAAACTGGATCCGAGAGGGTTTGACCGACGATTGCCTCAGAAAAGAAGTGCTCTTTGTGACGGTAGGCTGTGGCGCGGGGCCGTCGATGGGCAGAGTGCCGGCAGCGATGAAAACCATCAACATCCGCTCCCTTTCGTGTGGAGGATTGGCGGCACCTCCATTGTTCCTCCAAACCTCCGATTGGCAAGCAAAGCAATCGATGCGAGTCGATCAAAATGGAATTCGATCGTCATAAACGATCTCTTTGGGCCGAACGAAGCGAAGAAAGTGCCTACCGACTTAAATAATGCCCGGAGACGCTGAAGGGGTCATGAGATGTCAACGTGTAGCAGGGGAGGGGGCGATCGAGAGAAACTCGGGCGAAGCCGTTCGGTCTGATACCGACACCGGCGGTGCAAGTTTCGAAATCGGCTGCCAGGTTTCGCCCCGGTCGGCAAGAAAAGAAGGTCCCCAGGTCGATCGGCGATCTCCTGATTGGGCGGCGATGCTCGAGAGATCGCCAGGCGATTCCTCTAAGCGGGCAAGTAAGGCTAGAGCTTGACGATCTTCGGGAAAGCGCTCGGCCACCAAATTCAAAATGGCCTTGGCCCGTGCCGAGTCGCCCCGGACGGCGTACCACTCTCCAAGTTCTCGGCCAGCGACCCAAGAGCGTGGGCTGGCATTCCATGCTCGCTCGAAGAGGTCGATCGCCTCTTTGTTGTCCCCTTGACGTCGAAGCAAAATTCCTAGCAGCGTCATCGCCTCGGGCTGCGAGGGATCAATCGTCAGCGAATGCCTAGCCTGGGTGATGGCCCCTTCGTTATCTCCCGCTGCTGCCAACGAATGAGCCCACAAATAACGGAGGTGAGCATCCTTGGGCTGGTATCGGACGCTGGCCTGGTAGAGCTGCGCCGCCATTTGAGGGCGACCGCGCCGATGATAAGACTTGGCAAGGGGTAGGTAGGGAGATTCCTCCCCAGGATTTCCTTTGCGAACGACGCCGGGAATGCCGGCTCGTGAACGGTCGATCAGAGACCTTGCAGTCGAGCATCCCCCCGCGAAGGCGAGCAACAACATAACCCCCACTCGCCGCCGCACGCTTTGTCCCCTAGACCCGGCTCCCAGCGAACCCTCCTCCTATCATCGACGCCATCGCCCCTCCGCGTCTCTCCGATGAAGCCCGTTCAAGACTCAGCAAGCCCGCGGGCCTACGCGCGATCGGTCTTGCCGGCAGAGGCTTTGGGCGGGGAGTTCGCAATTTAAGGATTGGGCGAACTTTGACTGAATCGTGCTAGACACCCCGTCGGCGTGCCACTACCATCTCTCCAGACGGCCGATTAATCTCGGCTGTGTCCTCGGTCATTGTTCTGTTGAGACTTACCTTCCGGAAGCTGCTTACCTGGTTGGGGAGTGGCGGACGGCCTCGTGTGATCCTTCCGTCCGTGTGAATGGACTTGCTCCCGAGCAAAACCTTGCCTTGATGCTCGCGTTCATGACCTACCTGGGGAGAAATAGGAACCATGCGTTTTTGCTGCCGACGTTTTCTTCTGAGCTTTGCTTTGGCCTCTGTTTCTGTTGTCAACATCGCTCATTCGGCACCGTTGGCATACTTCGGGGCCGACAGCCCCAGAGGAACACTGACGAATTCCAATGCCGCCTTCAATTCATTCGTGGCGACGCTCAGTAGCTACGGCATCGACGATTTAGAAAGCTACCCTAACTTCACCGTCAATCCGACTTTGACCTTCGGCACCACGGGATTGACCGCTCTACCCGACTTTCGACAAGTGGCCACCTTCGCTTTGTTTGCCGTCAGCGGAACTAACTCTTTAGTCGATGCCGGCCCCTCATCCCCGACGGGCGCCGCCATCAATGACAACCTCACCTTCAACAAACCGATCACTGCGTTCGGTAGCTATTTCTCAAATGCCGGTGACAGCGCGGTGGCCAACACGATTTCGCTTCGTCTCGAGAACACCCTGCTGGGAACAAGTAAGTTGGTCTCCATCGGAACACGCGGCCCGAGCCTCTCTTTCGACAACGTCTTCTTTCTGGGCATCACCGACACCGAGCCGTTCAACAAAGTTTCTCTCCTGGAGAGCTACGATTACGATGGAATCCTGCTCGATAACATCACGGCCGGCTATGTGGCGATTCCCGAGGCGAGTAGCTTTCTTTTATGTGGCTTGGTTTTGACGGGTTTGGCTGTGGCCGGTTGGCGGTCCCGGGCAGCCCACGTTACTTCCCACCGTTGATTTGAACCGACCATTTGAATCTGATTTTGAATGCCCTCGGTAAAGTGAAGGAAACGGCGATGTTCCTCCGATACCTTTTGACTTTTTCCTTCCTGCTCGTCTCGACGGCAACGTCGTTGGCAGACCTCTTCGTCAGCGGTCAAGACGCCAACACCATCTTTCGTTTCAACTCGACGACGGGCGATTTCATCGACAAGCTGATCGGGCCAAGCCAAGGGCTGAATTCACCCGTCGGCATGCGAGTCGGGCCTGATGGCTTTCTCTACATCGCCAATCAAGGAAACGGCGTCATCAATCGATTCGATCTCGCAACCAAGTCATTGAGCGTCTTTGCTCAGACGAATCTGGCCCCAACAGACATCCAGTTCACCGCGGCCGGCGACCTGCTGGTCAGCGACTTTAACGGCACCCAGGTCTATCGCTTCGACCTCACGACCGGGAACAACCTGGGGGCGTTCACCACCGGCGGATCGCTTGTGCAGCCGACAAACATGCTTCTCAAGGGGAACTCGTTGTTGGTCAGTAGCCTCGGTTCAGGCGAAGTTCAGCGGTTCAACGCGACGACGGGGGCGTTCATCGATACGTACGTCGCTGCCGGCTCGGGTGGACTGACTTTCCCTGCCGGGCTGCAGTTCGGGCCGGACAAGAATCTCTATGTGTCGAGTTTGTTGACCGATCAGGTCATTCGCTATGACGTGTCGGCCAGTTCGCCGGTGCCGGCCTTGAACCCGATCCCCTGGCTGAGCTTGCCGATCGGCGCGTTCCCGACCGACCTGCTCTTCGTGGGAAGCGATCTGCTCATCGCCACGGCCGGCAGCCAAGGCGTGCTCAAATACAACGGTTCTATCCTGACCACGTTTGCGTCCCATCCCGACTTGGGAATTGCCGGTCAGCTTTTGGAAACATCGGTGGTCCCGGAGGCATCCCCTTTGATGATGAGCGGCGTTGCAGGAGTCGGCTTGCTCCTCTTAATCATCCGGCGTCGTGGTTTGTCATCTCGCGTTTAGGTAGTTTTCCGAGAGTTGAACCAATCCTGCCGTCATCGGTCCTCTAGAATAGGTCCATGGATGGTGCGCTGAGGGATGCCATCGACCGTTTATGAGGCACGTTGAGGAACTGGCATGACCCGCATTTCTCGCCGGCGAGGCTTTACGCTGGTCGAATTGCTGGTGGTCATCGCCATCATTGGCTTGCTGGCGGCTCTCTTACTGCCGGCTCTTCAGTCGGTCCGCGAGTCGGCTCGTCGAATCACATGTGCCGCGAAGATGCGCGATCTCGGGGTTGCCATGCTGGCGTATTACGCCTCGCACCAGGTTTTTCCTTCCGGGGCTGAATCCAAGCCCGATCCCAATCAACCCAATACGCCCCACACGTTTTACCGCTGGTCGGCGCTGGCCCACTTAACCCCTTACCTAGAGGAAAAGGGGGCACATGACCTGATCAATTTTGACACGCCGATGTACCGTAACAACAACCTCAACCCAGAGGTCACGACCGCGGTCGCGGTTCGGCTAAACTCGTTTCTATGTCCGTCTGATCTACCGACGCCCCTACTTTCCGATGCCGGCGGGACGTTTTACGGGCCGACGAACTACGTCATCAGTACCGGAACCGGCGTGGGAGGTGGAACGCCGTTCAACACCGACGGTGTTTTCTTCGTCAACTCGCAGATTCGCGCTGCTGACATCATTGATGGGACCGCTCGAACGATGCTCGCTTCAGAGAGCACCCTCGGTACCGGCAAAGAATCGATGACGCTGGCCGACCGAAGCAACGTCAACAGCAAAACCGATTACGCGACACCTCTGTTGTTCGGCACGACCGCGGTCCTCACCGAGAACCGTTGTCGAAGCCCACAGGGATGGAACATCACTAATCGCCGAGGATTCTTCTGGGCCAGCGGCGAGTATCGATGCACTCTTTACAACCACTACCTCAAACCGAACGACCTGACCATCGACTGCATCGGCTCCAGAGCAAGTGTTGCCGAGTCGATCGAAACTCGTTTCTCCGCTTACGGTTGGCGGGCAGCAAGAAGTCGGCATTCCGGCGGGATCAACGGCCTTTACGCGGATGGTTCGGTACATTTTGTCGACGACAAAGTCGATTTGAACGTCTGGCGGGCCGCCGGCTCTCGCTATGGCCAGGAACTCGTCGATACCCCGCAATAACGTGCAGAACCCTTGAAGGCTCCATCCGCACCCGTCGCCGTTTTCCGTTCCAAACGTTGATTCACGCGAGCCCTCGATCCTGGTATAACGGACTGCATCGTAGCAGAGGATCATCAAGGATCGCAGGGAGCGTAGCCCGCGCGAAACTACCGGAGCGTCGGTCAGCCCGTCCGTTTCCTTTTCTCGGCCATCGAGCCAGGTCGCCCTTGGCCGAGTCGCCAAAGCAGGAGCATCACTTGGAAACGAAAGAAAGCACCCAAGCCCTCAATAATGATCAAACTCCCGGCGGGGTGGGTGACTATACCGATTACGGTTACGATTCCGCCCTACCTTCGCACACGAATGCATACATTTGGGAACCAACGCTTCGTCATCTTCATCGCTACGTTCCAAAGGGGCGGGTACTCGACGCAGGTTGTGGCAATGGCTCGTTCTGCAAGGCACTCGTTTCGAAGGGGAGCTACGACGTTGTCGGGATCGACCTTGCCGAGAGTGGCATCGACATCGCCAAGCGAAACGTCCCAGGAGCAACGTTTCATCTTCTCAGCGTACAAGAGGATCTGGTGGAGATCTTTGGCGCCCCGTTTGATGCGGTCGTCAGCCTCGAAGTGATCGAACATCTCTACAGCCCCAAGCAATTCGTCGAGGGGATGTACCGCGCCGTTCGGCCCGGCGGACTTCTGATCATCTCGACGCCTTATCACGGCTACCTAAAGAATCTGGCGCTGTCGGCAACGGGGAAGATGGATGCCCACTTCACCGCTCACTGGGAAGGTGGACACATCAAGTTCTTTTCCCGAAAGTCACTGACGCGATTGGTTGAAGAGAACGGTTTCAAGGTTCGTCAGTTCGTCGGTTGCGGACGATGGCCCTATCTGTGGAAATCGATGCTCATCGTCGCTCAGCGTCAGGGTTAGAAAGCAGCTAAACCGCCGGCATTCACCAGAGCCCGCGAGTTTCTCGCTCGGCAAGTCTGCCTAAAGAATGGTGTTTCGCTGAACGACGTTGACGGAACCGACTAGGCTCCACTCTTTGCCATTCCATCCGATGAAGGTGTTGTCTGTCAGCGTCAACCCGCCACTGTACGATTGCACGCCAATCATCGGCAGGCCAGAAATCGTCTGAATAATGGAGTTTTTCCGCACGATCGCGCTCGTGGCACGCACACGGACCAGACTGCTGGCATTGGGATCATTGGAGATCACCACCGAGTTTTCCATTCGGCCACCGATTTGCACCGAGCCCGCCACGAACAACGCCCCATCAATAACCGAGTCGTACGACGTGAGTTGAACGTTGCCTGATCGACTTCCCGGGGAAACTCGGGTGCCGTAAAGAGAGACCGCGGTCCACGAATCCGGAGCAATCACATTCTGAGCCGCATCCGAATAGATGCCGCCGACATCCACAACGCGAAAACCAAAGTGAGCAGTCAGCACCTGATCCTGAAATCGACTTCCCGAACGCTCTCCTCGGGAGTCAAAAACTTCGAGCAGAGAGCCGGCGGCATTCGAAGGATCGACGGAGTCGCCTGACGTTGAAATCACATCGGCCGCAACGTCATGCAGATGGCTGTTGACGATTCGGCCCGTCGTTTGAGGAGAACCGATTTTCACAAACGCCACGGCCGCCGTCGTATCGTTGCCGATCCCCGTAACTTCCACGTTATCTAGAACGAACGTTCCCCCCGCGAAGGTGAGGTAACCATTCGCCGCGGACTGGCCCGTCAAGTTGAAGGTCAACCCTTCGATGAGCGTCGTCCGATTGTCCCCCTGATGGTCGAGTCTCCACACGCCAAGAACGGTCGTTTGCCCCGTGCCGGCACCGGTGATCGAAACACCGGCGAGGTTTCGTGTGATCGGCGACGACAATGAATAGGTCCCTGCGGCCAGGCGAATCTGATCCCCTGGCAGGGCCAACCCGATCGCTTGTTCAAATTGATTTGCATTCGACACGGAGCGAATCACGCCAGTGACCTGCGCGCCGACGCGAAAACGCTGGGGCGAGTCGCTTGGCACGAAGTCGAAACCAGGGCTATCGGCAATCGTATCGGCCAGGCCGTCCGCGACAGGGAGATAGATTTTCTGAACAGCTCGCACGCGTTCGTTCAGCGGCCGAGCGGTGTTCAGCCACTCTTGCGAAAGGCCACTGGGGGTGAGGGCGGCATCGATGGCATCGGCAACGACGAGGTCGTCCCCTGATCCACCGTTGAGCGAATCGAGCCCGGACCCGCCGATCAGAACATCGTCCCCTGAAGCACCGGAAAGAGTATCGTTCCTCTTCCCTCCAAAGAGTCGATCGCTCCCCGCGCCGCCGTCGGCATCGATCGAGCCCCCCTCGCCTCCGTCTACTTGAATGGTGTCATCGCCATCTCCGCCGAGAACTCGGACAGGAAGCGAGGTCATCGAGTAAACGAAATCGTTGCCGGCCAGAAGCTGCATATCAAGGCGAGTAACATCGTTGAACGTCTGAACCACAGAGGCGGATTGGCCGTTGCGGACGGTTTGAAGGGCAACCAATGATGTCCCTTGCCCGAACAAAAACCATGCGTCGGGACCATCAGTGCCTAGGAGGCTACCGACGGCGGGCGTCCATCGTCCTTCGAGTTGTTCAAAGTTTGGACCTGCCACCGTCATCACCCACCCGTCTGTCGTAAGGAGCAATCATAGTCGCACGGGAAGGAACGATGCCATAGGATCCCGCCAAGATCAGTACGTCGATGAGTCATGATTTCATAATGATTTTCGAACCAATCACTGTTGAAGAACGGATGTAGACGCAAATGATGACCGAGCTTGATGGGATTTCGCTGGAGCATCGGGACATCGACCTAGGTGAAGTTACCCTGCACACGGTATTGGCGGGGCAGGGGCCTCTGGTCGTCCTCTTGCACGGCTTTCCAGAATTTTGGTACTCCTGGCGATATCAGATCCCCGCCTTGGTTCGGGCGGGCTATCGGGTCGCGGTCCCCGACATGCGAGGCTACAACACCTCCAGCAAGCCCAAAGGTGTGGCCGCCTATCGTCCCCAAAAGCTGATGGACGATGTCGATAAACTCATCACCGCATTAGGTGAAGAGCAAGCCCATCTGGTCGGACATGATTGGGGAGCCAACGTCGCTTGGATGTTTGCGATGAGCTTTCCTCATCGGCTCCATCGGCTGGTGATCTGCAATGTTCCTCATCCCATCACCTTTGCCAAGCATCTTTACACCATCGAGCAAGGGCTCAAGCGAAGCTGGTACGTCTTTTTCTTTCAGCTTCCTTGGTTTCCTGAACGATCGGTGTCGGCCCGCGATTTTCATTCGATTCGCACGATGCTGAAGTGGGATCCTGTCAACAAGTCCGCGTTTACACAAGAAGACATCGAACTCTATGTCGACGCTGCTCGCCAGCCCGGCGCTTTGACAGCAGCGATCAACTACTACCGCGCGATCTTTCGCGTCTCAAAAGAAGATCGTAAAGCGATGATCCAGCCGATCCACCTGCCGGTGCTGATGCTGTGGGGGCTCAACGATCGCTACCTTGGGCCCGAGCTCGTCGATCCCCCTCCCAAGCTCGTCACCAATGTTCAGATTGTCCGCATTCCTGACGCTAGCCACTGGGTGCAATGCGACGCAGCCAAGATAGTGAACGAGGAGCTACTTCGGTTTCTAGCGACAAGCTGAAATCGGCCAGAGCGAACGAGGATCGTTGAATTACCGACTAGCTCGCCCGCGCGAATCGAGATCTTCGAAACTCGTCCCATTGATCTGGTTTGACTAAAACTTCGCGAGCTTGAGAACCGTTGTAATCACCGACGATGCCGTCCTCAGCCATGTAGTCAATCAGGCGAGCCGCGCGTCCGTAGCCCAAGCCGAGCGCTCGTTGGATTAGGCTCACGCTTCCTCGCTGCTCGCGCACGATTACTTCCACGGCCGCCTCGTACATGTCGTCCCGATTCGGAAGGGTCGTCTGACCCGCTTCGCCACGCGGCGCGGAAGCCACGTTCATCAGCTCCTGAGAGAATTGTGGACGAGCCTGGGTCGAGAGATACTCGACGATCCGGTTGACCTCCTCGTCGCTGACGAAAGTCCCTTGGGCGCGGGTGATCTTGCTGGTGCCAGGCGACAGGAAGAGCATGTCGCCGTTACCTAGAAGTTTGTCGGCCCCCATTTCATCAAGCACGACTCGGCTATCGGTTCGGGAGGCGACCTGAAACGCGATCCGCGCGGGAAGGTTGCTTTTAATGAGGCCCGTGATGACATCGACGGTCGGCTTCTGTGTCGCGAGAATGAGATGAATCCCGACCGCACGCGACTTCTGCGCCAGGCGAATGATGTGGGCTTCGACCTCTTTGGCCGCGGTCATCATCAAGTCCGCCATTTCGTCCGCGAAGATCAGAATGTAAGGCATGTGCTTGGGAATTCGATCCTCTTCGGTCGCCTCTTCCAGTCCCAATCGCTGCAGGATTTGTTCGTACGGAAGAGCGTTGTAGCTATCGATATGTCGAACGCCGACCCGGGCCAGAAGAGCGTAGCGTTCTTCCATTTTCTCGACGGCCCACGCGAGAATCGCCTCCGCCTTTTTCATGTCGGTGACGACCGGGTGCATCAAGTGCGGGATCGATTTGTAAAGCGAGAGCTCGACCATCTTCGGATCGATCATGAGCATCTTGACCTGCTCGGGAGTCTTCGTCATCAAGATCGAAAGGATAAGCGTGTTCAAACAGACGCTTTTGCCGGTACCGGTCCGGCCGGCAATGAGTAAGTGAGGCATGCTGGCCAGATCATTGACCATCGGCAAGCCCTTGACATCTTTACCCAGAAACATCGGCAGTCGTATCGAGCCCATCATCGACTGCGATTTGAGCATCACTTCTTTCAGCCCGACCTTCGCTCGCCGAGCGTTGGGGACTTCGATGCCAACGGTGTTTTTACCGGGCAACGGCGCGACGATGCGGACACTGCTTGCCTTGAGCGCAATGGCGATATCATCGGAAAGAGCGATTACACGACGGGCGCGCAAGCCGGGCTCGAGTTCGATCTCGTACTGAGTCACGACCGGCCCGGTATCGATCTGCACGACCTTGACCTTCATCTCGAATTCGAGAAAGGTTCTCTCGAGAAGCTTGGCCCGCTCACGGATCTCCGATTCATGCTCGTCGAGTTCAAAGGGTTGCTGATCGTCGAGATTATCGAGCGAGGGAAGCTTAAAGTTCTTGTGGATCTTCTCCATGACCTTTTCCGGTTCTTCCTCTTGCTCTTTTGCAATCACCACTTGATCGAAGCCTGTTCGGACGATGGGAACAGTCTCCTCTTCGTCTTCGAGTTCCTCCTCAACCGATTCATCTAATTCGTTTGATTCATCTGATTCGTCGTCGCCTTCCTCCTCGAGCGTCTCTTTGGATTCTTCGGCATCGATCTCTTCCGAGTTCGTTTCGGGCTCATCGACGGGGCGAGGCCGACGAAGCCAGGCGACGGCGCCCAGGAGCCCCGCGTGCATTCCGCGAGCACCTCGGCCGGCACTCCGCTTCATCGCCCCCAAGAGGACATAGGCGTAGGATCCGAGAATAAGAACCGATCCAAGAAGCCCCACCGACGCCAGCAACAGGCCACTCCCGGCATGGGAAAGATTGTCATGGAGATGGTTGGCCAGAAAGAACCCGACCGTACCGCCAGCGCCGGCGATGGTTTCGAAACCGGTCGATGTCTGAAGCCGATCCGCACCGGCCGCCACCGCAAAGAGAAGCGCCGTACCGCCGATCGCTTGCCGAGCGACCACGCCCCCAGGCAACCGAAGCGCGAGAGCCAACGAGGCGAGCACCGTCCAACCGATCACCCCAAACGAAGCGATCCCAAGCAACTCCACCAGCGGGCTGGCGATCCAGGCTCCGACCCGTCCACAGGCATTTCGCACCGTCGCGTTGGGAGGATAGACATGATCGCTGGGTGGGTCGGCCGGATCGAACGAGGCCAGGCTGATCGCCAAAAACAGCGCCACGACAGCCAGGCCGGCAGAGACCAAGTCGAGTCGATGATTGCGTTCGGGCACGGCTCGTTCCCTGGTGAAAATCGGGTCTGTCCCACTCATCTTCGCCCGGGAAAGCGTGGCCGAGAGGAGAATTTCGCTAGGCATCGTGGTGGAGGCGAAGCCGACGTACCGAGCGTAGGGATTAGGGAAACTTTGCATGGCAAGGGTTGGTCTGAATGTCGTTCTGGTCGAGCCAGAAATCCCCCACAACACGGGCGCGATCGCTCGGCTTTGCCTGGCGACGGGCTCGACTTTGCACCTGGTAGGCAGGCTTGGTTTTCGCATCGACGAGAAGAGTGTTCGACGAGCGGGGCTGGACTATTGGCAGCACGTCCCGATCGTTCAGCACCCGACATTTGCCGATTTTGTTAACTCTTTTGCGGGGGAGATCTTTCTTTACGAGTCTCGGCAAGGGGTCGACTACAGCCAATCCCGTGTCGAAGGACCGA
The DNA here is from genome assembly GCA_019753235.1 of bacterium. Lineage (GTDB taxonomy): Bacteria > Planctomycetota > Planctomycetia > Kolteriales > Kolteriaceae > JAIELF01. The sequence continues at coordinate 152,364 of JAIELF010000024.1, forward strand.
CCGCGCTCGTGTTCGGCAGCGAAACGCGCGGATTACCTGAATCGATCCTGGAACTCGGCCTGCCGAGATATCGCGTGCCGATCTATGATGAAAGAGTCCGGAGCTTGAATCTCGCCACCACGGTCGGGATCGTCCTTTACGATGCCGTCGCCCAACTCAAGCGGGTCGGCCTTTGGGGAGACGCGGGCCAGTGACACCATCACTTGAAGCGGAGACCGCTGCCGAGCCCTTCTTTTTGGCGGCACCTCGATCGGCATATGTTCACATTCCGTTTTGCGCTCATAAGTGTGGTTATTGCGATTTCGCTAGTGTCGCGGGCCAAGACGAGTTGGCCGACCGCTATCTCGATGCGCTCGACCGGGAAATGGCCAGCATTTTGACCGCCCCGAAAGATCTCGAGACCATCTTCGTGGGGGGTGGTACGCCGACTTATTTGAACGAGGCACAACTCGACCGATTCTTAGACCGTCTGGTGCGATGGTTTCCCCCCGGTCCGGCAACAGAGTTTACCGTCGAGTCGAATCCGAACACGCTGACCAGGGAGAAGGTTCGCTCGTTGGTGGATCATGGTGTCAATAGGGTGTCACTGGGGGCGCAGAGTTTCCATCCCCATTTGCTCGAACGATTGGAACGAAATCACGACCCCGCCTCGGTCTACCGGGCCGTTGATCTCTTAAAGCCGGTGATCGCGAATGTATCGATCGACCTGATTTTCGGCATTCCGGGTCAGACGATGACCGATTGGCAAACCGATCTTCGCGAGGGGCTCGCGCTCCCGATCGAACATGTCTCCTCGTACGGGCTGACGTATGAAAAGGGTACGCTACTCTGGAAACAACGCCGGCTGGGAATCATCGAGCCGACCGAAGAGGAAACAGAGGCGGCGATGTATGAGTACCTTCTTGAAGAGACTCTCCGGGCCGGCTTCGAGCAGTACGAGGTTTCCAACTTTGCTCGCCAGGGGGAGCTGGATCGCCGCAGCCGACACAACAGCGTCTATTGGGCCAACGCTCCGTACTACGGGTTTGGCACCGGGGCGGCCGCCTTTGTTGATGGCCATCGGACGCTGAATTTACGGCCGCTTTTGACCTACATTGAAACCGTCGAGGAGGGCCGATCGCCGATCCACCAATCCGAGTCCCTTCCTCCCGAGGCCAGGGCGCGGGAGACGGCGGTCCTAGAACTTCGGCGGACGCAGGGGATCGACCTGTCGGCTTTTCAACGAAAGACGGGGTTTCATTTCCGTGATTTAGCGCCTCGGGAACTCGAAGGATTCGTCGAGTTGGGACTGCTAATCGACGACGGCAACGTGGTTCGACTTTCGCCGCGAGGTTTTCTGCTGGCCGACGGAATCTTCTCGCGGATTGTATAATGACTGGACTAGGAGAAGCGTCCGGAACAAGGATCGATGATGATGCCCCATTTCGGTGTGATCCTTTTAGCGGCAGGCAAGTCGAACCGGTTTAAGGATCGGGAGAAGAAACAATTTGCCGACCTGGATGGACGATCCGTTTGGCTGCATAGCCTCGACCTTTTTTCTAATCGCGACGATGTCGCCCAGATCTTGATTGTCACCGATCCCGAAGATGAAGAGATTTTCGATCGTCGCTACAGGGCCAACGTCGCCTTCATCAGCAATTCGAAAATGGTGAAAGGTGGCAACGAACGAGCCGACTCGGTGCAGAACGCGCTTGTCCACATCGCGGCAAATGTCGAGTACGTGGCCGTCCATGACACGGCTCGGCCATGCCTGACAAAGGATCTCATCGACCGAGTCTTCGATGCCGTCCAAGAGACGAAGGCCGCGGCGCTCGCCTGCCCCGTGACCGACACGCTCAAACGCGTGGACGGGAGCAAGAGCGTTGAAACGGTCTCTCGCGAAAACCTCTGGGCGATCCAGACGCCCCAGGTCTTCGAGAAAAAGCTCATCGGCCAAGCCTATGCGCAACGTTCTCGCGTCACTGTTCCCATCACCGACGATGCTCAACTCGTCGAAGCGATCGGCCACCCGGTCACGATGGTCGAGAGTGACGCGACCAACATCAAAATCACGACGAAGAAAGATTTGTTGTTGGCGGCAGCGATCTTGAAGAGCCGACCCAAGCCCAAGCCCGAGGGGTTCATCCACCCCTTTGCCGAGGACCGAATGTGGCAATAGTCTCATTTCGATCCCAGTCGGCGTGCTACGATTTAAATGGATGGTGCGGGGATCATTCTGTTTGACGTTTCGCCTGAACAATCAGGAGTTCATGACATTGACCACGCGAACGCCCGAACGCCGACAAGGCCAACCCCGGCGGTACTTCAAAACGACGGTGATCTGCTCCATGGGTCCGCGCGGCAGCGAAGTGACCTTGTTCGGACAGGTGGTCAATCTTTCGTCAACCGGAGCACAAGTTCTGTTCCGGGGGGATATCCGATCAGGCGAATCGCTTGATCTGACCTTCCTCAACGAACGACGGGAGACGATCGCCAATTTAGGAGCGGTTGTTGTTTGGCACCACAGCGAAGGCCCCACTGCATTTCGTATCGGCGTCCGCTTCGACCGGGAAATGACCTACGAAGAGATCGCGTCGATCGCCTAGTCTGCCAATCCCCCTGAACGATCGCCCCTCGTCTCCGCCCGCGTGATCAGGCATGCTTCGATTCCAAAACCTTTATAAAGGCAAATTGTTCGATCAGGACGTCTTGATTGATCTCTCCGCCGAGGTTATCGCCTCGCCCGTGTCAAGAACCAGCATCATGACTTACCCAATTACCGGTACCAATCGTCCCGTCAGGGATCCATGGGGAGTGTCGGATGCAAGTGGTTCACATGTTTTGCTTCAAGCATCGATGGATTTTTTGCACGGCCATCCTGCTGGCAGCCACGATTTGGACGCTTCGTACGACGATTCTACCTTCGGGTGGTGTCACGCAGCCTCCCATCGACGTCATGGAGTCGATCGGCGGATGGGGCCTGCTTCTGGCCGGGCTGGGACTTCGATTCTGGTCAACGCTTTACATCGGCGGACGAAAGAGCAAGGCCGTCGTTGACCTTGGGCCGTACTCGGTTTGTCGGAACCCGCTTTACATTGCGAATCTGCTCATTTTCGCGTCGGTGGCTCTCTTTCTTCGAAGCTGGGTTTTCATGGCGTCGATCGCGTCGGTCGCCGGCTTTTACCACTTCTTCGTGATTCCCTACGAAGAAGCGAATCTTCGTCGTCGGCTAGGATCGGCTTATGACGAGTACCGTTTGCGGGTTCCGTGTTGGATACCGAACTTTTCTCTCTACCGCGATTCAAAATTCATCTCCGTCAAAACGAAGAACTTGGTAGGCGAGGCTCGCCGAACCGCGGTGTGGATCCTCGTTCCTTTCGTCCTTGAATTCATCAGGCACGAGATCTGGTAACGAGCGTTAAACCGGTCGTCACGGGGCGGCCTTGCTGGCGGGATCCTTGACTCGGATCTGCTGAATTTCCTCGAACCGTAGAATCTCCTCGACATCCTTGACGTATTGCGCGTCCTTCGCTCGCAGATCGGCAATAAACTTCTCGGCGGACTCTTCGGGACATTGAAGGGCGTACCGGACGATCGCCCGCTTGACGACTTGAACATCATAGGCGGGATCCGTGAATAGCTTCAGGATCGTGTCCGTTGCCATCCATTGCTTTTGTCGGCGAAACTCGTCCATCACCAGATCCGAAATATCGGCAATCTTCAGCGCGGGGACCATTCGCTCGAACAGCTTCCCTTTGTCCACTTCCGGCAAATCACTGACCAGGAATTTTGCCGCCCGCAGAGCGGCATACCGATAGTTGAAGTCGTTCTTGGAATCGTTCAAGACGTTGATGACGTAGTCGACTCCGTCTTTCAGGTTCAAGACACATAGACCTCCCAGCAAACCATCGACGCCGCTGATCGGTCGGCGCTTGGGATCCTCCAGAATCGCTCGGATGAGATCGGCATCCTTCGGTCGACCACAAACGCCCAGCAACAACCCGTACAGACCGAATCGGTACGGCTCGGTGCGAGAGTTCTCGAGCCAGCCGACGATCCGCTCCGGATCAAAGGAGCCTGCCGCCGCTTTGACATCCTTGTAAGGAGCCGACGCAAATTCCGCGTAGGCATCGTTGGCGATCGTCGTCTCGGGGCTATCGAGATAGCCAAAGAAAAATTCCACTCGCTCCGCCGGTTTGCGACGGGGCTGATCGACTGCGGCAGCCAAATAGTCAACCATCTCTTTCGATTCGACCGGAGAGGCGCGGTAGGGATCGATCGCTCCGTCGGTCACCGTGGCATAGACGAGATAATTCACTTTCTGCTGCTCGGCCGCGGGAATGTACCGAGGAAGAAGAATGTCGCTTTTGCCTTCCAGGGCAGGGTGCGGCTTAAGGACTTTGAGCAGGCGAGCGCTAGTCTGACCATCGGGGCCTCCCGGTTGCTCCGAAACGATCGGCTTGGATCCGCTCAGCTCGGCAATGAACGCGACGTCGGCCTCTTGAACCGACTGCGTGATCGTTTGACTGGCGTTGCAGAACGGACAAGCCAGCACCGTTGATGGCATCCCACACAAGAGGAGGGCGACCATGATGGCCCCCAACGATTCTCTGACGCCTTCGAGCCCAGATTTCTGCGATCGTCTCATCCACCCGCTCTCCTGCGAGCCCATGTCGTTGCCTTGATTTCAGTCTACGCAGCCGGGCCAGATCTTGACGGTCGCCCCCTGGTTAAACTTCTCCTGCCGTAAAACAAAGTATCGCTGCAGGGACGATCGGTGGAGACAAATCTCAACAGCAGGTTGAACCTTTTCCCCAGCCGGGCTCTCTTGAGGCCCATGCGGGTCCGCCGGCCCGGTCGGGACTTTTGGCTACCTTCGATACCCCTTGGGAGCAGGATTGGGCCGAGGAGAAATGAGTTATTTTTGACGCCGACAACGGAGGGGCAGGGGGGCTCGACTGAATATGATGTCGGGGTTAGGGATCGATGGAGAGGGAAGATAGGAGAGCCGATGGCCAAGCTCGGGGTCAACATCGACCACGTAGCAACGATACGTCAGGCCCGGCGGGGGAATGAACCCGATCCGGTTTGGGCCGCCGTCCAGGCCGAGCTTGCGGGTGCCGACGGCATCACGCTCCACCTGCGCGAAGATCGAAGGCATATTCAAGACCGCGACGCGCGGATCCTTCGGCAAACGGTCCAGACGAAGTACAACCTAGAGATGGCCGCCACCCCCGAAATGGTCGCTTTGGCGATCGAACTCCAAGCCGATCAAGTGACACTTGTTCCCGAAAGACGAGAAGAGATCACCACCGAGGGGGGGCTCGACGTCGCGGGCGCTCTGAAACGAATGCAGGAAGTCACCCATCAGCTTTGCCGGGCGGGCATTGAAGTCAGCATGTTCATTGATGCCGATCCAAAGCAGGTGGTTGCCAGTAAGGAGTGCGGCGCTCAGGGCGTGGAACTTCACACGGGCCCTTACGCGCACGCTTTCGCCCGCCGCGAGGAAGAAGTTCAGGCGGAACTCATCAAGCTGGTCGAAGCAGGTCGCTTCGCACGCGAGTATGGCATGAAGCTTCATGCCGGCCACGGCCTGAACTACCAGAATGTTCAGCCGGTCGCTCGGATCGAAGAGATGGGCGAACTGAATATCGGCCACAGTATCATCAGTCGAGCCGTTTTCGTCGGGATCGGCGACGCGGTTCGAGAGATGAAAAGGCTTATAACAAGTGCTTGAATGGATCGTCGGCCGTGGCGCCACGAACTCCAGGGACGAATGATTTTCACGATGTCAGCGAAGGGGGCGACAAGGATGAAACGCAAAGGAGAGATGTTCGCGGGGGTCACCGTCGCCATCATCACACCCTTTCGAAACGACGAAAGTGTCGATTTCGACCAACTCAAACGGCTCGTCGATTATCACGTCGAGCAGGGGACTCACTGCTTGGCCCCCGTCGGCACCACCGGCGAATCGCCGACCCTCGATCACGATGAACATAAGCAGGTCATTGAGACGGTCGTCACGCACGCGGCGGGTCGGCTCAAAGTGATGGCGGGAACAGGCTCCAATTCGACGCGAGAAGCGATCGACCTGACGCTGTTTGCGAAGAAGGTCGGGGCCGACGGAGCGCTCGTTGTTGGTCCTTATTACAACAAGCCGACGCAAGAGGGATATCGTCGCCATTACCTTGCTTTGGCCGATGCCTGTGATTTGCCGATCATCATCTACAACATTCCGGGGCGTACCGCCTCGGCCATCAATGCCGAGACCATGATCCATCTGGCCGAGCATCCGCAAATCGTCGCCGTCAAGGAAGCGACCGGCTCGATGGATATCTCCTCGATGCTGTTAGAATCGTCCCCGCTGACAGTTCTTTCGGGGGACGACAGTTTGACGCTGCCGATCATGAGCATGGGGGGCTCAGGAATCGTGTCGGTCGTCGGAAACATCATCCCCATGGATCTTCTCACGCTGGTCGAGCATGTCCGCTGCGGGCGATTGGCCGAGGCCCAGGTGGCTCATCACAAGCTGTTTCGACTTTGCAAATCACTTTTGACGCTGTCGACGAACCCGATCCCCATCAAAGCCGCCATGAAAATCTTGGGACGGGATACCGGGGTATTACGGCTGCCCATGACTCCTCTCGATTCGGCCGAAGAGAGCAAACTCCGCCGCATCCTGGCCGACTTCGGGCTATGTTGACCATGAGTTTCCTGCTGCCGTTGGCCGGAATCCTCGTCAATCCCTCATTTTGATCGAGCAGGGAACCGGACGTGCCCATCTCTTGTGTCCTATTTGAAGATTCGTTTGCCGACCGATTGCGGCCGATCAACCTGGCTCGGCCGTCGTGTTCGGTGACCTGTGGCGGAACCAACTTGCAGAAGTTGGTCGAAGGGTACGGTTGGAAGGTCCAATACTTCGTTCGACCGCACTTGCGTGGCGTGATGGAGCGGGACGGTCGGCCCTTGGCGGCCGAGATCACGGGGCCGATCCTCTATTTGAATGCATCGCTGGTGCCTGATCCCGCTTCCCTGCGTCGGATTCAAGAGCTCGTCGAGAAAGAAGAAACCTTCCTGGCGCTCAACGATCAGCGGGTGACGGCGGCGTACGTCCGCGAAGAATTTCCGTCGCACTTGGCCACGCGCGACGCTTCGGAACTCGTCTCTTACCTGCTGGATCGTCGGCTCTCGATGTTGACCGATGAGTTTCCGACACTCGAACATACCTTCGATGTTGTTCGCCATCATGGTCGACTCTTGCCCATCCATCTTGCTTGGCAGATAGAGAAGGGAGCGGGCAAAGAACTGACCAAGGATGTCTATCTCGGCGACGGATGCGAGATCGCCAATCATGTCGAGTTCGATGTTTCGCAAGGGCCGATCGTGATCGGTCGTGGCGTTCGCATCAAACCCTTCAGCTACATAGCCGGCCCCGTGCAGATCGGCGACAAGTCGCTCATCATCGACCATGCTTCGATTAAGCATGGAACCGTTCTGGGCCACACCGTCAAAGCGGGTGGCGAGATCGAAGAGAGCGTCATCGAACCGTACAGCAATAAGCAGCATCACGGTTTTCTGGGTCATGCCTATGTCGGTAGTTGGGTGAATCTGGGAGCAGGAACATCCAACAGCGATCTCAAAAACACCTACGGCGAGATCTCCATCGATTGGGAAGGTCGCTCAAAAAACACCGGCCTGCAGTTTCTCGGCTGCGTGATCGGCGATTACACGAAGACGGCTATCAACACTTCCATCTTCACGGGTAAGCTCATCGGCGTGGCGAGTTTTCTGTACGGCTTCATTTCCACGAATGTCCCCAGCTTTACCAACTACGCGCGGAGCTTCGGCCAAGTGACCGAAGTCGGAGTCGATGTCGCGATCAAAGCGCAGACGAGAGCAGCCGCGCGTCGGAACGTGCAGATGGCCCCGGTTGATACTCTTCTCATGCAAGAGCTTTTCGACATGACCCGCAGCGAGAGACAGCTCTCCAGCGAGCAAGTGGTCCTTTAATCGCCGAGAGCCCGGCTTTAGACGTTCATCCATCAAAAGCCGACCGGACCCGGCAGCGAGCGAACGTTGCTTGCCCATCGCCGACGGGAGCGCCCGCTGTTTTTCCCTCGCGAACATCAATAGCTCGGCAGGGAAGGGGAGTCCCCCAATTGCCCCAACAGCCTCGCTTGGAAACGAGTTACTATTCGTGAACGGACGGTCTTAATCGGCCTGTATTCACATTTGATCGTGAAGAATCGGCCCTTTCTCTGGTCGATACCATCTGCTGAACCGTTTCGTCCGCTCAATCCCGCTTGTCTTTTCCGCTGACCAAGCTACATTTTGCGCGCGTCTCGCTTTGGGAATGACGGTGTGAGGAGCAGAGCCCCCTATGTACTTGTTCGTCATGGTGGCCACGCTGTGTCAACTCGGGCCACCCCCGATGGCCGAACCCACATCGGCACCCGAGGCAAGTTCCGCCAGCGATCTGGGCGAGGCTCCTCTCAACGACTCCACCGTGCATGCGTTTCTTTTGGATCATGATCTGAACCGTGATGGCAAACTAACGCTGGATGAACTCCCCGAGAATCTTCGCCGACGGTTCGCGCGTGCGGATCGAGATGGCAATGGGGAACTCGATCCGCGCGAACTTCTCGTCGGCCCCAGTCGCATCAGTCGTGAAGCTCGCCGGGCAGAGGGGCTTCGTCTCACACGACGAGGGCTCGAGAAGAAAGCCGGTCCCTTGGCACCCGCCAGCGCTGTTGAGTTCCGCGTATCGTCCGGCATCCTGCAGCGACTGGATCACAATAAAGATGGCTATGCGGACAACCGAGAACTCGCGACGATCATTCAAGATCCCGATGTATTATTCGGGGACCGGCCATACTCGATGACGGTCGACGAAGCCCGCGCATTGGCCGCCCGATTACGAGAACGGCCCACCGATTTACGAAGCGCGCCGGCCGATCATGTTCGTCACGCACCCATGGCTTCGGCGTTTGATCCCTCGCTGTTGCCACACGCTCCGGACCTTCCGACTCGGCCAGACTTAGCGGACATCACCGCTCATCAGGATGCGATCCCGAGGGTACAAGAACAACCTCAACCGGTCGCGGACGAGACACCGACCGATCGCGCTCGACCCACGGCCAGCCAGGGCGGGGCTGGCGCGCTCGATGCAAAAACGATCCTCGAACATCTCGACAAGAACGGCAACGGACAACTCGATCGCGACGAAGCGGTCGATCAATTGGCCGACAATTTCGATCGGCTGGATAAGAACCGCGACAACATGCTCAGTGAGAAAGAGATCGCCCGTGGGTTGGCACTAGCCAAGATTTTCGGCATCAAGCCCAAGCGAGATCCCAACACCTACCGCGCCCACAAACCAAGCGATGGGCAAAGCGAAGGGGAGGAAGCGATCCTGCCCGAGGCCAAAGACGAACACCTCCCCCGCGATGCGTCGCCCTAACACGCGATGGGCCTTGTTGGCCCCCGGTTCGAGCGGCCCTTCCCCTGCTTTTCTTCCAGATCGGCCTTTCCCGTTCCCGCCAGGTCGTCACAATGACGAGGGTCGTTCGGTCCTCGTTGACTCGGAGTGCGCATGGAGTTTTTCCAGAAGATCGATTGGCGGCAGATCGACTGGATCACCCCGGCCATTCATGGATACGCCATCATCGTCTTCATCCTGACGATGCTCGTTTACTCCGTTCATCGTTATCGCCGATCAGACTTGGCTCGCCGTGTCGCCAGTATTGCAAGGCACATTGAAGGAATGCCTCATCGCGGGCCCGGAACCGTCAACCTCGAACACCTGACCGGTTTGATTCTGCATCTGGCAGACATGGTCCAACGACGAACTGATCTCGATCTGCTTCCGGTTCTCGACTTTCTTCGCATGGAAGAACGCCAGCGCCATCGCGGCGTCGGACAGGGGCTTGTCAATCTCACCGAGACGATGATCGAACTCTTTCCGGTCCTTGGAATCTTGGGAACGGTCTACGCGATCTCGGGAGTCTCGAAGGAAGACTTTAGTTCGGAACGATTGCTCTTCCTTTTCGGCGTCGCGGTCGGCACGACTCTCTGGGCCCTGCTCTACGTCCTGATCTTTCGCATCGTCTATGCTGCCTTCGTGCAACATCATGTCGATTCACTGGGAGAGCAGGTCGATCGCTACCGAGAGTTCTTAGCCGTCCTCGAACAGAAAAGCGCCTTGGCCCATGCCGAGGTGCCCAACCCGCTTCTTCAAACCGGGCAGCGGGGAACAAGGTAGCGCCCCATGCGAAGCAAACGACGAAGGCTGCTGGATCTGACACCGCTGCTTGATGTGATCATGATCCTGCTCTTCGGCACGATGATCAACTCGGTGGAGTTGGCCCGGCTAGCCAAAGGGGCAAGTCCGTCGGCTTCGCCCGCCAACAGCATTACCCAGGCCGACCTCGATCAGCAAAAATCGAAGCTCGAAGAAGAACGTCTCGCGTTGAACAAGCGATGGCAAACAGAACGGGGGGCACTCCTGCGAACGTTGGGTCGACTGGCGGGCCTTTCCGAGAAGGACCTTGGCTCGTTGGATGAAAAGCTCCAGGGCTTGGCACAAGCACCGGGAGCCGAGGCCGCCATCCAACTGGACGCGCTGAAGCGATCGCTCGAGGGGGAAGAACTCGCGCGGGCGATCGCTCGGCTTCGTGAAATGCAGAAGGTCTTTTCCTTTGTCGATCTCCACGTCGATGAGTCCAACTTCCTGACGGTCAAAAGTGATGGCGAGGTCGTCGAAAGGCTCAGCGTTCTTGACCGCTCGACAACGGAAATCGCGGCCGAGCTTCGGCGCGTGGTCGAACCGCTCCGATTCAGCGAGGTTGTTCTCATCCTCTTCAGTTACGATGGACAAGCTCGCGACCGGGTTATCGAGGCGACCGAAGGGGCCGTCAACACGCTTGTCGACCGACTCAGGACAGACCAATCGCAGCGGGGTAGGCAGTTTCGCGTGGGTCGGGTCGGCATGGTTCGCGGCAGTTCCCGGACCCAGGAGGATTAAGTGATGCGTCGAGTGCTTTGGATCGGAATCATTGGACTGATCCTCGTGGGAATGTGGATGGCCAGTCACCTCTCGTTCGGCTTCTTTGGGAGCGGAGCAGGGAAGGGGGAGGGGGCCAGCATCACGAGCGTCCGGGAGAAAGGTCAACCTCATCCCATGATCGAAGATGGCGTGCTGAAGGTTCGAATCGATGGGGAGATCATCTACGCGGGAGGATCGCCGTCAAGCGTCGACGAGATCACCCGGATCGCTGCCGCCCATCAAGCCAAAGTCAGCATCGAACGATCCCCCAGCGCCATCCGTCGGCCACGCGAAGAACTCGAACGAACGCTTCGTGACCGCAACGTACATGTCGTCATCGAATAGACCGCGACGCTTGATAGACGCGCTAAGGCGACGTTCCATGTTGCCTGTGGGGGGAGCCTCGACCCCTGCCTTCTCGGTAAGCCCGCAGGCGATAGAAACGCTGCAAAAAGGCTGACAAAACGCGACATGACCCAAACGCAACATAACCGACATTATCGGACGTTGCTCGCACGGCGGTATTGGAGACTTGCCGCCCGTGAGAGGCAAAGGGGCGGGCAACATCGACTCGCCCTTTGCCGGCCATGCGTGGCAGGCTATTCGAGGTACGTGTAGCCCTCGAGACCCGACTCATAAAAGTGGAGCAGCGTCCCCAGCTCGGCGACCGAGATTCGGCCGTCGCGGCCGGCCCGCTCGACCGTTTTGCGGAAGAGAGCCGCCAGTTCCTCGGCAGAGAACTGCACGTAGTTCAGAACCTCGCGAACCGTATCCCCCTTGACGACCGTGTCGATTGCCGGGCGACCGTCCGAGTCGAGATGGACATGTACCGCATGCGTGTCGCCAAAGAGATTGTGAAGGTCGCCGAGAATCTCCTGGTAGGCCCCGACCAGAAACGTTCCGATGTAGTATGGCTCGTCTTTGAAATGGTGAAGTTCGAGGACCTTCTTCACGTCGCGCTGATCGACAAAACGATCGACCTTGCCGTCGGAATCGCAAGTGATGTCCACCAGTGTCGCTCGGCGATCGGGATACTCATTCAAGCGATGGATCGGGGCGATAGGGAAGAGTTGCCCGCAGGCCCAGTTATCAGGGATCGATTGAAAAACCGAATAGTTGCAAACGTACTGATCCGACAACATCGTCTCCAGGTCTTGCAACTCGTCGGGAACGTAGTCGAGCCCCTGGCTTCGGCGATAAACCTCGATGGCGATAGCCGAGTAAAGACGTTCGGCCAAATCTCGCTGAGCCAGCGAGAGAAAACCAAGCTTAAACATGTTGTAGGATTCATCGCGGTACGCGACGGCATCGTGCAACACTTCCACCAGGTTCTTATCGGTGAGCTCGGCACGCGTGTCGTACAGGTGCTGAATCGGCGAGGGGATTTCCCCCTCCGTGGCGGCCTGCTTGATGTCATCGATGGTCGGAATGGGCGGCGTCGTCATCTCGTGACAGTCGATCACTTCCATGACCAGCACGCTGTGCGGAGCGGTGATCGCTCGGCCCGACTCGGAATAGATCATCGGGTGAGGCACCTCGCACTCGTCACAGATCGATTGAATGGAGAAGACAACGTCGCGTGCGTACTCTCCTAAATCGTAGTTCATGGATGAACCAAAGTTCGTTCGCGATCCGTCGTAATCGATCCCGAGACCGCCACCGACGTCCATGATCTCCACGCCGGCCCCCGAGCGATACAGATCGACGAAGAAACGCGTCGCCTCTTTGATCGCCTCGGCCAGCGATCGGATACTGGTGATCTGACTTCCCATGTGGAAGTGGACGAGTTTCAGCCCGTCTTCCAATCCCTCTTGCTTGAGCCTTTCCAAGCCAGTGAGGATCTCGCGCACCGTCAGACCGAACTTCGATCCGGAACCACTCGACGATTCCCACCGACCTGCACCGCGCGTTGCCAGCTTTAATCGCATCCCCATCTTGGGACGGACGCCGTGCTTTTTCGCTCCCTCGATCAGCAATTCGAGCTCTTTGAATCGCTCGATCACGGGGATGATGTTTCGACCAATCTTCTGCGCCAGGACGACCGCTTCCACGAACTCGGCATCTTTGTAGCCGTTACAGATGATCGGCGTTTCATCGTCGTTGACCAGTGCCAGCGCGATGAACAGCTCGGGCTTGGAACCAGCCTCTAGGCCGAAACCAAACTGCTTATTATGCTCGACGATCTCTTGTACGACGTGTCGCTGCTGATTCACCTTGATCGGGTAGACGCAGCGGTAAGAGTTCTGGTAGTTGTGTCCTTTGATGGCATCGCGGAACGCATCATGAATCTCGGTGATTCGATGGCGCAGAACGTCGCTGAACCGGAGGAGAATGGGGGGATCGAGGCCGCGCTGACGAATCTCATCGACGAGAACTTTTAAGTCGACAGCGACCTTCGGATCGCGGGTAGGATAGACAACGATGTTGCCCAGCTCGTTGGTGCCGAAATATCCATGTCCCCAACGAGAGATGCCGTAAAGGTCGTCCGATTTTTGGACCGACCAGGCTTCCGCCATCCAGCGGTTAAGCTGTTGCAACCTTGTGACCCTCCGGTGAGGTTCATGAAACCACCCTTGCCCACGTGTCGCCCTAACGAGTAGGCGAACGACTGTCAAGTATGATTCAACGTTTGACGAAACTCGTCTAGGCCCCCAGGGTGTTATTTTCCAAACTTCGGGAACAACGCCTCCATTTTGACAAAGTGAGCGATCATGACCCCCGATCATGATCCGGGCACGGTGTACATCCCCATGCGGCTTCTCTGCGTCAGTGACATTCACGGCCATTTCTAGACACTGACCCCGACGCTCTGACCCGGCTTCTCGAGTGAGCCGGCTGCCGACCTACTGATCCTGGCGGGGGACCTGACGACGCGCGGGCAAGCCGAGCAAGCCCGCACGATCGTGCGATTGGCATGCCAGCATTCGTGCGCCGTCGTCGCGGTTTGCGGCAACGGTGATTCGCGGGCTGTCGAGAAAACCTTGATCGAGGAAGATGTTTCGCTGCACACACGAACCCGTCAGTTTGGCGAATGGGTATTGCTGGGCCTGAGTGGCGTTCCCGGAGGACTTCCCTGGCAATACCGATTCAGCGAGAAACTCTTTGAGGACTGGCTCGAGAAGATGAGTCAAGATACCTCGCATGTGACCGGTAGGATTCTGGTGACGCACACGCCTCCCAAAGGCCTACGCGATAAGACGCGATTTCGCACCCATGCCGGCAGTCGATCTGTTCGCGCCCGGGTGGAGAACCACTCCCCTTCCCTGGTTATCTGCGGCCACATCCACGAACCGCACGGTGAAGAACAGTTCGGCGCGACCAGGGGTGATCAATGGTGGGCCCGCTTTCGAGCAGCGACGCGCCGTTGCCGACCTAACACGAGGCCCACCCGACATTAACGTAACGATGAAGTAGGCAAAGTCAGCTCCCTAGGATGACCCCGGCGAAAATGAACAATAGGCGTTGGGTTAGAGAAAATAGGAAAATCTGCGACTTAAACGGCTTCTTCTCTTGCAAATCAATTCGAGATCGCCCAGCATAGGGGAGGAAGCACGAGAAGATCTGATCGATAGATCGTCTCTTTAGCAAGTCTTGCGTAATCGCGCGGCGTTTTGTACATGCCGCCGTGAGGCGTGATGAACGAGGGGGCTTGGCCGTTCGGTCTATACCCCTAGAGGAGCGTTCAATGGCATTTCGTCTTTGGGTCGCAGCACTCATTGCTGTATCGTTCGCACAGAATTCGTTTGCCGCGGTTCTCTTTGACGAGAACTACACTGGATCGAACTATCAACCGTTGACTCCCACCGGCGTCATCGATTTCGGCGAAGGTAACTTCGTCTATAAGAACCCAGCAACTCTGACGACGGTCGGCAGCACATCGCTGTGGCAGTTTCAAACGAAAGTTGATGGTGTCATCTTTGACAACGGCAACATCGGATTCACCTTCCCGGGCGAAATCACGATTCAGGCCGGTGTCACTCAGGTCGTCACCGGTGTCAACGGAAACGAGTTCTCCTTGGGACTCGGTTCGTTCGGCCCCAGCACCACCAATTTCTTCAACATGTACTATGATCCGACTCCGCCGCTCGGGAATTCAAACCTCCCTGCCGGCACCGGATTCAACGATGGAACATTGATTCTCAGTGGTTACTTCACTGGCCTATCACACACGGCCGACCCGACCAATACGTTTACGCAGCCAGGAACCTTCTTGGCCGATGTGAGGATCACCTTCGTCGATCCGCTCGCATTCCAAAACACGGCCGGCTTCAAGCTGACGTTGGACGGAGCCTCGTGGTTTCCGCCGCAACTCCCGAACTCTGCTGCTATCTTGGGTGTTCCGGTCGGCCCAGGCGATGTCAAGGGAAGCGTCGATTTCTCGGCACAGTTTGCCGTCATCCCCGAAGCCAACTCGATGTTGCTTCTGGGAATCGGCCTGACGCTGGGTGGCTTGGTTTCGCTCCGAACGCGACAGCGGTAACGAATCCTCGATTGTTGATTTGAAGACGTCGGGCCGGTGCTTTTGGAAGCACCGGCCCGCGTCGCTTTCCAAACGTGATGGAATCAGTCCCTCCGATGGCCGACCGCGAGAGCAACGCGTAAGAATTCCCTTTTCCCCGGTCGCGACCGACGGATTGATAGCACATAACCTCCATTTGGGACCGAGCATGACATCGAGCCCCCCCCTCCCCTATCGACCAATTTCTTCCGTTGAAGCGGGCCGTACTCCCCTAGCGATCGATTGGGTCGGCGACGTGGCGACCGGCTCCCTTCGAATGCTGGACCAGACAAAACTTCCTACCGAGATCCTCTTCATCGATTGCCAAGACGTCGAGACCGTCTGGGAAGGGATCAAGATGTTGCGGGTCCGCGGAGCCCCCGCCATCGGCATCGCCGCCGCCATGGGAGTGGCGCTGGCTGGAAAGATCCATCAAGGGACCGACGCGACCGATCTGATTTCCAAGGCGAGAAAGGCCTCGGACTATCTCCGCACCAGCCGGCCGACCGCGGTCAATCTCTTCTGGGCACTCGACCGAATGAATCGGCTCATCGATCGGCTGCAAAGCGAATCGGTGACGAAGATCCGAGAAGAACTCTTGCGTGAGGCTCGCCTGATCCAGTCCGAAGATCGAGATATGTGCATCGCCATTGGCCTAGCAGGCACGCCGCGCATGCCCAAACAAGGGGGCGTGCTGACGCATTGTAATGCCGGCGCGTTGGCGACGGCTGACTTCGGGACGGCACTTTCCGTGATCTTTCATGCCCACGCCGCCGGGCATCAGATCAAAGCGTACGTCGATGAAACACGCCCGCTATTGCAGGGAAGCCGACTGACAGCGTGGGAACTGATGCAACGGGGCGTGCCGACGACGCTACTGTGTGACAACATGGCGGCCTCGTTGATGCGCACGGGGAAGGTGCATGCCGTGGTGGTGGGCGCCGACCGGATCGCCGCAAATGGGGATACCGCCAACAAGATCGGCACGTACGGCGTCGCGGTGATCGCCAGGGCACATGGCGTCCCTTTCTACGTGGCAGCGCCATCGAGTACGTTCGATTTCTCCATCGCCGACGGTAGCCAAATTCCGATTGAAATCCGCGATGCCAAAGAGATCACGCACGGCATGGGGAAGCAGACCGCCCCCGAGGGTGTCGACGTCTACAACCCAGCGTTCGATGTTACCCCGGCCGAGTACATCACCGCGTTCTTCACCGAGGCTGGGGAGATTGCTCCCCCCTATCTCGAGAACCTCGCGGCACGATTGCGGAAATAGCGGTATGTCGATTGGTTGGCCGGAATGGGCGTGGATAGTCTCGGCCTTCTCGTTTCTCAACATCGCCTTGGCATTGATCAATATCACCTCGCTGATGCTGCAGCGTAAAGAACCCCCCGCGACCATCGGTTGGATCTTGGCCATTTCGTTCATCCCGGTCGTCGGGTCGGTCATCTATCTCGCGTTTGGCACGGACCGGATGGCCCGGCGGGCTGCTCGTCAACGAAAGCGATCACGCCGAGCGCGATCGTTGTTGCCGGCAATTGTTGGGAACCTCGACTCGGCCGCGAATGTCGTGGGCCAGATTCAGCTTTTGAAGCTTCTGGAAAAACTCTCTCCTTATCCACCGGTCCAGCGAAACCGCGTGGGCGTTCTTCGCGACATGAACGCTAACTTCGATCAACAAATCCGAGCCATCGAAACCGCCCAGCACCATGTTCATCTGGAGTACTACATCTTTCAGCCTGATCAGATCGGCGAGCGATTTCTGAAGGCGATGGTCGAAGCCGCCTCGCGTGGTGTTGAGGTTCGCTTTCTTTTCGATGCCGTGGGTGGGTTCTCTCTTACTTCGGACTTTCTGAAGCGGCTGGAGCGGGGAGGCGTCAAAGTTGCTCGTCACATCCCGATGAATCTGCTGACTCGGCGATGGACGTTTAACTTTCGCAATCACCGCAAGATCCTCGTCGTCGATGGCGCGACCGCGTTCATGGGAGGAGCGAACATCGGCGAAGAGTATCTAGGTCGCTCGGAGATTGGGACGTGGCTTGATCTCCATCTGCATCTGGCCGGTCCGTGTGTGGTGCATTTGCAGCGGGTATTCGCCGAGGATTGGGCCTTCGCCAGTGGCCAGCCATTACAAGGAGACCACTACTTTCGCCCCATGTTGGCCGAGGGGGACATCGTGCTGCAAGTCGTTCCCAGCGGCCCCGATTTGGAGGTGCAAGTGATGCACGAGGCATTCTTTGCCGCCATCACTGGCGCCGTCGAGAAGGTTCGCTTGATGACCCCTTACTTCGTGCCGACCGAGCCGCTGCGCACCGCGCTTGAAACGACGGCCCGACGAGGGGTCGATGTCGAAATCATCGTTCCCGGTACGAACACGAAGCCATTCGTTCGCTGGGCGTCGCACTCGTACTACAGCGAACTGCTCGAAGCGGGAGTCAAGATTTACGAGTTCACGCCAGGATTCTTACATGCCAAAGCGATGACCATCGATGGTCGATGGTCACTAGTCGGCACCCCCAATCTCGACAACCGAAGCTTGCGACTGAACTTCGAAGTGGCCGCCGCCATCTACGATAACGACATCACCAGCCAGATCGATGATCTCTTCGAAGCAACCCGCGCTCGAAGCGCCCAAGTCGATTTCGTGAAGTGGCGAGCCCGAGGAGTCCCGCGTCGAGTGCGCGAGAATTTCGCTCGACTCTTCAGCCCGGTGCTTTGACCTCCCGGCAAGCCGCTCTTGTGTTCTGCACGTTGATCGAAGACTACTTTTGCGCAGCAGGAGCCGGTGATTCTGGCTTGGGCTCCTCGGGTTTCGGTTCCTCAGGCTTCGGCTCGGGCTTGGGTTCTTCTGGAGCAGCAGCGGGCTCGGCTGGTTTCTCGGGAGCCGGCGGAATCTCGGCCGGTAATGTCCAGAGTTTGACGGTGTTGTCTTGACCGGCTGTCGCAACCACAAGCGGATTGACGGGTGATGAAGCGACGTGCCAGACCGCGCCGACGTGCCCCACGAGGTTTTCCCAAGCTCGGCCAGTGGCTGATTCAAATACGATCCCCTCGCCCGCGTATGTCGTCGCGACGATCGACTTGCCCGACTGCACCCACGCGACCGACGTAACCCAATCTTTGGCGCCGGCAAAACTCGCGGTTGCTTCCCCCCCTTCGATCTTCCAAAGCTTGACCGTTCTGTCGGCCGAGCTCGATGCAATCTGCGTCCCATCGGGCGAGAATGCCAAACTCCAAACCGCGTCGCCGTGCCCGGCCAGGGAGACAAGTTCTTTCTTCTCGGCCACACTCCAGACGCGAACGGTCTTATCGAAACTGGCCGATGCGATCTTTTGACCGTCGGGCGAAAACGCGATCCCGCGGACCGTCGCCGAGTGACCTGCGAGTGTCGCAATCTCTTTGGCATCGCTGGCCTGCCAAAGTTTGATAGTTCCATCCTCGCTCGAGGTCGCGATCATCGACCCATCGGGAGAGTATCGAACACAGGTCACCCAGTTCTTATGGCCCGCCAGTGTCCCTTTGTCTTGTCCACTTGCGGTATCCCAGAGTTTGGCGGTCTTGTTGTACTGACCACTGAGAAGCGTCGCCCCATCAGGAGAGAAAGCCAACGACCAGACGAGACTGTCATGCCCCTCGATCTTGCGGATGAGTTCGCCCGAGGCGGCATTCCAAAGCGAGACCTCGCCCGGCCGATACGTGAGTGTCTGTCCTCCGCCGCTCGCAAGAGTTTTCCCATCGACGGT
This sequence comes from bacterium, assembly GCA_019753235.1. GTDB lineage: Bacteria > Planctomycetota > Planctomycetia > Kolteriales > Kolteriaceae > JAIELF01. The sequence continues at coordinate 171,629 of JAIELF010000024.1, forward strand.
GAAAGCAACGCATGTCGCCAAGTCGGTGTGGGCAGCGATCGACTGCGTCGGCTCCAGCCCCCGAACGACTGTTCCACCTGCGATTATTAGAAGTACGACCACGCTTCTCATTCATTCCCCCCTGCCCTGTTGGTTGGTCCCGTTGGTAACAACACGTTCCGTCGAATATCGAGTACGTACGCCACGCCCGGCGATCATGCGATGCTTCATGATGAGATCACCTGCTCGATTGCCTGGCTCATTTTGGCATCAATGATTTTCTCGCAGAAGGCTTGCTCGACTTCGTAGCCTCCTTGCGGGTAACAGTCCGCGATCGGAATGTACCAAGGTCCTCCGTCGCCGTACGCACAACCCAGGACGAACTCCTTCGGCAGACGCTCGGCCAATCGAAGTTGGTATTCGACAAAGCATTCGCCCGGCAAATGAACGCTCCGCATCTGGTTGATCGAAAGAGAACTCACCGTGACAGGGGGCGTTCCTTTCTCCCATCGCTTCAGCCAGGCAAGCTGCATCGCGGGCCGGGTACGAAAAGGGAGACTCTGATGCGCATCGCCGATCTGCTGAAGAAGTTTGTCTGCATCGACTCCTGCGCCTGGTGGGGCCAAGAACTCGGCAGCCTTCCAAGAGATCGACTTGATCGGCTCGGGCGAGAGATTCTCCTCGGACTTTATGATGGCGGCATAAAGGCGATCGGCCAGATCGAGCCGCGATTGCGGGGTTCCCTCGTTGTACTTTCCTGGCGCGATGTTCCCCGCGCAGCCGGTCAGATAAAGATGCGTGATCGAAGGATCATCCTTCTCTCGACGCCGGCGGGCCAAGCCGACAAAGTCCGCGGTCACTCGCCCGTCGCCGTAATAACTCATCGGGTGTGTGGCATAATGATGAATCGAGACCAAAGGCCGATCACCGTTCAAAAAAACGACGGTTCGTAAAAGCGGATCAATGAGTCCTTCGGGAAGGGCCTGCAGCGAAGCATCGCGAGTCGAACTCCCGCGCCAACGAAAGACTTTTCCCTCAGGGTTGAGAAATCGCCGATTCGATGCGATTCTTTCGACGACCGCTTGACCCGTGCTGATATGGGTGAGAGATTCGCTCGTCTGCATCGCCCGCTGCACGGTAGCGGCGCCTCGTTCCAGGCAATCCTTCCAGAACGTCAGATCAACAATGGGCGGAATATCCGAGTATCGCGAGATAGTCGCGTGCGCGTCGAGACACACGAAGGGAGCATTGTGTTGATGGACGGTGTGCACCGTCACGCGATCGGGCGTGGTCCCCGCGGCTTTGGCCAGTGCGGATCGAAGTTCTACATGGGCAGAGTTCAGGATGCCGCACCAATCGAACGATGCCACCACGATCGGCGCATCCATCCCGATCAGGACAAAGCCGATCGCTTCAAGAGGATCATCGACCGCCACAGCCGGCTTGATCCAGCCGCCGCAAAGCGAATGGCCGATCGGCGGGGTGACATCGAAACGAAACGGCGCTAGACGGAGATCCATCGCTTCCCTTTCCTGGCCGCGGAGTTTTAAGCGACAGTGCTCCGCGACGGCAGCCCCAATGTGACGCATGGAAGGCTTGGTTTCAACTACCCTGTTTAACTTCCGGTGGGGCGTTTCGGTCGTGGAATCATCGATTTGCCATTTTTGCCGGTGCGCCTTTTGCGTCGCTGCGGACCACTGGCCGAGAGGGGTTGCTCCCCTTTCAACTCCAGAATTCGGTCGCGAATCTTTGCAGCTCGCTCGAAATCGAGGTCGGCCGCCGCCGACTGCATCTCCGCCTCGAGCGCGTTCAAGTATTCGAGCGTTGCCCCCTCTTCAGAAGATTGGCCGGCCGCTTCGACCGCGATGCGCCGAGCGAGAATCTCCTCTTCAATCCCGGCCTTGATGGCCTTCTCGATCGTTTTGGGAGTGATGCCATGCTGCTGGTTGTAGGCCCGCTGCTTAGCGCGCCGGCGATCGGTCTCATCGATCGCCCGCTGCATGGAGGGTGTGACGGAATCGGCATAGAGAATGACCAGCGAGTTGATATTGCGGGCGGCTCGGCCGATCGTTTGAATGAGCGATGTTTCGCTCCGAAGGAATCCCTCCTTATCAGCATCTAGGATTGCCACTAGCGACACTTCCGGCAAGTCGAGGCCCTCTCGCAGGAGATTGACGCCGACCAACACATCGAAGTCGCCTTGCCGAAGCTCGCGGAGTAACTCAACACGTTCGATGGCATCGAGTTCCGAATGAAGCCACTTGCAGTTGATGTTTTCTTGATTGAGGTACGACGAGAGATCCTCGGCAAGACGCTTGGTAAGCGTCGTGACAAGGGTTCGCTCTTTTCTCACAATCCGATGACGAATCTGCTGAACAAGGTGTTGAACCTGGCCCCGGGCGGGATGAATCTCAATCGGTGGATCAATCAAACCGGTGGGCCGAATCACTTGTTCGACGATTTCTCCGCCTGCCTTACCGAGTTCATGAGGGCCCGGCGTGGCCGACACAAAGACCACCTGCCCGACCATCTGTTCCCACTCGGCAAACTTCAGTGGGCGGTTGTCGAGCGCACTGGGGAGTCGAAAGCCATGATCAACGAGCGTCTGCTTTCGGCTTCGATCCCCCGCATACATTGCTTGAATCTGCGGGATGGTCTGATGCGATTCATCGATGAAGCAGAGATAGTCCTGCGGGAAAAAGTCGAGCAAGCAGTGCGGCCTTTCCCCCGGTGCTCGGCCAATGAGATGCCTGCTGTAATTCTCGATGCCAGGACAATGCCCCACCTCTTGAAGCATCTCTAAATCAAATCGCGTTCGAGCGCTGAGCCTTTGAGCTTCGAGCAGTTTCCCTTGCTGCTGAAACTCTTTCAGACGTTCGTCGAGTTCGGCGCGGATACTGGCGACAGCCGCCCCCAGTCGATCCTCGGGAAGAACAAAGTGCTTGGCTGGATAAATGTAAGTTTCGTCGACGACTTTGAGGGTTTGGCCACTCACCGGATGAATGGCCGAAATCTGATCGATCTCGTCGCCGAACAGTTCAATGCGATAGGCAAACTCTTCGTAGGCCGGCCAGAGTTCAACAACGTCCCCGCGAACGCGAAACGTCCCGCGAACGAACTCGACGTCGTTTCGGTTGTAAAGAATATCGATCAATCGGCGAAGGAGATCGTCGCGGTCGATAGACTCTCCCTTGATGAGTCGAATCTGCATCCTTTTGTAATCGATCGGCGAACCTAAACCGTAAATGCACGAGACACTGGCAACAATGACAACATCTCGGCGGCTGATCAACGAACTGGTCGAGGCCAACCGAAGTCGATCGAGTTCGGAGTTGATCGACGCATCTTTCTCGATGTAGATGTCGCGTTGAGGAATATACGCTTCCGGCTGATAGTAGTCGTAGTAACTGACAAAGTAGTGAACCGCGTGATCAGGAAAGAACTCGCGAAACTCAGAGAAGAGCTGGGCGGCCAGCGTCTTGTTGTGCGACAGAATGAGCGCGGGGCGACCGAGATTCTGAATCACGTTGGCCATCGTGAAGGTCTTTCCCGAACCGGTGACCCCCATTAAGACCTGCGATCGCTTTCCTTTGGTGATCCCTGCGGTGAGCTCGGCAATTGCCTGTGGTTGATCGCCGGCAGGCTGGTATGGGCTCTGGAGTTGAAAGATCTGATCCATTCGACTTGGCTCGCCATGATCCATCGAATCGAGACCGTTCCACCTAGAGTCAGGCCAATCGACCCGACGACTCGGGACGAAGCAGTCGGCATCCCGTTTCGCAAATGCTTCGCCCTGAACATCGTACCCTGGCCGAGCGGGAAAGGAACGATGGAAGGCCCATTCATGCGAAAGGGACGCCCGGCTGGTCGGCCGGCGTCCCCTCGCTGAAATCGGTAAGACAATCCGAAACTTACGGAGTCGTCTTGGCACCCTTCCAGTTCTTGAACCGCTTCTGGAACTTCTCGACTTGTCCGGTGCTGTCGACGAACATGTTCTTGCCGGTGAAGAAGGGATGCGATGCCGAGCTGATGGGCACCGTCACCATCGGATACGTTTTGCCGTTGAACTCGATCGTCTGGTCGGCCTTCACGGTCGACCGAGTCAGGAACTTGAAGTCAGCGGCATGATCGTAGAAAACGACTTCCCGGTAATTGGGGTGAATGCCATCCTTCATCGAAACTTTTCCTTTTCACGAAAATCGCGGCGACTTCTTTCAAGCCCTTTGTTCTACGACCTGCGTGCTCCACAGGCAAGCGCTCACGCTGGTTTGGCCCCCCGGAATCAAAACGTCCCAAACCCTTACTAGACAGAGATCTCCGACGACCTGGCAGAGCTGATAAGGCGAATGATATGTCGGGGCTGGCATCGGAAAGAGAGCGGAGGAAAAGTTCCTTTTCCGGCCGACAATTCCGCTTCGACAACAATTGGCCCATCCATCAACAATCCGAGACCGATTTTCGGCAATTTTCCGCGCCGGGTGCCGAATGGACCTAGAGAGGCAGGCTTTGATGTTCGCACCGGAAATGCCGTCGCCAACGGCTCGGGTCAAAAAGCGAAGATCGGCCACTTGCCTCGAAGGCGAGCGGCTCCTCTTTGCGGAACTACTTCGGGGAGTATGGTCGGTAGGACCGATCTTGACCGCTCCAGCAGCTTGGCTGCCGATTGATGTCCTTTTAATGGTGGGAGACCATGAGCACGGTAATCTCCGCTTTCTTTGTGGTCGGATTGATGGTGATCGGATTCGTCTCTCTGGCACAAAGCCGACGAACGAGCAGCCTGCGCCTTCGGCAACGGAATATCCGCTGGGCCATGGGGGCGTTCGGCACCCTGACGATCACGGTGCTCGTCACCCTGTTGGGCGAAACAGTTCAAACGCTGGTCATCATTGCCGCTTCCTTTTGGCTGGCGCGCCACCTTTATCGCGGAACGTCACCGTGGGTTCGCTTCCTGGAGAAGAAGGTCGCGAGCTTGCTTTAACCATCGCTGATCCGCCGGCGAAAGGTCCTCGGTGGGAACCTCGGCGATGGTTCGTTCGAGCGCATGTCGGTCCTCGGCCAGCGCCGCGAACACCACTCGAAAAAGCGATTGTTGGACCTGACGCTGTTCATTGGCACCATCATCTCGAATCGGTTGGATACGATCGGGAGATAGTAGCGTCTTACCCCCAACGACCTTTTGAGCGATCAAGGCATCGAAGCGCCAAAGTCGCTCCGAGAGCTTCATTCTCTCCTCGATCGGAACCTGTTCGCGATTCTTCTCAATGCCGGCGATCGCTTGGGCAAACGCCCCTGCTCTTCCCGCTTTCACGTAACTGTCGAAGGAAACGACGGTCATTTCGGGGGGATTCGTGGGCAGCGGGCGAGACTCTAGCTGCCGTTGCTTTTCGCCGATAGCTTGATCGATATCGTTACGAAGTTGCTTTTCCATCCTCGATATGGCCGGTTGAAGGCCAATCGCTTCGAGCACGTCGATGCTTTCATCGATTGCCCCGACGTCGACCAGCGACTCGGCAAAAATGAGCGAGAGCATGGTATCGCCTGGATTCTCATTCAAGACTCGACGTGCCCACGCTCGGCCATACCCACCTAGCCATCGGGCCGGATCGTTTATCTCGCCTTTATCGATGCCCGAAATCAAAAGCCTTTCCATTAAAAGCAAAGCCGCCGCGAAGGCGCGGCGCTGCTCGTGATACTCGCTGAAACGCCCGCGCCAGCTCCCCCCCGTTTCGTATTCGCCACGCATTTCCATGATGGAGAGTCGAAGAGCTCGCCAGAGAACCTTTTCGATGAGTTCCGCGGGCGCTCCCGGCTTCGCCATCAATGCCTGCGCCAAGTAAACCAGCCGAATGGAATCGCGTCGATCCGACCCCGATGGCCGAACTCGCGTCCCGCCTGCCCCGCCACGATCAAACCCGACCGCTTCATCCGAGCCGACGTCAAAGAGGCCCTCGAGAAAATCGAATGGTCGAACCTCTGCGGGGAGCGGGTAAGTCGCCCTGACAAAAACCGCGGCGACATGATCCCAATGGATGCATCGCCAAAGAGGACTCGCTAGGAGCGTGGCTTGCATACCAAGGTTGTTTTGACCGTCGGCAACAACCAGCGGAACATCGAGCGCATCGAGCATCACCAATCCGCCGGTCGTACCCTGTTCGAGCGAAGCTTGAATCTCGCGGTATTGACGATAGGTTTGCTCGGAATTGACTTCTAATCGGGGATCCATCAAAACTTTTCTCTCGGGGCCGCACGCAAAGATGTAGTTGGCCGCATGCCCCAGATGAAAGACCGCCGCCCGCATCGGCATGCCAGGCTTCGCGCACAGATCCATCGCGGCCAAGCTGAAATGATCGCGATGCAGACCCACGCCAAACTGCCGATCGCTTCGCACGAGAAACGACCATGTCCCGCCCATCCATGCCAGCCCCACCATGAGCGTGACCATCAAGGCCAGCGAGCGGACAAAAAGGGGACGCATCGACCAAGTGATATGCGGACCGAAGTTTGCCACCGAAAGCATCGAGGCGACGATCGCCCAATGGCCCACATTGCGAACCGATTGCCAAGCGAAGAACCCGAACGCGATCAACGGCAACAGACGAAAGATCGCGCGACCACCGAAGATTGCTTGCCGATCAACAACAACACTGACCAATGCCAAAGGGGCCAGAAGAAGGGTCATCGCGATGTAACCGGCGCGATAGCCCCCGTCTGCGATCAGGATCGGCATCGGCACCAGTTCGCCAATCGATTCGCGGTAGATCTGTCCCGACTGTGGATCAATCTTTTGGAAGACATCGAACAGAAACAGAACGTTCTGGATGCCGTAGGGACTCACCAAACAACTGGCGAAAACCAAACCGGCAACGACACTCAACCGAAGAGTACCCACGCGACGCGCCGGCCCGCCGATGATCGCCTCAAGCAGAAAGATGCCCATCAAGATCGGTCCGAAGACGTACAAGCTCTGCACGTTCGACCAAAAAACCTGGATCGGGATTAATGCCCAAAGCAGATGAGGTCGATCGGCCGAGCGCAAAAGGATTGCCAAGTCGATCGCCAGAAAGAGCATCGAGAGAAGTTCGGGACGAACATTGAATCGCCCCGACATCGCGATCAGCGCGACAAAAAAGATCATCCAACTAAACCATGCCGGCGACTCTGGTCGACGAGCCAAAAGCATAACCGCCATGGTGAGCGATACCAACGAGGCCTGCATCACCACCAGGCCCGCTACCCCCCCTGCCCCGTATACTGTCGCGACGAGCCATTGAAAGCCCCAGTGCACGTCGATCCAGACACGATCCGTCGATGAGAAGCAGTACCAGTCGGTGCTCGGCCAGCCGAGAGTCGGAAGGAGCTGACCGGTTTTGAGATGCCACCAAGCGTCGTAGTCGGCCAGTTCGTTGAGCGCCAGCAAGAAGGCCAAACCGACCAGCAGGATCCCCGTCCACGAGGCGTCGGCGAGCGACGATCGTTGGCAGGAGGGAGATGGCACGTTCACCGTTGAGCCTGCCCGTTCGTTCGTTTTGAGGAAAGCCATCACTGGGCAGAACCCATCCGCCACCACCCCCCTTTTTACGAATGAACCGGGCAATCTCGTTCACAGACGAGAGAACTTGTGTCGAAGAGATCGGTCGAGAACGCGATCCTTAGTCATCCCATCACGATCGTCCCGCATCCTCTGCTCCGACACAGATGACACCCAGTATCACAACAGGATGGCAGCTCTTGCCCCCGCACGGTACAATGGCAATATGGTGATTCATACGCACAGTGAATTGAGAGCGAATTTGCCGCTCGAAGACGACGGGGCGGGCTTGCCGGCAATCCCGGTCAGCCAACATCCGGTCTCGAAGTTTCGCGAGTTTCTTGACCTGAAGAAGCTCAAGGTGACCGGCGAGCGAATGAAAATCATCGAGCATGTGTTCGAACGGCACAATCACTTCGAGGCCGATCAGCTTTTGCAGAGCATGCGTGATCGCGGAATGCGCGTCAGCCGACCAACCGTTTACCGGACACTAAGCTTGCTCGTCGAAGCGGGGCTGCTGCGAGAATTGCGGTTCGGCAGGCGCTCGGCGTACGAACATAACTACGGCTACCCCTCGCATGAACATCTTTACTGTGAGAAGTGCGGCAACGTCGTCGAGTTCGTCAGCGAAGAGCTCAACCGACTTCAGGACGAAATCTGTCAAAAGAATGGTTTCCAAGCCGAGCAACGGCAATTCATCATCTACGGGACTTGCTCGGCTTGCCGACAGAAGCGACAAACCAATCGAAAATATGATCTGATCTGATCCAACCTGCTCGTCCCTTTCGCACCCTTCATCGACGAATCGGCAATGGATCCGTTTGATCCTTTTCCGCGTGATTCGTTTTGGGAGTCAGACGAGTGACTCTTATCGCCACCTCTGAAGAACCTGGCCGGCGGGGAAACTCGACCAATACCTGACCGGCGGCACTAAGCTCGAATGCTTCTTCGAGACCGCGTGGCGGAGAACTCTCCATCGAACAATCGAGGACTGCCCAGGCAGGCGACGAGAGAGAGGTCGGAATCGCCATCGGCCGCCCAGAGAAAAACGCACTGACCCAACTTGGATCAAAAACCGACTGGCTTGGCTCAGTCTGATGCGCGAGCCAATCTGCCGCTTGGCGATGAGCCCATCGGTCCGCATGAAGTCGCTGGGTCACCGTCGGCCAAGCGAGAACACCCGCCACCAACAAGGAACCGGCGTAGGCAACACGAATCGCCAAGGATTCTGGAACATTCGCGAACCACCGAAGACGCCATAGATACAGAGCCGTCGACTCGATTCCCGCAGCCGCCCCGAAACCAAGGATCGGCAAGATCGGCATGAAGTATCGGCCGGTCAAAAACCCCGCTTTCCATCGGCACCAGACTAGCATCAAAAACGTTGCCACCAGCAAGCACCCGAGAAGAATCACCCCACGCCTTTGGCCGAGACCACCGTTCCAAAGGCCGATCGCAAAGAAGATGAGCAGCAGTACGCGGGTCTCTTGAGAGAGTTCCCAAACCGCGATCCCCGAAGCCACAACGAAGCCGATCACCTGGTTTTCGTTCGCCGCCGGCATTATGCGATCCAAGGGAGTCTTCGAATCGCTTGCCCCTGGTTCTCCCGCAGTAGCGTTCCCCACGAAAGCACGCGCGGTGTTGCTCGGCGAGATTTCTCCTCGCAAATAGGCGTGTGCCGAAAGAAGTATCACGGAGGGCATGACAAGCAACATCAACTGGGCAAGTCGGAGTTCTTTTTTCCAAACGAGGACCAGCGCCATTCCGCCCAAAACCAGACCCCAAACGAGAGCGTCGGGCCGAGTCAGAGCGGCAAAGCCCAGCAACAACGAAACCAATCCCAAAGACACATACGACCGAGGCTTTGTCATCGCAAAGAGAAGAACCGCTAGCGCCGACCAGAGGAGAGCCGCCGAGACATTGTCAGCGAGGATATCGACGGAGTAACGGATTTGCCGCGGGAGGAGCGAGACCAGCGCGCATCCCCACCAGGCACGAATCGGACCGAACAACCGAATGCCGACGCCGAATGCGGCTAAGAGAAAGAGCAGGTATGCCAATATGCCGAGTGCTTGACTCGATCGCCACCAAGCCTCTGGAGTGGTGGCGCCGCCAAACCATTTGATCCCCGCCAAAAGGGCTGGATAAACCGGCAGCGTTTCGATTGCCGTGAGAGCCTGACTCGCGGGAAGTGTCAGCCATTGATCCGCCGCCGACCAATACCGAATCGCGTCTTTATTGGGGGACACCGCTCGAAGCGCCACCCAGCAACGAGGGATCAAGATCAACAGGACGAGCCCGACCCACAGGAACAGCAGACTTCGCCGAGATAAATCCATCGAGCCATCCTTGGCCAAGCGACGCCGGCAATTGCATGACCGTTTGCCGGCCGATCAACCACCGAGTTTGTTCGATGCCCATTCCTTGGCCAACGCAATCGCAGCGGGCAACTTGGCAGGATCGGTTCCTCCTGCTCGGGCGAGGGTAGGCTTGCCCCCACCTTTGCCACCGACGATTTCCGCGACGGCCCGGACCCAAGCCGATGCATCGAGCCCTTTGGCAGGAACATCTTTGCTGACGGCCGCCACCAGATCAACCTTGGAATCGCTTTGGGCTGCCAACAAAACAGCGATTTGATTCCCCTTGGCCATCAACTGATCGACTTGCGCTTGAATCTGCTTTGCGTCGGCCCCTTCCATCAGGGCGACGACAACCTTCACTCCCGCGATCTCGGCGGACTGCAGCAGGAGATCTTGGGCTTGACCTTCATTGTGCTTCGATTTCTCTCGATCGAGGGACTTCTGCAGGTCTTTGATCTGCGACTGAAGCGCCCCGACGCGGGCGGGAATCTCCTCGGGCTTGGTTTTCAGCAAGGAAGAAGTCTCAGCCAAAAGAGAGGATTGCTCTCGGCTAAACCGGAGCGCCCCCAAACCTGTTGTCGCCACCAAGCGACGGGTGCCGGCACTGACCGATTCTTCGCGAAGGATGCGAAGCGGACCGGCTTGGCCGGTGTTGGAAAGATGACAGCCTCCGCAAAACTCCCGGCTAAACTCACCCATGGTCACCACACGGACCGTGTCGCCGTACTTCTCGCCGAAAAGGGCCATCGCGCCAAGCTGGCGAGCCTGTTCGATGGGCATGGTTTTGGCGGCAATCGGCAGAGCCGCCATCACTTTCTCATTGGCCAACCGTTCGACCTGTTCGATTTCCTCGGCCGACATCGCCTTGGGATGGCTGAAGTCGAAGCGAAGGAGATCGTCCTCGACTTTCGAACCTGCTTGGGTCGCGTGCTTGCCGAGAACTTGATGCAACGCCCAATGAAGAATGTGGGTGGAGGAATGAGCCCGCTCGATCGCCTGACGACGCTGCGCGTTGATCGTTGCTGACACCTTCTGACCGATGCGAAGAGATCCTCGTCGAACGAAGCCAACGTGCTGAAGATAACCGTCGGTTTTGTGCGTATCCGTCACTTCGAAATGAAGTTCATCGGTATGAATTGTCCCAATGTCGCCGACCTGTCCACCGGATTCGCCGTAGAACGGCGAGCGATCCAGGATGATGATGATGGGGTCAGGATGTCCCGCGTCGATCGGACCTTTCCCCAGCGATGAACCCGCAATGATCGCCTGGATCACTCCGTCGGCAGTCGGCTGTTCGTAGCCGACAAAAATCGTTGGAGCGACACTTTTCTTCACTTCATGAATCGGGCCGAGAGCAAAGACTTCCGCAGAGAACGCGTCCGTGCCACTTCGTTTGCGGTGCTCTTCCATCGCCGACTCAAAGCCGGCTCGGTCCACAGGAACCTGTCGTTGGCTGGCGAACTCCTCGGTCAGTTCCACTGGGAATCCATACGTCGCGTGGAGTTCGAACGCTTCCTCTCCTTGGATTGCCCGCTTTTGGCTTTCCGCTCGGCGGAGCAAATTTTCGAGATAGGTGATGCCGGTCTCGACCGTCCGGAGAAAACGTTCCTCTTCCCCCTTGATCGATTGCGCGACACTCTCGGCATTCTGCCGAACTTCGGGATACGCCTTCTGCATCGCCGCGACCACGGCCGGCACGATCGTGTAAAGGAAAGGCTCACGCCGACCAAGCTGATACGCGTCGAGAACCGCGCGACGAAGGAGCCGACGAACCACGTATCCTTGCTTCTCATTCGAAGGGGCGACCCCTTCGTGCATGCAGAATGTCACTGTGCGCGAATGCTCGGCAATTCGACGGAGCCGATACGATTCGGGATGCGTCGCGTCATAGGTCATGCCGACGGCTTCGCTGGCAGCCATCACGATCGGCTTCATGATGTCGATATCGAACACGGTCGGGACGTTTTGCAAAACGAGCGCCAATCGTTCGAGCCCCATGCCGGTGTCGATGTTCTTCTTTGGCAATGGTTCGAGATGCTTGAATCCGACCCTGTTGAACTGCGTGAACACGAGGTTCCAGATCTCGACCTCGTTGCCCCCCCCGAGATCAAAGTAGATTTCTGAACATGGTCCGCAGACGCCGTTGGGCCCTTCGGTCGGGGCACTGGCGGGCCAAAAGTTTTGATCTTCATCGCACCGGCGAATTCGCGACGACGGGAGCTTGACTTCGTCGTGCCAGATGCCGAAGGCTTCTTCATCATCGAGATAAATAGTGACGTTGAGTTTCTCGGGTGGGAACTTCAAAACCTTGGTGCAGTATTCCCATGCCCAATGAATCGCCTCTCGTTTGAAGTAGTCGCCGAAACTGAAGTTGCCGAGCATCTCGAAGAACGTCATGTGAAAACGAGTTCGACCGACGTTTTCGATATCGCCAGTGCGGATGCACTTTTGGCAAGTGGTTGCTCGGGTGAATTCGAGCGGCCCGATACCCAGAAACTGCTCTTTGAATTGGTTCATTCCCGCGGGCGTAAACAGGACGCTGGGATCGTTCGGCGGAACAAGCAAATCGCTGGGGCGGCGAACGCATCCCTTCGACCCAAAGAAATCGAGGTAGGATTCGCGTAATTCGTCAGTCGTCATGAGTCCTATTTCTTCACTGGGCCCCGTTCGAAAACGTGCTCCGCTCCTCCCTCAAACTTCAGGCGAACGGGTCCTTCGAGGCTGCTTAGCATTCGATCAAAATCGTCGGGATCAAAGATTTTCTGGCCGTTGATCTCCAAGATCACCTGCCGGGGCTGAATTCCTTTCTGTGCCGCGACGCTCTGCGAGATCACCTCGCGCACCACCACGCCGTACGGGGGCGTGGCATTCTCTTCGAGAGCAAACCGACCGCCGATCGCGTCGATCATGGTGCTGATATAATCGACTCTGATCCCGTTCCAATCGGGACGCTTGTTGGTGACGATCGGATCTTCCTTCAACGGATACTTGCCCAGCGGAAGAATAATCTCCTTCTGGGCATTTCCCCGCAGAACTTTGGTACGCAGCTTTGTGCCGGCAGGCAAACTTCCCACTGCCAGGATCAAGTCGTGCAGATCGCCGACCGGTTTGCCATCAACTTCGACAACGACATCGCCCGGTACCAGGCCGGCCTGAAGGGCGGAGGCAAGCTGAACCTTGATAACTTCGACGCCGCGACCGCGACCCTGCCCGTCGGCCGTCATTCGAACGGTCGGCTCAAAACTGATTCCGATGAACCCGTATTCAACTTCCCTACCCTCGGCCAAGGTATCCAGAACGCGGCGAGTGAGAGAATCGGTCGGCTGAGCGAAACCGCCGGGGGCTTCAAAACCGACCGCCGCCGAGAGGGCCATGCCGATACCGACAAGCTCCCCTCGAACATTGATGAGGGCCGAACCTGAACTCCCGGTATTGAGCCGGGCATCCGTCTGCACCAGCGTCCGGCCTTGGTAGATGATCGACTGACGCGATTCGCCGTAGGCAGGTTCGGCCGGCCGCCGACGAATGTTGCTGATGATCCCCCACGAAGCACTTAACGAACCATCGGGCGCCGCCACTCCAAACGGATTTCCCAGCGCCAATACGAATTGTCCCGGAAAGAGCGTTGAACCATCGGCAATCTTGACCGGAGTGAGTTCCAAGGGGGTCTGCGACACGACCTTCAACACCGCCAAGTCGCTTCGAGGATCGGCCGCAAAAATCGTCGCGGGATAGACCATCCCGTTGTGAAGCTGAATCGCGATATCGAGTTGGGCCCCTGGCTTGGCGGCATTGCGTACGACGTGATAACACGTCGCGATCAAACCCTCTTTACGAAGCACAAACCCGCTACCAAACGCCGCTGGCTGCACGTCGAGCCCAGAATTAGCCATAGGATTGGGGACGATTCGACCGTCGGGAAACGCGACCACCGGGACGGAGGATTGTGGCGACCGGAGAAAGACCGAGACCACCGAAGGTCGAACTCTTTCAATGGCCGACCGAAAAGTCGTCTCGATCGCTTCGACGACCGCTAAGCCATCTTTGTTCGGGGACTCTTGGGCCGAAA